>NZ_JAVDWE010000004.1:0-329403 GCF_031457235.1 Hydrogenophaga laconesensis
TCTTCTCGCGGTTTGAGAAACTCGACCTCATGTTCCTGGGCTTCATCAGCTTCGTGCTCGTCGCTGATGGCCTGAGATTGTGTTAACAGGCCCTAGGCTGTTTGGAGTCTCTTGGCGTTGGCGTGACGAGGTACACGTACAGTTGCTTGCCGTCGATGGCGAAGGTGATGCGATGGTCAAACATGTTCGAGGGAAGCAGGTTGCGCAGCTCCACTCGGTCCTCAAGTACCTCACCGGTTGCCTTGATGCGCCACTTCACATAGAGAAACTCGCCTACGGGCATGGAGCCGTTTACGCTAGTGCTCGGCGGCAGCGCTGCAAGTCCCTTGAACACCGGGCTGCGAGGATTCGTGACGCTGTTGCGCACCATGTGGTACTGGTCGCCGTAGCTGTATTCCAGCAGGTCTACCTGTGCGGCCCATTCGTCATTTCGACCATCAAAAGAAAATGCATGAGCCACCAGCTTCGGCCCTGTCGCACACGCAGACAGGGCAAATACGACTGCCAGCAAAACTCCGGCAAAAAACCGCGTCCAGAAAGTTGATCGATTCAGCTTCATTGGTGTCTTTCGTGGTTCTGTACAAAATTGCTCAATCGCTTTGAATGCAGTGAAGCCGTAGCTTCTTGCTCGGGGACTTTGGTGACTGCACACACTCCCCACGCCTTGCATGCAAAAGCTCCGTCTGCACGGCGAAGCATCCACGGTCCAAGTGTCGCGTTGCACTCAGTTCGTCGGTCATTGGCATCTTTGAATCTGGTGCGATGGGCGTGCCTATTTTTTCAACCGTGTTGAATTCGTTCTTGCCCAGTTCGCCCAGTCTTTCAAAGCCAACTACCGCCCTTCCGCCCAACTCACCATCGCCTCCAGCTCACCAAACATTGGCGACTTCGGTGAGATGTCGAACGCTCCTGAGTCAATGAGCGACAGTGCTTTCTTGCAGGCCTCGGGCTTGTCGGGGTGGTTGGTCCAGCGTTTGACGATGACCGATGCGCCGTTCTGTACAGCCGTGTTGAGTTCCTGCATGACCGAGTCCCGCTTGGCCTTGCCGCCGTTCGCTTCCGCTTCGGCCAGGCGGGCTTCCATGTATTTGTCGGCCGCCAGCGCGTACCTGGCGTTGCGCTGCTGCCAGGCCGCCACCAAGTCCTGGGGAGATTCAGGGCGCCCCACGAGCGATAGGCAATCCCGGCCGATTCTTCCGACGACGAAATTCGAGGTGCCGAAGTAGGCAAGCGAAGCGTCTCGCGACTCGCTGGTGGGTGATGCGTTGAGGGGCGCGGTCTGGGCGGTCGCCCACGTGGCTGCTGAGGCGCTCAGCACACAGACGAGGACAAGCAAACGGGTCTTCATGGATCGGGCCTTTCTATCCGCGTGGCGCGGTGGCCCGATTCTGCGGAGGCAGCGCCCCGCCGCCCATCCCCAAAAACAGTGAGACGGCCCACTTCCGCCCTAACAGGGCGGTCATGAAACCGTCTTATGGATCGCCCGGATTCGCTTCACTCCCCTTGCACCAGGGGAGGCGATACGTGGTGGAGGCGGTCAGTCCGCCTTGATGTTCAACTCTTTCGCCAGCCTGCCGTAGCGCTCGTTGTCCGCCTTCATGAAATCGGCCAGCACCTTGGGCGTGCCACCCAGTGTTTCCAGACCGGCGCCCATCAGCTTCTCTTTCACGTCAGGCAGCTGCAGCGCGTCGTTCATTTCCTGGTTGATGCGTGCAATGGCGGCGGCGGGCGTGCCCACCGGGGCGAACACGCCGTACCACGCGTTCACTTCCACGCCTGGCACGCCTTGCTCGGTGGCGGTGGGCACGTCGGGCAGCAGGGCCGAGCGCTTGCTCTCGATCACCGCCAGCGGCACCAGCCGGCCGGCCTTGATGTGGGGCACCGCGCCGCCCAGGGCGGTGAACAGCAGCTTCACCTCACCACCCACGGCGGCCGTGAGCGAAGGTGCCACGCCCCGGTAGGGCACGTGCATCAGGTCCACCTGCGTCTGGCGCTTGAGGATTTCGCCCGCGAAGTGCATGGGCGAGCCGTTGCCCGCGCTGCCGTAAGGCAGGCCGGGTGTCTTGCGCGCCGCGTCCAGCGCGGCCTTGAGATTGGTGGCCCCCAGCGTGGGGTTGGCTGCCAGCACCATGGGCGTGGTGGCGGGCGCGATCACGGGCACAAGGTCTTTCTGCACGTCGATGCCACCACCGGCACCAGGCGCCATCACGTGGGGCGAGATGGCCATGGTGTTGGGCGTGAGCAGCAGCGTGTGGCCGTCGGGCGCGGCCTTGGCCACGGCGGCGGCGCCCAGCAGCGTGCCGGCACCGGGGCGGTTGTCCACCACCACGGGCTGGCCCAGCTTCGCGGCCATCTTCTCGGCCAGCACGCGCGCGGCCAGGTCAGGCCCGCCGCCGGCTGGCACGGGCACGACGATGGTGATGGTCTTGCTCGGGAAGGCCTGCGCCGTGGCGGCGAAGGGCAGGGCAGCGGCGAGCGCGGTGCCGAGAAGGCACAAGGTGAAAGAGCGCTTGGGGTGGTTCACGGTGGCTTCTCCAGGGTTGAAGTGGGGGAAAGAATTCAGACGAAGCACGCCGGAGCGCGTTCCGCACCGCATGAAGCGGTGCAGTCCAGAGGCACCAAGGGTCCGGCTCCGCCGGCCCGAGATGCCGTCCCCCCTCGAAGCGCCGAAGGCGCGCCACAGAGGGGGGAAGCCGCGCAGCGGCGCAGGGGGGTGTTCATCGCTCCAGCGGCGTGTTCCACGCGTCGTAGCCATAGACCCAGTCGGCATTGCCCTGCGTCTTCATCCACTGGTTGCCGCGTGAGCCGATCTGGATCTTCGCCGTGCGCTCCATGCGCGTCTTCTCGTAGCGGCGCAGCGCCTCCACGGCCTGCGCGCGGGTGCTCACGCCGGCCAGCGCACGGCCCAGCACCACGGCGTCCTCAATCGCCATGCCAGCCCCTTGCGCCATGAAAGGCAGCATCGGGTGGCAGGCGTCGCCCAGCAGCGTCACCGTTCCTTTGGACCATTGCGGCAGCGGCTCGCGTTCGTACAGCGCGCTTTTCAGCGTGGTGTCGCAGGCTTCCAGCAATGCGCGCGCGTCGGCATGAAAGTTCTTGTAAAAACCGCGCAGTTCGTTCACGTCGCCCGGGCTCGTCCACGACTCTTCCGTCCAGCTCTCCTGGCCTGTGGTGGCGAACACGAAGGTCTCCTTGCCCTGGTTGAGCGGGAAGGTGACGATCTGGCTCTGCGGGTTCGGGCCCCACCACTTGGTGAAGGCCTCGATCTCGGGCACGTGCTTCACGCGCTCGGTGGGCACCACCGAACGGAACGACACCACACCCGTGAAGCGCGGGCTCTCTTCGCCGAACAGCGCGGTGCGCACGCGCGAGTGAATGCCGTCGGCGCCCACCACCACGTCGAACGTCGCCTCGCTGCCGTCCTCGAACTGCAGCGTCACGCCCGCGTCGTTCTGCGTGAGCGTCTTCAGCCGTTTGTCGAACTGGATGTTCTCGATGGGGAACTGCTCGGCCAGCGCGGCGAGGATGTCCGCGCGGTGGATGGTGACCTGCGGCGCGCCGTACAGTTCTTCGGCGATGTTGCTCATGCCCAGGCGCGAGGTTTCCTTGCCCGTGTCCCAGTCTCGGCTGATGCGGAAGGTGGGCTGCGCGCCCGTGCGGCGAATGGCCGCGCCCGCGTTCAGACCGTCGATGGCGCGCACCACATTCGGCGTGAGGTTGATGTCCGCCCCCACGCGCGAGAAACCCCTGGCCTGCTCGAACACCGTCACGTCGTGGCCCTGCTGGCGCAGCGCGATGGCGGCGGCCAGGCCACCCACACCACCACCGGCGATACCGATCTTCAGACTGCTGCTCATGGGGTTGCTCCTGCGTTGACGAAAGGCGCATTGTTCTGTGCACGCTTCCTGCACTCAACCGCACGAACGCCCGAAATGGGTACGATTCGTCCAGACCTTTTTCCGTGTTTTGCCTACGTAACAAACCCGCGCCACATGGATGTCTTGAGTGAGGTTCTCGCCATCTGCCGCGCCGAACGCGCGGTCACCGCGCGCTTCCATCTTTCGGCGCCCTGGGGTCTGCATTCCAACGGCGTGGCCGGCTCCGCCATGATCCGCATGGCGCGCGGTGCGCCGTGGTGGATCGAGGCCGCGGGCGGCAACGGCCCGGTGCGTGTGGAACCCGGTGACCTGGTCATGATGCCGCTCGGTGCCGCGCACCGCATGGGCTCCACGGCCGACGCGCCGACCGTTTCCTTCGCCCAGTTGCTCACGCAGCGCACCCCCGGCGCCCGCGACGAAGCCCCGCTGGACCTGCGGCACGGCGGTGGCGGCGAAGGCTGCGAGATGTTCAGCGCGCTGCTCTGGTTCTCCGCCTACTGCCGGCACTCGGTGCTCAGCGCGCTGCCACCGCTCATCCACGTGCGCGCCAGCGAGCTGTCCACGGCGGCCGTGCTCGCGGCATCGATGGAAACGCTGGTCACCGAAACGCTCGACCAGCGCCCCGGCTGGCGCCTCTCCGCCAGCCGCATGGGCGAGCTGCTGCTCATCAACATCCTGCGCGGCCACTTGCTGCGCGGCGCCGCGCCTGCTGAAGCCAACTGGTGGCGCGGCCTCTCAGACCCCGCCATCGCCCGCGCCATCTCTGCCATGCACCGCGACCCCGCACGCAGCTGGACGGTGGAGACTCTCGCCCGCGAAGCCGCCATGTCGCGCTCGCGCTTCAGCGACCGCTTCAAGGCCCTGGTGGGCGACACGCCCATGGGCTACCTCGGCAACCACCGCATGGCCCTCGCCGCCGAACAGCTCGAAGCCGGGCACCTGCCGCTGGCGCAAGTGGCGCAGGGCGCGGGCTATGAGTCGGACAAGGTGTTTGCGCGCGCGTTCCGCCGGTGGTCTGGCCTGCCGCCCACGGCGTACGCGAAGCGCGAGGTGGCGAGGCGGGCGGCGATGACCGACCCCCAGCGGGCGGCTGCGGGGAACTGAAGTCAGCGCGAAGTCGCCTTGCTCCGCTTGCGTTGAACAGGCGCGGCCTTCTCGCTCAGCGGCGCCGCCTTCAGGCCGTCAGCGACAAAGCGCACCAGATACTGCGCCGCGTCTTCGATCGGTGGGGCCGTGATCTGTGCACCCAGCAGCGTCAGGATGCGGTCGTGTGCGTTGTGCGCGTAGAAGAAGGCACCGAAGAGAAACACCATGCGCCAGTAGAACTCCTTGTCGTCGATGTGCGCGTAACGCCGGTGCAGTTCCTGCATGAATTCCTTGGCGAACCCGTCGACGATCGCGCCCATCGCTTCGCGCATCTCCGGTGAAGGGTCGGCGAGCATGCGGCCGTAGAAACTCCGGAACGCGTCGCGCTGCTCAGGGCTGGAACCCGTCACACGCAGGGAAGGCTCCATGGCGGCCAGAAGAAGCTCCTCGATGGGTGCCTGCGTCTGCATCGCCGACGAAAGCCGCGCCACCCGCTCCTCCATGATGGGCCCGAGACGGCGCTCCAGCACCGCCTGGCAGAGCGCCTGCTTGGAGCCCCAGTAGTACTGAAACATCCCGAGGTTGACCTCGGCAGCTTCTGCGATCTGCCGAATGCTCGTTCCTCCGTAACCCTGAGCCGCGAACAACTGCTCTGCCGCATCCAGGATCAGCTCGCGCGTGTTGGGGCGCTCGGATTCACCGGTGTCTTGCGTCCGCCTGCGTCTGACAGCCGGACTCGCTTTCTTCGTGGCCATGTGCTCTCCCGCGCCCCTCGCAAGGCGCTCAATTTGGATGGGTGATTCTGCCTGTTGACAAAAAATCATACGACCGTATAAGATTAAGTTACACGGACGTATAAACATGAAACTCATCGACCTCAGCACACTGCTTGATCCCCACGACCGAGACCTTCTTCCACCCGCGCTAAGCGCCGCGGCCGGCGTTGTGGCCCCAAAGATCGAATACCAGCGCCCTGACGAAGCCGAAGGCAAGGACCGCTTCTGCGAATTTTTCGGTTGCACCCACGAAGACCTTCCCGATGGCGAGGGCTGGGGGTCTGAAGTGCTGACCGACATGTCGTCTCATTGCGGCACGCACGTGGACGCGCCGATGCACAGCGGTTCGCGCTGTGAAGGCCAACCGGCACGCACGATCGACCAGATCGAGCTGGACGAGTTGTTCTGTCCCGGTGTTGTTCTGGACCTGCGCGCCATGGTGACGCCATGTGGCGCGATCACCCCCGAGATGCTGAACGTGGCGATGGACGCCGCTGGCGTGAACGATGTTGCCGGCCACGCCGTGCTGCTGCGCACGGGGCAGGAGCGCTTTCGCATGGGAGACCCGGGGTTCTTCCAGTACCCCGGCATGACGCGTGAAAGCACGCTCCATCTCACCGGCCTGGGCGCCAAGGTGCTGGGCACCGATGCGGTCGGCTGGGATCGGCCATTCGCCACGATGGCGGCGGATTTCCGCCGCACCAACGACCGCCGCTACCTCTGGGATGCGCACAAGGCCATCACCGAACGCGAGGCCTTCATCGTCCAGCAGCTGTGCAACCTCGCGGCGCTGCCCGTGAGTGGCTTTCATGTCGGCTTCTTCCCCATCAAGCTGGCACGCACCAGCGCCGCACCCGCGCGGGCCGTGGCCTTTCTTTCCGGGAAAGGGGCTGCCGCATGAAACTCGTCAGCTACCAAACGGTGCCCGCGCAGGCACCCCGCCTCGGCCTGCTTCAAACCGACGGCACCGTCCTGTGCCTGACCTCCCTGCACGCTGGTGACGCGCGCTTTGCCTCCATGGCGGCCTTCATCGCTGGCGGTGAAGAAGCGTTCACGCAGGCGCGCCGCGACGCAGAGGCACACAGGCCCGGTGGCGCTCACGAGGTGCCGGCCGGCGGCTACACCTTGCTGACCCCTCTGGCGCGACCGCCGCTGATGCGGGACTGGGGCACCATGACCGCGCACCCGAAGTTCTTCCTGGAAATGCGCGCGCGCCAGCGCGCTCAAGCCAGCCCGGACCCGGCAGCAGCCCTGGAGGCGGCGCGCCTGGATGGGCAACTGGACTTGCCGCCCAACTGGTTCACCGTGCCGCGCTTCTACACCGCCAACCCGCTGAACCTCGCCGGGCCCGGCCAGGCCATCGAATGGCCCGCATTCGCCCAGAAGCTCGACTACGAGCTGGAGCTGGCCGTCGTTCTCGGTCGCACGGGCAAAGACATTGCCCGCGAGCGGGCTCGGGACTTCATTCTGGGCGTGACGCTGTTCAACGACTTCACCGCCCGCGACGTGCAGGCGGCCGAAGGCCAGCCCGCGGGCAAGAGCAAGGACTTCGACGGTGCCTATGCGCTCGGGCCTTGCATCGTCACGCTGGACGAGTTGCCGGACCTGTACAGGCTGCGCGTCACCTCGCGGCTCAACGGAGAGATGCAGACCGTGGACAACACGGCCAGCATGGAAATCGGCTTTGAAGACCTGATCGCCTACGCCAGCCGGTCCTGCACCTTGCATGCGGGTGAAGTGTTTGCGTCAGGCACCTTCGCGCGCGGCTGCGGCGTGGAGACCGGGCGCCTGTTGCGGCCCGGTGACCGGATCGAGCTGGAGGCCGAGCACATCGGCGTGCTGGAGAACACCATCGTCCAGCCTGTGGCGGGAGACACGGCATGAGCCACGAGGTCTACATCGTTGGCGTGGGCATGACACCCACGGGCAAATTCGCCGACACCTCCCTGCACCAACTCACTGCCACCGCCGTGCGCGCCGCGCTGGCCGATGCCGGCGCCACCGCCAGGGACGTGGACATGGCCTGCTTCTCCAACGTCGCCGCGTCCTACCTCCAGGGGCAGCACATGGTGGCAGGGCAGGTTGTTCTGCGCGACCTGGGCATCTTGGGTGTGCCGATCATCAACGTCGAAAACGCCTGCGCCAGCGCATCGACCGCCTTCTGGCTGGCCTGCCAGAGCGTGCGATCGGGCAGCGCCGACATGGCGCTCGCCGTGGGCGCGGAAAAGCTGTTCCATGCCGACCGCGCCAAGTCCTTCGAGGTGTTCGGCGGCGGGTTCGACGTCACCCGCCAAAACGAGCTGCTCGCCTACCTGGCGCGCCTGAACCAGGCCGCCGGCGTCCCCATGGAAGAGGGCGCCTCCTCGGAGCGAAGCATCTTCATGGACATCTACGCCGCGCTGGCCGTGAACCACATGCAGCGCCACGGTCTCACGCAACGGCAACTGGCGGTCGTGGCGTCCAAGAACCACGCGCACTCCGTCCACAACCCGCTCGCCCAATACCGCCGCCCCTGGTCGGTGGACGAAGTGCTGGCGGGCCGCGCCATCACTTATCCGCTGACGCTGCCCATGTGCGCCCCCATCGGAGACGGGGCCGCCGCCGTGCTGGTCTGCAACGCCGCCGGGCTGCAGCGCCTGCCCGGCGCGACCCCGGTGGCCGTGCTGGCCTGCGAACTGGTCAGCGGTCTGCCGCGCAGCGACGACGATGCGGCGCAGGCCATCACGCATCGCGCAGCACTTGCCGCGTACGAATGCGCCGGCCTGGGGCCCGCCGACGTTGACGTGGCCGAGGTGCACGACGCCACCGCCTTCGGTGAAGTCCTGCAGACCGAGGCGCTGGGCTTCTGTGCCCCCGGCGACGGTGGACGCTTTGCCGAATCTGGCGCCACATCGCTCGGGGGCTCGCTTCCCGTCAACGTGTCGGGCGGGCTCGAATCCAAAGGTCACCCCATCGGCGCCACCGGCCTGATGCAAATCGGCGAACTGACCCAGCAACTGCGCGGGCGGGCCGGCCCGCGGCAAGTGGACGGTGCCCGGGTGGCCCTGGCCGAGAACGGCGGTGGCTTCATCGAGAACGAAGAGGCCGTCGCGTGCGTCACCCTGCTGGGCACAGCGCGCCCAGGCCGAGCTTGAACCCCCTCAAAACCAGGAGACATGACATGAAGAGAACCCTCACCCGCCGCCAAGTGACCACACTGCTCGCCGGCATGGCGCTGGCCCCCGCGCTGCTGGCGCAAACCCCCTGGCCCGCCAAGCCCATCCGCCTGGTCGTGCCCGCCGGTGCAGGCAGCGGCCCCGACATCATGGCCCGCCTCATTGGAGACCGGCTCGGCCAGCGCCTGGGCCAACCCATCGTGGTCGAACCCACGCCGGGCGCCTCCGGCATCCTGGGGGCTGACAAAGCCCTGAACGCAGCCCCTGA
This sequence comes from Hydrogenophaga laconesensis, assembly GCF_031457235.1. Taxonomy (NCBI): domain Bacteria; kingdom Pseudomonadati; phylum Pseudomonadota; class Betaproteobacteria; order Burkholderiales; family Comamonadaceae; genus Hydrogenophaga; species Hydrogenophaga laconesensis. Next base: position 9,164 of record NZ_JAVDWE010000004.1, read on the forward strand.
CGGCTACACCTTTCTCTTCGGGTTCAACCAGCTGATGACCATGAACCCGCACATCTACGCCAAGCTGCCTTACGACCCGGTGAAAGGCATCGCCCCCGTGAGCCTGATCTCCAAAGGCGGCTATGTCCTCATTGCCGGCCCGAACGTGCCCTTTGACGACGTGGCCGGCATGATCCAGCACGCCCGCGCCCACCCAGGTGCGCTGACTTACGCGTCCTTCGGCAACGGCAGTGCGCCACACCTGGGCATGGAACTGCTCAAGCAGCGCGCCGGCATCGACCTGCTGCACGTGCCCTACCGCACCAGTGCCGCGGCCAACACCGATCTCATGGCCAACCAGATCCAGGTCAAGATCGAAACACAGACCTCGGCCGTGGCGCTGGTGCGCAGCGGCAAGGTCAAGGCACTGGCCGTCACCACGGGCGAGCGGCTGGCCGCGCTGCCGTCGGTGCCCGCCCTCAAGGAGTCCGTGCCCGGTTTCGAACTCACCGGCTGGAACGCCGTGTGGGCCCCTGCCGGCGTGCCAACCGCCATCGTGGACCAAATGTCCCGCGCCATCCAGGCCACGCTGCAAGAGCCGGAGCTGCGCAAGCGCCTCGGCGAAATGGGCCTTGACCCCCAAGGCTCTTCGCCCAGCGAACTCGATCAGCTGACCCGCCAGGAGTCGGCGCAATGGGGCAAGCTGATCCGCGAAAAGGGCATCAAGGCAGATTGACGATGGCACCTGCAACCCTGCACACCATCGCCGATCTGGTTGAGGCGCTGGCGCGCGAGCGCGGCGACAGCCTGGCCCTGACCTTCATCGACCACGCCGCGCCGCCCGCACAAGGCACCGAGCACCGAACCTATGCGCAACTGTGGGACGCCGCCACGCGGCTGGCCACCGGCCTGCACCAGCAAGGGTTTGGCCCGGGCGACCGCGCCGCGCTGCTCATGGCCAACCACCCGGAATTCGTGGACATGCTGATTGCCAGCAGCCTCATCGGGCTCACGCTGGTCCCCATCGACGCCCGCACACCCCCCGAGCGGCTGGCCTACATGCTCACCAAAACCCGTTGCGCGCTGCTGGTGGCCGAACCGCCCGCCTTGCCCAGCGCGCTGGCGGTGCGCAACACCTGCACAAGCCTGCGCCAGATCGCCGTGCTGGGCGATCCACCCCCCATGCCCGCCGCCGGCGTGGTGCCCTACCGCAGCCTCATTGCCAACACCGCCTCGCCCGACATCGCCGCGCATCGGCGCCCTGCGGACGAGGACATGCAGATCCTCTTCACCTCCGGCACCACCGGCAACCCCAAAGGCATCGTCTACAGCCACCGCAAATTCACCGACACCGCCCGGCTGGCGGCCACCGCCTTTGGTTACGAACCGGGCGACAGGCTGTATTCCGGCCTTTCGCTCACACACGCCAACGCCCAGCTGGTCACGCTCGGCGCCGCCCTGGTGCGTGGCCTGCCCGTGGTCTTCTCGCGCCGCTTCAGCAAAAGCCGCATGTGGCACACCGTGCGCGAGCACCGCTGCACCAGCCTCACCCTGCTCGGCGGCATGACGACCGCCATCTACTGCGCCCCGCCCACACCCGCCGACCGCGACCACCCGGTGCGGCTCGTCGTGTCGGCCGGCATGCCCGCCAGCATCTGGAGCGACTTCGAGCAACGCTTCGGCGTGAGCCTGCTCGAGTTCTACGGCACGGCAGAAGGCGGGCTCACGATCAAACCGCCCGGGGTGGGGCCGGCAGGCAGCATCGGCAAGCCGCCACCCACACTCAGCATTCGCATCGTTGACGACGCGGCGCAAGACGTGGCACCCGGCGAGCGCGGCCAACTGTTGATCCGCGCTTCAGACGGCACGCCGTTCCAGGTGCACTACGTGGACGAGCCCGAAGCCTCGCAAGCCAAATGCCGCGATGGCTGGCTGTGGACCGGCGACGTCGTGCACCGCGACCCCGACGGCTGGCTGTTCTTCGACTTCCGCATGGGCCACGGCATCCGCCGCAACGGCGACTTCATCGACGCCGCCGCCATCGAAAAGGCCCTGGCCGAAACAGGCCTGGTCGACGACGTCTTCGTGTTCGGCGTGCCCGCCGCGTCCCGCGTGCCCGGCGAGTCTGACGTGGTGGCGGCCGTCGTCTTCGCACAGAACGCGCCTGCAGACGAGCGCCTTGCGGTGGCCGAACTCCGCGCCGCACTGCCCAGGCCGGTGGTGCTGCAGCAGGTGCTGCCGTTGAAGGCCATTCCCAAAACTGCCTCGGAAAAGCCGCTGGCCCGTGTGCTCAGCCAGATGCTGGCGGAGCAACCAGGCCTTGCGCTCGGCTGGCCCACCCCAGCGCCGGCCGCTGTGGACGCGGACTGACCCTGTTCAAACGCGGCGGTAGTTCACCTCCACCGCCAGCACCTCTTCACCGGCCGGCGAGATGTTGAACATGCGCAGGTCCAGCGTGTCGTCGTCGGGCTGGTCAATCTCTGTGCGCCAGCCCCAGCGTTCGCCGCCCTGGCCGTCGGCGTAGCTGCCCAGCATCGCCAGGCGCGGGTCGCCCGGCGTGCCGGTGCTGAACATGATGGACGTGCCCGTGCCAAAACTCTCCGCCCAGGCCGATTCGTAGCGGCGCTCGTCCAGGTGGTGCGCGATCAGCGCCACGCCCTCCATCGGCTCACCGCTGCAGTGGCCGGCGTACTCGTGCAACAGCACGCGCCCACCCAGCAGCACGCGAATGCTGCCGCGTTGTACCGAATCTTCGGCTGGCGTGCCCGGCTCGAACCAGAGGCGGAAGCGGCCTTCCCATTGCCCGGCCATGCGCGCCAGCCGGGCGTGCGCGCCACCTGCGAGAGAGGCTTCGAATTCCTTGCGACCCATAACGTCTCCTTCCCTTCAACGGCTTGGCCGAGATGGCTGCCAGGGCTGACGACTGGCTAAGCGCGCGCGAACCGCCGCGACAACTCCAGCGCCGCAATGCACAGCGTCAACCACGCCACGCCAAACGCGAACCCCGCCACCACATCGCTCGCCCAGTGCACCTGCAGAACCACGCGGCTCCAGCCAATGCTGAAAGCCAGCGCCGCCGCCAGCAGCACGCTGGGCAGATGCCAGCGCGGCGGCAACAGGCGCAGGCACAGGTAGGCCAGCATGCCGTACACCACCAGCGAACCCGAGGTGTGCCCGCTGGGAAAGCTGTAGCCATCGGCCTGCGCAAAGCCGTGGTCGTGCACAGGCCGCACCCGTTCAAAGATGCGCTTGAGCAACTGGTTGAGCGCACCCGCCCCCGCACACGCCACCACCCAGCCCAGGGCCAGCGCGGTGTGCCGGCGCACCAGCAGCACCACACCCAGGGCAATCACCAGCAGCGTCAACGGCATCGGGTCGCCCAGGTGCGTCAAGGTGCCGAAGAAGCGCAGGGCAGCCGGTGACAGCTCACGCGCCAGCGTCTCCGTCAGCCGCTCATCGAACCGGCCAATCTCCTCGTCCGCATCGAACGCTTCCAGCATCTCGGCGAACAGCGAGGCTGTGCCGATGAGAATGCCCGCGCCGATGGCGAGGCAGACGCCGAGCAGAAGAGGGCGCGGCCAGTTGCTCCAGGCGTTGCGCACGCTGGAGTGCCGGTAGGCGATGACGAGGGCGGTGGTGGCGAGGAGGGCCAGCACCAGGGCGACGGCGAGCACGGGTATGAAGTGCTTGCCGAGCCATTCGGCGAAGGCCAAGGCTTGGGTGAGGTCATGCTGCATCCTTTGACTTTACTGTCCACGCATAGGGCCGGTTTGCAGTCGCGTATAGCTAAGGCACTCGCTTTCCCGCATTTTGAAGGCCTCGCCGTGATGTTGGTCATAGCGCTGCACAACTATGGGATGCCAAAAGAGCTGTCGGTTACGTATGATTACTCGTTGTTGTGGATGATTTTCGCAACTTATCTTTTCAAGATGCAACAAGGGGGATAGGGATGAAAGACTTTCATGTGACCGTTACTCACGATGATGAATCCAACACTGAACTAGCTGTACTCCGTATTGCCTCTGCCTCGCAGAATTCGCAAAGTCAGTTTTATCCCAAAGCGGTACGAGTAAATACTGCTGCTTTGAGTGACTTGCATTGGAAAATAGTCAGTAAACTTCGTCTTCATCAAATTGACTCCGTTCAAGTTTCGGTTTCTCTCCAGCTTGCCAACGACAAAACAATCACATTCGCGGATATCGATCAGGCGATGTCTTTTGATACCAGGATAACTGCGACTACCAGTTCAGTTTCTTTGCGGTGGCAGTTTTTGTTTTGCGCAGACGGAAAAGAGCATCTTCATTCCGTATATGTGAGAGTGGGTGAAAAGCCTAACCCGGCAATGTTGATTCAACGGGCTATGTCACTTTCCTCAGAAGACTTAGAAAGCTTTGACAAAGAAGCGATGGCTCCTGTCTCGTGTAGAGTGGATTTTTTTGACGGGAGGTTTAGTGGGGAGTTGCTTTCAGTTGTTTCGGAGTGGGTTGCGGCGTTGCCTAAGGCGGAGCCGACTTTTGGTTTGATAAGGTGGCTAGATGACAGGGAGGCTCTAATCGGAAGTTATGTGGTGGCGGTTACTCCGATGATAGCCTTGGCAGCGTCCATCGGGTTATGGCTTCACATGGTTCCCGAAGATAAAGCCGAAAGCTTGCGAACTGCTTTAGCTTGGGCAATGGGTACTGGTATTGCTTTTTTGATGTCTCGACATATCTCTTGGATATTGATGCGTGCTTTTGCCAAACATATTTCTCGGATGAATGCAATCCCTGTGTTTGAGATTACTTCAGGGGATAGGCAAAGGCTGACAAAATTTCTTGCCAAATCTCATAAATCAACAATTTTCGCAATTGCGACCGCAATTTTCTACGGATTTTTGAAAGGTATGGGGATTTGGCTTGCGGCATTGGCTTTTGCGTCTTAAATCAATCTAAGGAGCGATTGGCTTCTACGTCTACCTGCCACAAGCTCAAACATTAGTGAGGGGGGAGCTGTTCCAAGTTCGTCTACCAGTGCTGAGCGCGTTTATTGATGTAAAGTCCCACCCGCTCACGAAAAAGGTGAGCCGGGCGTGAGAACCCGGAACAACTTTGCGGCTTGAAGGCCGCTGTACACCGCTAGCACAGCGGCCTTTGTCGTTCGCGCTCGCTTTTTATGGCGGCCCGGATGGGAGGCCGCGAGGCCTGCCGGTTTTCGCAAGGAAGTTCCCGGTTCTCACCCCGTTCGGGCCGCCGCCACTCTGTCACGTGGCGGCGGCTGTTCACCTCACCGAACAGCCAACGAACAGGGAAGGGAAGCCACCGCATGCCGAAGCTGCAGCACAAGCAACAGAAGCTCGCCGTGTTGATCGACGCGGAGAACGTCTCGCACACACTGATCCGTTCCATCCTGCTGCGCGCCGCGTGTTATGGCGTGCTCGTCGTCAAGCGTGCGTATGCCGATTGGTCCCGGCCGCAGATGGGCCGCTTCAAGAACGTGCTGCTGCACAACGCCATCGAGGCGGTGCAGCTCTTTCCGTACACCCGGGGCAAGAACGCGGCAGACGTGATGCTCAGCGTGGAAGCCATGTCGCTGGTGAACACGGGGCAGTTCGATGGCGTGTGCCTGGTGTCTTCAGACAGCGATCTCACGCCGCTGGCGTTCGGTGTGCGGCGCGAGGGTTTGCGGGTGTATGGCTTTGGCGCGCAGCAGACGCCACGGGCTTTCGTGGCGGCGTGCAGCAGCTTCATCTACACGGAGTCGATTGCAACGGCGGGGTGAGGCTTGCCCGCTCGCTAGGCCTTGGGTTCGCTCGCGCTCGCTGCGCGTATGGCCGCTTCACACTCGGCAACGAGCTGGTTGGTGTCGTAAGGTTTGAGCAGCAACCTGGCGCCGGGCGGAAGCTCGTGGCCCGGGGCGGGTTGTGCGCCGCTGGCGAACACCACGCCCAGGCGGGGTCTGGTGCGCAGGGCGGCGCGCGCCAGGTCGGCGCCGTTCATGTCGGGCAGGTTCAGGTCGAGCAGCAGGGCGTCAAAGTGGTCCTGTCCACCCAGGGTCAGCAATGCGCTGCCCGCTGTGGCCGCTTCCATCACTTCGTGGCCGAGGGTGCGGAAGTGGTCTGCAGCGGTGGTGCGTATGGCCTCGTCGTCTTCCACCATCAGCACCTTGAAGCGCCCGGGTACCGCCGCCGTGGGGGGCGCTTGCGGTGGCGCGGCGCGCTGCCGGGCGGTGTTCAACACCTGGCGAATGCGCTGCGCCAGGGCCTCCTGGGTGTAGGGCTTGGAGAGCAGTTCCACACCCTCGTCGAGCCGGCCACCGTGGACGATGGCGTTTTCCGTGTAGCCCGAGGTGAAGAGCACGGCGATGCCGGGCAGGCGCTGGCGGGCGATGCGCGCCAGTTCGGGGCTGCGCAGGCGGCCGGGCATCATCACGTCGGTGAACAGCACGTCGATGGCGACGCCGCTTTCAATGACCATGAGCGCGCTGTCGGCGTTGCGGGCGCGCAGCACGCGGTAGCCCATGCCGGCCAGCATGGCCACAGCCGTCTCGCGCACTTCCTCGTCGTCTTCCACCACCAGCACGGTTTCGTTGCCGCCTTCCACCGGCCCATCGGCAACGCCCGGCGGAGGGGCATTTTCCACCTGCATGGATCGCGGCAGGTAGAGCTTGACGGTCGTCCCTTCGCCCACCTCGCTGTAGACGACGACGTGCCCGCCCGACTGTTTGACGAACCCGTACACCATGGACAGGCCCAGGCCTGTGCCTTTGCCTTCGGGCTTGGTGGTGAAGAAGGGGTCGAACGCGCGATCAAGCACCTCGGACGGCATGCCTGAACCGGTGTCGGTCACGGCGATCATCACGTACTGCCCCGGGCGCACGTCGTCGTGCTGCTTGCAGTAGTCCGCGTCAAGAAAGGCGTTGCCGGCCTCGATGGTGAGCCTGCCGTGCCCGTCCATGGCGTCGCGCGCGTTGATGGCGAGGTTGAGCACCGCGTTCTCCACCTGGCTCGGGTCGACCGATGTGTTCCACAGGCCGCCGGAGATGACGGTTTCCACCTCGACGCCTTCGCCCAGCGTTCGCCGCAACATTTCTTCCAGCCCGCGAATGAAGCGGCCCACGTTGACCACGCGGGGTTCCAGGGGCTGGCGGCGGCCGAACGACAGCAGTTGCGAGGCCAGCCGGGCGCCGCGCTCCACCCCGCTGAGCGCGGATTCCACGCGCTTCTGGGCGAGCGGCTGGCCCTTGGTATAGACGGCCAGGAGCTGGAGGTTGGCGCTGATGACTTGCAGCGAGTTGTTGAAGTCGTGCGCCACGCCGCCTGTGAGCGCGCCCAGGGCTTCCATCTTCTGCGCCCGTTGCAGGGCTTTTTCGGCACGGCTGCGTTCTTCGCCTTCGTGCCGCAGGCGCTCCAGCGCCAGCTCCAGCTCTGCGGTGCGGGCCTGCACATGGTTTTCCAGGGTCGCGTTCAACTGGCGAAGCGCGTGCTCGGCGTTTTTCTGGTGCGTCACGTCGTAGCCGTCGACGAAGATGCCTTGCACACGGCCCGCCACGAAAAGGGGCTGGTAGACGAGGTGGACGAACCTCTCCACCGGCTCCGCACCCGGCGCGCGCTGGATGCGCACGGCCATGGCCTCGCCCACGAACGCCTCGCCCGTGGCGTACACCCTGTCGAGCAGTTCGAAGTAGCCCTGTCCGCTCAGCTCAGGCAGGGCTTCGCGTGCGGACAGGCCGATGAGGGGGCGGGGGCCCACCAGGCGCATGTAGGCGTCGTTGGCCAGCTCGAACACATGGCCCGGCCCCGAGAGCAGGGCCATGAAGCTCGGTGCGTCCTTGAACATGGCGCGCAGTCGGTCGCGCTCCTCGGTGCGCGCGGCCACCTCCGTCGCCAGTCGCCGGCGGGCCTCCAGGCTCGTCCAGCGGGCCAAGACCTGCCCGGCAAAGAGCTTCAGGTAGCTGGCGTAGTCATCGTCCAGGGGCCGCATGGGGTTCAGGCCGATGACGAGCGCCGCGGTGGGGTGGTCCTGGCCGGGGTGCGAGAGGGCGATCACGGCGGCCTGGGTGGCCGGTACCTGCCACGCGCCATAGGGCAGGCCGGGCGGGGCCTGCACGGCAAAGAGCGGCGGTGCTTCTCGCAGGGTGTCGAGCCGCCAGGTGGTGCGGGGCTCCGGTGCCGCGCCGCCGAGGTCCTCGTACAGCGGAAGGGGCGTGCCCGCTTCGTCCAGCTGGTAGAGGGCGCTGAAGACGATGTCCCGGTTCGCCTTGGCGGCCGCGCCCGCCACCGCAGGGAAAAAGCTTTCGAGTTGTTCGGTGCCGGCGATGGAGGTGGCCAGCGCCTCCAGCGAGCCCAGCCGCCGTTCGCTGATCACGCGCTCGGTCTCTTCGCTCACCGCGCAGAAGATGCCCTCCACCTGGCCATCGTCGCCGCTGAGCGGGCTGTACGAGAACGTGTGGTAGGTCTCCTCGGGGTAGCCGTGGCGGTGAAGAACCAGCAGCAGCGCGCGGTCCCAGGTGGATTCGCCGTGCTCGTACACCCGGCGCAACCTCGGGGCCACTTCATCCCATATCTCGGGGTACAGCTCGCGCGTGGGCATGCCCAGCGAACGCGGGTGCTTGCCTCCCAGGGTGGGGCGGTAGGCGTCGTTGTAGAGGAAGGCGACGTCGGGGCCCCAGCCCACCCACATCTCGAACCGGGAGGTGAGCAGAATCTGCACGGCGCAGCGCAATGCCAGCGGCCAGCCGGCGGGGTCTCCGAGCGAAGTGGTGCTCCAGTCGTGCGCACGCATCAGCCTGGCCATTTCGCTGTTGCCGATGAATGTGCGCGCCAGCACGTCCTGGTTGTTGTTGCTGTTGTCCATGGTGATGTGCCGCTTGGGTGCAACCGGGGCCGCATGGGCCGCGCACCGGTCTGGGGCTGACAACTGGAACTTAGCGGCTGCGGCTGTGGCGCGGTGTAGGACAGTGCCCACACATGCGGGTGTCGCGCGGAAGGCGGGGCGCCGTCAGCGCCCGAGCGCCCGCGACCTCGGTATCCAGTACGCCAGCGCCCCCGCCGCGCCGAAGGCAATGACCCCGACGGCGCCGATGCCCGCCGCCAGCGACAGGCTGCCCGCCAGGAACGACAGCAACACCGGGCCGCACGACGATCCGATGTCCGACAAGAGGCGCCACACGCCCAGGAAGTGCGCTCGGCCGTGGCGTGGCGAGTGGTCGGCGCCCAGGGTCATGATCATGCCGGAGCCGATGCCGTTGCCGAAGCCGACGGCCAGCGAGGCCAGCAGCAGTGTGGTGAAGCCGGAGGTGAACGGCATCAGCAGCAGCGCCGTGCCCATGATCACCATGGAGGGCACCGCGACCCAGCGCGTGCCCTTGTGGTCCATCACCTTGCCGGCGGGGTAGAACACCAGCATGTCGATGCCACCGGCCAGGCCGTAGATGAGCGAGGCCACGGCGGGTGCCAGGGCGAGGTGGTCGGCCCACAGCGGAATGACCACCTGGCGTGAGGCCCGCACGGCGCTGACGAGCACCACGCCAATGCCGAGCGTGAGGAACACACGGCGGTGGTCGCGCAGGGTGGAGACGATGGTGGTGGCCGCGGGCTGCGCCTGGCCGGGTGCCAGGGGCGGCGTCTCCAGGTCGGGCACGCGCGCGCCAAGGGCGGCGGCCGCCACCACACCGGCGATGCCGACACCGAAGGCGCCCGCCAGGCCGAACGCGTACACGGCCGCAGCGCCCAGGAACGGGCCGATGAAGCTGCCGATGCGGCTCACGCCACCCAGGGTCGACAGCGCCCGCGCCCGGTACGCGATGGGCACGGCTTCGGCCATGTAGCTCTGGCGCGCCAGGTTGTACACGGCGCGGGACATGCCCACCATGAGGCAGCCCGCGGCGAAGAGGGCGAGGTGCGAGGTGAACACGCACAGGGCCATGCCCAGGGCGCTCCAGAGGCCGGCGGTGACGATGGCCCAGCGTTCACCGAAGCGCATGGTGATGAGCGAGGCGGGGATGTTGTTGAGCAGCGAGCCCAGGCCCATCAGCGCGACGATGAGCGCGGCCACCGGCACGGAGGCACCCAGCTCGCGCGCCACCAGCGGGATGATCGGGAGGATGGCGCCTTCACCCAGACTGAACAGCAGGGAAGGGCCGAAGATGGGGACGGCGAGCCGCTTGAAGGAAAACCCGTTCTCTGACGTGGCGTTGGGTGGCGAGGAGGGAGAGGGCATGCGCGGCGTCGGGGCCTGGAGACAACGTTGGGCCCTGATTGTCCGCTTCATGTCGCAGAACGGCTGAAGGCAGGGGTTGTGTCCCTCAAACCACGCAGGCGACCACCCCATGCGATGGGCAGGCTGGGGGTGGCTGAAAGGCAGCGGAGACGAGGAATTGTTCTCGATGCGCGCGCAGACCGGCTCGAGATGCTGCGAGGTGGGTCGCTAAACTTGCAGCGCAAACCATGGAGGAGAAGATTCAGGATGACGCACACAAAAAAACTTCTGGTGGTGTGGGTGGTGGGCGCGGCATGCGCCTTGCCGGCCTACGCGCAACTCGGTGAGGCACCGATGCCGCGTGCGGCTGCACAGGCCCAGGCTGGCCCTACGCTGGAACAGACAAAGCAGTGGATTGCAGACAAGTTGCAAGAGGTCGGATGGCTGAAGGTCGACAAGCGCAGTTCTTACGAAGGGATGCGGTTCGACACCTACGCCGTTCGCTACGTTGCCCACTTTCCCGCTGACGACGAATGCAGGTTCAACGTGGCCCAGATCGAGCGGGTGAACATCACGGGTGGCCTCAGCAGCAGCAGCGGCGATCGGGTGCTCCCCGAAACCATGGACGGGATGCTGGGTGACATCGCCGAAGAGGCCTTGCCCGGCGGCGACATCGGGACCGTGAATGGGAACCAGCTCCTGCGCCGCGTCAACACCATGGGCTACACCCGACCGGAAGACCCCAAGGCAAGGGTGCTCCTGCAGGGCAGTTACAAGGACATCGTTCCATTGATTGCAGTGAGCGGCAAGCCGGACACCAGACGTGCCACGGATCGCATGAGCTTTGCAGCTCTGGGCGATGAGGTGTTGGCCAACCGCCTTGCAAGCGCTTTCGCTCATGCGGGCAGGCTCTGCCGCCCGATCGAGGCCGCGCGCCGCATGACCGAGCGGGCCAAGTCCGAGAAAAAGCCGGGCGAACTCTTCTGAACAGGCGGGGAGAGGCCATGCACTGCGCCACACGTTGGGTGTTCCACGCCATGGTCGCCGGCCTGTTGTTGCCGGCCGGGGTGATCGCGCAGACCGTGGGAGACGGCGTCTCCGCCATTGAGGCCAAGCAGTACGTCGAGGCGGTCCGCATCCTCTCGCCGCTGGCCGATGGCGGCAATGACGAGGCGCAGCGGCTGCTGGGCGAGCTGATCTTCAATGGCCAGGGCGTCAAGAAGAACCCCGCTGCGGCGCTGGCCTGGACACGACTTTCTGCCGAGAACGGCAACCGGGTCGCTCAGTACAACCTGGGTTATCTGTACGAGCACGGCGCTGGTGTAGCGGCTTCGCGCACCGAGGCCATCGTGTGGTATTCGCGCTCGGCACGGCAGGAATACATGCTCGCCCAGCGCCGCCTCGGCGAGTTGTACGAAAGCTCGGACCTGAAACTCGCCCGCCACTGGTACGACAAGGCGCGCGCCAACGGCGATGAGCTTTCGCTGCAGCGATCCATGGCGTTGAACAAGAAGATCGAGGCCATTGAGGCGCCGTTGCGCGAGGCGGAGCGCGTGTTGGCCGAGTCTGAGGCGGCCGAGGCGGCTGCGCGCCGACGGGCTGGTAACCGCGACGCCGCTGACTTGGACGACGCTCCATCGGGCAACAGAAACTGGGCCGCGCAAGGTGTGGCTGAAGGCCTCGGCAACTTTCAGCGCGACAGCGCACGGGTGTCGGCGATCCACCAGCAGTCAATGAACAACATCCAGGCCCAGGCCAACGAGCGAGCCCGTGAAGAGCGGTGGCGGGCCGCGCAACAACAGGCCACCAGGGATCACGGTCGGGCCGAAGCGGCGCGTGTCGACGCACAGGCGCGGCTGGACCAGGCCCGCGTGGAGGTGCAGGAGCGCATGCGGCAGGCGACGGTGCCGGCGGAACGCGAACCGCTGCACCACTGGACGTACCGCATCAACTACACCGAAGGTACCGGCACGCGCCGGTCGCAGGACGCGACGGACCAGGTGGCACGGGCACGCGCCCGCCAGGAAGCGCATTTTGACCAGCAGGTCGCCGCGCATGCCAGTGGCCGGCCCGGGTATGCGTCCTGGCGTGCGGTGAAGGTCGAACCCGTGGCCTGCAAGAACGCTGGAACGCAGGCTCAGCCGCTGCACCGCTGCAACCAGCGGGTCGATTACGCCGTGGTGAGCACCAGCCCGTCCATGGGCGACACGGTCTTCAATGTGAACGATTGAGCGCGCGATGGCGTTCGGGCATCACGCCACGTAGGCCACGATCTCGATCTTCATGCCCGGCACCACCAGCGCCACCCCGGCGCTGGAGCGGTTGGGCCACGGTGCGCGGAAGAACTCGCGGTACACGGCGTCGATGGCCGGCATGTCGGCCACGTCGGTCATGTAGATGAGCACCTGTGCCACGTCGTCCAGGGTCTTGCCGGCGCGTTCCACGGCGCGCTGCAGGTTGCTGAAGGTGAGGCGGGCCTGCTGTTCGATGGTGCCGGTGGTGTCCACCGTACCGTCTTCGCGCACCGGGCCATGGGCGGTGTAGAGCACGCCGCCGGCGCGCACCATCCACGAGAAGGGCTGCTTGAACGGCGGCAGGCCGACGTCGATGACTTCCTTCATGGCGGTGCTGCCGTGCTCAGTCGGCCTTGATGCCGGCTTCGCGGATCACCTTGCCGTAGCGCTCGTTGTGGTGCGCGTTGATCTTCGCGAGCGCGGCGGGTTCGCCCCCGGCGGGAATCAGCGCCATGGTCTGCATGCGGGCCTGCACGTCGGGCATCTTCAGGATTTCGTTCAGGTGGCCATTGAGCGTGCGCACCACCTCGGCGGGCATGCCCTTCGGGCCGAAGAAGCCTTGCCACGCGCCGACCTCTGCGTCCTTCACGCCGGCTTCGGCCAGGGTGGGAACGTGGGGCGCGAGGGGTGAGCGCTGCGGGTCGGCCACGGCCACGTTCACCAGCTTGCCCTGGGCGATGTATTGCGCCACCGGGCCGAGGGTGGTGTACATCATCGGAATGTGGCCGGCCACGAGGTCGACGATGGCCGGGCCGCTGCCGCGGTAGGGCACCTGCGTGAGCTTCGCGCCAGCCGAGCGGTTGAACATTTCGCCCAGGATGTGCATGGGCGAGCCGCTGCCCGGGCTGGCGTAGTTGCCGATCTTGCCGCTCCTGGCGGCGGCCACCACGTCTTTCACGGTGTTCAGGCCCGAGCCTGCGTGGGTGATGAGAAAGAGGGACTGCGTGCCGGCGAGCAGGACGGGCGTGAAGTCGTTGAGCGGGTCGTACACCGCGCCGGTGCCGGGCTTGAGCACCAGCGGCGCGGTGGCGAAGGTGTTGGGTGTGAACAGCAGGGTGTGGCCATCGGGTGCGGCCTTCGCCACGAACGAATTGCCGATGGTGCCGCTGGCGCCGGTCTTGTTCTCGACCACCACCGGCTGGCCCAGGCGCGCCTGCAGTTTCTCGGCGAAGGTGCGGGCCAGCGCGTCGGTGTCGCCACCGGGCGGGAAGGAGACGACCAGCGTGACGGTCTTGCTGGGGTAGGTCTGGGCCAGGGCAGCGGCGCCCGGCAGGGCGAGTGCGGCGGCGGCCAGCGTGGCGAGCATCAGGGGGCGGCGGGCGATCATGGTCGTTGTCTCCAGGGTGGTTTTTGGAATAGAACGCAGACGGAACCGGAGGGCAGATGCGGGGCGGTCAGAACACGCCGGGGAAGGAGCCTCCGTCGAGCAGGATGTTCTGGCCGTTGATGTAGCCCGCGTGCACGCTGCACAGGTAGGCGCAGGTGTGGCCGAGTTCGCTGGGCTGGCCGATGCGGTGGGCCGGGTGCTTGGCCAGGCGCGCCTCGCGCACCTGGTCCACGGTCTTGCCTTCGCGTTTGGCCTGGGCGGCGAAGTTGCTTTCCAGGCGCGCGGTGTCGAAGGTGCCGGGCAGCAGGTTGTTGATGGTGACGCCGCGCGCCACGGTGCTGCGCGCCAGGCCCGAGACGAAGGCGGTGAGGCCGCCGCGCGCACCGGTGGACAGGCCCAGCCCGTCCAGCGGGGACTTCACCGAGCTGGAGGTGAGGTTGACGATGCGGCCGAAGCCGCGCGCCATCATGCCGTCCACCGTCGCCTTGATGAGCTCGATCGGCGCGAGCATGTTGGCGTCGATGGCACGGTGCCAGGTCTCGCGGTCCCACTGGCGGAAGTCGCCCGGCGGCGGGCCGCCCGCGTTGGTCACGAGGATGTCGAAATCGGGGTGTGCCGCGAAGATGCGGGCGCGGCCTTCGTCGGTGGTCACGTCGGCCGCCACCCAGCTCACCTCGCCCGCGCCGTGCGCGGCCAGGCGTTCGGCGGCTTCGCGCAGCGGGCCTTCGGTGCGCGCGACCACCACCACGTGCACGCCGTCCTTCACCAGCGCTTCCGCGCAGGCATAGCCCAGCCCGGAACTCGCGCCGCACACCAGCGCCTTCTTGCCTGCAATGCCCAGGTCCATGTTCAGTTGTCCTTGGAGGAAAGGGGTTTCGCTTCGCGGAGATCGACATCGAGCCGCGCCCAGGCGTCGATCTCCACGCACAGTTCGGGGAACACCAGCGCCTGTACCGCGACGAGCGTGGAGCACGGCGTGTGCGCGCCGAAGAAGTCGCGTCGCGCGCGGCCCACCTCGTCCTTGTCGGCGATGTCGGTCAGGTAGACCACGGTCTTCACGAGGTTGTGCCGGTGGCCGCCGGCGGCCGTCACCAGCGCTTCGAGTTTCTTCAGCACCACCAGCGTCTGGTCGTAGGCACCGAGCGGTTCGCCGCGCTCGGCGGCCTGGCGTGTGGCGGGGTGGCCGGTCATGCCCGACATCACCACGTCCTGGCCAATGCGGTAGCCGTTGGTCCAGCTCGCGGTGGGCAGGTCGGGCACCTGGGGTGCCTGGATTTTTTCTGCAAGTGCCATCACTGGCCTCCGGCGCGCACGCGCTCCTTGATGCGTTCGCGCACCGGCACGAAGTCGTAGGTGGGGTAGCACTCGGTGGTGAACACGCCCCAGGCCGAACGCTCCAGTTCCAGGTTGACGCGCCCGAGCAGGTGGGGCGGTACCTCCAGCGTGACGATCTGGCCCAGGCCCATTGCCACCGTCCACGACACGACGCGCGTGCCTTCCACCGGAAAGCGCTCCCACCATTCGCTGGCCTTGAGCCGGGCCTGCACGTCGTCCAGCGTGAGGCCGGCGTGGTGCCTGAGCACGATGGTGATGAGCACGTTGGCGGTGTCCGGCGCAGCGTCGCTCATGGCGATCACTCCATCGTGATGTTGCGGGCCTTGATGACCTTGGCCCAGCGCGCGGTCTCGTCGCGGATGTGGGTGTCGAACGCGGCGGTCTGGATGTCCCATGCGCTCAGGCCCTGGCCCTGCAGGCGCTCGCGCACGGCGGGCTCGGCCAGGATGGCGGCGGCATCGCGCGCCAGTTGCGCGGCCACGTCGGGCGGCGTGCCGCCGGGGGCCATCAGGCCATACCACGAAGGCACCACCACGCCCGGAATGCCCAGCTCGGTCAGCGTCGGAATATCGGGGGCCGTGGGCGTGCGTGCGCTGTCGGTCACGGCCAGCGCCACCAGCTTGCCGCTCTTGATGTGCGGCAGCACGGTGGGCAGGTTGCTGAACATCAGCGGCACGGTGCCGCCGAGCAGGTCGTTGATGGCGGGCGGCGTGCCCTTGTAGGCGATGTGCAGGATGTCCACGTTGGCCTGCGACTTGAACAGCTCGCCCGCCAGGTGCAGGCCGCTGCCCACGCCGGGTGAGGCGTACGAGAGCGAGTCGGGCCTGGCCTTGGCCTGTGCGATCAGGTCGGCCACGCTCTTGATGCCGGTGGCCGGGTTGGTCACCAGCACGTTGGGCGTCTTGGCCAGCATGGCCACGGGCACGAAGTCCTTCTGGATGTCGAACGGGAACTTCGGCATCAGCGTGGGGTTGACGGTGAGGTTGCCAGCGGGAATGACGAGCAGCGTGTGGCCATCGGGCTTGGCGCGCTTGACCTTGTCCATGCCGATGTTGCCGGCCGCGCCGGGCGCGTTGTCGACCACGGCGATCTGGTTGTAGCGCTTGGCCAGGCCGTCGGCCAGCACGCGGGCGAGGGTGTCGATCGGGCCACCCGCAGGGAATGGCGCAACCAGCGTGAACTTGTCGGCGGCGAGCTGCTTCTCGGCAGCGGTCTGTGCGTGAACGGTGGCGCCTGCGAAAGCGAGCAGGGAAGCCAGGGCGATGAGGGTACGGCGGGTGGTCATGGTGTTCATTCCATCGTGATGTTGCGGGCCTGGATGACCTTGGCCCAGCGCGCCGTCTCTTCGCGGATGTACGCGTCGAACGCGGCGGGCTTCATGTTCCATTCGGTCATGCCTTGCGCCTTGAGGGCTTCGCGCACCTGTGGCTGCGCCAGGATCTCGGTGGCGTCCTTGTAGAGCTGCTCGACCACGTCGGGCGGCGTGCCGCCCGGTGCGAGCAGGCCATACCACGACGGCACGATGACGCCGGGCACGCCTTGCTCGGCGAGGGTGGGAATGTCGGGGGCCGAAGGCGAGCGCGCCCGGTCGGTGAGGCCCAGTGCGACGAGGCGGCCGCTCTCCAGATGCGGCAGCACCGTGGGCAGGTTGCTGAACATCAGCGGCACGGTGCCGGCCATGAGGTCGTTGATGGCGGGCGTCGATCCCCGGTAGGCCACGTGCTGGATGTCGACGTTGGCCTGGTCCTTGAACAGTTCACCCGCGATGTGCAGGCCGCTGCCCATGCCGGTGGAGGCGTAGAACAGGGAGCCGGGCTTCGCCTTGGCCTGCCTGATCACGTCGTTCACGTTCTTGAAGCCGGTCTTGGGCGTGG
Organism: Hydrogenophaga laconesensis; assembly: GCF_031457235.1. Taxonomy (NCBI): domain Bacteria; kingdom Pseudomonadati; phylum Pseudomonadota; class Betaproteobacteria; order Burkholderiales; family Comamonadaceae; genus Hydrogenophaga; species Hydrogenophaga laconesensis. The sequence goes on from NZ_JAVDWE010000004.1 coordinate 26,148, forward strand.
TCACCAGCACGTTCGGCGTGGTGGCGAGCATGGCCACTGCCACGAAGTCTTTCTGGATGTCGAAGGGAAACTTCGGCATCAGCGTGGGGTTGATGGTGAGGTTGCCGGCGGGAATCACCAGCAGGGTGTGGCCGTCGGCCTTGGCGCGCTTGACCTTGCCCATGCCGATGGTGCCCGCGCCGCCCGGCGCGTTGTCCACCACGGTCGCCTGGTCGTAGCGCTTGGCCAGGCCGTCGGCCAGCAGGCGGGCCAGCGCGTCCATGGCGCCGCCGGCGGGGAAGGGCACGACGAGGGTGAACTTGTCGGAAGCGAGGTGCTTTTCGGCGGGGGTCTGTGCCTGGGCGATGGTGCTGGAAACAGCGAGAACGGTGGCGAGGGCGATGAGGGATCTGCGGGTTGACATGGAGTTGCTTGGCAAAAAGTTTCAGGAGGTCGCCCATGGCATGGGCGATTCGTTCAGTCCCCAATAGAAGCTCTTCTGGCTTGTGTATTCAAGAATGCCGAGGCGGCCCTTCTCCTGGCCGTAGCCGCTCATCTTCACGCCGGTGAAGGGCGTGCTGATGGAGAAGACCTTGTAGGTGTTGACCCAGACGGTGCCGGTCTGCAGCGCGCGGCCGATGCGCCAGGCGCTCTTGAAGTCGCGCGTCCAGATGCCCGAGGCCAGGCCGAACATGTTGTCGTTGCACTGGGCGATGAGGTCGTCCTCGTCCTTCCACGGAAGCAACGCAAGAACCGGGCCGAAGATCTCTTCCTGGCACATGCGCGCGCGGTTGGGCAGGCCTTCGAAGATGGTGGGCAGGTAGTAGCTGCCGCCATCGAAGTAGCCGCCGCTGGGGCGCTCGCCGCCGCACAGCACGGTGCCGCCTTCGTCACGGCCCATCTGCACGTACTTCTCCACCGAGGCGCGGTGGCCCAGGTTCACCAGCGGGCCCATCTGCGTACTCTCAAGTGCAGGGTCGCCCACGCGCAGTTGCTTCACGCCTTCGAGCAGGCGGGCCTTGAATGCGGCGTAGACGCTCTCGTGCACGAAGGCGCGCGAGCCGGCGATGCAGGATTCACCCGAGGAGCTGAAGATGCCGTAGAGCACGCCGGCCACGGCGTGGTCCAGGTCGGCATCGGGCATGACGATGGTGGGCGACTTGCCGCCAAGCTCGAGCGAGGTCGGCATCAACTTCTCGGCCGCCAGGCGCTGGATGCCCATGCCCACGTTGGTGCCGCCGGTAAAGGCGATGCGCTTGATGAGCGGGTGCTTGACGAGCGCGTCGCCCACGACGCTGCCCTTGCCGGGCAGCACGCTGATGATGCCGTCGGGCACGCCGGCCTGTTGCGCGATCCTGGCGAGCTCGATGGCCATGCGCGGCGTGATCTCGGCGGGTTTGAACACCACGGCGCAGCCGGCGGCCAGGGCCGGTGCGAGCTTCTGGGCCTCGCTGGCGATGGGGCTGTTCCAGGGGGTGATGGCGCCCACGACGCCGAGCGGCTCGTTCACGCTCATGCTGAGGTAGTCGCCGCGCGAGGGGGTGATGGTGTCTTCCCAGGTTTCGGCGGCGGCGCCGAAGAACTGGAAGGTGCCGGCCGCACTGGCCACCAGCGCGCGGCATTCCTTGATGGGCTTGCCGTTGTCCAGCCGCTGCAGCTGCGCGAGTTCCTCGCCGCGCTCGCGGATGCCGCTGGCGATGCGGTAGAGCAGGGCCGCACGTTCGTGGTGCTTGAGCCTGGCCCAGGCGGGCTGCTGGCGTGCGCGCTCGGCGGTCTGCACGGCCTCGTCCACATCGGCGGCGGTGGCCGCGTGCAGCTTCGCCACGGTGCTGCCGTCGTGCGGGTATTCGGTGGTGTATTCGGGGCCGGAGGCATCGCGCCAGCGGCCCGCGAAATAGCTCTGGAGTTGTTCGGTCATGAAGTGGCTCTCTTGTCGGCGCGGGGGGCTGCTGTTCCAGAGGCGTCGCGGATCCGGCTATGCCGGTCCCAGACGCCGCCCCCTTGAGGGGGTGACGCGCTGCAAGCGCGGCGCGGGGGTGGGCTTCATATCGTCACCGAGGCGGTGCGGTTGTTCAGGAAACGCAGCGCGGACAGCACCGTCAGCGCCGACGTCTTGGGGTTGTCGGGCAGCGGCTTGCCGCGCATCGTGATGCGCATCTCGCCGAAGGCGCCGCGCACGTCGATCTCGTGGATGTTCTCGGTCACGGTCGGGTCGGCGATCAGGCGCACACGGGTGGCGTCCAGACCCAGGCCGGCGAGCGACACGGTGGCGGCCACGTTGGCGTTCTTGGGGTACAGGTGCGCGGCCTCGCGTGCCGTCGCCTCCAGGATCACCGTGGGTTCGGTGATCGTGTCGAGGTTGGTCACCTGTTCGGCCGGGCTGCCGCGCCAGCCCTGCGGCGGCTTGCGGCCGGTGTAGGTCACGCTGTCCAGGCCGGCCAGGCGGGCCGAGGCAATGGCGTCGATGCCGCCGATGGCACCGGCCAGGAGGTGCACGCGCGTGCCGCCGCGCTGCGCGGCGTCGGCCAGCTGCTCGGGCAGGCCGTTTTCCGACAGCGCGCCGATGGACAGCACGGCGCATTCGATGCCGCGTTCCAGCGCGGGCAGCACGTGGTCGGTGATGGCGCCATGGCCCGCGCATTCGACCAGCAGCGTGGTTTCGGGTGGCACTTCGCTGCACACGGTCACACCGTTGCCGATTGCCGCCTGGCATTCGGCGGTGTGGCCTTCGGACACCACCACGTGCGTGATGCGCACGGTGGGGTGGTCCGCCATGCGCGCGATCAGGGTGCGGCCGATGGCGCCGCAGCCGATGAGCGTGACCTGTTGAGCACTCATGAAAGTACCTCCGTGCTGCGCACTTCGGTGCGAGCTTGCTTGGGGCGGCCCGGCGCTGCGCTCACGCTCATGCTTCTTCCTTCTTCTTCGGCGGGCCGGCGAACTTCACGGCGAAGGGGCCCCAGGCGTTCATGTCCACTTCCACCACCACCGGGCCGTTGCCGTGGGCGAGGGCCTTCTGCAGCGTGTCCCTGGTGGTGGCTGGATCGGCCAGTTTGAAATGCGGCACCTGCAGGCTGGCGCAGAGCTGCGCGAAGTCGGGCGTGTGGAGTTCCACGTAGGCGTGGCGGCTGCCGTAGATGTCGTCCTGGATGTTCTTGATGACGCCGTAGCGCTGGTCGTTCATCACGAGGAACACCACGTTGGCCTTCTCCTGCGCGGCGCAGGCGAGTTCGCCCACGTTGAGCATGAAGCCGCCGTCGCCACAGAGCGAGACGGTGCGGCGGCCCAGCTGGTGTTCGGCGTCGGCCACGGCCACGCCCACGCCCATGGCCAGGCCCTGGCCGATGCCGCCACCCAGCGCGTGCACACCGGCGCGCGGGTGGTCCAGCACCGGGGCGCGGTTGCCCCACATGCTGTTGGACAGTGTGATGTCACGCACCCACCAGAGGTTTTTGCCGACCACCTCGGCCAGCGTGTTCTTCAGCTTCACGTACTGGCCCAGCGTGCCGTCCACGAGCGAGGCGGCCTCGGCGCGCGCGCGTTTCACGTCGGCCGCGAGCTTCGGGTCGATCTGCATGCGGCCTTCGAGGCGGTCGGCCAGGGCGTTGAGCGTGATCTCGGCGTCGCCGTGCACGAACAGTTCGCTGGTGTAGCCGCGGTTGTGGGCCAGCGCATTGGCGTCGATGCGGTAGCGCGTGGCGGGCAGCTTGAGCTTGTAGTTCAGCGTTTCGTTGCTGCGCAGGCGCGTGCCCACGGCGAGCAGCGCGTCCACGGTTTCGTAGAACTCTTCCGCCGGTTTCTGCAGGTTGTAGGAACCGAGCGAGGCCGGGTGGTCTTCGGGCACGATGCCACGGCCCTGCACGGAGGACACGACGGCCCAGCCCATCTTCACCAGCCGCTGCGCCGCCGCGCTGGCGCCGCGCGCGCCGCCGCCCAGCCACAGCAGGGGGCGCTTGGCGCTCAGCAGGCGTTCGGCGAGCTGGTCCACCGCGGCCAGGTTGGGCTGCACCGGCGGCACGGCCAGGGGCGAGAGATCGGCCGGCAGGTCCAGCTTCATCTTCTGCACGTCGATCGGGATCTCGATGCTCACCGGGCCGCAGGGCGGCGTCTGCGCCAGGCGCACGGCCTCGCGCAGCGTGGCCAGCGCGGTTTCGGGGTTGCGGATGCGGAAGGCGTCTTTGCCGACCGACTTGAGCATGGCCAGCTGGGCCGGGTGCTCGTGGATGTAGCCGAGGTCGCGGTCGAGGAACGGCGACTCGATCTGGCCCGTGAGGTGCAGCAGCGGCGTGCCGGCGGTGATGGCTTCGACCATCGCGCCCGCTGCGTTGCCGCAGCCCGTTCCGGTGCTGGTGACGCACACGCCCAGCGTGCCACTCACCCGCGCATACGCATCGGCCATGTTGCATGCCCCGGCCTCGCCGCGCGCGGAGACGAAGCGGATTTTCTGGCGCGTGTGGAACGCGTCGAGGATGGGCATGTTGTGGATGGAGATCACGCCGAAGGCGGCGCGTACACCGCACTGCTCCAGGAAGCGGGCGGCGAGTTCTCCCACGGTGATGCGTTGCGTAGATGGGCTCATGCGACTTTCTTTTCGGTCGGTTTGGTTTGCCAGCCGCCCCGGTTGGGCGAGTGGCTGATGCGTTCGGTGAGCTGGGCCGCGGCCTGGCGCACCTGGTTGACGAGAACCTCGAGTTCGCCCGGCTGCACCTGCTGTGACGGCACGGTGATGCTGATGGCTGCGGCGACTTCGCCCCGGTCGTTGAACACCGGCGCGGCGATGGTGGAGATGCCGGTCTCGAAGCCGCCCTGGCTCACGCCATAGCCGTTGGCGCGGTCCTGGTCGATCAGCTTCTTGAGCTGCTCGACCGTCGTCGGCGTTTTGGGTGTGTAGCTGGGCAGTTCGGGCTCGGGGTAGAGCTGCCTGAGGGCATGCAGGTCCAGGTCGCTGAGCAGCAGGCGGCCCAGCACGGTGGCGTGCGCGGGCAGGCGCGCGCCGACCTGGATGGAGTGGAAGAGGGCGCTGCGGCCGGCGACCTTGGCAATGAAGACCACCTCGCGCGCGTCGCGCACCACCAGGTGGGCCGAGTAGCCGCACTCGTCGCGCAGCGTCTCGATGACAGGGCGGCCGTGCTCGGTGAGCTCCATCGACGCGAGGAATTCGAAACCGAGGCGCAGCACGGCCAGGCCGAGCTTGTAATAGGCGCCGTCGCCCACGCGTTCGACAAAGCCACCTTGCTCCAGCGTCTGCAGCATGCGGAACACCGAGGCGCGCGGCAGTTCGAGCCGGCGCGAGATCTCGGCGCCGGTGAGCTCGCGTTCGTCGCGGTTGAACAGCATGAGCAGTTGCAGACCGCGCATGAGCGCGGGCACGGTGTAGCGGTCGTCGTTCTTTTCGGTGGCCATGGTCTTCTCCTCGTTCAGTTGAGACCCAGCAGGTGGTTCACCGCGCTGGGGGCTTCGAGCGGGCACGCGTGGCCCACGGAACCCAGATCATTCCACGCCACGCCGGCCGCCTGCGCCACGGCCTGGCATGAAGCCGGGGTGGTGATGCCGTCCGCGCTGCCGCTGGCCACCGCCATGGGTGCGCGCACCTGCTTCAGGTCGGCGGCGAGCGTGCCGTGGGCCAGCAGGCGAGCGGCCTGCGTGTAGCCGGCGGGGATCACCTGCGACATGCTCTCGCGCACCGCGTCCACCAGCTCGGTCGGTGCACCGGGTGAGAGCATGGCCGCCGCGCGGGCGTTGGCCATGCCTTGCGGGCCGAGGCGTTCCAGGTTGGCCAGGCGGTCGCGCAGCTTCTGTTCGCGCACGGCGGGTTCGGCGTTGCCGTAGCCGCCGGCGGGCGACAGTAGCACCAGCCGTTGCACACGCTGTGGTGCGAGCAGGGTGGCCCGGGCGGCCATCAACGCACCGAGCGAATGCCCCACGAGGGTGACAGGCGCCTGCACCTGCAGCGCGTCGAGCCAGGCCCAGAGGCGTTCGGCGTAGTCGTCCGCGCGCGGCCAGTCGGTCTTCACCGGGGTGCTGCTGCCATAGCCCGGTGCGTCCCAGGCCAGCACGCGCTGTTTCGCGGCGGCATCGAGCTGGCGCACCCAGCTGCCCGATGCCGAGCCGATGCCGTGCAGCAGCACATGCGTCACCTCCGCCGCCGTGCCCGCTTCGCGGTACGACACGCGCGCGCCATCCGCCAGCGCGATGCTGCGCAGCGGATGGGAAGCGAGGGCTTGGAGAGGCGTCATGTGAAGCGTTGGCGAGTTGAGTGGTCGTTGATCCAGAAACACCGCGGAACCGGCTTTGCCGGGCCGCTGGTGTTGCCCCCTGGGGGGTGACGCGCAGCGGCGCGGGGGGAGCCGTCAGCGCTTGATCTTGGCGAGAGGGCTGTCGGGCGGGTACGTCGGCGTGATGGGCTTGGGCGAGCCCAGCATCACGCACATCAGCGCGTCCTCGTCGCCCACGTTGTGCTCCTCGCGGTACACGCCGGGGGGCACCGAGATGAGGTCGCGCTCACCGACGATGGTTTCCCAGCGCTCGCCGTCCTTCTCGCAGACCACCTTCATGGCGCCGCGCATCACGAAGAAGATCTCTTCCACGTCGTAGTGGATGTGCGAAGGGCCGATGTTGCCGGCCGGGATCACCATGGTGGAGAAGGTGAAGTGCGCGGCGGGCACGGTGTTGGTGTCCTTGTTCACGCCGGTGCCGCCGGTGCCCACGTAGCGCATCTGCGCGCGGCGGTATTTCGGGTCGTAGTCGGCCTGGAACTTCAGCGCGTCCCAGTCGTAGCTGCGGGTGGACTTGCGCGCCACGCGCGTTTCCATCCACTGCGCGAAGGTCTGGCCTTCCTGGCGCATCATCACGCGCTGCGTTTCCGCTTCGGGTGGGATGTTGGCGTCCATCAGGCCGCGCTCGTTGAACACCGGCGCATTGGCCGCTGCGGGTTTGTCGATGGTGGCGGTACTCATGATCTTCCTTTCAGAGTAAGAGGTCGCGTGGAATGGTCTGACCAGAAATGCCGTGGAACCGGCTTTGCCGGGCCACTGGCATTGCCCCCTGGAGGGGGGATTCGGCTACACAAAGTGAGCAAGAAACGGGGGTCATGTCGTAAAGCCGCCGTTGACCGGCAGCAGCTGACCCGTGATGAAGCCGCTGGCCTGCGTCAGCAAAAACAGCGCGGCGGCGTTGACGTCTTCGGGCACCTGGGGCCGCTGGATGGCGCGGCCCTTCAAGTAGTGTTCATGCCGCTCCTGCGGCACGTATTCGGTCGCCTCGACCAGCGTGAGGCCGGGGGCGATGGCGTTGACGGTGGTGCCGTCCTCGCCCATCTCGCGCGCGAGCGATTTCGTCATGGCGATCACCGCACCCTTGCTGGCGACGTAGGCGAGCAGGCGGGGAGCGCCCCACAGGGCGGTGTCCGACGCGATATTGACCACCCGCCCGCTGCCACTGGCCGCGAGGTGAGGGCGTGCGGCGGCGGTGACGAGCCAGGTGCCGCGCACGTTCACGTCCATCACGCGGTCCCAAGTGTCGGGGCTGAGCTCGTTCATGCCCTTGCCGCCGGAGTTGGTGATGGCCGCGTTGTTGATCAGACCGTCGAGCCCGCCGAGCCACTGCGCGGCGGCGTCCACGCCGGCGCGCACGCTCTGCGCGTCGAGCAGGTCGAGCGGCACGTAGTGCGCGCTCGGGCCGAGGTCTTTCGCGAGCTGCTGGCCGGCGTCGTGCAGCACGTCGCTGATCACCACGTGCGCGCCGGCGTTCACCAGGGCCTGCGCGAAGCTCGCGCCCAGGCCGCGTGCGGCACCGGTGACGAGCACGCGGCGGCCGGTGAGAATGATTTCGGTCGACATGGTGTTCATCCCGGTGTTCGTTGCGCTGCGCATGCGGCAACGCCGTCCAGAGGCATCCAGGGTCCGGCTACGCCGGCCCGAGATGCCGTCCCCCCTCCCAGCGCCGAAGGCGCGCCAGAGAGCGGGGAAGCCGCAAAGCGGCGCAGGGGGGTGTTCATCGTCTTCATGCCACACGCCGCTCGGCGCTGGGCAGGTAGTGCAGCACGTGCTTCTCGGCGATCACCACGGCGTAGTAGGCGACGATGCCGATCGCCGTGAGCGCGCCGATGACCACGAACACACCGGCGGTGTTGCCCTGGCCCTCGAAGAACACCAGCAGGTAGCCCAGGCCCATGTTGCCGCCGACGAGTTCGCCGACGACCACGCCGATCACCGCCAGCGTGCTGGCGATGCGCAGGCCCGAGAACAGCGGCGGCAGCGTGGTGGGGAACTCGACCATGCGGAACACCTGCCAGCGCGTGGCGGAGAACGAGCGCGCCAGGTTGATGAGGTCGTGGTCCATGGTGCGCATGGCCGAGAGCACGTTGATGAGCACCGGGAAGAACACGATCAGCACCGCGACCAGGATCTTGGGCGACATGGTGTAGCCGAGCCACATCACGAACAGCGGTGCGAAGGCCACCTTGGGTGCGATCTGCAGGGCCAGCAGGTAGGGCGAGAGCACCGCTTCCACCTTGGGCGAGAGGCCCAGCGCGTAGCCGATGACCGCGCCCAGCAGCGAGCCCAGGATGAAACCGATCACCACCTCGAAGGCCGTGATGCCCGAGTGCCACAGCAGGCGCTCGGCCCCCCAGATGCGGATGGCCTCTTCCCACACGCGAGAGAACGGCGGCAGCACGAATTCGGGCACGCCCAGCGCGCCGGGACCGAATTCCCAGGCGGCCATGAACACCACCAGGACCAGCAGGCTCCAGAGCGCTGTGCTGTAGCGCTGCAATACGTCTTTCATCTCGCGACTCTCAATGGCAGGAAGGGAGGGGCGGGGGGCTTACTTGCCCGTCACGAACTGGTTGGTGTAGAGCTCTTTCAGCGGCGTCTCCTTCGGCACCACGCCGTTGGTGACGTAGAACTTCTGCAGCTCGCCCAGGCGCGCCTCGTCCATCGTGCCCGGCACCTTCTGCGCGGCGTACACGTACTTGTTGAACAGCTCGAAGGCCTTCTGGATGCTGGCTTCCTTGCCCTTGTGCACCGTCACGTGTGCCACGTAGGCGGTGGTGGCGGCCTTGGGGTCGGCCATGATGTCCTTCATGCCCTTGAGCGTGGCGCGCACCAGCTTCTGGATCAGCTGCGGGTTCTTCGCGATGGTCTCGTCGGACGCGAGGATCGCCTGCGCCATGCTCTTGAAATAGATGTCGGCCGGGAGGATGTCGACCTGGGCGCCGGCTTCCATGGCGCTGACCGTCCAGTCGGGCACGCCGGCCATGGCGCTGGCCTTCTTGGCGGCGAACTGCTGCCACACGCCGGCCGGGCCGGCGGCCTGGATGTTCACGTCGTTCTTGGTCAGGCCGACCTTGCTGAGCATGCCCAGCAGCGCGTAGTAGGTGGTGTCGGTGTAGGCCAGCACGGTCACCGTCTTGCCCTTGAGTTCGCGCGGGCTCTCGATCTTCTCGTCCTTGTGGCTCACCAGTTGCGTGAGCGAGCCGGCACCCAGCACCGCCACGGCCTTCACCGGAATGCCCTGGGCGCGCGCGATGATGGGCGTGTCGCCGATGGCGCCCCCGATGACCGCATTGCCCGCGCCGATCTGCTTGGCCACGTCCACGCCGCCGCGCGCCGTGACGAAGTTGACCTTGAGGCCTTCCTGTTCGTAGTAGCCCTTGGCCTGCGCCAGCATCCACGGGCCGAAGGCCGGCAGCGTGCCGGGCGCGGGCAGCAGGTAGGTGACTTCCTGCAGCTGGGCGTGGGCGGCCAGGGGGGAGGCCAGCGCGGCGGCTGCAAACAGGCTCAGGCAGGCGCGGCGGGTTCCGTTGAAAGCGCGGGTCATCTTCATGGCAACTCCTGGGGCGGGTGGGCGTGGATGGGGAGGGAGAGGAAATCAGTGCACGTCGGTCTGCGCGTCGAGCTTGAGCAGGTCCATCAGGCGCGTGACGTAGTCGCCCACGGCCGGGTGCTTGCGCCGCGCCATCGGGTTGTCGCGGCCGGGAATGTCCACCACGATCTCTTCGACGATGGTGCCGGGGCGCTCGCTCATGACCAGGATGCGGTCCGACAGCGCCACGGCTTCGGCCAGGTCGTGGGTGATGAAGAGCACGGTCTTGTTGTGCTCGGCCACGGTGCGCGCCAGGTCCTGCTGCAGGATCATCTTGGTCTGTGCGTCCAGCGCGGAGAAGGGCTCGTCCATCAGCAGCACCAGCGGGTCCACCGCCAGCGTGCGCGCCATGGCCGCGCGCTGGCGCATGCCGCCGGAGAGCTGGTGCGGGTAGCTGTTGCCGAAGCCCTTGAGGTGGCATTGCGCCAGCAGCTTCGTGGAGATGGCGGCGCGGTCGGCGGCCTTCACGCCGCGCAGCTCGAGGCCGAACTCCACGTTCTGGGCGATCGTGCGCCAGGGCATGAGCAGGTCCTTCTGCAGCATGAAGGCGACGTGCTTGTTCGGCCCCGTCACCTCTTCACCGTTGACCTTGACCGTGCCGGCCGACGTCCTGGCCAGGCCCGAGCCCATGTTCAGCAAGGTGCTTTTTCCGCAGCCCGATGGTCCGATCAGCGAGACCACCTCACCCGGCTGGATGGACAGCGTCACGTTGCGCGCAGCGATCACTTCGGGGTTCTTGCCGCGGGCGGGAAATCGCTTGTCGACGCCGATGAATTCGATCGCGGGGTGCAGACCGCCGTGGGCCGGGGCGGTTGCGCGGGAGCCGTGAAGTGCGTCGTTCATGGGGACCTGCGGTGTGCGGTTGTTGTTCCGTATATGAAACGGTGATTCATTACGGAATCAATGCTAGGCCTGTCGGGGGGCTTTGTCTGCAAAAACCTACTGGCGCAACGGGGTATTGGCGCATGTGGGCAGCGGCCCGGCGGGGGTGCATGAGGGGGGTGAAAAAGAGGGGCCGCCGTCTATGGCCTAATAGCGGCTTTTGCAATCTCTCTCAGGAAACTGTCATGGGCAACAAAATCGTCACCGAAGCCGACCGCAAAGCCACCCCCCGTCCGAAAGCCGCCAATGGCGTGTCGCTGCCGACCCCGGGCCGTGGGCAGCGCGTGAGCCTGGAGCGCGGCGTGGCCACGCGCAGCAAGAAGAACCCCGGCAAGCGCTCCAAGAAGGGCGGCTGATTGCCCGCAGGCCTGTACCGGCCTGCCTTCTGTGAAAGGCCCGCATCGCGGGCCTTTTGCTTTTCCGGCCCGGCCTTTTGGCCCTGCCGGATTCGCGGTCATTTTTGAAGCCGAGACAAATATTGCCTAGGCATGTATATTTGCGCCATGTCTCGCACCACCCAGACCCCGGCCTTCTACGACGGACACAACTTCACGCCCGACCAGAGCGTGGGCTACCTCATGAAGCGCGTGATGATGTCCATCGTCTACCAGGCCGACAAGCGCCTGTGCCTGCACGACCTCACCACCGCGCAGTGGGGGCCGCTGATGAAGCTGCGCATGCAGGGCACGGCCACGGTGGCGGAACTGGCGCGCTGGTCGCAGATCGACGCGGGTGCCATGACGCGCCTGCTCGACCGCCTGGAAAAGAAAGGCCTGTGCACGCGGGTGCGCTCCACCGAAGACCGCCGTGTGGTGATGGTGGAACTCACGCCGGAGGGCAGGGCCGCGATGGAGCACGTGCCCGAAGTGCTCGCGGAGGTGATGAACCAGCACCTGGCCGGCTTCAGCAAGACGGAGTGGCAGGCGCTGCTGGGTTACCTGCGCCGCATGGTCGATACCGGCGATGCGCTGCGCGAGACAGGGTGAGCCGCTGATCGATGTCGCCCGAGCCCTTTTTCTCTCCTTAATAGTTGCCTAAGCAAATGAAGCCTCATCAACAAAATCAACGCCCGATGCCTGGCCGGCGTGCCGGGTGGGCCGTGTCGCTCGCTGTCATCGCCCTCGTGGCCGGCTGCGCGAGCAGCGCGGGCATTTCCTCGCAGGCCTCCGCGCTGGAGCCCGTGGCCGTGGGCCTGCCCTCTGGCGCGGCGAGCGAAGTCGCCGTGCCCACCGACTGGTGGCGCACCTGGGGCGACGATGCCCTGACGGGTGTCATTGACCAGGCGCTGAAGGCACAACCCTCATTGAAGGTGGCACAGGCACGCCTGAGCCGGGCCCAGGCGGCAACCGCTGGCGAAGAAGCGGCCGACGGCCTGAGGATCAACGGCAGCGCGGACGCCACGCGCCAGCACTTCAGCGCCAACAGCATCTACCCGCCGCCCCTGGGCGGCTCGACGCGCACGCTGGCCAACGCCCAGATCGCCGGCATCTGGGAGTTCGATTTCTTCGGCCTGCACCGCTCGGCCATCGAAGCCGCTGTGGGCGGTGAGCGCGCCGCTGCTGCCGACCTGCAGGCCGCTCGCAATGTGCTGGCCAGCAACGTCGCGCAGGCCTATGTGCAGCTCGGTCGCCTGATCGCGCAGCGCGACGTGGCGCAGCAGGCGCTGTCGCAGCGCGAACAGATGCTGGGTCTGATCCGCCAGCGCGTCGACGCCGGTCTGGACACCCGTGTCGAACTCAAGCAGGGCGAGGGCGCGCTGCCCGACGCGCGCGTGCAGATCGAGCAGCTCGATGAACAGATCGCGGCCACACGCCATGCACTCGCCGCGCTCGCGGCGCTGCCGCCGCAGAGTTACGACCAGCTCCGGCCCGATCTGCAGAGACTCAAGGCGCTGCCGTTGCCCGAGGTGCTGCCCGCCGACCTGCTGGCCCGCCGCGCCGACATCACGGCCGCCCGCTGGCGCATGGAAGCGGCCACGAAAGGTGTGGATGTGTCGAAGGCGCAGTTCTATCCCAACGTGAGCCTCACGGCCTTCGTGGGCCTGTCCAGCATCGGGCTCGACCGCCTGGTGGACTCGGGCAGCCAGCACTACGGCATCGGCCCGGCCATCCACCTGCCGATCTTTGACGCCGGTCGCCTGCGCGCGCAGCTGCGCACGCGCACGGCCGATCTCGATGCCGCCGTGGAAAGCTACAACGGCGCGGTGCTGGAAGCCGTGCGCGAGACCGCCGACCAGCTCAACGCGCGGCAGTCGCTCGTTCGCCAGCGCGAGCAGCAGGCGCAGGCGCGCAGCGCGGCCGAAGCGGCCTACGACATCGCCCGGCAGCGTTACGAGGCCGGTCTGAGCGGCTACCTCACCGTGCTCAGCGCGGAGACCTCGCTGCTGAACCAGCGCCGTCAGACCGTCGATCTGCAGGCGCGCGCGCTGTCGACGCAGGTCGCGCTGGTGCGTGCCCTGGGCGGCGGCTTCGACACCACCTCCGCCCGCTGAAACCCTTCATTCCCTTCCTCGACCTGATCACCGATTCCGGAGCCTCCCATGAATGCTTCCTCAGACACCACTGGCCAAACCAAAGGCAACCCCGCCCGCAAGAAGGCGCTGACCGCCGTGAGCGCCGTCGTGCTCGCCGCCGGCCTGGGCTACGGCGCCTACTGGGCGCTGGTGCTCAACCACTACGAGACCACCGACAACGCCTACGTGCAGGGTAATGTGGTGCAGATCACGCCCCAGGTGGCGGGCACTGTGGTGGCCATCAACGCCAACGACAACGATCATGTGCAGTCCGGTCAGTGGCTGGTGCGCCTGGACCCGACCGACGCGAGGATCGCGCTGGAGCAAGCTGAGGCCCAACTCGCGCAGACGGTGCGCGAAGTGCGCACGCTGTACGCCAACAACCGCACCCAGGGCGCGCAGATCGCTTTGCGCGAAGCGGACCTGGCGCGCGCGCAGGCCGACCTGCAACGTCTGCAGGACGACGTGAAGCGGCGCGAGCCGCTGGTGGCATCGGGGGCGGTGGGGCAGGAAGAGTTCAAGCACGCCACCGCGCAGCTCGCCGCCGCGCGCAGCAGCGCCGAAGCAGCGCGGGCCGCCGTGCTGGCCGCGCGCGAACAGCTCGCCTCCAGCCAGACGCTGACCGAAGGGATCGCCGTGGACCAGCACCCCAACGTGCTGCGTGCTTCGGCCCGCGTGCGCGAGGCCTATGTGGCGCTCAAGCGTGCCGAACTGCAGGCCCCCGTGGCTGGCTACGTGGCGCGTCGCAACGTGCAACTGGGCCAGCGCGTGCCGGCGGGTTCGCCACTCCTTTCGGTGATCGCGCTCGACCAGGTCTGGGTGGACGCCAACTTCAAGGAAAGCCAGCTCAAGAACCTGCGCCTGGGCCAGCCGGTGGAGCTCAGCGCGGACGTCTACGGCAAGAACGTGAAGTACCACGGCACCATCGACGGCCTGGGCGCGGGCACTGGTGCGGCATTCGCGCTGCTGCCGGCGCAGAACGCCACGGGCAACTGGATCAAGGTGGTGCAGCGCGTGCCCGTGCGCGTGCGGCTTGATGCAAAGGAACTCGCCGAACACCCGTTGCGCCTGGGCCTGTCGATGGAAGCGCGCGTGGACGTGAGCAAGACCGATGGCCGCATGCTGGCCGATGCGGCCACCGCGCCGCAGGAGGTGCAGACCGCCGTGTTCGAGCAGGACAACCGCGAGGCCGACGCCCGCGTGCAGCAGATCATTGGCCAGCACGGTGGTGGCGCCGCCCGCGCGGTGGCGTCGCGTGCACCATCGGCGTCGCCCGCATCGGGCACACCGGCTGGCAACGCCGGTGCCGTGGCCCTGGCCCGCTGAACCCGGTGCCCGACCATGGCCGACAGCCACGCTCTACCGGCGTCAGGCGCCTTGCCTGCCACGCCACCACCGCCGGCGCCGCCCGCCGCACCGCAGGTGTTCGAGCCACTCAAGGGGGCGCAACTGGTGCTGGGCACGATCGCCCTGTCGCTGGCCACCTTCATGAACGTGCTCGACACGTCCATTGCCAACGTGTCGATTCCCGCCATCGCGGGCGACATGGGTGTGAGCCCCGCACAGGGCACCTGGGTCATCACCTCGTTCGCGGTGGCCAATGCCATTTCGGTGCCTCTCACCGGCTGGCTCACGCAGCGTTTCGGCCAGGTGCGGCTTTTCACCATGAGCGTGCTGCTGTTCGTGCTGGCCTCATGGTTGTGTGGTCTGGCCCCGAACATCGGTTCGCTGATCGCCTTCCGCGTGCTGCAGGGCCTGGTGGCCGGCCCGATGATTCCGCTGTCGCAGACGCTGCTGCTGGCGAGCTACCCGAGAGCGAAGGCGGGCACCGCCATGGCCATGTGGGCCATGACCGTTCTGGTCGCGCCGGTGGCCGGGCCGCTGCTGGGAGGCTGGATCACCGACAACATCGCCTGGCCGTGGATCTTCTACATCAACATTCCCGTGGGCCTGCTGGCCGCGGCGCTCACGTGGTCCATCTACCGCAGCCGTGACCCGGGCCCGCGCCGTGTGCCGCTGGACGTGATCGGTCTCGTGCTGCTGGTGCTCTTCGTCGGTGCCATGCAGATCATGATCGACATGGGCAAGGAGCTGGACTGGTTCGAGTCCGGCGAGATCATCACGCTGGCCATCGTCGCCGCGGTGAGCTTCGCGTTCTTCGTGGCCTGGGAACTGACGGACAAGCATCCCATCGTGGAGATCCGCCTGTTCGCGCGGCGCAACTTCGTGGCCGGCACGTTCGCGCTGTCCATTGCCTATGGCCTGTTTTTCGGCAACGTGGTGTTGCTGCCCCTGTGGTTGCAGCAGCATATGGGCTACACGGCCACATGGGCCGGCCTGGCCACCGCACCGGTGGGCCTGCTGGCCATCGTGCTCTCGCCCTGGGTGGGCAAGAACGTGAGCCGCATCGACCCGCGCAAGCTCGCCACCGTGGCCTTCCTCGGTTTCGCGGCGGTGCTGTGGATGCGCTCGCACTTCAACACCCAGGCCGACTTCATGACCATCCTCATCCCCACGCTGTTGCAAGGGGCGGCCATGGCCTTCTTCTTCATCCCGCTGCAGGCGATCGTGTTCTCGGGCCTGCAGCCGCAGCAGACGCCGTCGGCCGCGGGCCTGTCCAACTTCGTGCGCATCACGGCCGGTGCGGTGGGCACGTCGCTGTTCACCACGCTGTGGGAGAGCCGCGCCTCGCTGCACCATGCCCAGCTGGTCGAATCGATCAACACCGGCAACGCCACCGCCATGGCCACGCTGGATCAGCTCATGGGCAGCGGCATGAGCCGCGATCAGGCCCTGGGCACGATCGACCGCCTGATCAACCAGCAGGCATTCACGCTGGCGGTGACGGACCTGTTCTACCTGTCGGCCGTGCTGTTCTTCGTGCTGGTGGCGGTGATCTGGTTCGCGCGGCCGGTGCATGGTGCTGCTGTTGACGGAGGCGGCGCGCACTGACCTCCCGCGCTACCATGCCCATGCACCCGACGGGTGGTGCGTCAGCGGAGTTTTCGCATGGGCTGGTTCTCGAAAAGCAAGGACGGTTTCTTTCTCGCCACCACGCTGCCGCCGGGCATCGAGCGGTCGCAGTACCTCGGCATCGTGCATGGCGAGGCGATCATCGGTGCCAACATCTTCCGCGACCTGTTTTCTTCCGTGCGGGATGTGGTGGGTGGCCGCGCCGGCGGCTACGAGCGCGCGCTCTCGGGCGCGCGCGACGCAGCCCTCGAAGACCTTATCGAATCGGCCAAGGAGATGGGCGCCAACGGCGTGATTGGCATCGACTTCGACTACGAGGTGCTGGGCGAGACCAACGGAATGATGATGGTCGCCGTCAGTGGCACGGCGGTGAAGCTGTAGAACTGCGCATCAATTGGTTTTGTGCATTTTGAGGGTCAAATTCAGTATTATTTGTATAAAATACGAATCATGCCGACCTATACCAAAGTTCTCGATGAAGACGCCCGGCTCCTGAAGGAGCTGGGTATGCGCTTGCGCCTGGCAAGGAAGCGCCGGAGCCTGAGCGCCGAGAAGCTGGCCGAGCTGGCGGGCATCACGCGCGTCACGCTCAACCGACTGGAAGTGGGCGAGCCGGCGGCGGCCACGTTGGGCACGCTCACGAAGGTGATGGGGGCGCTGGGCATGGCGGGCGATTTGATGCTGCTGGCCCGCGATGACCGTGCAGGTCATCAGTTGCGCGACGCAAGCTTGCTCGAACCCAGAAAGCCGGCACTGCCCAGGCTCATCGCCTTGAAGGACCTGCCTTGCCTGCGAACGGTGGCGGCCTGGCACCTGCCCGATGCAGACACCCGGCTCACGCCCGAGGAAGTGTTCAATCTCTACGAACGCAACTGGCGGTACATCGAACCCGAGAAGATCGTGGGCAAGGAAGCCGCTGTGCTCAAGAAGCTGACGAAAACGGTGGGCAAGGGGGTGCTGCTTGTTTGAACGAGAGCCTCACCAGCGCATTGCCGCCATCCTCGAGCGCCTGGATGTCCAGGTGTTGCTCAGGCACCGGTGCCTGTTCGGTGGGGGTACCGCCATCGCGTTGTCCCACGGGGAATACCGGGAATCTGTCGACATCGATTTCATATGTCCGTCGGTTGACGGTTACCGGGGTCTGCGCGAAACGGTGGACACGCGGAACCTGGGCTGGCTCTTTGCCCGTTCCGTTGAACTGGTTCGCGAACCCCGTGTCGACCAGTACGGCATCCGGATGGCGGTCGCGGTCGACGCGGTTCCCGTCAAACTGGAGGTCACGTTCGAAGGCCGCATCGACTTTCTGGACCCGGTGCAGGAGGACAGGATCTGTGGCGTGTGGACCATGTCTACCGAAGACCTGGTGGCCACCAAGCTCATGGCCAACGCGGACCGGTATGCCGACGACGCCGTGATGAGCCGCGATCTGATCGATCTCTCCATGCTGGCCGACAACGCGGTGCTCAATGCAGCCGGTGTTGCGAAGGCCCGACGCGCCTATGGCAGCGGCATCGACAAGGCGTTCACGCGCGGCAAGGCCTTGATGCTCGAGCGAGAGGGCCGCCTGCCAAGGTGCATGAAGGCCATGCAGATGCGTTTGCCAGAAGCCGAGGTCCGCGCACGCATTTCGCGCCTTCGGCTCGAAGCCTGAGGCCTCTGGCCGCTCCACATCAGGCGTCGATCTGCATCGCCGGCCGCGCCTGCACTTTGCCGAGCCAGGCCAGCACGTGCGGGTGCTTCTGCACCGGCGCGCCGATGTACGCGCTGTAGCCGATCACCGAGCCGACGATGAGGTCGACCATTGAATAGTTCGCGCCGAGCATCCAGGGCTGCGAGGCCAGGCGCTGATCGAGCAGGGCGAGCAGTTCGTCCATGGCCTTGTGGCCGGCCTGGCCGTGTGGGTCGTCGGGCGTGCCCATGTCGCGAGCCGTTTGCAGCCGCACCAGCTGGGCGCCGTAGGTCACGTAGGACCAGGTGCTCCATGCCATGGCCTGCAGGCGCTCGGGCGTGCCTTCGGCGGGCCACAGGCCGCGTTCCACACCGTATTGCCCCGCCAGCCAGAGGTGGATGGCGAGGGCCTCGAACATCGGGGCACCGTCCACCGTGAGCGTGGGCACCTTGCCGTTCGGGTTGAGGGCTAGATACGCAGGCTTGCGCTGTTCGCCGGCATGGATGTCGACCTTGACGCGCTCGTGCGGGACGCCAAGTTCGGCCAGGGCGCAGGCGATGGGGGTGGCGCTGGACATGGGGTGCCAGTAGAGAACGATTTTGGACATGGTGGGCTCCTGGGTTGGGTTTCGGCCCGGCACCGCGCCGGGCAGGTGGGCAATGTCGCAGCCATTGCGGACAGAATCGGCCCTCGATAAGAGGTAGAGTGTCGGCATGCTTACGTCATCGTCACGGCTGTTGCGGGTGCTGTCGCTGTTGCAGACGCGTGCGCACTGGTCTGGTCAGGAACTGGCCGACCGGCTCGAGGTGAACCCGCGCACCCTGCGGCGCGACATCGACCGCCTGCGCCAGCTCGGCTATCCCATCCACGCCAGCAGTGGCGTGGCAGGCGGCTACGCGTTCCGTGCCGGGCAGACCCTGCCGCCACTGCTGCTGGACGACGAGGAGGCGCTGGCCGTGGCGATAGCCCTGCAGGTGGCGGCCTCGGGCACCGTGAGCGGCGTGGAAGAGGGCTCGTTGCGCGCGCTGGTGAAGCTGCAGCAGGTGATGCCCACGCGCCTGCGCCGTCGCACCGATGCCCTGCGTTCGGCCATCCTGCCCATGCAGCGCCCGGGCCCGACCATCGACGCTGGCGTGCTCGCCACACTGGCCACCGCGTGCCGCGACCAGTTGCAGGTGGGCTTCCGGTACCGCGACATGCGCGGCCAGAGCAGCGTGCGCACGGTGGAGCCGCAAGGCCTGGTGCACACGGGCAGCCGCTGGTATCTTGTGGCCTGGGACCCGGGGCGCGACGACTGGCGCACGTTCCGCATCGACCGGGTGGAAGGCGCACCGAGCGCCGGGTCGCATTTCGCACCTCGCCCGCCGCCGGCAGGCGACCTGCGCGCCTATGTCTCAGGCACCCTGGCGGGTGTGCAGCATGGCGACGAGGCGCAGGTGGTGCTGCACCGGTCCCGCGAGGTGATGGCGCGCATCATCCCGCCCTCTGCCGCCACGCTGGACGCCATTGACGACGCTCGCTGCCTCATGCGCTGCGGTGTGGGCCAGCTGGATTCTCTGGACTCGCTGGTGTATTGGCTGATGGCGATGGACGTCGACTTCGACGTGCTGGAGCCCCCGCGATTGCACGAGCGCATGCGCGCGGCTGGCGAGCGCCTGGCGCGCAACCTGGGCCGCACGGGTGCTTGAACATCAACCGCCGCGCAGCGCTTTCAGCAGTTTCTGGCCAGCACGCCCGCTGGCCTCCTGGCCCAGGCGTTGCTGCTCGGCGCGGATCGCGACCCGGCTCTTTTCGCCGAGCATGCCGTCCACTTCGCCGATGTCGTGCCCGCGCGCGATCAGCAGCGTTTGCACCTCGCGCCGTTCGGCGCGCGACAGGCCGGGGTCGTCCGTGGGCCAGGGCGTCACGAAGGGGCCGCCGCCGCGCAGGCGGTCCGCCAGGTGCGCGATCGCCAGACCGTAGCTCTCGGCGGCGTTGTAGCTGTAGATGGCATCGAAGTTGCGCAGCACCAGGAAGGCCGGGCCTTGTGGCCCGGCGGGGGTGAGCAGGCCAGCGCTTCCAGAGGGGGGCAGTGCGCTGCCGTCCACGCGCTTCACGCCTCGCGCGGCCCAGTCGTCCATGGTGCGCTTGGTGCGGCGGCCTTCGCCGCTGGTGTTCAAGCCCTGCGGCAGCTTCACTTCGAAACCCCAGGGCTGGCCGCTCTGCCAGCCAGCCTTGGCCAGGAAGTTCGCGGTCGAGGCGAGCGCGTCGGGTGTGCTGTCCATCAGGTCGGCGCGGCCATCGCCGTCGAAGTCCACGGCGAGTCGCTCGAACGTGCTGGGCATGAACTGCGTGTGACCGAACGCGCCCGCCCACGAACCCACCAGCCGGTCGGCCGTGATGTGCCCGGCCTGCAGGATGCGCAGCGTGGCGTAGAACTCCGTGCGGAAGTACGCCTGCCGACGGCCGAAGCACGACAGCGTGCCCAGCGACTGCACCAGTGGCGACTTGCCGAAGGTCTGACCAAAGTTGCTCTCCACCCCCCACACCGCCACCACGGTGGCCGGGTCCACGCCGTAGCGTTCCTGCACGCGCCTGAGCGTGTCGGCGTGTTGCGCCAGCAGGGCCTGGCCCTCTGCCACGCGCTGGTCGTCCACCAGCCCGGCGAGGTAGTCCCAGATCGCGGTGCGGAACTCGGGCTGGAAGTTCAGCTTGTCGATCACGCTCATGTCGGGTTGCAGGCCCTGCCTGTGCTGTGTGAAAGTGGCGTCGCTCACACCCACGGCGCGGGCCGGCGCGCGCAACGAGTTCATGCAGCTCTCGAACTCGCCGGGCGCGGGTGGCGGGGTGGGTGTCGGGGCCTGCGCGTGGACGGTGGATGCGATCAAGGCGGCTGCCAGCGCAGCAAGCAGGGAAGGGGCATGGGATCGTGCATTCATCCGCCCGATCTTAGCCATGCACCTGCAGCGTGAGGCCGGCCGGATGTGGCATACGGTAACAGTCTGCACACGGCGGGGCCCGGGCTCAGGGTTGGAACTCGGTCGATAGCGTCAAGGGAGCGTCCACCCGGCAGGAGAGATCGGCGATCACGGGCGTGTCTTCTCTCATGTCCACCATGCCATTGGGATGGATCAGAAAATCCGCCACGAACATGGCGTTGGAATAGAAGATGAGGGCCGAGTAGAGAATCTGCCCGTCGTCGTTGATGCCGTGGTATCGCGGGCTTTGGTACCGCAGCGCGAGCAGTCGCCTTTCCTCGGTCGTTTCGTCATAAGGATCGCGGGCATGCCGCAGCGCGGGGGGCAGATAGGGGTCATCGAGTGAGCCCACGACGGCAAAAGGCCCTTCGTTGCCGCGCACGAAGAAGCAGAAGAAGGTCACATAGGCCAGTGCCGTGTCCTCGGTGATGCGCTGGCCGACCTTCGCGTTGGCTTCGTGGATCGGTGACGACACGCCGTTGAGCCGATAGGTCGTGTCGGCGCCGACCAGCCAGTAGAGCGCGGTGGACTGCGGCTTCCAGTGATGGCAGGTGGCCATGATCAGCCGGTGGCCGGGGTAGAAGGGCAGGGCCATGCTGTGGAGGACGACGTCCGCGTCGTGCTCCTGGCGCCACGCGCCTTCCTGGAGCCGGGCCCTGATCGATGGATGGCCCTTGACCTGTTCCCAGGACGGGCTGGAGGGATGGAAGATGCTCATCGCCTGGCCTTTCGATATCAGGACAGCAGCCTGCGCCGGTTGAGCAATGCCTCGCGCACGACGTCGCTGGCCAGGTCCTCGATCTGCCGGCCCCAGGCGTCGGGCAGATCGGGCTCGAGGCCATGCCGCTCCAGCAGCAGGAACATTTCCAGCCGGCCGAGCTGCACGGCGGTGATCATGGTCCGGCCCATCGGCGCGGTGTCGCCCGTCAGGTCGGTGTGCGATAGCAGCTGCTGCGCCAGCGCGCCGTCGTTGTCCCTGGCCTTGTTGCGGCTGATGAGGGTGGTCAGAATCCGCGCGGTTGCGGCGGGCGAGAGCCGATGGGGCATGGCCGCCAGGATGCGCTGGAACAGGTCTTGTGTGGCCGGGGTGTCCGCCGCGATCAGCAAGCCAGGGTATTCGTTCTCTTCCTTCCACGGGTCCACCTCTGAAGCGGCCAGCATGGGTTCGACCAGATCTGCCATGCCCGCCTCCAGCAGCAGCAGTGCCAGCGAGGTGCCGTCGTCTGAAACGTGGTCGATGTTCGCGCGGCTCTTGATGTGGTCGAACAGCATCGTCACCCGCGCGCGGTCTTTCGCGTTCGCCGCGAACATCAGCTCCGTCCACCCCTTGTCCATCGGTCGCAGGGGGTCGAAGCTGGGGTGGGCGAGGATGGCCGACTGCACCGCCGGCAGGCCGGTGGCCATGTCGTATGCGCTTTTCCCTTTGGCCCGGATCAGCACATCGGTCTGCTCCGACGACAGCAGCGCTTCGACGGTCATGGTGGTCTGGCTGCGCAGGCGCTGCGAAGCGCTTTCAGGGTCCTTGTGGTACTCGTGCAGCGCCACATGGAGCGCCGTGTATCCGTCGTAGGCGCCAGGCGCGTCGATGGTGGCGTTGGGTGCGCAGATGGGGGTCAGCATCTCGACGGTCTTGTACCACTTGTACAGGGCGGCGAAAGCCAGTGTGGTCCAGCCGTTCGACCGTTTGCCTTTGAGGATCTGGCCGGTGGCGACGTGTTCCATCAGCGCGATGCGGATCAGGTTCCAGTGGCCGTTGGCGGCTGCCACGTCGATGGGGGTGTGGCCGCCGTCCTTCTCCGCCTCCAGGTCGCCCCTGGACAGGAAGTAGCGGAAGACCTCGATGTTGTCGGTGCTGGCGGCGGCGTGCAGTGGTGTCCAGCGTTCGCCATCGGCCTGCGTGTGGCTGTATCCCGCCGCAGCCAGCTTCTGCACGATGCCGAGGTGGCCCACGAGCGCCGCGGAGATCATGGGCGCACCAGGTCGCTGGCCCCCGGGCGACTTCGTGATCGCCGCGAGCAGGATGTCCACGATGTCTTCGCGTTGTACCCATGTCGCGATGTCCAGTGCGGTGGCGCCATTGCCTTCCTGCGTCTGGTGGACATCGGCGTTCTGCTCCAGCAGGTAGGCCGTGGTTTCGAGCTGGGAGAACGCGCTGCACATCAGGGGTGAGCGGTTTTCCCTGGTGTTCGCGTGCAGCGACGAGGGGTCTGCCAGGGCGTAGCGACGCAGCAGGTCCGTCCGTCCGTATGACGCCGCCAGGTGCACGAACAGGCCTCCGCGCGTCGATGTGGGGATGGGTTGCAGAGGGGTGTCGGACAGGTCGAACAGGGCCAGTGCGTAGTCGCGCAGATGGGCCTCGGCGTCCGACAGGCTGAGCTGCACGTCCGTGGCCCAGTTGCGGATATGCGCCTGCAGCACCAGCGCGGCGGCTTCCAGCTGTTCCGGTGGCGCCTCGGTGAAGGCAGGACGACCTTGCTCATGCCATGCTTCAGCGTCCTTGCGCATGGCGGCCTCTCGCGCCAGCTCGTCCCTGTTGGTCGCGAACCACTGGGCCGAGCGCTTCCAGCGGTGGATCACGCTCTCGTGCACCAGGCGCCAGCCACCGGCAGCCGGCACCAGCAATCGCAGCCGCGTGAAAGCCTTGTCCACCTGGCGTTCGGTGGCGAATTCGCGTGCCTTGACGGTGCCCAGGACGATGTTGGTGCGTGCCCCCTCCACGGTGCTTTGCGAAAGTCGCACGAGCGGCCTGAGGAAGTGGGCCAGGTCGCTGTCGTCGGCGCCCGAACGGCTCCAGGCTTCTTCCGCGAGCGCTTCGATTTCCTCGGCGATGGAGAGGGACAGGCCGACCAGTGCATGAGCGCTGATCTTCTCGGGTGCATCGACGTTGCCATCCATGCCCCGTCGCCGGATCTCGCGAAACAGGTTGTGCATCTTCAGCGAGAGCAGTGGCAGGGGTGAACCGATGTCGCCATTGCTCTGGTCCAGCTCGATCGCCTCGTTCACCAATCGGGTGACGATGGCCTCGTCCAGTTCGAAGCCGGCCTCGCGCAGGGGCGCCTGCACGATCGTGCGGAGAAACCCGGGATGGCCGTCGTCCAGCCGCAGCCAGGCCGGATCAGCGATGACCGTGTTCCGGGCCACCCATGCCAGCTTGTCGAAGCGGCTGTCTTCCAGGGTGAAGAGGATGGTGATGCCCGGCATCGCCGCGAGCTGGTCGATGATCCCCAGCAGCGACATCCATTCGAGAATGGACTTGCCATCCGCGATGTCGTCGATGACCTCCTCGAACTGGTCCAGGCAGATGACGAGGCGCGGCTCGCCGGCCTTCCTGAGCAGCATGGAGAGCTGATGGCAGCAGCTGGCCACCACGAAGGATGGCTGACCCTGGTACAGCGTGGGCAGCTCTCCCGCCTCGGGCACACCCAGCGTGAAGCGGATCTTCTCGGTCAGCAGCCGCGCGGCTTCCACCGTCTCGCCATCGGTGCCCAGGAAGTCGGTGCGGCGAAGCGTGAGCGCCCTGTGGCCTTTCTTCGCCAGCGCCGCGACCAGACAGGCCTGAACGAAGGACGACTTGCCGCAGCCGCTGGGACCGCGCACGCCCAGCACGGCGGGCCTGCCCTCCCGTCGTCTCTGGGCCAGCAGGGCGAGGGCGGCATCGCGTTCGGTTTCCCTGCCGTGGTACCGGTCGGCGTCGTCGATCGTGTAGTGCTCCAGGCGCGGGTACGGGTTTTCGATGTAGGTGGGGGTGATGCCGAGCAGTGTCTGCAGATACCGCAGCACCCAGGTCTTGTCCTTCTGCACGGCCTCGGCGTCTTCCACCACCACACCCTGGGCGGCCATGAACGACAGGAAACACGCCATCGGCCGGGACAGCTTGTCCGGCTTCTCG
Organism: Hydrogenophaga laconesensis; assembly: GCF_031457235.1. Classification (NCBI taxonomy): domain Bacteria; kingdom Pseudomonadati; phylum Pseudomonadota; class Betaproteobacteria; order Burkholderiales; family Comamonadaceae; genus Hydrogenophaga; species Hydrogenophaga laconesensis. Next base: position 50,876 of record NZ_JAVDWE010000004.1, read on the forward strand.
TGCAGCAGGATGCGCAGGTGCTTGCGGTTCATCAATGTGGAGAGCGCGAGGTGGGTTTCCACCGTCAATGGAAACAAGCCTTGTCTGGCGGCCTTGCTGCGCCGGCCGATGTCGCTGGGCAGGTCGATGTCCACGCCGGGCATGCCATCCTCCTGCCAGCGCAGGTCGTCGAGCCTGTCCGCGAAGCTCGGCTCGCACGCCATGCTGGCGCCGAGGTTGGCGCCCAGTTCCAGCACCGTGGCGCAATGGGCATCGCCGCAGAGTGAGGCCAGCGCGTTCTGGAAGTAGCGGGGTACCTGCTGCTCGCACCGCTCGATCGACGGGACGTGCCAGGGCACCAGATCCAGCGGTTCGACGATCCGCATGTCCTCCTGGATCCGATGGAATGTGCTGCGGATCTGATGGAACCGCGGTGGGTCTTCGGACATGCAGTAGTGGATGACCCGCGTCTGATCCAGGTCGGCCCCATGCATCAGCGGGTCGTGCCATTCCACCAGGCTGGAACCCCGGATGCCTGCCTCCCCGAAACTGGTCTTGAGGGTGCTGGCGAGCTGCTCGGGCATCGCGTTGAGCGCCGTGTGCATCCGATGGATATCGTCCTGGATGCCGGTGACATCCGCATGGACGCCCCGCACGGCCTCATGGACGTCCTGAACCTGAACGCCCACGCCGGAGACCTGGCCGGAGACGGTATCAAGCCGATCCAGGAGCGCGCCCTTGAGCCAGGCCAGCGGGTCCTGTGCCAGCAGCCGGTCCATCCGCTCGTCGACCCCCTCGACGAGCTTGACGATGCGCTGGCTGACCAGCAGGTTCTCGCGGCTGAGTTCCTTGTGGACGTCGTGCTGGACCTGCAGGAAGCTGGCCCTGGCGGCGGGGTAGGCCGCCGGGTCCTGCAGCACGCACGCGAAATCGTCGAACATCAATGTGCCGAACGTCCTGGGCTGGTCGGTGCCGTTGGAGACACCGGCATTTGCCCTGTTCACCAGCGCCTGAGGCAGTTCATCGGGCGCGCAGGTGATGTTGCGCAGGTCGTTCAGGAAGCGGCCGGTGACATAGTTCTTGCCCTCCTGGCCCTCGTTGAAGGCCAGATGCGCGGGCATGTCCTCCACGAAGTGGTAGATGAAATCGTCGATCAGGGAGTCCGGCAGATCCTGTTTGCTGGACAGGTTGCAGGCCGCCTCGCGCACCTGGTTCATGGCACCTGTGTAGACGGGCAGGAAGCGCGCGAAGTCCTTGCGCAGTTCGGGGTCGGGGCAGTCCCGCATGTCCGCCTCGGTGGCGTTCACGATCACTTGCGCGGCCGAGATCCAGGAAAGCCGGAGGGCCCGCTTGAGATGGTGGTTCTTGCGGATGTCGTGGAACAGCGCGTGGCAGCTCACCCGGCCTTGTATTTCCTTGAACTTGCCCGGCATCAGCGTGTTCTCTGCCACGGGGAGCAGTTTGAGGATCAAACCAGGCCAGTCGAGCACGATCTGTCACCTTTCGCCGAAGCGCAAAGAAACCCTGCAACCCGCCGCGCGGGGACGGCCGAAGGTTGCGGGTCTGCAAGCCAATAGGGAGAAACGTCTGGTTACAGCATAAGGTAGTACCTATGGCTGCGCCAAGACCGGCCGTCCGGCCGAGTCACTCCCATTCAGCGCCGGGGTGTTGCGCGAGCTTCAGGCGAACATGGCGTCGAGCAGCAGCATGAACACGAACCCCGCGAGCAGCGTGCCGGTGGCGAGGGTCTCGAACCCATTGCGGTGTGTCTCGGGAATGATTTCGTGGCTGACCACGAACAGCATGGCGCCCGCGGCCAGGGCCAGGCCCAGTGGGTAGAACACCGGCAGGCTGCCGAGCACCGCGAGGCCGAGAATGGCCCCCAGCGGTTCGGCCAGACCGGTGAGTGCGGCCACGCCCCAGGCCTGGCCTGCGCTGCGGCCCAGTGTGCGCAAAGCCATGGCAACGATCAGGCCTTCGGGCATGTTCTGCAGGCCGATGGCCAGTGCGACCGAGGCACCGGCCTGCACGCTGTTGGCATCCTGCGGGCCGGCGTAGGCCGCACCCACCGCCAGGCCTTCGGGCACGTTGTGGATCAGGATGGCCAGCACCATCAGCCACGCACGTTGTGCGGTCGCGCCATCCACGGTGTGCGAGGCATGGCCTTGTGCGGCCGGCGGCAGCACCGCGTGCTCGTGCGGCAGCAGGCGATCGATGAGCAGCATCAGGCCCATGCCCAGGGCCAGCCCGACGCCGCTCAGCGCGGTGGCCGCGGTGCGTGCGCCGAACAGGGTTTCACCTGCGTCCAGCGCGGGCAGCAGCAACGCGAAGATCGCGGCCGCGAGCATCACACCAGCCGAGAACGACATCAGTGCGGCCTCCTGCAGCTTGCTCACGCGTTGCACCAGGAACACCGGCAGCGCGCCCACCGCAGTGGCCACCGCTGCGAGCAGGGACGCCTGCACGCCCGCCGCCATGGCGCCGCCATGTTCGGCCGCCTCCCACCACGCGCGCGTCGGTGCCCAGAAGGTGCTGAGGGAGGCCAGGCCGGCCATCAGCAACAGGGCGGTGCCCAGCGCGAGCAGGGCGGTGCGCAGGGTGTGTGGCGGCAGGGGCAGTTCCCGTTGTTGCATCTGGGCCCAGACGGGGCGGACTTGGCGGATCAGTTCGGCCATGGGGCGCTCCTGTGTGAATCGAAAAGAGCGTTCAGTTTGTCAAAAACTATCGATGCAGGCCAATGGATGTTGGCAATGAAGGGCATAGCGACGGCGATACAGTGGCCTTCAGGAGCCCTTTCGATGACCAGACGCCACCGCTTCGCCATTGTGTTGACCACCGCCCTGGTGTGGAGTGCGACGGTCTTCGCGCAGTCCACACCCGCTCCGGTGCGCGCAGAGATCGACGCCATGCTGAACCGCCTGGAGACCTCGGGCTGCCGGTTCCAGCGCAACGGCAGCTGGCACGACGGCGCCCGCGCCAAGGCGCATCTGCTGGACAAGCTCGAGTACATCGAGAAGCGCGGCACCTTGCGGAACGCCGAACAGTTCATCGAGCTGGCGGCATCGCGCAGCAGCCTGTCGGGACGGGCGTATCAGGTCGGCTGCGAAGGTGCTGCGCCGGTCGAAAGCCGGCAGTGGCTGGGTGAACAGCTCAGGGCCATTCGCGGGAATGCTGGTGGTCACCGTCCCTGAATGAAAAAAAGCGACGCCATGGCGTCGCTTTGTCTGATGGGAGAACGGGATCAGCTGAAGAACGACTTCGCCTTCTCGAACCAGCCTTTGTCGTTCGGGCTGTGCTTGTGGCCGCCTTTCTTGAACGACTCGTCCAGCTCCTTGAGCAGCTTGCGCTGGTGCTCGGTGAGCTTGATCGGCGTCTCCACCGCCACGTGGCAGTACAGGTCGCCGGGGTAGCTGCTGCGCACGCCCTTGACACCCTTGCCGCGCAGGCGGAAGGTCTTGCCGCTCTGCGTGCCTTCGGGCAGGTCGATGGTGGCCTTGCCCGCCAGCGTGGGCACGTCGATCTCGCCGCCGAGCGCCGCGATGGTCATGCTCACCGGCACCTGGCAGTGCAGGTCGTCACCCTCGCGTTCGAAGATGTCGTGCTTTCGCAGGCGCACTTCGATGTAGAGGTCGCCCGATGGCCCGCCGTTCTGCCCGGGCTCGCCGTTGCCGGTGCTGCGGATGCGCTGGCCGTCGTCGATGCCGGCGGGAATCTTGATTTCCAGCGTCTTCTGGCGCTTGATCTTGCCCTGGCCATGGCAGGTGGTGCAGGGCTCGGGAATGATCTTGCCCTGGCCGTGGCAGGTGGGGCAGGTCTGTTGCACGCTGAAGAAGCCCTGGCGCATCTGCACCGAACCCTGCCCATGGCAGGTGGTGCAGGTCTTCACGCTGGTGCCCGGTTTCGCGCCGGTGCCGCTGCAGGTTTCGCAGTTGTCCCACGAGGGGATGCGGATCTGCGTTTCCTTGCCGGCGGCGGCTTCCTCCAGCGAGATTTCCATGGCGTAGGAGAGGTCGGCACCCCGGTACACCTGGCGGCCGCCGCGTTGGCCGCGAGCGCCTCCGAAGATGTCGCCGAAGATGTCGCCGAAGGCGTCACCAAAGCCGCCAAAGCCTTCCGCGCCACCCGGGCCGCCACGCATGTTGGGGTCCACACCCGCGTGGCCGTACTGGTCGTACGCGGCCTTCTTCTGCGGGTCGGACAGCATCTCGTAGGCCTCTTTGGCCTCCTTGAATTTCTCTTCGGCGGCCTTGGCCGCATCGCCCTGGTTGCGGTCAGGGTGGTGCTTCATCGCCAGCTTGCGATACGCCTTCTTGATCTCGTCGTCCGAGGCGTTCTTGGGCACGCCCAGCACTTCGTAAAAATCGCGTTTAGCCATGGTCTCTAACTAGCTTGTGTGGAACACAAACGCCGCGTCAGGTTGCCCGGACGCGGCGAGTGATGATCGGAGGCGGGCTCCCGATCAGCCCTTCTTGACTTCCTTGACTTCAGCGTCGACCACGTCGTCGTCGGCCGGCTTGCTGCTGCCCGCCTGCTGCTCGGCGCCTTCGGCACCACCCGCGGCGGCGGCCTCGGCCTGCGACGCGGCGTAGACCTTCTCGCCCAGTTTCTGGCTGGCCGACATCAGCGCTTCGGTCTTGGCCTCGATGGCTTCCTTGTCGTCGCCCTTGGCGGCTTCTTCCACGTCCTTGATCGCGGCTTCGATGGCTTCCTTCTCGGCGGCCTCGAGCTTGTCGCCGTGCTCACCCAGCGACTTCTTCACGCTGTGGACCATGGCTTCGGCCTGGTTGCGCGACTGCACCAGCTCGACCTTCTTCTTGTCGTCGGCGGCGTTGAGTTCGGCGTCCTTCACCATCTGCTGGATCTCGTCTTCCGACAGGCCCGAGTTCGCCTTGATGGTGATCTTGTTTTCCTTGCCGGTGCCCTTGTCCTTGGCGCCCACGTGCAGGATGCCGTTGGCGTCGATGTCGAACGACACCTCGATCTGCGGCATGCCGCGCGGCGCGCTCGGAATGCCCTCGAGGTTGAACTCGCCGAGCAGCTTGTTGCCCGAAGCGATCTCGCGCTCGCCCTGGAACACCTTGATGGTCACGGCCGGCTGGTTGTCCTCGGCGGTGGAGAACACCTGCGCGAACTTGGTCGGGATCGTGGTGTTCTTGGCGATCATCTTGGTCATGACGCCGCCCATGGTCTCGATGCCCAGCGACAGCGGGGTCACGTCGAGCAGCAGCACGTCCTTGCGGTCGCCGGAGAGCACCTGGCCCTGGATGGCGGCACCCACGGCCACGGCTTCGTCGGGGTTCACGTCCTTGCGCGGCTCCTTGCCGAAGAACTCCTTCACCTTCTCCTGCACCTTGGGCATGCGGGTCATGCCGCCGACCAGGATCACGTCGTGGATGTCGGAGGCGCTGATGCCTGCGTCCTTGATGGCGGTGCGGCAGGGCGCGATGGTGCGCTCGATCAGTTCTTCCACCAGGGCTTCGAGCTTGGCGCGCGTGAGCTTGATGTTCAGGTGCTTCGGGCCCGAGGCGTCGGCGGTGATGTAGGGCAGGTTCAGGTCGGTTGCGGCCGAGCTGGAGAGCTCGATCTTGGCCTTTTCGGCGGCTTCCTTCAGGCGCTGCAGCGCGAGCACGTCCTTGCTCAGGTCGACGCCCTGGTCCTTCTTGAACTCGCCAATGATGTAGTCGATGATGCGCTGGTCGAAGTCTTCACCACCCAGGAAGGTGTCACCGTTGGTGGAGAGCACTTCGAACTGCTTCTCGCCGTCGACATCGGCGATCTCGATGATGGACACGTCGAACGTGCCGCCACCCAGGTCATACACGGCGATCTTGCGGTCGCCCTTTTCCTGCTTGTCCAGGCCGAAAGCCAGGGCCGCGGCGGTGGGCTCGTTGATGATGCGCTTCACGTCCAGGCCTGCGATGCGGCCCGCGTCCTTGGTGGCCTGGCGCTGCGCGTCGTTGAAGTACGCCGGCACGGTGATCACCGCTTCGGTCACCGGCTCGCCCAGGTAGTCCTCGGCGGTCTTCTTCATCTTGCGCAGGATGTCGGCGCTGACCTGCTGGGGCGAGATCTGCTTGCCGCGCACTTCCACCCAGGCGTCGCCGTTGTCGGCGGCGGCGATGGTGTAGGGCATCAGGTCGATGTCCTTCTGCACTTCCTTCTCGGTGAACTTGCGGCCGATCAGGCGCTTGATCGCGTACAGCGTGTTCTTGGGGTTGGTCACGGCCTGGCGTTTGGCAGAAGCGCCGACAAGCACTTCGCCGTCTTCCTGGTAGGCCACGATCGAAGGCGTGGTGCGGGCGCCCTCGGCGTTCTCGATCACCTTGGTGTTGTTGCCTTCCATGATGGACACGCACGAGTTCGTGGTGCCCAGGTCAATGCCGATGATTCGTCCCATGTTATTGCTCCGATGCGAAAAATGAAGATGTGAAAAACGATGTGGGGAAGGTGTGGATAACCGGTGGGTATTTCAAGCCCGCCATGCCGTTATTTCGGGGCTGCGACCGTGACCAGGGCCGGGCGCAGCACGCGGTCGGCGATCAGGTAACCCTTCTGCAGCACGGCCACCACGGTGTTGGGCTCCTGGTCGGCCGGCACCATGCTGATGGCCTGGTGCTGGTGGGGGTCGAACTTCGCGGCACCGGTGGGGTTGATCTCCAGCACCTTGTGGCGCTCCAGCGCGCTCTTGAGCTGTTTCAGGGTGGCTTCCGTGCCTTCGCGCAGCTGCTCGCGCGTGGCTTCCTGGATCGCCAGGCCGGCTTCCAGGCTGTCGGCCACGGCCAGCAGGCTCTCGGCGAAGCTTTCCACGGCGAACTTGCGCGCCTTGCTCACCTCTTCCTCGGCGCGGCGGCGGGCGTTCTCGGCCTCGGCCTTGGCGCGCAGGAACTGGTCGGCCAGGTCGGCGTTCTGCGCCTTCAGGGTGGCGATTTCCTGGGCCAGTGCCGCCTCGGCATCGGCCTGGCTGGCGGCTTCGGCGGCCAGCGCTTCTTCGGGGCTCACGGGCGTGGCGTTCGGGTCGGACGGTGGGTTGGTTGGCGTCTGGCTCATCGTGGCGGAAGGCGTTTCGGGGTGGTGGGAAGGGGCAGCGGCCCCATAAATGGGGCAACTGGGGCTGGGCCAGGGGATTTCAAGGGGGCTTTTTGCAAGACATCGCCCGCCCGAGGAATGAGCGGTCTTTACCGGCCTGGCATCGCACAGGCCCACGCGTCATGCCTGCCCGGCGCGGGGCGGCTGGGTTATCGATGCCACCGGCAGCGCTGGGCCCGGATTCTATCGCTCACCCAGCCGGTTCCGGCGGCGCGAAACGCCGCCTGCTCCCTAAAGACAGGCGCCTCGGGTGGTAAACACCGCCGGCCTCGCGGGGGTCAGCGGCCGTTGGCCCGCCCGGGATGGCGCTTGTCCAGCCCCATGGACTGCTCGATGCGCCTGGCCGCGATCTTCAGCCGGGGCAGGATGTCATTGACCGCGCGCAGCTCCGAGTCGCGGTCGACGATGAAGCTGGCGTTGAGCGCGGCGACCACATGGCCGTCCCCGTCCTGCAGGGGCACCGAAATCCCGCCGTAGTCGGGTTCGTACTGCCGCTGGGTCAGCGCCCAGCCCTGGTGGCGAGCGGCCTGCAGGCCTGCCATCAGTTCGTCGATGGACATGAGGGAGTCCGGCATCACCTGCGTGAAGCCCATTCCCTGCGTCCACTGCTCCAGTGTTTTCGCTGGCAGGGCCGCCAGCAGCACGTGGCCGATGGAGTGCAGGTGCGCGGGGACGCGGCTGCCGATGCCTGGGTCGAAGGTGAGCAGGCGCTTGGCGGGCACGCGCAGGATGAAGACCACATCCCGGCCCTCAAGCACACCGATTGACACCGTCTCGTTGATCTGGTCGGAGAGCTCCTCCACCACCGGTTGCGCGACCGCCGAGAAGGGCAGGCCCGCAAGGTACTGGTAGCCGAAGTCCAGCACCTTGGCCGTCAGGCCGAACAGGCGGCCGACCTGCTGGACGTAGCCCAGCTGCACCAGGGTCAGCAGCACGCGCCGGGTGCTGGCGCGGTCCAGCCCGGTGCGCTCGGCCAGCTCCGCCGAGCTGACCAGCGGCTTGGTGGCTTGGAATGCCGCCAGCACCGACAGCCCCTTCTCGAGCGACTGGAGGTAGCTGCCGCGCAAGGCAATGTCGGGCGGGGCGGGGTTGTTGCTGATGGTCGGGTTCACAGGTGGGACTTCGGTCAAGGCCGCGCCAGGTGGGCGAAGACGAGCTCGAGGGTCTTGGCGGGCTGCTCGCGCGCCGGCGTATGGCCGCATTGTCCGAGCAGCACCGCGTCGCAACGCGGGATGCGGTCCAGCAACGGCAGCGCATTATCGGTGTAGGGGCAGGGCTTGTCGTCGCGGCCGTGGATGAGCAGCACGCGGGCGGCAATGCGGCGCAGCACCTCATCGGGGATGCGCACGCTGTCGAGCAGGGCCTGCTTGTCGCCCGCCATCATTCGCCCGAAATACGGGCCGATGTCGCCTTGCTGCAAGGTGTCCCAGCGTGTCTGCACCATGGCGTCGGTGATGCTCGCGGGGTCGAGCATGGAGCTTTGCATGGCATCGCGAAGCTGGGCCAGGCTTTGCGGAAAAGTCCAGAACTTCTCGAGTGGCGGGTTCACGCGGTGGTGGCCGCCCCCGGTGCCCGTGGCCACCACGTGGCTGATGTCGGTGTCGTCGGCGGCCAGGCGCAAGGCCAGCGCACCACCCATGGACTGGCCCCAGATGCGCAGCGGTTCACCGGGCGAGCAGGCCTTGAGTTCGCCCGCCAGAAAGCGGGCCTGGCGCACCCACAGCTCGAAGTCGAACAGCGGGTCGTTGCTTTTGCGCGCCGAGCCGCCGAAGCCGACGAGGTCCATGCCGACCACGCGGTAGTGGCGCGCGAGTTCGTCGATGACGGAGGAGAAGTTCGCGGTGATCGAGGTGCCCGGGCCCACGCCGTGCAGCAGCAGCAGGGGCGCGCCGTCGCCGGCGCTGTAGGTGCGGACCTGGAAGTCTTCGAAGGTGATGGTGTCGAGTTGCATGGGGCGTCAGGCGGTGGCGGCAACGGCGAGCGGCTGGTAGAGGTCGGGCATCATGTTGGGCCGTGGGGCGTGGCCCACGCCCCGGCGCAGCGTGAGCACGGGCAGCAGGCGTTCCTGCACGTTCAGCGTCTCGTAGCGGCCATCCGCGAAGGTCCAGTCTTCGTGGCGCTTTTCCAGGATGGTGATGTCGGCCTGCCGGCCCACGGCGATGCGACCGATCTGGTGCTGCAGGCCGATCACGCCGGCGGGGTGGTCGGTGGCCGCGCGGATCACCTCCATCAGCGGCATGCCCAGTGCCCACAGCCGGCTCATCGCACCGAGCAGGCTGTAGTCGAGCTTGCTGTCGTCGTGGTAGCTGTTGAAGTCGCCATGCAGGTCGCTGCTGATGCAGTGCGGGTAGATGCCCTCGGCCATCAGCATGCGTGCGATGCGGTAGCTGAAGTTCACGCCGTAGCCGATGTCGAAATGCACACCCATGTCGCGCGCGCGGTGAACGACGGCGGGCACGGTGGTCTCCTCGCCGATGATGCCGTCGGGCATGCTGCTGTAGATGTGGGCCAGGGTGTCACCAGCCTTCAGGAGCGGCAGCACCTGCTCCAGCACGCTGCGCGGTTCGGGGCGCTGCGATTCGATCACCGGGAACAGCTGGCCGGTGTGCACATACAGCGGCACGCCCGCAGCCTTGCCCGCGCGGCTGGCTTCCTCGAGCACGCGCGTGCCCCAGTGCGACAGCGCGCCCGACTCGCCATGGCACTTGATGCCGCGCACCGCATCGGGGTGGGTGCGAAACAGGTTCAGCACGGACTCCACATCCGTCATGTCGGGGTTGTGCAGCACGTCGCCCTTCATGCCACCCATGAGGGCGCCGGCGACGTTGATGGAGACGAAGGCGCGCACGTCGGTGGCGGCCTTGTCGATCACGTGGGCCTTGAAGCCGCCGAAGGTCCAGGGGCCGGTGCTGCCCTGGTCGACCACGGTGGTGGCGCCCGAACCCACGCCCGCGTCGTCGGCCCACAGCCCGAAGTTGGTGATCCATTCATAGATGTGCACATGCAGGTCGACCAGGCCCGGGCAGACCAGCTGGCCTGACGCGTCGATGCGTTGTGTGGCGGTGGCCCGCGCGAGGCCGCCGTTCTCGGCTTTCACCACGGCCGCGATGCGGCCTTCGTGGTCGATGGCAATGTCGGCCAGCGCATTGAGGCCGGAGGCGGGATCGACAACGGTGCCGCGTTCAATGAGGGTGGCGTAGGTGGGGAGGGACATGGCTTCGGTCGTGCGTTGAAATGCGGAATGCGTCGCATGATCCATGCCAGTGTTCGCATTGCGTTCATGAATGCCAAATAAATCGCATAACGATAAAAATATATAAATTGGTGCGATAAATGCATCGATTTTGTGCACAAAGTGCACGTCGTATTTTTCGTCGCCAAGCGACTGTCTCAAGCCGAATCCGAGAAAAATCTTTGTGAATCAAAGATCTCCGGGGGTCTGGGGTGTCCGCAGAAAGGCATGGCATGCCTCGTGCAAACGGTGTGCGCATCCATCCACTGCAACGGAGCCACTCCATGTCCCAGCGATCCACCCCCACCACCCGCCCGGCACTTCTGCCCGCGCTGCGCCGCTGCCTGCCGCTGCTGGCACTGGCTGTACCCACACTGTGGTCTGCCACTGCACAGGCCGCTGATCTCACCCTGGTCACCGACTTCGGCGTGAACGGCCGCCACGCCTACTTCTTCGTGGCGCAAGAAAAGGGCTACTATCGTGACGCCGGCCTGAACGTGACCATCGTGCGGGGCCAGGGGTCCGCCGATGCCATCAAGAAGGTGGCCGCTGGCTCAGCGCAGGTAGGCTTCGCGGACGCGGCCTCGCTTGTGCTGGCCCGCGCCAACGACGAGGTGCCCGTCAAACTGCTGTCCATCGTCTACCAGCAGCCACCCCAGGCCATCTTTGCGCTGGAAAGCAGCGGCATCCGCAGCGCGCGCGACCTGGTCGGGCGCAAGGTGGCAGACACCGCCTCCAGCGCGGTGCCCCTGCTGTTCGGTGCCTACGCGCAGAAGGCCGGCATCGCCAAGGAGCAGGTGAGCTGGATGGTGGCCGACGGTGCTTCGCTGCCGGCGGTGCTGGCCACTGGCCGTGCCGATGCCATCGGCCAGTTCACCGTGGGTGAGGCCCTGCTGCAGAAAGCCGTGGCGCCGCAGAAGCTGGTGCGCCTGGCTTACAAGGACGTCGGCCTGTCCTACTACGGCAATGGCCTGATCGCTTCCGAAAGCATGATCAAGCAGCAGCCTGAGGTGCTGAAGTCCTTCGTCGCGGCCACGCTGCGCGGCATGCAGGAAGCTTTCCGCGATCCGGCCGGCGCCGGCCAGATCCTCAACGCGGCGCAGAAGCAGGTCGATGCCGCCGTGGCCGAAGCCGAAACCAAGGCCGTGGCCGAACTGGCGCAGAACCCGGAGGGCCCGATGGGCGGCATTTCCGTGACCGGCATGCGCAACACCGTGGACACCGTGGCCGGTGCTTTCACGCTCAAGCGCAAGGTCACGCCAGAAGAGATGTTCGTTCCCGGTTTCACGCCGCGTTGATGAACGCCAGCCTGCACGACATGGCCGCCGGGGCAGGGCTTGCGCAAGCGCAGGCCCTGCGCGACAGCGCCTACAACAATGGCGCGGCGGTGGCCGACAGCGCCGCCATCACGCGCGGCTGGGTGTCGCGCGGCGAGGCGGTGCGCCGCCTCGGCGGAGCGCGCCTGGGCTGGTCCTATGGCAGCGCGCCCCGTCAGGCGATCGATTTCTTCCCCGGTGCGGACGACAGCCTGCCGCTGCTGGTGTTCTTCCACGGTGGTTACTGGCAGACACGCGCCAAGGAAGACTTTTCCTTCGTCGCCGAAGGCCCGCTGGCCGCCGGCTTCGCCGTGGCGATGGTGGGCTACACCCTGGCGCCGGATGCCAGCCTGCCAGGCATCGTGCAGGAGTGCCGCGACGCGCTGGCTTTCCTGCGTGGCGCGTTCGGTGCACCACCCCTGATGCTGGCCGGCTGGTCGGCCGGCGCACACCTGGCGACCAGCCTGATGGACGAGGCTGGCGTGATGGCCACTCTGGCGATCAGTGGCGTCTACGAGCTGGAACCGTTGCGCCACACCTACCTCAACACCGCCCTGCGCCTGGACGAGGCCACGGCCAAGGCCTGCTCGCCCCTGAACAACCTGCCCGGCGCGCATCGGCCTCTCAGCGTGGCCTGGGGCGGCAGCGAGCTGCCGGCCTTGCGCTCGCAGTCCGAGCGCTATGTGCACCAACGGCTGTCGCACGGCCAGCCCACCCATGCGATGCCGCTTGCCGGCCTGCACCACTTCAGCGTCCTCGACGAACTCGCCGCGCCGCACGGCCGCCTGACGCAGGAACTGCTGCGCCTGGCCCGCGCCTGAGCGAACGGCATCGCCCCTCCTGTCTTCCTGTCATGAACCTTCCCTACCTCGACCCGAGTCTGCTGGCCCCGCCCACGACGCAGACGCCCATCTTCCACGTGAGCCGGGTCTCCAAGACCTACGAGACCGCCAGTGGAACCACACTGGCCCTGACCGGCATCGACCTCGACATCCCACCGGGCAGTTTTGTGTCCATCGTGGGGGCGTCCGGCTGCGGCAAGTCCACCCTGCTCAAGATCCTGGCCGGCCTGGAAGACGCCACCGAAGGTGTTGTGCTGCGCGAGGGCCGTGAACTCGACGGCCCCTCGCGCGACGTCAGCATCGGTTTCCAGGAACACGTGCTGTTTCCCTGGCTCACCATCGAGCAGAACGTGATGCTGCCGACCGAGATCTACGGCATGCCGGCCGAGGCCAGCCGCCAGCGGGTGCAGGAGCTGCTGCGCATGTCGGGCCTGGCAGACTTCGCGCGGCGCAAGCCCGCCGAGCTGTCGGGCGGCATGAAGATGCGCGCCGCGCTCTGCCGCGCGCTCTCCACCGATCCGCGCGTGCTGCTGCTCGACGAGCCCTTCGGCGCGCTCGACGCCCTCACGCGCGAAGAGCTGTCGCTGGAACTGCTGCGCATGTGGGAGAAGGCGCGCAAGACCGCCTTGCTCATCACGCACGACATCGACGAGGCCGTGCTGCTGTCCGACACCGTGGTGGTCATGTCCCCGCGGCCGGGCCGCATCGTCGAGATCATCCCCATCGACCTGCCTCGGCCGCGCAACGAGGAGACGGCCGCGCTGCCGCGCTTCACGCAGCTCACGCAGCACATCCGCAAACTCATCTTCTCGCCCCGCAAGGAGGCCGCATGAAAAAGAGCACGCTCCATCCGGCCGTGGTGCGCACGGGCCTGACCGCGCTGTCCGTCGTCGCGATGCTCGCCGTGTGGGAACTCGCGGTGCGCAGCCTGCAGCTGCCGCAATGGATCCTGCCTTCGCCCGCCTCGATCGTGCAGGTGGCCAACGAATGGCGGCAGGACCTGCTGGTGCATTCCTGGGTCACGCTCTACGAGACGCTGGTCGGGTTCGCGGCTGCGGTGGCTCTGGCGCTGCCGCTGGCCATGCTGATCGCCTTCACGCCGCTGCTCAAGCACACCATCTACCCCGCGTTGCTGGTGTTGCAGTCCGTGCCCAAGGTCGCCATTGCGCCGCTCATCACGCTGTGGGCCGGGTTCGGTGTGCTGCCCAAGATCATCGTGGTCTTCCTGGTCTGCTTTTTCCCGATCATCGTCAGCGCCACGGCCGGCCTGGAGTCCGCCTCGCGCGGGCGCATGGACCTCATGCGTTCGCTGCGCGCCAGCCGCTGGCAGACCTTCTGGCGCCTGCGGCTGCCGCAGGCCATGCCGCAGATCATGGTGGGTTGCAAGGTGGGTATCACGTTTGCGGTCATCGGCGCGGTGATCGGCGAATTCGTCGGCTCCGAACAGGGCCTGGGTTTCCTGATCCTCACCGCCACTGCGCAGTCGAACACGCCACTGGCCTTCAGCGCGCTGGTGGCGCTCACCGTCATCAGCATCGTGCTGTACTACCTCGTCGAGCGGGCCGAGAAGCTGCTTGTTCGCTGGAGCGATTGAGCAACATGAACCAAGCCATCCAGGGACGCCGCGGCATCGCGGTGGCGCCGCACGCCACCGCCGCCCAATCCGCGCTGGCGGTGCTGCGCGAAGGCGGCAACGCGATCGAGGCCATGGTCGCCGCGGCGGCCACCATTGCAGTGGTCTACCCGCATATGAACAGCATCGGCGGTGACAGCTTCTGGCTCATCGCCACGCCCGACGGCGGCAGCCACACGGTGCGGGGTGTCGACGGCTCCGGTGCCGCCGCGGCCGACACCACACGCTACGCGGGCCGTGCAAGCATTCCTTTCCGGGGTGGCGACGCGGCGCTGACCGTGGCGGGTACGCTGAGCGCCTGGGACCAGGCCTTGCAACTCAGCCGCGAGCGGCTGGGTGGGCGCATGCCCTTGTCGCGCCTGCTGGCCGACGCGGTCGACTACGCCCGCCACGGCACGCCGGCCACCGCCAGCCAGCAGCGCAACACCGCCAGCAAGCGCGTCGAACTCGAAGCGGTGCATGGCTTCGCCGAGGTGTATCTGCCCGGCGGTGCGGTGCAGCAGGCCGGCGAACTGTTCCGCCAGCCGCGCCTGGCCGACACCTTCGAACACCTCGCGCGCGCCGGGCTCGATGACTTCTACCGTGGTGACCTCGCGCGCGGCATCGCCCGAGACCTGCAGGCCGCCGGCAGCCCGCTCGCGCTGGCCGATCTGCAAGCCCATCAGGGATTGCTGCGCGAGCCGCTGGTGCTGCGGCACAGCGCCGGCCACCTCTACAACATGCCGCCGCCCACGCAGGGGGTGGTGTCTCTCACCATCCTCGGGCTGCTGGACCGCCTCGGCATTCAGGGCCTGGACCACCTCGGGCCCGACTACGTGCACCTCGCCGTGGAGTCGGTGAAGCAAGCCTTCGCGGTGCGCGACCGCCACATCACCGACCCGGCTTTCATGTCGATCGATGCGCAGGCGCTGCTCGATCCGGCTGCCCTGGATGCACAGGCCGCGCGCATCGACCCGACGCGCGCCGCGCCCTGGGGCCAGGGCAAGGGCCCGGCCGACACGGTGTGGCTGGGTGTCATCGATGGTCAGGGCAACGCGGTCTCGATGATCCAGAGCATCTACCACGAGTTCGGCAGCGGCATCGTGCTGGGCGAGAGCGGCATCACCTGGCAGAACCGTGGCGCTTCCTTCTCGCTGGACGCTGCGCACATCAACGCGCTGGCGCCGGGCAAGAAGCCCTTCCACACACTGAACCCCGCGCTTGCCCTGCTGGCCGATGGCCGCGTGATGGTCTACGGCAACATGGGTGGCGACGGCCAGCCGCAGAGCCAGTCGGCGGTGTTCACGCGCACGGTGGTGTATGGCATGGACCCGCAGGCCGCCATCTCCGCCCCGCGCTGGCTGCTGGGCCGCACCTGGGGGCAGTCGTCCGACAGCCTCAAGCTGGAGAGCCGCTTTCCGGCGGCCACGATCGACGAACTGCGCAGGCGCGGTCACGAGGTGGAGGTGCTGGGCGACTTCGACGAAACCTTCGGCCACGCGGGTTGCCTGCTGCGCGACACCAGCGGAAGGCTGGTGGGCGGCTCGGATCCGCGTTCGGACGGGGTGGTGGCGGCGTTCTGAGCGCCCGATGCTGGCACTGCCTTTGCATGCCGGAATGTCGCCCCCCGAATTCCCGCTGCGAGGTCACCATGTCCGGCATCAGTTTCGTCACCCGCCCGCCGATCAGCACCCAGATCCTGCCCAAGCTGCGCCAGGACATCATCGAGGGACACTGGCGCCCAGGCGACCGCCTGCCCGAGCCACTGTTGTGCGAACAGTTCGGCATTTCGCGTACCCCGTTGCGCGACGCCTTCCGCGTGCTGGAGGCCGAGGGCCTGCTCAAACTCGTGGTCAACGTGGGGGCGGTGGTGTCGCGGCCTTGCCCGAAAGAGCTGGAGGGCACGTTCCGCGTCCTGGCCCTTCTGGAGGCCGGGGCCGCCGAGCAGGTGGCCCTGCGCCAACCCGCGGATTGCCTCACCGCGCTGCGACAGATCCACGGCCACATGGAACGGCTCGACCAGTCGTCGAGCCCCAGGACGTACTTTCAGCTCAACGACGCCTTTCACCGCACCGTGGTGGACGGCGCCGGCAACCCCGTGCTGACGACCATGCGGGAGCAACTCATGATCCAGATTACGCGGCTTCGCTACACCTACTACCGTCGCCAGCTCTCGCCCGCCCGCACGGGCGGCGGGCATCCCGAGGTGTTGCTGGCCCTGGAGCAGGGCGATGGCCCGCAGGCCTTCGCCGCCATGCGCGAGCATGTGGAGGCCGTGGCCCGCCGCATGCTTGTCCTGGCTGGCCAGCCCTGATCAGTCTGTGCGCAGCTTGGCCTTGAGGGCCACGTCGGCCCAGCGCGCGTTGTCCTCGCGCACGAAGGCGGCGAACGCCTCGGGCCCGCGCACTTCGGGCTCGGCACCGTTCTTGCGCAGCGCGGCCAGCATCTCCGGCGTGTTGACGATGCGCGTGATCTCCTGGGCCAGGTAGTTCACGATCTGGGGCGGCGTGCTCTTTGGCGCGAAGATGCCGAACCAGCCTTTCACAATCAGGTTGGGCATGCCCGCCTCCGCTGAGGTGGGTACACCGGGCGCGGCGGTTGAGCGCTCGGTGCCGGTGACCGCCAGCGGGCGCAGCTGGCCGCTTTGCACGAAGGGCAGCATGGCGGGCAGGTTGTCGATGGCGAACTGCACCTGGCCGGACACCAGATCCACCATGGCTGCCGACGTGCCCTTGTATGGAATGTGTGTGGCTTCGGCGCCCGAGAGCGACTTGAACAACTCACCCGCAAAGTGCGCGGTGGTGCCGTTGCCAGCCGATGCGTAGTTGAAGTGGGTGGCGCTCTGGCGCGTCAGCGCCACCAGCTCGGACAGGCTGGCCGCTTTCACGCTCGGGTGCACGGCCACCAGGTTGGGCACGGCGGCGATGTTGACCACGGGGGCGAGGTCTCTCTCCACGTCGTAGCCCACCTTGCTGATGTGTGGACTCATGGCGATGGGGCCAGCCGCGCCCAGCAGGATGGTGTACCCGTCGGCGGGGGCCTTCACCACATGAAGGGTGCCGATGGCCGCGCCCGCACCGGGCTTGTTGTCCACGATCCAGGGCTGGCCCGTGGTCAGGCTCGCCTTGTCGGCGATCAGCCGGGCGACGATGTCGCTGGTGCCGCCGGCGGGGAAGGGCACGACCAGGCGCACGGCGCGCTCCGGGTACTTGCCAGGGCGTGGGGGTTCCTGCGCCAGTGCCGAGCCGGCCGTGAGCAGAAGGGCGATGGCGCAGCGGCGGTGCATGCGCGGAAGAAAGGCGTGGGTGATTTTCATATGGGGATCACGATGAGGAGGTCAATGAGAGAGGCGTCGAGCACGACCTGACGGGAGGCGAAGCGCATGCCTTCGTCCGTGCGCACCACCACGTCGTCGTAGTGACCGCAGAGAAAGAGACGCGCGTCCCGGGCCGCCATCGTTCGCGCCAGCAGAAAGCTGGTCTTCACGCGCCAGGTGGCGTCGCCCGTCTGGCGAACGAGCGGGTGGCTGAGGATGTGGCGGTAGGCGTGCGGTTCGAAGACGTTGGCCGATTTCAGGCCGAACAGCCGATCGACCATCATGGGTTTGCCGATGCAGTCGATGAGGCCGACGGGGTAACCCTTCTGCAGGTTCTCGGCGGTGGTCACGCGGTAGTTCGCGTCGTCGGTGAAGTGGTCGGGCCACTCGTCGAAGCGCTGGTCGTCCAGGCCGTCGGCGCAGAGGGTCAGCAATTCGACGATGGCGGCATGGTCGGCGGGCCGTGTGGGCCGCTTGGCCAGTGCGTTCAGTTCGGTGGTGAGCGAGGCGTTCATGCTGCGGCTCCCATGCAGTCCTTGTAGGCCTTCCAGAAACCGCGCACCGCGGTTTCCGTCACGCGCGAGTCCAGGCTCGCCACGTCGTCACCCCCCATGCGGATGACCGCCTTGTGCTCACCCGGGTGGCGGATACCTCGCTGGATGAAGTTGCCGATGATCCCGTCCTCCAGCGACACCAGGCCGGCCGGTCCGACCAGGTTGGCCTGCTTGATGCGGGCCATGGATTGTTCGGGCGTGTCGTCCTGTGCACCCAGCAGTACCCACACCAGTTCGCATTCGTCCACGCCGCGCGGAATGAGTTGGCGCACCGCGAGTGAGTTGCCGATCTGCTGCATGATCAGATTCGGAAACACCGAGGTGATCGAGCTCACGATCGGGTCATCGAATTCCTTGAATTGCCTGACCAGCGTCGGGTCGGCCAATCGGATGTCCGATTGCAGTGAGCGGTTGCCGCTGTAGGCCTCGTCATTGAATTGCTCGACCGATTCCGTGTAGCTGATGCTGTTCCACTGGTTCTCGCTGATGGCCATTCCGCCGGCCATGTCGAGCCGGTTGAGGCGGAAGGTGGTAAAGAACACATGCAGCAGGCTCGCGTGGTACGAGTCGCGCGTGTTCTCCATGTACAGCTTCCAGTTGTTGCGCATCCGCTGCCGGTAGGTGCCGATGATCTTCATCGGCCGCCCGATCGTGCGGGCGATGTGGTGCTGCACGCGCGAGCCGAGGTAGGTCTGGATGTCGGGCGGGTTGTCGGAGAAGCTCGCGAAGATCAGCCCCGAGAAGGTGGCGACCTTCAGGCTGCGCAGTCCGTTCTTCGCGTAGTCGAAGTCTTCCGGCACGCCGCCCTTGCCATTGACGCCCTTGGCAAACGCAACGCGCTTGAGGTTGCCGCGCAGGTCATACACCCAGTTGTGGTACGGGCAGCTGAGCGACTTGGTCTGGCCCTCCTGCGAGAAGCAGAGGATGGATCCCTTGTGCGCGCAGCGGTTGACGAGCACGCGGATGTCGCCATGCTCGTCGCGCAGGACGATGACGGGCGTGCTGCCGATCCACGTGGTCTTGAAGGTGCCAGGGGTGGATATCTCCAGGTCGATGCCGACGTAGACCCAGGTGGGGCCTTCGAAGATGCTGGCCTGTTCCATGGCCTCGCTCTCGGGGGCCGAATGCAAGGCGTAGGGAATCTCGGAGACACGGAGCTTTCCGATGCTCTCGGGGGCGATGGTGAACGTGGTCATACGCGATCGTGGTGGTGAATGAATGCGTGCCTTTCAGCACGATGCATGCCACGCGGATCTCAGCGCGTCGTGAACCGTGTTTCCCTCTCAAAACCCCTGTTGGCATGGGGTACGCCGGGGTGGGCTTCGTACGATTGCGTGCGTATTTCGTATTTCATGCACGCCATTGATGGGTTGCACCCAATCTTGTCGCATCGTATTTTCGGCAGCGGCCCGCAGAAGGCCGCGGTGGGGGCCGCGCGTGTCAGGCGGGTGGGCGCAGCGCATTGCGCGGCGTGGCGGCTCCGTCGCGCGCGTTGAGCAGATTGCGCTGGTGCCAGCGGCTGGCGAAGGTGCGCAGGTCGCCGAGGCTGCGTGCCAGCTCGGCACCGTGCGGCGTGAGTTTGTAGCCCTTGCCGGAATGGTCCAGCAGATGGGCGGCGCGCAACTCCTTGATGCGCGTGTTGAGCGTGTTGGGCGTGACCCCGCCCACACTGTCCTGCAGCAGCCGGAAGGTCTGCGGATGGCCGTCGCTCAGGGCCCAGATCACGCGCAGCGCATAGCGCGATTCCAACAGATCGAAGAGCTGGATCACGGCGGCGTTGTCCTTGGCACTCATGCTCGGTCTCCTGGGGCGGCCCTCTCGGCTCTCGCACTATAAGCAGGAAAACCGTTCGCTACCAGTTTGCTAGCTGTGCGGTATGGCAGTGTGGCGCAAAGGCCAAGGCTCCGGATTTACCCGGATTGCGGTTCGCTCGCCACCGGCGCATCGCGCCGGTACACCTTGCGCAGCAGACCGATGAGGGTCTGCAGTTCCTCGGCCGACAGGCGGTCGGCCACGTCGAGCTCCAGCGAGGTGGCCGTCGCCTGGGCTTCGCGGTAGAGCCGCTGTCCGGCGGCCGAGAGGTGCAGTCCCTGCGCACGGCGGTCGGTGGGGTGCGGCTTGCGCAGGATCAGGCCGCGTTTCTGAAGACTCTTGACCATGCCCACGAGGTTGGGTGGCAGGATGTCCAGCGTGGAACAGATCTGGCGGGAGGTGACACCGGGGTTGTGCGCCACCACCGAGAGCACCGAGAAGTCCACGGGGCGCATGCCATGCGGCTCCATGCGGCGCAGGAACACGGCGATCACCGCGAGCGCGGTGCGGCGCGCGTTGTAGCCGAGCAGGGTCTCGAGGTAGCTGGTGTCGATCTCGGGAGCGCTGTCGGCCGCGTTGCTGGGCGAGACCGGCATGGTGGACGGCGGCTTGCGCGGGCGGTACACCCGGCGCAAGGCGTTGGCGGTGGAGTTGGAAGACGGGGCTGGCATGGTGGTGGACGCGGAGCTTAGCCGGTGAGGGAGGCGTCCATCATCGTCAGGCGCATCTCGAACTCGGGCCAGACCCAGCGCCAGAAGGCCGCGCGCGCATCGGCGCCGTGCCCGGCTGTCGCCGCGAGGCGCTCCCAGGCCCAGGCCATGAGCAGCAGGGCGGTGGCGCGCAGGAAGTCGTCGGCCAGCCAGAAGGGGCGGTCGGGGGTGGTGCCAGCCAGCGGCACCACGCGGTTGCGGATGAAGTCACCGAAGCGCGCCAGGGCATCGCGGGTGCCCTGGGCTTCGGGCTGGGTACCGAGATCGGTGGCGAGGTCGGCCAGCAGGGCCAGCAGTCCGGCGGCGCCGTCCGTCAGGGTCTTGCGCACCAGCAGGTCGATCGCCTGGATCTCGTTCGTGCCCTCGTAGATCATCGCCACGCGCGCGTCACGCACGTGTTGTTCGATGCCCCACTCGCGCACGTAGCCGTGCCCGCCGAACACCTGCAGGCAGGCGCTGCCGCCGGCGAAGGCCTGTTCGGTCCACGCGGACTTGAGCACCGGCGTGACCAGGCTGCACCAGCGCGCGGCGGCCTCGCGCTGCGTGGCATCGGGGTGGTGCTTCTGCACGTCGAGTTCGAGCGCGGTGCGGTAGGCGATGACGCGCCCGGCATCGATCCAGGCGCGCTGCGTGTTCAGGATGCGCTGCATCGCCGGGTGCAGCACGATCAGATCGGCCTCGCCCGCCTTGCTCGCGGTGCCGGGGGCGCGCATCTGGCGGCGCTCCTGCGCGTAGGCATTGGCCTTTTGCCAGGCGGCATCGAGCAGGCCGACGCCTTGCAGGCCCACGAGCAGGCGCGCCGCGTTCATCATCACGAACATGGCGTTGAGGCCCTTGCCGGGTTCGCCGACGATGGAGGCCTGTGCCTCGTCGAAGCGCATCACGCAGGTGGGGCTGCCGTGCAGGCCCATCTTCTCCTCGATGCGTTCGCAGTGCACGGCGCTGCGGCTGCCGTCCTCGTGGAACTTGGGCACGAGAAAGAGCGACAGGCCCCTGGGGCCGGGCGGTGCATCGGGCAGGCGCGCGAGCACGAGGTGCACGATGTTGTCGCTCAGGTCGTGTTCGCCGCCGGAGATGAAGATCTTGGTGCCGCTCAGCGCAAAACGGCCGTCGGGCAACGGTGTGGCGCGGGTGCGCACCAGGCCCAGGTCGCTGCCGGCGTGGGGTTCGGTGAGGCACATGGTGGCCAGCCACTCGCCCGATGCGAGCTTCTCGAGATAGCGCGCCTTGAGGTCGTCGCTCGCGTGGTGCCGCAGGCATTCGTAGGCGCCGTGCAGCAGGCCGGGCGCCATGGTCCAGCCGTGGTTGGCGGCGTTGAGCATCTCGTGCAGCACCGCTTCCACCACGGTGGGCAGGCCCTGGCCGCCGTCTTCTGGCGCACTCGCCAGCGAAGGCCAGCCGGCCTGCCAGAAGGCCTGGTAGGCATCGCGGAAGCCCGGCGGCATGGTGACCGCGCCATCCCACCATTGCGCGCCGACCTCATCGCCCTCGCGGTTGAGCGGGGCGATCACCTCGCCGACGAACTTGCCGGCTTCCTCGATGACCTGTGTGAGCAGGCCGGTATCAGCGTGTTCGGCCAGCGCGGGCAATTCGGCCAGGCGCTCGTGCGCGCGCAGCACGTCGAACAGCACGAAGGCGTGCTCCGCGGCCCGGGGCTGGTGGGCGTTCATGCGGAAACGGCGGTCGTCTTGCGCGCGGTGCCGAGGTAGGTCTCGATCACGCGCGGGTCGCTGGCGAGTTCGCTGGCGGGGCCCTGGGCACTGAGTTCACCCATCTCGAGCACGTAGCCATGGTCGGCCACCTGCAGCGCGGCGCGCGCGTTCTGCTCGACCAGCACGATGGTCACGCCGGTCTGGCGCAGGCGGTCGATGATGGCGAAGATTTCCTTCACGATCAGCGGTGCCAGGCCGAGGCTGGGTTCGTCGAGCATGAGCAGGTCGGGTGCCGACATGAGTGCGCGGCCCACGGCCAGCATCTGGCGCTCGCCGCCGGAGAGCGTGCCCGCGAGCTGTTCGCGGCGTTCCTGCAGGCGGGGGAAGATGCTGTAGACGTCATCGAGCCGGCTGCGCCACTTGGCGTTGCCCAGGCGCATCTGGCGGAAACCGCCGAGCAGCAGGTTGTCTTCCACCGGCATGGTGCCGAAGAGCTCGCGCTTCTCGGGCACCAGGGCCATGCCGTTCATCACGCGTTCTTCGAGCGTGAGGGTGGAGATGTCCTGCCCGCGGAACTCGACCACACCCTGGCCGGGCAGGATGCCCATGAGGGTGTTGAGCAGCGTGGACTTGCCGGCACCGTTGGGTCCGATGACGGTGATCACGCCACCGCGCTGGGCCTGCAGATCGATGCCGTGCAGCACCTCGGCGCGGCCGTAGCCGGCGCGCAGGCCCTTGACTTGAAGAATGGGTGTTGTGCTCATGTCAATGCTCCGTGCCGAGGTAAGCCGCGCGCACCTTGGGGTCCTGCTGCACCTGTTCCGGCGGGCCTTGCGTGAGCAGGGTGCCGAATTCCATCACCACGAGGTGGTCGCAGATCTGCATCACCAGGTCCATGTCGTGTTCCACCAGCAGGATGCTCATGCCTTCGGCCTTGAGCTGGCGCAGCACGCCGGCCAGGGCCTGCTTCTCCTTGTGGCGCAGACCGGCGGCGGGTTCGTCGAGCAGCAGCAGCGTCGGGTCGGCGCAGAGGGCGCGCGCGATCTCCATCAGGCGCTGCGGGCCCATGGCCAGGTTGCCGGCCTGTTCGTGCAGGTACTCGCCCATGCCGATGCGCTCCAGCTGGCGCTGTGCCTCGCGGAACAGCTGGCGTTCCTCGGCGCGGTTGGCGCGCAGCATGGCGGGCAGCACACCCTTGTGGCCACGCGTGTGGGCACCCAGTGCCACGTTCTCCAGCACGGTCATGTCGGGGATCATCTTCACGTGCTGGAAGGTGCGTGCCATGCCCAGCTGCGCGATCGCGCGCGAGGGTTTGCCAATGACGTTGCCACCCTGGAACTGCACCTCGCCCGCAGTGGCCGGCAGCACGCCGGTGATGAGGTTGAAGGTGGTGGACTTGCCGGCGCCGTTGGGACCGATCAGGCCGACGATCTGGCCGGCATGGATCTGAAAACTGATGTCGTTCACCGCCACCAGGCCGCCGAACTGCATGCGTGCCTTCTTCACATCGAGCACGAGCTCGCCGGTGGCGGGCTTGGTGCGCTCGGGCAGGGCGGGGGCGTTCTGCCAGTCCACCGTGCGCGGCCTGGGTTTCCTGTTTCTGCCGACGATGGACCACAGGCCGTCGGGCAGGTACTTGAGCACCACGACGAGCGCGATGCCGAAGACGATCACCTCGTAGCTGCCGCTGGTGCCGATGAGCTTGGGCAGCAGCACCTGCAGCTGGTCTTCCAGCACGCGGATCAGGCCGGCGCCGACGATGGCGCCCCACACATAGCCGACTCCACCAATGACCGCCATGAACAGGTACTCGATGCCCATCTTCAGACCGAAGGCCGAGGGGTTCACCGTGCGCTGGAAGTGCGCCAGCAACCAGCCCGCGACGGACGCGAACAGCGCGGCCAGCACGAACATCGTCACCTTGTAGCGGAAGGTGTTGATGCCCATCGCCTCGGCCATCTGGGAGCCGCTCTTGAGCGAGCGCATGGCGCGGCCTGCGCGCGAATCGAGCAGGTACAGCAGCGCGGCAACGAAGGCCAGCAGGATGACCCAGGTCAGCACGAAGAAGGCGCGGCCCTGGCCGATGTCGTACCCAGCGATGGTCAGGCTCTTGATGCCGAGCAGGCCGTCGTACTTGCCCAGGGCATCGAGGTTGCCCATGGTGTAGTAGAGCGACAGGCCCCAGGCGATGGTGGCCAGCGGCAGGTAGTGGCCGGACATGCGCAGCGTGATCAGGCCCACGATGAGCGCACTGCCCGCCGTCAGCGCCATGCCGATGAACAGCGTGATCCAGGGCGACATGCCGGTGTTGAGCGTGAGCCAGGCCGTGGTGTAGGCACCGATGCCGACGAAGGCGGCCTGGCCGAAGGAGGTGAGGCCGCCCACGCCGGTGAGCAGGATCAGGCCCAGCACCGTCATGCTGTAGATGCCGATGTAGTTGAGCTGGGTGATCCAGAAATCGGGCAGGGGTGCGATCACCAGCAGCGGGATCGCGGCGGCCAGGATCAGCAGGCCTATGTTTTGAGTTTTTGGCATATCGGTTATCTACCCGTGTGAAACAACGCCATTCCAGAACACCGCGGAACTGGCTTTGCCAGGCCGCAGGTGTTGCCCCGTGGGGGGAGGCGCCGCAGGCGCTTCGGGGGGAGCTTCATCTAGTGGTCCTCGTCGGAGTGCTTGCTACGCAGCGAGCGGAACAGCAGGACGGGGAGGATCAGGGTGAACACGATCACTTCCTTGAAGGCGCTGGCCCAGAACGAGCCGAAGGCCTCGATCACGCCGACCCCCAGCGCCGCGGCCAGCGCGCCCGGGTAGCTGGACAGGCCGGCGGCCACGGCGGCCACGAAGCCCTTGAGGCCGATCAGGAAGCCGGAGTCGTAGAACACCGTGGTGGTCGGGCCGATCAGCAGGCCCGAGAGTGCGCCGATGAAGGCGGCCATGGTCATGGTGAGCTGGCCCGAGGCCTGCGAAGAGATGCCCATGAGGCGCGCGCCGGTGCGGTTCACGGCGATGGCGCGCAAGGCCTTGCCGCGCAGCGAGCGCTCGAAGTACAGCCAGAGCATGACGATGAGCGCCACCACGGCGGCGAAGGTGATGATGGCCTGGCCCGACAGCATGACGGGGCCGACGCTGAAGCGCGTGTCCCAGAAGGAGGGATTGCGGAAGCCTTCCGCACCGAAAAACAGCAGGCCCAGACCGGTCATGGCGAAGTGCACGCCGACCGACACGATCAGCAGCACCAGCGGCGTGGAGCTTTCCAGCGACTGGTAGGCCACGCGGTAGACCAGCGGACCGTACACCGTGACGATCGCCACGCTGAGCACCGCCTGCACCCACAGCGGAAACTGCTGCGGCGCGGCCCAGATGGCGATGAGGGAGACCACCACCGGCAGGGCCAGCGTGCGGCCCGCTGCCTTGAAGGCGACCAGCGCATTGCGCTGATGCTGCCAGCGACCGGACAGCTCCATGAGCGCGGCCACACCTGCCAGCAGCAACAGCAGCCAGACGGTGCCGGGCACCTTGCCGGTCTGGAAAATGGCCAGCGTGAGCGCGCCGTACGCGACGAACTCACCCTGGGGAATGAAGATGATCCGGGTGACGGTGAACACCAGGACGATGGCCAGCCCCAGCAGCGCGTACACCGCACCGTTGGTCAGACCATCCAACGCCAGGATGCTGGCGATTGAGAAATCCATAAAAAGCCTCAGCGCAGGAAAGAGACACTCTCGAACAGGGACACCGAGGGTCCGGCTCCGCCGGCCCCAGGTGTCGTCCCCCCTCGAAGCGCCGAAGGCGCGCCACAGAGGGGGGATGCCGCGTCAGCGGCGCAGGGGGGAGTTACTCGACTTTGAACTTGCCGTCGACCACTTTCAGCATCACACCGGTTTCGTTGGTGAAGCCCCAGTGGTCGTCCTTGGTCCAGTTCATCACGCCGTGCGCGAACACGGTGCGGCCCATGGTTTCGAGTGCGTCGCGCAGACCGGTGCGGAACTCTTGCGTGCCGGGCTTGCCGGTCTTCAAAGCGATCGGCACGGCCTTGTTCAATGCGATGGCGGCGTCGTAGGCGTGGCCCGCGAACTGGTTGCGCATGCCCGCGCCGACCAGCTTCTCGTAGTTGGTGACGAAGTCCATGGCCAGTTTCTTGGACGGGTGGTTGTCAGGCAGCTGTTCGGCGATCACGGCCGGACCAGAGACCACGAAGGAGCCTTCCACGTCCTTGCCACCGATGCGCACCAGGTCGGGCGTGGCCGCGGCGTGCGTCTGGTAGATCTTGCCCTTGTAGCCGCGTTCGATGATGGCCTTGTGCGGCATGGCGGCACCCGAACCGGTCGCCACCACCAGGATGGCATCCGGGTTGGCGGCGGTGAGCTTGAGCGCCTGTGGCGTCACGCTGGTGTCGGCGCGCGCGAAGCGCTCGGTGGCCACGATCTTCATGCCGGCCTTCTCGGCCAGCGGCGTCATGGCCTTGAGCCACAGCTCGCCGTAGGCGTCGGTGTAGCCGAGGAAGCCGATGGTCTTGATGCCCTGCTTCTTCATGTGCTCGACCACGGCGTAGCCCATCACATCGTTGCCCTGCGGCAGGCGGAACAGCCACTGGTCGGCACCGGGTGGCACGCCCACCGGTGAAGCGGCCAGCTGCACGGTCTTGGCTTCGGCCGCCACCGGGGCGATGGCCGCGGCCACCGGGGTGAGGGTGGAGCCGATGATGACGTCGACCTTGTCGTCGGTCACCAGGCGGCGCGCGTTGGCCGCGCCCTTGCCCGGATCGCTTGCGTCGTCCAGGATGATCAGGTTGACCTTCTCACCGCCGATGGTCTGCGGGAACAGCTTGAACTGGTTCTGCATCGGAATGCCGAGGCCGGAGCCCGGGCCCGTGAGCGAGAGGATCACGCCGACGTTGATGTCGGCCAGCGCCGCGGTGCTGGCCAGGGCCGTGACGGCGACGGCGACGAGGGTTTTGACAGCTTTCATTCGAGTCTCCTTCTGGGGTGGTGAAAAAGGGAAAGGGCGGGGAAAACGCGGGTTCAGGAACAGAGGGCCTTGATGTCTTCGGGCACGGGAATCGCCTTGATGCGATCGGGGGCCTCGGGCGGGTGGATCACGAAGGCGCGCGTTTCCGTGCCTTCGCACAGCACGTCGTCGCCGCGCTTCACCACATGCCGGTGGATGAACACCTTCTCGCGCCATTCGGTCACGCTGGTGTGGATCTGCAGGCGTTCGCCGTAGGTGGCAGGGCGCATGAATTTCGTGTGGATCTCCAGCAGCGGGGTTCCCACGATGCCGCGCGTCTTCTTCGTCTCACGCCAGGGCGGCACACCGCACTGCTTGAAGAAGTTCAGCGAGGACGCGTCCATCCACTTCGAGAAATTCGGAAAGAACACGATGCCCGCGGGATCGCAGTCACCGAACATCACTTCCACTTCGTAAACAACGGTCTTGGTCATAGGGGTTATCGCGGGGCCATGCGGAGTGCGCCATCGAGGCGGATCACTTCGCCATTGAGGTGCGTGTTGGTGACGATGTGCGCGGCGAGCTGGGCGAACTCTTCCGGCTTGCCCAGGCGCGGGGGAAAAGGAATGCTCGCGGCCAGCGAAGTCTGCACGGGCTCGGGCAACTGCTTCATCAGCGGCGTGGCGAACAGGCCGGGCGCCACGGTGCAGACGCGGATGCCGTGCTGCGCCAGATCTCGGGCCATCGGCAACGTCATGCCCACGAGCCCGCCCTTGGACGCGCTGTAGGCCTGCTGGCCGACCTGGCCGTCGAACGCGGCCACGCTGGCGGTGAACATCATCACACCGCGCTCGCCATCTTCCAGTGGATCGAGCTTGGCGCAGGCGGCGGCGAACAGCCGGCTGGCGTTGTAGGTGCCGATCAGGTTCACGTTGATCACGCGGGCGAAGTCGTCCAGCGGCGCGGCGCTGCCGTCCTTGCCGACCACGCGCTTGGCGGTGCCGATGCCAGCGATGTTCATCAGGATGCGCGCCGGACCGTGCGCGGCAGCGGCCTGGTCGAGCGCGGCCTGCAGGCTCTCGGTGTCGGTGATGTCGCAACGGATGCCGATGCCGCCGATGTCGGCCGCCACGCGTTTCGCGTTGTCCAGGTTCACGTCGAGCACGGCGACCTTGGCGCCCAGCCGCGCGAGTTCGCGCGCGGCGGCCTCGCCCAGGCCCGAGCCACCACCGGTGACGAGGGCTGCTTGTCCTTGGATGTTCATGGTCTGTTGTCTCCGTTTCAGGGGTTCTGGTTTTCGATCAGCAAGGCCATGCCCTGGCCACCCCCCACGCAGGCGCTGGAGATGCCGTAGCGCTGGCCGCTGCGCTGCAGTTCACGCGCCAGCGTGAGCGTCAGGCGCACGCCGGTGGCCGCCAGTGGGTGGCCCAGTGCGATGGCGCCGCCGTTGACGTTCAGACGCTCCAGGTCCATGCCGAGTTCACGCGCCACGGCCAGGGTTTGTGCGCCTTGCGCTTCGTTCACTTCGAAGCGTGCGATATCCGACAGTTTCAGGCCGGTGCGCTCCAGCAGCAGGCGGATCGCCGGTGCCGGGCCGATGCCCATGATTTCGGGTGGCACGCCGACGGCAGCGGCCGCGACCACGCGCGCCAGCGGCTTCTTGCCGTTGGCCTTGGCGTACGCGCCAGACGCGACCACGCAGGCCGCCGCCGCATCCACCAGCGCGGAGCTGTTGCCGCCGGTCTGCACGCCACCTTCGAACACGGGCTTGAGCTTGGCGAGCACGTCCACCGGCGACAGGCGCGGGTGGGTGTCGGTGGCGACTTCGGTCACCTTGCCCTGCAGCTTGATGCCGCGCGTCTTGTAACCCGCGAGCTCGAATTTCTCGGTGACCACCGGCACGATCTCGCCGGCGAGAAACCCGCTTTCCTGCGCGGCCACCGCCTTCGCGAACGAGGCGGAGGCAAAGGCGTCCACGTCTTCGCGCGCGATGCTGTACTTCTTGGCCAGGTTCTCGGCGGTCTGGATCATGTTGATGCCGGCCGCCGGGTCCTTCAGTGCCTCCCACATGTAGTCCTTGAAGCCCACTGGCGCGCCCAGCTTGAAGCCGGTGCGGTGGTCGAAGGCGGCGATGGGGTTGCGCGTCATGCTCTCGGTGCCCACCACCAGCGCGGCGTCGCAGGCGCCGCCCTGGATGTGTTCGCCCGCCTGGCGGAACAGCTCGAAGCCGGTGCCGCAGATGCGCTGCGCCATGATCGCCGGCACCTCCACCGGCACACCGGCGTACAGGCCGATGTGGCGGGGCAGGAAGAACTGGTCGAAATCACCCGGCGCCATGTTGCCGGTGACGACCGAGCCGATGTGCTCGCCCGGCACACCGGCGCGGGCCAGCGCCTCGCGCGCGGCCTTGATGCCCAGGTCGGTCGGCGAGATGTGGCCCAGCGCGCCGCAGTAGTCCACCATCGGGGTGCGCACGCCGTCGAGCAGCCAGACGTCGTCGAACGCGTTGAAGAAGCCTCGGGAAGCCATGTCGTCTCGTCTTTACTGGGGTTTGATGATCGCGTGCAGCGTGTCGTCGTGCAGGCGCGCCACGGTTTCGGCCCGGTGCGCCAGCACCGCGCGCTGGTTGATCGATCCCTTGTCGGTGATCTCGCCCCGGTCGATGGTGGGCGCGTCGGCCAGCAGGCACAGGCGCGCGATGCGGCTGGCGCTGCCGGTGGACGTTTTCGCCAGGTCGTTCACCACGCGCTGGAAATGCGCCAGCACCGGTTCGCTGTTGAGCACGTCGTGCAGCGACGCCTCGGCCGGCAGGCCGCTGAGCGCACGCACCGCGCCGGTGGGGAACACCATGGCGCCGACTTCCTTCATGTTCAGGCCGGTGAGCACCACGTCCTGGATGTAGGGCGCACCGGCCGCGATGATCTTCGCTCGCATCGGGCCCACGCTCACAAAGGTGCCGGTGGCGAGCTTGAAGTCTTCCGCGATGCGGCCGTCGAACTTCAGGCCCTGGTGCACGTCGGTCTCGTCGATCCACTTCACCGCGTCGCCGGTCTTGAAGAAACCTTCCTCGTCGAACGAGTCGGCGGTTTCGGCCGGCATGCGCCAGTAGCCGGGCGTGATGTTCGGTCCCTTGTAGCGCACCTCCGTCTTGCCGTCGGTGTCAACCAGTTTGAGCACCAGTCCTGGCGTGGGCAGGCCCAGGTCACCTGCTTTCACGTTCGGGCTCGTGACGAAGATGCCGAAGGGCCCGGACTCGGTCATGCCCAGGCCAGTGCCCATCACGATGCGTTCGCCGATCTGCTGTTCCTGCACGGCATGCAGGGCGTCCCACACGGGCTGGGCAAGCGCGGCGCCGGCGTAGAAGAACATCTGCACACGCGAGAGCAGGGTCTTGCGCAAGGCTTCGTCGGTCTTCATCGCGTTGGCGATGGCCTCGAACCCCGTGGGCACGTTGAAGTACACCGTGGGTGCGATCTCGCGCAGGTTGCGCAGCGTCTCGGCCATCAGCGCGGGCGTGGGCTTGCCGTCGTCGATGTACAGCGTGCCACCGTGGTAGATCACCATGCCGAAATTGTGGTTGCCACCGAAGGTGTGGTTCCAGGGCAGCCAGTCCACGAGCACCAGCGGGCCTTCCGCGAGGACGGGCATGGACTCGGCCATCTGCTGCTGGTTGGCGCACCACATGCGCTGCGTGTTGATCACGGCCTTGGGCATCTTGGTCGAGCCCGAGGTGAAGAGGAACTTGGTGATCGTGTCCGGGCCGGTCGCTGCCATGGCGGCATCCACCTCGGGCGTGGGCTCGGTGGCCAGCAGCGAGGCGAACGACGTGGTGGCACGGCCGGGCACGGTGCCTTCGGTCGTCATCAATTCCACGTCGGGTGCCACCGTGGCCAGCATGGCGCGGCTGTAGCGGTGCGCGTCGGCCGCGAACACCAGGCCAGGCGTGAGCGTCTTCACCACGTGGTGCAGCTTGTCGAAGTCCTGGCTCACCAGCGAATAGGCGGGTGACGTGGGGCAGTAGGCGATGCCGGCGTACACGCAGCCCAGGGCGAGCAGCGCATGTTCCAGGTCGTTCTCACTCAGGATCAGCACCGGGCGTTCGGCCGACAGACCCCGGTTCAACAGGCCCTGGCCGATGCGGCGCGCCGCTTCCAGCGCCTGCGCGAAGCTGACATGCCGCCAGTCGCCGGTGGTGCCGTCGGCATTCTTCGTGCGGCGCGCGAACAGCGTCTGTTCAGGACGCGTCTTCGCCCAGTGCACCAGCCGGTCGGTGATGCGCGTGGGGAAGGCGGACAACTCCTGCTGCGCGCTCAGGTAGTGCACGCCGGTGTCACCGTCGCGCAGCGTGGCGCGGGTGACGCCGAACTTCAGGGGCCGGTAACGCGCGGCCGTGGTGGGGTTCTGGCTCATGTCTCTCTCGGGTGGTATTCGTTGTCAATCAATCCTGCGAGCCGCGTGTCTTTCTCCAGGGATGCCGCGGAACCGGCTTTGCCGGGCCGCTGGCATCGCCCCCTGGGGGGGTGACGCCGAAGGCGGCGCGGGGGGGTCAATCCTTGCTGACTTTGTTCGCGCGCCCTTCCAGGAAGGCGCGCACACGCTCCTTGGCTTCAGGGGCGTTCTGCACGATGGCGGCCATCAGCGCTTCGGTGAAGAAGCCCTGGTCGGCCGGTTGTTCGGCGATGCGCGGCAGGGCGTGCATCAGCGCGTAGTTGGTGAGGGGCGCATTGCCGGCGATGCGCGTGGCGAGCTCCAGCGCTTTGTCCAGCGCGGTGCCTTCGGGCACCAGGTACTGCGCCAGACCGATGCGTTCGCCGTCTTCGGCCTTGTAGACGCGGCCGGTGAACATCATGTCGGCCATGCGCGCGGCGCCGATCAGGCGCGGGATGCGGACCGAGCCGCCACCGCCCACGAAGATGCCACGCGAACCTTCGGGCAGCGCGAAGAAGGACGTGCTGTCGGCCACGCGGATGTGGCAGGCGCTGGCCAGCTCGAGCCCGCCACCGACCACCGCACCGTGCAGCGCCGCGACCACCGGCACCGGGCCGTGCTGCACGCACTCCAGCGCCGAGTGCCACATGCGCGAGTGGTGCACGCCCTGGCCGGCGTCGCGTTCCTGCAGTTCGGAGAGGTCGAGGCCGGCGCAGAAATGGTCGCCCGAGCCGTGGATCACGGCCGCGCGCACGCTCTGCGGCATGCCCTGGAAAATGTCGCGCAGGGCAAGGATGAGGCCGTCGTTCAGCGCGTTGCGCTTGGCGGGCCGGTTCAGCGTGATCACGGCGATCTCGGACGAGGCGCCCTGCAGGCTCAGGCTGATGTCGGTGGAATGGATGGGCATGAAAGTCTCGGTGTCTCGTCCCCCGGAGCGCCGGGTTTGCGTGCTTGAAGTGAGGCTGCATTATTGTTATAAACAATAACCAAAACAAGATTGCCAGCCCGAAATCGACCCCCGTGTTTACCCTAGGTCGAACCCGTTTCCACATTCCATCAAGAGACAGACATGGACCACAAGAACCTCCTCGCGATCGACATCCACACCCACGCCGAGGTGAGTTGCCGCAACCCCTTCGACAACTATGGCGAGGAATACGACCGCGCCGCCGACAAGTACTTCGGCAGCAACCGCCGCCCCACCATCGCCGAGACGATCGCCTACTACCGCGAACGCAAGATCGGCCTGGTGATGTTCACGGTCGACAGCGAGTCCAAACTCGGCCGCCGCCGCATTCCCAATGAGGAGATCGCGCAGGCCGCGCGCGAGAACAGCGACATGATGATCGCCTTCGCCAGCATCGACCCGCACAAAGGCAAGATGGGTGCGCGCGAAGCGGAGCGCCTGATCAAGGAAGAGGGCGTCAAGGGCTTCAAGTTCCACCCCACGGTGCAGGGCTACCACCCGTACGACAAGATGGCCTGGCCGATCTACGAGGTGATCAACGCACACAAGCTGCCCGCGATCTTCCACACGGGCCACAGCGGTATCGGTTCCGGCATGCGCTGCGGCGGCGGCCTGCGGCTGGAGTACAGCAACCCCATGCACCTGGACGACGTGGCGATCGACTTCCCCGACATGCAGATCGTCATGGCGCACCCCAGCTTCCCGTGGCAGGACGAGGCGCTCAGCGTCGCCACGCACAAGCCCAACGTGTGGATCGATCTTTCAGGCTGGAGCCCGAAGTACTTTCCGAAGCAGCTGGTGCAGTACGCCAACACGCTGCTGAAGGACCGTGTGCTGTTCGGCAGCGACTACCCGCTGATCACGCCCGAGCGCTGGATGAAGGACTTCGAGATCGCCGGTTTCAAGCCCGAGGTAATGCCGGGCATCCTGAAAGGCAACGCGGTTCGACTCCTCGGTCTGGAATGATCGCCCCCGCCGCGCTACGCGCGACCCCCGTCCGGGGGCGACGCCAACGGCCCGGCAAAGCCGGTTCCGTGGCATCCGCTGGCAGGCCCCGAGCGCGCAATCGCTCTTTCACAGAGGAGGCACCATGCTGAAGGCATTCCGGTCGCTGGCCGACATCGAGCGGCTGGAGCAGGCGCCGCGTGAGCAGACCGCACCGCACCGCAGTCCCTACGCGCTGATCCGCGCGGCCGCTGAGCGTTTCCCCGATCGCGAGGCTTTCACCTTCCTGCCGGACGCGGACCTGGCCCGCGAGCCGCGGCGCATCACCTACCGCGCGTTGCTGGCCGACATCCACCGCGCGGCCAACCTGTTCCGTTCGCTCGGTGTGGGGCCGGACGACGCGGTGGCGCTGCTCGCGCCCAACACGCCCGAGGCGCACACGGTGCTGTGGGGTGCGCAGCTCGCGGGCCGCGTCTGCCCGATCAACTACCTGCTGCAACCCGATCACATCGCTGCGCTGCTCAAGGCCTCCAACGCGAAGCTGCTGGTGGTGCTCGGGCCGAACAGCGAGCTCGCGGTGTGGCCGGTGGCGCAGCAGGTGGTGCAACACCACGCGCTGCCGCTGATGCAGATCCGTGTGGGGGATGAGACCGCGCCCGGTGTGCCGGTGCTGCAGGACCTGCTCGCTTCGCAGCCCGACACACCCGTCTTCGAACCCGACCTGCACCCCGACCGTGTGGTCGCACTGTTCCACACTGGCGGCACCACCGGTGCACCCAAGCTCGCGCAGCACACGCAGGGCAACGAGGCGCACACGGCCTGGTTCGCGCATGCGTTCTACGATGTCGATGAAAGCGCGGTCGAGATCAACGGCTTTCCGCTGTTCCATGTGGCCGGTGCCTTCGTCTATGGCCTGGCGCTGCTCGCGGTGGGTGCGCGCCAGGTGCTGCCCACGCTCAGCGGCATGCGCAACACCGGCTTCGTGCGGTGCTACTGGAAGTTCTGCGAGCGCGAGCGCGTGACGCACCTGGCCTGCGTGCCCACGGTGCTGGCCAGTCTGATGGGCGTGGCGGTGGACGCGGACATCGCCACCGTGCGCGCGGCCTACACCGGCGGGTCGCCGCTGCCGTCTGAACTCGCGCAGCGCTTCGAAGTGGCCACCGGCATTGCGGTGCGCAACATCCTGGGCATGACGGAATGCGCCGGGCTGGTGAGCATCGAACCGCTGCTGGGGCCGCGCACGCCGGGCTCGGCCGGCCTGCGCCTGCCCTACACCGAGGTACACGCCGTGCCCTGGCGCGATGGCGAGGCGAAGCTGGACGAACGCTGCGCTGCGGGCGAGACCGGCGTGCTCGTGCTGCGCGGGCCGCACGTGAGCCCGGGCTACACCGACGCGGCGCGCAACGCCGGCATGTTCGAGCAGGGCTGGATCGTCACGGGCGATCTGGGCCATCTCGATGAGGCCGGCCGTGTGCACATCACCGGCCGCGCGAAGGACGTGATCATCCGCGGCTCGCACAACATCGACCCCGGCCTGGTGGAAGATGCCTTCCTGGCGCACCCGGCGGTGGCGCTGTGCGCTGTGGTGGCTGAACCCGATGCCTACGCTGGCGAGGTGCCGGTAGCTTTCGTGACGCTCAAGCCTGGTCAGGCTGTGGGTGGTGCTGAGCTGCTGGCCGTTGTGGCGCCCCAGGTCTATGAGCGGCCCGCCGTGCCCAAGCGCGTGGTGCTGCTGGAGACCTTGCCGATGACCGCCATCGGCAAGGTGTTCAAGCCCGAGCTGCGGCTGCGTGCCATCGAGATCAAGCTCACCGAGAGCGTGCGAGAGTGGGCGCCGGGCGTGAGCGCGCGCGTGCAGGCGCTGGAGAGGGGCGGGCGGCAGTGCGCGGTGATCACCGTGGCAGGCCCGCGCGACGATGCCTTACGCGAACGGCTGATGCAAGGGCTCGCGGCGATGGCGGTGCAGACCGAGCTGCGTTTCGAATAGCGGTCACCAGCCGCCGCGCGACAGCCACCGCTCGACCTGATCGAGCTTGTCCACGCCCCAGAAAGGCTCGCCGTCCACCACCACCGTGGGTGAGCCGAACACGCCGGCTTTGATCGACGCTTCAACCATGGCGCGCAGCAGCGCGGCCGCCTCGTCGCCGGCGGCGGCATCTGCAACGGCTTCGGCCGAAAGCCCGTCGGGCAACGCGAGCTTGCGAAGCGATTCGGGTGTGGAAAGGTCTTGCCCTTCACCCCAGTACGCGCCGTAGATCGCATGCGCCAGCGCAGCCGCATGTTCGGGCTGGTGCTGCTTCACCCAGGCGAAGGCGCGCGCGCAGGGCAGGGGGTTCATCACCGGGTCGGTGGGCTGGCGCTTCATCAGCAGGCCATGTTCGCGTGCGTGACGCAACACGTCGCGCCCGGTGTAGGCGCCCTTGAGCGGCGTGTCCATCAGCGGCTTAAGGCCCATCACCTTCAGCACCGACACACCGAGCAGCATGGCGCGCCAGTCCACCGCGCGGCCGTGGCGCGCTGCGAGGTCTTCGATGCGCAGCGAGGCGAAGTAGCCGTAGGGCGAGATGAAGTCGAAGTGGAACTGGATGGGTGCGTTCATGCGGGGCGTGCGAGTTGAAAGCGCTTAGCAGGTTTCATAACAAACCGGAATAGCTGTTTGTACCTAAACGGTCTGGCATCGGGGCCGTGATGGCTGCACAGTGTGCCTCTTGTGCCTGACGCGGCACATGTCATGCCCTGGCCCGCCTTGGTTGGCGAGCGCCGCACGGACCTTTTCCCTTGTCTCTCTCAGGAGCTCCTCCATGACCTTCTTCCGACGCCGCAGCGCCATTGCTGCGATCGCCGCCCTGGGCGCCGCCATGCTGGCCGGCAACGCCATGGCCCAGCAGACCGTGACGCTGCGCCTGCACCAGTTCCTGCCGCCGACCGCACCGATTCCTTCGCTGGCCATCGTGCCGTGGGCGAAGAAGCTGGAGGCGGAGTCGGGTGGTCGCATCAAGGTGCAGCTGTTCCATGCGATGTCCATGGGCGGTTCTCCGCCGCAGCTGTTCGACCAGGCGCGCGACGGCGTGGTGGACATCACCTGGACGGTGCTGGGGTACACGCCGGGCCGCTTCAGCAAGTCCGAGGTGTTCGAGCTGCCGTTCATGAGCGGTGCGGCCGAGCCGGCGTCGCGCGCATTCCACGAGTTCGTGGAGAAGCACGCGGCCGACGAGTTCAAGGATGTGAAGCTGCTGGCGGCGCACACGCACGGCCCTGGCCTGTTCCACACGAAGGATCCGCTGACGAAGCTGGAGGATCTGAAGGGCAAGAAGGTGCGCGGTGGTTCGCGCGTGATCAGCAACATGCTGCTGAAGCTGGGTGCGACGCCGGTGGGCATGCCGGTGCCGGCGGTGACGGAGGCGATCACCAAGGGCGTGATCCAGGGCACGACGATTCCCTGGGAGGTGGTGCCTTCTTTGAAGATCGCGGAGATCGTGAAGAACCATACGACGTTCTCGGGCCCGCAGGGTTTGTTCACGCAGACGTTCGCGCTGACGATGAACAAGAACAGCTATGACAAGCTGCCGGCGGATCTGAAGAAGGTGATCGATGCGAATTCGGGTGTGGAGACGGCAGCGTTGTTCGGCCGTGCGATGGACGAGGGTGACCGCATTGGTCTGGCGTCGGCGCAGAAGCTGGGTAACAAGGTGGTGACGCTGGATGCGGCCGAGACGGCGCGCTGGAAGGCGGCTGCTGCGGCTGTGGAAGCCGACTGGGTGAAGGAAGTGCAGGGCAAGGGCATCGATGGTGCCAAGCTGGTTTCGGAAGCCCGTGCGTTGATTGCCAAGCAGGCGAAGTAATTCAACTTTCGGTTGAATGCCTCGGGGTCGCTCGTTTTCGGGTGGCCCTTTTTTCGTGCCTGCTGGTGTGGGAGGTCGGGTGGTCCGGTCAATCCAGGCGCCGGCTTGTCGCGGGGGTCTGCCCGGGCGTGCGGATACCGTTTTGTCAACGCCTTGGTTGGTGCTCGGCCTCTGTGGCAACCGCGAATAAGGCCAGCGCCTGACTTGCCCGGACCACCCGCCCCAGAAGCGATGTGGGCGCGCAACCCTGGGTGTGCCTACTTGTGTAGTGGGTCGGTGGCGGTGCCCGCATGCGCAGGCCCCCCGTTCGCGGTTGCCACAGAGGGTGCACGCCAACCAAGGTGTTGATGAGGCAACGGATGCGCCCAGGCACACGCATCCGCGATAAAGGGCCGGAGCAGGCGGGCACCGCCATCGGCCCGCCGCGAGGTCAGCGCAATAAACGCAACGACCGCAAGAAACTCAACCCCAGACCTCACGCGCCGTTTCAACCACCAGCGCCAGCTTCCGGCGCTGGTCTTCAACCGCGATGTTGTTCCCGTGCACGGTCGAAGAGAACCCGCACTGCGGCGACAGACACATCTGATCGAGAGACGCGTACTTGGAAGCCTCGTCAATCCGCCGCTTCAGATCGTCCTTGCCTTCCAGTTGCCCGAACTTGGTGGTGACCAGGCCCAGTACCACGATCTTGTCCTTGCTCAGGTAACGCAGCGGACGGAAATCGCCCGAGCGGTCGTCGTCGTACTCCAGGAAAAACGCGTCCAGCTTCATCTCCGACAGCAACGCCTCCGCCACCGGCTCGTAGTTGCCCGCCGCCGCGTGCGTGCTCTTGAAATTGCCGCGGCACAGGTGCATCGCCAGCGTCATGCCCTTGGGCTTGTGTGCCACCACCTTGTTGATGAAGTTCGCGTACCGGTGCGGCAGCTCGTTCGGGTCGTCGCCCCGCTGGCGCGCCGCCTCGCGCATGCGCTCGTCGCACAGGTAGGCCATGTTCGTGTCGTCCATCTGCACGTAGTTGCAGCCCGCGTCCGCCAGGCTTTGCAGCTCGTCGCCATACGCCTTGGCCACGTCGTCGTAGAACACCGGGTCCAGCTCGGGGTAGGCCTCCTTGCTGATGCCCGCACGGCCACCCCGGAAGTGCAGCATCGTCGGTGAGGGGATCGTCACCTTCGGCGTGAGCGCTTTCTGGCCCAGCGCTTCCACCTGCGCCTTGAGGTACTGGAAATCCGCCAGCTGGATGTTCTTCGCGTGGCGCACCTTGTCGATCACGCGGATCACCGGCGGCGCCAACTCTTCCGTGCCGTCGGGCTTGCGGATGGTCACCGGAATGTCGGT
Source organism: Hydrogenophaga laconesensis (assembly GCF_031457235.1). Taxonomy (NCBI): domain Bacteria; kingdom Pseudomonadati; phylum Pseudomonadota; class Betaproteobacteria; order Burkholderiales; family Comamonadaceae; genus Hydrogenophaga; species Hydrogenophaga laconesensis. The sequence continues at coordinate 89,454 of NZ_JAVDWE010000004.1, forward strand.
CTTCACGCCACCCAGCTGCTCGAGGAAGTCGATGTGGAAATACGTGCGCCGGAACTCGCCGTCGGTGATCGATTGCAGCCCCACGTCGGCCTGGAACTTCACGATCTCGGTGATCGCGCGGTCTTCCACCTTGCGCAGTTCCTCGGCGCTGATGCTCTTCTTGTTGAAGAACTGGTCACGGGCTTCCAGCAGATAGGCCGGGCGCAGAAAGCTGCCGACGTGGTCGGCACGGAACGGGGGATGGGCGCGCAAGGTCATGAAAAACGTCCTCTGGTCGTTGGTCTGTGAAAGGGTGAAGGCGCACTGTGCCAGCCTTGATTGCATACATAAACCTATGGAAAACCCCCATCCAAGGCCGAATCGCTTGAAAAGTGGTGGTTTCTGTATACATTGCGGCCCCATGACACAGGAATCCCTGTCCCCCGCCGCCGAAACCATGGGTGGCACCGAAAGCGCCCAGGTGCGGGCGCTGCTGCAGCTGCGCGAGCTCATCCTCTCGGGTGAACTGCCCGGGGGGTCGCGCATCGCCGAGCTGGCCATCGTGGAACGCCTGGGGGTGTCGCGCACGCCCATCCGCGCGGCGCTGATGCGTCTGGAGCAGGAAGGCCTGCTCAAGGCCCTGCCGAATGGCGGCTATGTGGTCCAGACCTTTTCCGAGCGCGACATCGCCGACGCGATCGAGCTGCGGGGCACGCTGGAGGGGCTGCTCGCCCGGCTGGCGGCCGAGCGGGGAGCGCCCGCCCCGGTGCTCGTCGAGGCGCGCAAATGCCTGGATGCGCTCGATGGCGTGCTGACCTCGCCCGCGCTCGACGACGAGGGCTTTTCAAGTTACGTGGCGCTCAACAGCCGCTTCCACACACTGATCTGGGACATGGCCGACAGCCCGACCATCGCGCGCCAGCTGGAGAAGGTGCTCAGCCTGCCGTTCGCCTCGCCCTCGGGCTTCGTGGTGATGCAGGCGCATTCGCAGCGCGCGCGGGACATGCTGGTGGTGGCGCAGGACCAGCACCGCCAGGTGCTCGATGCGATTGAACAGCGCGAGGGTTCGCGAGCCGAGGCCATCATGCGCGAGCACTCGCGCCTGGCCCAGCGCAACCTGCGCGAGGTGCTGGCCGGCCACGCCACGGTGCACGCACCGGCGTCCATGCCCGCTCTCAAACTTATCCGCCGCCCCTGAGCGGCGCCGTTCGTCAGAGGTTTCATAGAAAAACGGCATAGCTGAAAGTCGGTTATTCGACTGGCGGAGATGTCGACGGCCATGCACAGTGTGGGCATTACGTGCTTCAAGCCTGCCGCGTCCGGAGTGCGCCCACACGCTCCCGGACCGGCACACAAAAGGAACTGGAGACAAGCATGAGATTCATCCAACGCCGAACCGCCTTGCTGGGCGCGGGTGCCATGGCCGCCGCCATGCTGGCTGGCAACGCACTGGCGCAGCAGACCGTCACGCTGCGACTGCACCAGATGCTGCCGCAGCAGGCCACCATTCCGGCGCGTGCGCTGGTGCCCTGGGCCCAGAAGGTGGAGGCCGAATCCGGCGGCAAGATCAAGGTGCAGCTGTTCCATGCCATGGCGCTGGGCGGCGCGCCACCGCAGCTTTACGACCAGGCCCGCGACGGCGTGGTCGACCTCACCTGGACGGTGCTGGGCTACACGCCGGGCCGCTTCAACAAGTCCGAAGTCTTCGAGCTGCCTTTCATGAGCGGCTCGGCCGAGGAATCGTCCCGTGCCTTCCAGGAATACGTGGAGAAGTTCGCCGCCGACGAATTCCGGGAGGTGAAGCTGATCGCCGTGCACACCCATGGCCCTGGCCTGTTCCACACCAAGACGCCGGTGACCGGATTGGAAAGCCTGCGCGGCATGAAGGTGCGCGGCGGTTCGCGCGTCATCAACAACATGCTGACCAAGCTGGGCGCCACGCCGGTGGGCATGCCCGTGCCGGCGGTGACCGATGCGCTGTCCAAGGGCACCATCGACGGCACCACGATTCCCTGGGAAGTCACGCCGTCGCTGAAGGTGACCGAGCTGGTGAAGAACCACACCACCTTCGCCGGCAAGCAGGGCCTGTACACGCAGACCTTCGCGTTCTCCATGAACCGCGCCAGCTACGACAAGCTGCCGCCCGACCTCAAGGCCGTGATCGACAAGAACTCGGGCATCGAGACGGCGGCCCTGTTCGGCCGCGCCATGGACGAAGGCGACAAGGTCGGCCGTGAGATCGCCGAGAAGGCGAAGAACAACATCGTGGCGCTGGACGTGGCGGAAACGCAGCGCTGGCGCCGCACGGCGGCCACGGTCGAGACCGACTGGATCAATGAAATGAAAGGCAAGAACATCGACGGGGCCAAACTCCTGTCGGAAGCGCGTGCGTTGATCGCGAAGTACCAGCGATAATTCCGCACCCCATTGGACTACCCCCCGGGGTGGTCCAGCAACGAATGACCGATTCGCTTTCGCCGTGCCCGGCGCGAGCGGGTTGGTCCTTTTTTTAAGGTGACAAGTTTGAAAGTGCTGTCTTTATTGGCCAGGTTCTGCGCCATCCTGGCCGGGGTCCTGCTCACGGTGATCACGATCATCACCTGCGTCAGCCTGATCGGCCGCAACACCATCGGCACCACGCTGGTGGGTGACTACGAACTCACGGCCGTGACCGCCGGTGCCGCCGTCGCGCTCTTCATGCCGTGGTGCCAGCTCAAGCGGGAAAACATCATCGTCGACTTCTTCACCGCCAAGGTGTCCAGCGGTGGCGTCGCCATGCTGGACCGCCTCGGCGCCCTGTTGCTGGGCCTGCTGATGTTTGCGCTGGCGTGGCGCACGGCCATCGGTGGCATGAGCGCGTACGCGTCCCAGACCACCACCATGATGTTGGGCTTTCCCGAGTGGATCACCTACGCGTTCATGGTGCCTCCTTTCGTGCTGACCGGCTTCATTGCCCTGTATCAGGTGTTCTTTGGCAATTTTTCGGAGCAGGGTCAATGAGTGCCTTGAGTCTCGCGGCGTCGATCTTCGGCGTCATGCTTTTCCTGATGGCGATCCGCACCCCGATCGCCGTGGCGATGTTCGCCGCCGGCACCTTCGGCTACATCTATCAGGTCGGTCTGCCACCGTTCTTCAACAACCTCAACGGCATGGCGTTCGCGCGCTTTGCCAGCTATGACCTGTCGGTGATTCCGCTGTTCATCCTGATGGGCAACTTCGCCACGCAGGGCGGCATCTCGAAGGCACTGTTCCAGTTCGCTGCCATCGTGATGGGCCGCTTCAAGGGCGGTCTGGCCATGGCCGCCGTGTTGGCCAGCGCGGGCTTCGGTGCCATCTGCGGTTCGTCGGTCGCCACCGCCGCCACCATCACCTCGGTCGCGCTGCCTGAGATGAAGCGCCATGGCTACTCCGGGCGTCTGGCCACCGGCACGCTGGCCGCCGGCGGCACGCTCGGTGTGCTGATTCCGCCTTCAGTGCCGCTGGTGATCTACGCCATCCTGACCGAGCAGAACATCGCCAAGCTGTTCGCCGCCGCGATGATTCCCGGCGTGATTGCCATGCTGGGCTACATGATTGCGATTGCGGTCTATGTGCGCCTTGTGCCCGGCCACGCGCCCGAGCACGACGCCAACGAACAGAAGCTTTCCTGGGAGGCGCTCAAAGGTGTGCTGCCCATCGCGATCGTGTTCCTGGTCGTCTTCGGTGGCATCTACGGTGGCCTGTTCACGCCCACCGAAGGTGCGGCCGTGGGCGCTGCCGCCACCTTCGTTGCGGCCCTGCTCAAGCGCGAACTCACCTGGGCCAAGACCAAGCAGTGCTTCTATTCCACCGCAGCGGCCAGCGCCATGATCTTCATGATCTTCATCGGTGCCGACCTGATGAACTCCGCGCTGGCCCTCACGCAGGTGCCGGCGCAACTGGCCTCGGTGATCCAGGGCTGGGACGTCCCTCCGCTGATGGTGGTGGGCGGCATCATGCTGTTCTACGTGGTGCTGGGTGCGGTGATGGACGAACTGTCCATGATCCTGCTGACCATCCCGATCTTCTTCCCGGTGGTGATGGGCCTGGACTGGGGCGGCATGTCCTCGGAATCCGTGGCGATCTGGTTCGGCATCATGGTGCTGATGACCGTGGGCTTCGGCCTGCTGGCACCGCCCGTGGGGCTGAACGTGTATGTGGTCAACGGCCTGGCCAAAGGTGTGCCGATCGGTGAGAGCTACCGGGGTGTGCTGCCTTTCCTGGCCAGCGACGTGGTGCGCTCGCTGCTGGTGCTGTTCTTCCCGGCCATTTCCTTGTGGCTGGTTCAATTTGTGGGGTGATGCCATGACCAAGCAACTGTTCTCCTTCCGACGCCGTGCCGTCATCGGCGCCTCGCTGGCCCTGGCCACCGGTGCGCTGGCGCTGCCGACCTTCGCGCAATCCGCGTTCCCGTCCAAGGGGCTGCGCATCGTGGTGCCGTTCGGTCCCGGTGGCGTGGGCGACCTCACCGCCCGCATCGTCGCCGAGAAGCTGGCCAGCCAGCTCGGCCAGCCCGTGGTGATCGACAACCGCCCTGGCGCCGGTGGCGTGGTGGCGGCCGAGTCGGTGGTGCGCTCCGATCCGGATGGACACACCATGTTCCTGATGTCCAACGGCACGGCCGTGACCGCGAGCCTGTTCCAGAAGCTGCCGTTCGACACCGTCAAGGATTTCACCCCGGTGTCCACGCTCGGCTATTTCGACATCGCCGTGGTGGTGCCCGCGAGCTCGCCGTACAAGACCCTGGGCGAGCTGGTGGCCTTCGCCAAGGCCAACCCTGGCAAGATCAACATCGGCAGCATCAACATTGGCAGCACGCAGCACCTCGCCGCCGAGCTGTTCAAGAGCACGGCGGGCATCGACGCGCAGATCGTGCCGTACAACGGTTCGCCGGCGCTCATCGGTGCCATCCGGGGCCAGCAGGTCGACGTGGCCGTGGAAATCCTCGCGCCGGTGCTCACGCAGATCCAGGGCAATGCCCTGCGTGCCCTGGCCGTCACCGGCGAAAAACGATCCATCGTGCTGCCCGAAGTGCCCACCGCCGTCGAGGCCGGCGTCAAGGACTACATCGCGTCCTCGTGGAACGCGCTGGCCGTGCCGTCGAAGACGCCGCGCGCCGTGGTGGAGCGTCTGCACAAGGAGATCGCCGCCGCCGTGGCCGATGCCGGTGTGCGCGAGAAGCTGCGCGGCCTGAACATCGATGCGCGTTCCAGCACGCCCGAACAGACCGCCACTTTGTTGGCTTCCGACATCCGCCGCTGGAGCGGCGTGATCGAGAAGGCGAAGATTCCGAAACAGTAAGCACCCCCCCGCGCCGCTGCGCGGCTCCCCCCTCTCTCGTCTTCGGCGGGAAGGGGGCGCACTCTGGGACCGGCGAAGCCGGATCCGAGAGGGCCCTGGACGGGGTGCCGCGCTCCGGCCGCTTCATCTTCTTTTCCTTTTCTTTCCCCCCGTGCTCGACATCCTGGCCATCACCGGGCCGATCTACCTCTGCATTGCGCTGGGTTTCGCGGCCGTGCGCTGGCGGGTGTTCTCGCCGGGGGACATGCGGGTGATGGGCAGGTTCGTCATCCAGTTCGCCCTGCCGGCGCTGTTGTTCAACGCGCTCGCGTCGCGCCCCATCGCTGACTTGCTGCAACCGGCCTACCTGCTGGCCTTTGGCGTGGGCTCGGTGCTGTGGCTGTGCATCAGCCTGTGGAGTGTGCGCCGCCTGCAGCGGCGTGACCTGACCGAGAGTGCCTACACGACGATGGGCATGACCTGTGGCAACAGCACCTTCATCGGTTACCCGGTGGTGCTGCTGGCGATCGGGCCGTTGGCGGGTGTGGCGCTGGCCATGAACCTGCTCGTGGAAAACCTCATCAAGCTGCCGTTGCTGATGACGCTGGCCGATGTGGGGGCTTCCGACAGGGCGCGCGCGTCCTGGAGGCACGCCCTGGGCGAGACGTTCCACCGGCTGGTGCGCAATCCGATGATCGTGGCCATCGTGCTGGGTTTCGTGGTGTCATTGCTGGGCTGGCAGATGCCTTCGGTCATCGCGCGCACCGTGAATCTGTTCGGCGCGGCCAGCGGTGGCCTGGCGCTCTTCATCATCGGTGGCACGCTGGTGGGGCTGCAGGTGCGCGGCCTGCGCCGGCAGGTGGCGCAGATCGCCATTGGCAAGCTGCTGCTGCATCCGGCGGCGGTGTGGGCCGCCGTGATGCTGCTGCCCCTGATCGGCCTGCCCGCACTCACCGGTGAGTTGCGCGCGGCTGTCGTGCTCTCGGCCGCCATGCCCATGCTGGGCATCTACCCGCTGCTGGCGCAGCGCCATGGGCATGAAGGCTTCACGGCGGCGGCCTTGCTGGCGGCCACGGTGGCCTCGTTCTTCACGCTGAGCGCCATCCTCTGGGTGATGCGCCACACCGCGGGCTGGCTGGCCTGACTCAGGGCCGCTGCAGGCCGTCCAGGGTCTGCCGGATCAAATCCAGCGCTGTCTGCTGGGTGAGGGTGGCCGGGCGCTGCGAACTCACGGCCAGGCAAAGCCGGGTGCGCAGGGGCGGGTCGCTGATCGCGCGCATGCGGTAGGACGAAGGCCGGATCGAACTCCATACCGCGTTGCGCGAGAGCAGGGCGGCGCCAGCGCCGTCGGCCACCAGATCGAGAATGGCCGAAACGCCGTCGATCTCCAGTGCCACGTTGGGCCGGCAGCCGATGTTGGCCATCTCGGTTTCCACATGCATGCGGATGGCATTCGGCCGGCTCGGGATCACGAGCGGCAGCCCGGCCACCTCGTGCAGGGAAATGGGCGAGGGTGGCGGGTCTTCCGGCAGGCCGGGCGGGCGCGGTTGCACGAGCACCAGCTCCTCGTCCTGCAGGGGATGGATCTCCAGGTCGGGCGACGGCTGGGCGTTGTAGAGCACGGCGATATCCAGCCGGCCGTTCACCAGCGATTCCTGCATGGACATGGACAGGCCTTCGCTGATCGACAGGCTGGCCTGCGGCAGTTGCTGGCGGAAGGCGCGCGTGAGCGGCACGGTGAGCACGCGTGCCAGGCTGGGCGGCAGGCCGATGGCCACGCGCCCGGCCAGTGCACCGCGCACCCGGCCCAGTTCTTCGCGCGCACGCTCCACCTGGTGCAGGATGCCGCGCCCGTGCGCCAGCAGCAGCTTGCCCGCCTCGGTGGGCGTGGCGCCCCGGCCGTTGCGCACCAGCAGGTTCTGCCGCAGTTCCACTTCCAGCAGGCGCACCTGGCGCGAGAGGGCAGGTTGCGCCACGTTGAGCGCCATGGCGGCGCGCGTGAAGCTGCCCAGCTCGGCCACGCGAACGAAATATTCGAGTTGTTTCAGGTCCATGTCAGAAAGGGGGTCAGCCCCCATCATAGTTATGTGATTTTGTTCTAGCTGATAGCGGAGTCAGTGACTTTTCTTGTGGAGTGGGGCGGTCCACAATGCCAAGTCCATCACGCATACCCATGACAGCAGAGACAACCCCCAGCCTCCGAGGCATTTCGTCCATGGCCACCCGCCAGGTGCTGGCCGAACTGGGTGCCGCGTTCACGCAACGCACGGGCTGCGCCGTGGCCATCGAGGCGGTCGGCGGCGTGGATGCCGCCAGGCGCGTTGCGGCCGGCGAGGCGTTCGATGTGGTCATCCTCGCCTCGGATGCGATCGACCGGCTGATCGCTGGCGGCCACCTGAAGGCCGGCAGCCGTGTCGACCTGGTTCGCTCTGAAGTCGCCATCGCGGTGCGTGCGGGGGCCGCCGTGCCCGACGTGGGCAGCGAGGACGCGCTCAAGCGCGCCGTGCTCGCCGCGCGCAACATCAGTTACTCCACGGGCCCCAGCGGCGTGGCATTGGCCGCGCTGTTCGAGCGCTGGGGCATTGCCGACGAGGTGCGTGGCCGCACCGTGCAGGCGCCGCCAGGGGTGCCGGTGGGCACGCTGGTGGCGCGGGGCGAGGTGGAACTGGGTTTCCAGCAGCTCAGCGAGCTGATCCATGTGGACGGCATCACCCTGGTGGGAGGGCTGCCTCGCGGCGTGGAGATCACCACCTACTTTTCCGCCGGCCTGCCCGTGGGGCTGGACAGCGATTCACCGCAGGGTGCGCGCGTGCGAGCCCTGATCGAATTCATGGCATCGCCCGATGCCGAGGCGGCCAAGCGCCGCCAGGGCATGGAGCCCGCCTGATTTCCCGCCAACACACGCGAACCACCGAGGAGCGCACCGCATGAGTCTCATCATCGATTGCCACGGCCACTACACCACTGCCCCCAAGGCGCTGGAGGCCTGGCGCAACCAGCAGATCGCCGGCATCAAGGACCCGGCCGCCATGCCCAGGGCCGCGGACCTGAAGATCAGCGACGACGAGCTGCGCGAGTCCATCGAGACGAACCAGCTCAGGCTGATGAAGGAGCGCGGCAGCGACATCACGCTGTTCAGTCCGCGCGCCAGCTTCATGGCCCACCACATCGGCGACTTCAACGTGTCGAGCACCTGGGCGGCCATCTGCAACGAGCTCTGCTACCGCGTGTCCACGCTGTTCCCGGACAACTTCGTGCCCGTGGCCATGTTGCCGCAGTCGCCCGGTGTCGATCCGAAGACCTGCATTCCCGAGCTGGAGAAGTGCGTCAAGGAATACGGCGCGGTCGGCATCAACCTCAACCCCGATCCCTCGGGCGGCCACTGGACCAGCCCGCCGCTGACCGACAGGCACTGGTACCCCATCTACGAAAAGATGGCCGAGTACGACCTGCCGGCCATGATCCACGTGAGCACGAGCTGCAACGCCTGCTTCCACACCACCGGCGCGCACTACCTCAACGCCGACACCACCGCTTTCATGCAGCTCATCCAGGGCGACCTGTTCAAGGACTTCCCGACGCTGAAATTCCTGATCCCGCACGGCGGTGGCGCGGTGCCTTACCACTGGGGTCGTTTCCGTGGCCTGGCGCAGGAGATGAAGAAGCCGTTGCTGGACACGCACGTGATGAACAACGTGTTCTTCGACACCTGCGTGTACCACCAGCCTGGCATCGACCTGCTCAACACCGTGATCCCGGTGAAGAACGTGCTGTTCGCCAGCGAGATGATCGGCGCAGTGCGGGGCATCGACCCGACCACGGGCAACTACTACGACGACACCAAGCGCTACATCGAGGCGTCGAAGATCCTGAGTGCGGAAGACAAGCACCAGATCTACGAAGGCAACGTGCGCCGCGTGTTCCCGCGCCTTGATGCGCGCCTGAAGGCCCGGAACAAGTAACCTCCCTCCACCTCCACAAAACTCACTGAAGAACTCACAGGGCACCCGCGGAACTGGCTTTGCCTGGCCGCTGGGTGCGTCCCCTTCGCGCAGCGGAAGGGGGAAGCCGCGAAGCGGCCTGGGGGTTGAAAGGCATATATGTACGAACTGGGCGTTGTCTACCGCAACATCAACCGCGCCGACCGCGCGGCCGCCGACGGTCTGGCCGCGCTGGGCTCGGCCACCGTGCACGAGGCCATGGGCCGCGTGGGCCTGCTCAAGCCTTACATGCGCCCGATCTACTCGGGCCAGCAGGTGAGTGGCACGGCGGTCACCGTGCTGCTGCAACCGGGTGACAACTGGATGATGCACGTCGCGGCCGAGCAGATCCAGCCGGGCGACATCGTGGTGGCGGCCGTCACCGCCGAGTGCACCGACGGCTACTTCGGCGACCTGCTCGCCACCTCGTTCCAGGCACGCGGTGCGCGCGCCCTCATCATCGACGCCGGTGTGCGCGACGTGAAGACACTGCAGGAGATGAACTTCCCCGTGTGGAGCAAGGCGATTTCCAGCAAGGGCACGATCAAGGCCACGCTGGGCTCGGTGAACATCCCCATCGTCTGCGCCGGCATGCTGGTGACGCCGGGCGACGTGATCGTGGCCGACGACGACGGCGTAGTCTGCGTGCCTGCCGCGCGAGCCGCCGCCACGCTCGAAGCCGCGCAGAAGCGCGAGAGCTTCGAGGGCGAAAAACGCGCCAAGCTCGCCAGCGGCGTGCTGGGGCTGGACATGTACAAGATGCGCGAGCCGCTGGCCGCCGCTGGTCTCAAGTACATCGACTGAAAGCAAGACATGAGCAAACCGACTTCCGGAGACTTCACCAAGACCGCGGGCTGGCTGGACTGGTACACCGGCCCCAGCAAGCCACGCTTCCAGTTGCCCGCCGGCGCCGTGGACGCGCACTGCCACGTGTTCGGACCGGGTGCCGAATTCCCTTACGCGCCCGAGCGCAAGTACACGCCGTGCGATGCGAGCAAGCAGCAGTTGTACGCACTGCGCGACCACCTCGGCTTCTCGCGCAACGTGGTGGTGCAGGCCACCTGCCACGGCGCGGACAACCGCGCCATGGTCGACGCCTGCCTCTCCAGCGGCGGCAAGGCGCGGGGCGTGGCCACCGTCAAGCGCAGTGTCACCGACGAGGAGCTGCAGCAGCTGCACGCAGCGGGCGTGCGCGGTGTGCGCTTCAACTTCGTCAAGCGCCTGGTGGACTTCACGCCCAAGGACGAGCTGATGGAGATCGCCGCGCGCATCCAGAAGCTGGGCTGGCACGTGGTCATCTACTTCGAGGCGGTGGACCTGCCCGAGCTGTGGGACTTCTTCACCGCGCTGCCGACCACCGTCGTGGTGGACCACATGGGCCGCCCCGATGTGAGCAAGCCGGTGGACGGCCCCGAGTTCGAGCTGTTCCTCAAGTTCATGCGCGAGCACCCCAATGTGTGGAGCAAGGTGAGCTGCCCCGAGCGTTTGTCCGTGACCGGCCCCAAGGCCCTGGACGGCGAGCAGGCGGCCTACCAGGACGTGGTGCCGTTCGCGCGCAAGGTGGTCGAGGAGTTCCCCGACCGCGTGCTGTGGGGCACCGACTGGCCGCACCCCAACCTGAAGGACCACATGCCCGACGATGGCTTGCTGGTGGACTTCATCCCGCAGATCGCGACCACGCCCGCGCTGCAGAAGAAACTGCTCGTCACCAACCCCATGCGCCTTTACTGGCCGGAAGAGCAGGCATGAACCCCCACGCTCATCATTTCGTGTATTCGCTGCCCCCCGAGGGGGCGCATGCCGCCCTTGAGGCGGCTCCGCGGGAGGCATAACCATGGCACTCGACAAACCTTACCTGGACGTGCCCGGCACGACCATCTTCGACGCCGAGCAGAGCCGCAAGGGCTACTGGCTCAACCAGTTCTGCATGAGCCTCATGAAGGCCGAGAACCGCGAGCGCTTCAAGAAGGACGAGCGCGCCTACCTCGACGAATGGGCGATGACGGAAGAGCAGAAGCAGGCCGTGCTCGCGCGCGACCTCAACTGGTGCATCCGCCTGGGCGGCAACATCTACTTCCTCGCCAAGATCGGTGCCACCGACGGCAAGAGCTTCCAGCAGATGGCGGGCTCCATGACCGGCATGACCGAAGACGAGTACCGCAACATGATGGTCGGCGGCGGCCGCTCGGCCAAGGGCAACCGCGTGGTCGGCGAAGATGGCGATGCGCAGGCCCACCGCCAGCCGCAAGGCTCGGCCGGCAAGAAAGGGAACTGACATGGCACGCATCACCGCATCCGTCTACACCTCGCACGTGCCGGCCATCGGCGCCGCGCTCGATCTGGGCAAGACGCAGGAGCCATACTGGCAGCCCGTGTTCCAGGGTTACGAGTTCGGCAAGCAGTGGATGAAGGACAACAAGCCCGACGTGATCTTCCTGGTCTACAACGACCACGCGACCGCGTTCAGCCTGGACATCATTCCCACCTTCGCCATCGGCACTGCGGCCGAGTACCAGCCCGCCGACGAGGGCTGGGGCCCGCGCCCCGTGCCCAGGGTGATGGGCCACCCTGCGCTGGCCTCGCACATCGCGCAGTCGGTGATCCAGCAGGACTTCGACCTCACCATCGTCAACAAGATGGACGTGGATCACGGTCTCACGGTGCCGCTGTCGCTGATGTGCGGCCAGCCCCAGGCCTGGCCCTGCCCGGTGATTCCGTTTGCCGTCAACGTGGTGCAGTACCCGGTGCCCAGCGGCCGTCGCTGCTACAACCTTGGCAAGGCCATTGCGAAGGCCGTGGCCAGTTACGACGAGGACATCAACGTGCACATCTGGGGCACGGGCGGCATGAGCCACCAGTTGCAGGGTCCGCGTGCCGGCCTGATCAACAAGGAATTCGACAACGCCTTCCTCGATAAACTCATCAGCGATCCCGAAGCCGCGGCGGACATCCCGCACATCGACTACGTGCGCGAGGCGGGCAGCGAAGGCATCGAGCTGGTGATGTGGCTGATCGCGCGTGGCGCGATGGCCGATGCGGCCGGCGGACCCCGCCCGAAGGCCGTGAACCGCTTCTACCATGTGCCCGCATCGAACACGGCGGTGGGCCACCTGATTCTGGAGAACAACTGACATGAGCAAAACCATCAAAGTCGCCCTCGCGGGCGCTGGCGCCTTCGGCATCAAGCACCTGGACGGCATCAAGAACATCGACGGCGTGGAAGTGATCTCGCTGATCGGCCGCGAGCTCGACAAGACGCAGGAAGTGGCCACCCGGTACGGCATCGGTCACGTCACCACCGACCTCAACGAATCGCTGGCGATCAAGGAACTGGACGCGGTCATCCTGTGCACGCCCACGCAGATGCACGCCGAGCAGACCCTGGCCTGCCTGAAGGCCGGCAAGCACGTGCAGGTGGAGATTCCCCTGGCCGACAGCCTGGCGGGTGCGAAGGCTGTGGTCGACCTGCAGAAGCAGACCGGCCTGGTGGCCATGTGCGGCCACACGCGCCGCTTCAACCCCAGCCACCAGTACGTGCACAAGAAGATCGCCGCTGGCGAATTCAACATCCAGCAGATGGATGTACAGACGTACTTCTTCCGCCGCACCAACACCAACGCGCTGGGTCAGGCCCGCAGCTGGACCGACCACCTGCTGTGGCACCACGCCGCGCACACCGTGGACCTGTTCGCCTACCAGGCCAACAGCCCCATCGTGCAGGCCAATGCCGTGCAGGGTCCGATCCACCCGACGCTGGGCATCGCCATGGACATGAGCATCCAGCTCAAGGCCGCCAACGGCGCGATCTGCACGCTTTCGCTCTCGTTCAACAACGACGGCCCGCTCGGCACCTACTTCCGCTACATCGGCGATACCGCGACCTACATTGCGCGTTACGACGACCTGTTCAACGGCAAGGAAGAGAAGATCGACGTCTCCAGGGTGGACGTGAGCATGAACGGCATCGAGCTGCAGGACCGCGAGTTCTTCGCCGCCATCCGCGAAGGCCGCGAACCGAATTCCAGCGTGGGCCGTGTGTTCGCCTGCTACGAAGTGCTGCACAAACTGGAACAGCAACTGGCATAAGCCATACTCCCGCCGCGCTTCGCGCGACCCCCCTCCCGGGGGCGATACCAGCGGCACGGCAAAGCCGGTTCCGCGGTGTCTCTGGATCGGTCCACCTCACTCGCAGGGAGCTTCACGGATGCCACAACGTCAACTTGGTCCCTTCCAGGTCTCAGCCATCGGGCTGGGTTGCATGAACATTGCCCATGCCTATGGTGCTCCCGTGCCCCGGGAGCAGGCCGAGCGCTTGCTGCTCACCGCGCTCGATGAGGGCGTGACGCACTTCGACACGGCTGCTCTGTACGGTTTCGGCGCCAGCGAGACCCACATCGGCAACGTGCTGGCGAAGCACCGCAGCAAGTTCACGCTGGCCAGCAAGGGCGGCATGGCCGGCGTGCAGTTCGAGGATGGCATCAAGCGCGTCATCGACGGCCGGCCCGAGACCTTGCGCCGCAACTGCGAGGACAGCCTGCGCCGGCTCAAGACCGATGTGATCGACCTTTACTACCTGCACCGCTGGGACAAGCAGGTGCCCATCGAGGACAGCGTGGGCGCCATGAGCGACCTGGTGCGCGCGGGCAAGGTGCGCACGCTCGGGTTGTCCGAGGTGTCGGCCGTCACGCTGCGCAAGGCGCAGGCGGTGCACCCGATCACCGCGCTGCAGACCGAGTACTCGCTGTGGACGCGCAACCCCGAGATCGCTGTGCTCGAAGCCTGCCGCGAGTTCGGCATCGCCTTCGTTGCCTTCAGCCCGCTGGCCCGTGGTTTCCTGGGCAGTGCCGATCTGGATGTGAACGCCTTCGACCCCAAGGACATCCGCCGTGCGATGCCGCGTTTCGCACCCGAGCACTTCGCGGCCAACCTCAAGTGGCTGCCGGCATACCGCGCGATCGCCCAGGAGGTGGGTTGCACCCCGGCCCAGCTTGCGCTGGCCTGGCTGTTGCACCAGGGGCCTGACATCCTGCCCATTCCCGGCACCGCCCGCGAGGATCACCTGCGCGACGACCTCCGTGCGGTCGACGTGCAGCTCGACCCGGCGATCCTGGCCCGGCTGGACGAGGTCATCAACCCGCGCACGGTGAGCGGCAACCGCTACAACGAACAGTCGAACCGCGAGGTCGACACCGAAACCTACTGACGTCCGTGCGGCGCGGGCCGTGCGTCAGGCGCCCCCGCGAAACAGCGAAAACCCCCACGCCGTGAACTTGAACGGCAGGTGGTAGTGCTGTGCGCTGTCCGAGATGTGGAAGCGGTACGGCACGACCTCCAGAAACGCGGGGTCCGGCCCGCCGGTTCCACGGTCGCGGTAGAAGTCGCCGACCGCGAATTGCACTTCATAACCGCCGGTGGTGATGGCGTCGCTCATCAGCACAGGGTGATCCAGCACCCCCTTGGGCCCCACGCGGCCTTCCGCCAGCGCAGGGTGAAGGGGATGGCCGTCGGGCCCCAGACGCAGCACGCGCACTTGCAGGCCGACGGCGACGCGCCCGGTGGCCACGTCGACGCAATGGATGGAGATGCCGCCGTTCATGGCGTCAGTTCAGCCTGGCGCCAGAGGCTTTGACCGCCGGTGCCCATTCGTTGACCTGGGTGGTGACGAACCGGGTGAATTCGGCGGCGCTCATCGCTTCGGACTCGACGCCCATGTCGCTCAGGCGGCGTGCCACGTCCGGCCTGGCGACCACCTCCGCCACGGCCTTGTTCACCTTGTCCACCACCTCCGCCGGCGTGCCTGCCGGAGCGGAAATGCCGAGGAAGTTGTCGGCCACCAGGCGCGGGTACCCGACCTCGACGACGCTCGGCACCGATGGCGCCATGGGTGCGCGGGCACGCGAGGTGACGGCGATGCCGGCCAGCTTGCCTTCCTTCATGTAGGGCACGTTCTGCGTCAGCGTGTCCACCGCGAACTGCAGCGTGCCGCCCAGCAGGTCGTTGTGCATGGGAGAGGATCCTTTGTACGGCACGTGCTCCATCCTGAGCTTGTACTGCTGCTTGAACATTTCTCCGACGATGTGGCCGATGGAGCCCACGCCGCCGGAGCCGTAGTTCACCGGCGTGGCTTGCGCGTTGATCCATTTCACGAGGTCGGGCATGGTCCTCGCGGGGACCGAAGGATGGACCACGAAGACATTGGGCACCGAGCCGATGTAGGCGATGTGCGAGAAGCTCTTCACCGGGTCGTACGGCGCCTTCTCCATCATGAAGGGAGAAATGCTCATCGGCGCGGTGTTGGACAGCAGCAGGGTGTAGCCGTCGGGCGCGGCGCGGGCCACTTCGTTCGCGCCGATGGTGCTGCCCGCCCCGGGCTTGTTGTCCACGATCACCGTCTGGCCTAGTTTCTCCTGCAGGGCGGGCTGCAAGAGGCGCGCGACGATGTCCGACGACCCACCGGGTGAGAAGGTCACGACGATGCGGATGGGTTTCTGCGGCCATGCCTGTGCATGGGCCAGAGGTGCTGCCAGCATCGACAGGGAGCTGGCGGCCAGAAGTAGGCAACGGGTGGGTTTCATGGGACGGTTCCTGCGAGGGTGGGGGACGGGGTGGAGGGTTCGGGTGAGACGGCTTGCAACAGGCGGCCGCGCATGACCTCACAGACCTGCTGCAGGGCCTGGCGGCGTTCGGTCTGCTCATCGTTCGCCAGCCGCGCCTCCGCGGCCTGCAGCACGGAGGCCAGGGAGTCGTGCAGGCGCAGCGCGGCGATGAAGGGAAAGCCAAAGCGCTCCCGATAACGGCGGTTCAACGTCTCGATGCGGAGCACCGTGGCCGCGTCCAGCCTGAGCAGGCCCAGGCGACCCTGCTCGCTCTGCGAATCGGGCGTCATGGTGCCGGCCCGGGCTTCCTGCCCGGCCAGTTCCGGATGGCTGCGCAGCAAAGCCAGTTGGTGCGTGTCTTCGGCGCCATGAATCACGCCCGACATGGCGTCGTACAGCGCTTGCCAATGCGGGAAGGGACGTTCATGCCATGCCCGTCGTGCCACCCAGGGCGAGTGCTCGACGACCGGCCCCAGCAGCGCACAGAAGGCGGTTTCATCGAGGGCCGCCAGGGTGGTCCAGTCCAGCGGTGCGGGTCGTGGTGTGTCCATGGCGCGCAGTTTGCGTTTCGCTTGCATTGCTGTCCATCGCATAATTGGCGACATTGCATTCCATTTTTAAGAACGCATGAGCTCGCTCAATCAACTCCTCCACCCCAAAGCCCTGCGCTATGTGGCGGCGGTTGCCCAGTTGGGTTCGGTGCAGGCGGCGGCCCGGGAGGTGTCGATTTCGGCCTCCGCCATTGACCGCCACATCCTCTTGCTGGAGGAGGACCTCGGGTTGCCGCTCTTCGAGCGCCAGCCGCGTGGCATGCGGCTCACGGCGGCGGGCGAGCTGTTGCTGGCCCTGTCGCAGCGCTGGAAGGCCGATCTCAACCGCACGCTCTCCGACATCCAGCAACTGCAGGGTGTGAGCCAGGGCCAGCTGCGACTGGCCGCGATGGACAGCCACACCAACGGGTTCCTGCCTGAGTTCGTGCTGGCCGTGGCGAAGGAACATCCAGGCATCGTGCTGGAGGTGGACATCGTCAGCACGGACGATGCGGTGCAGCGCCTGCGCGCGGGGGAAGTCGACCTCGCGGTGGCCTTCAACCTGCGGCCCAGCCGGGAGCTGCACATCGTGGCGAGCGCCGAGTTGCCTCTGGGCTGTGTGGTGGCGCGCTCGCATCCGCTGGCTGCGCAGACCCACGTGACGTTCAAGGATGTCGCCGCCTGGCCATTGGCCGCGCAGAGCCGGGTGCTCGCCATCCGGCGCTATCTGGAAAAGCGCCACAACTGGCTGCTGGAAGATGCCCGCCCGCCCTTGGTGACGAACTCGCTCCAGCTGGTCAAAAGCCTGGTGCGCAGCGGCAGCCACGTCGCCCTCACGTCCGAACTGGATGCCGGCCCGGAGATCCTGGCGGGAACCCTGTGCTTCGTGCCGCTCAAGGACAAGAGCGCACAGCCTCAGACCGTGGGGGTGGCGATCAGTGCGGGCCGTCCACTGCCGCACATCGCGCGCATGGTGGCCGAACGCCTGGGGGCCCACGTCGACGACTATCTGGCCCGTGTGCGCGAGGTGGGCACCGATACAAACCGAAAAAAACCGAAACTGCGGTGAGACCACGGGCCGGGCCCCCGCAGGCACCATGACGGTCATGTTCAACAGTCCCTTTGAAAGGACACCGTCATGAAACCCTGGATCCAACGTTCGCTCATGGCCTTCACCGGCGTGGCCATCGCCGTCGGCAGCCTGGCGGCCTGCGGTCACCGCGAGCGCGCGCCCATGAGCCCCGAGAAGATCGCCGAGGTGCGGGGCAAGGTGGTCGACCGCATCACCAGCAAGCTCGACCTGAACGCCGAGCAGCAGCAGAAACTCAACGTGCTGGCCGACAAGGTGCAGGCCCAGCGCACGGCCCTGATCGGGCAGACCACCGACCCGCGTGGTGAGATGAGTGCCCTGGTGGCCGGCGAGAAGTTCGATCGCGCCCGCGCCCTGAACCTGCTGGACGAGAAGACCCGCGTGGTGCAGGTGAGCAGCCCCGAGGTGATCAACGCCCTGGCCGATTTCTACGACAGCCTGAACCCGACGCAGCAGGCCGAGGTGCGCGAGCGCATGCAGAAGCGCAAGGGCTGGTTCTCGCGCGGCTGAAGCGGGTGAACACCATGTCACCCGTGCTGCAACCGATCGCCCAGCGCCTGCGCGACCACGGACCGGCGCTGCTGGCCGGTGTGGACGACCCGCACGACGAGCTGCTGGCCCTGGTGTGGGGCCCGCGCTTCGACCGCGAACACGCGCTGGGCCTGTGGGCCACGCTGTCGCGCCGTCAGCCGAACGAGGCGGTGCCGGCGCTGCCGGCCATCCTCTCGGCGGCCGACCGTTTCGACGACCTGGCCCACGGGGAACAGCAGCGGCTGCGCCGTCTGATCATTCGCCACCGCGCGCTTCGCGCAATGTGACAATGCCGCATGCACCGCGTTCTGCTCATTGACGACGACGAACAGCTCGGCCCGCCGCTGACCACGTATTTCCAGCGCTTCGAGCTGGCGCTCACGCACGCGCTGCGGCCCAGCGAGGGTCTGGCGCGGCTGCGTGCCGAAGCGTTCGATGCGGCGATCCTCGATGTGATGCTGCCGGAGATGGATGGCTTCGAGCTGTGCCGCACCATCCGCAAGGAGAGCGACATTCCCATCGTCATGCTCACGGCGCGTGGCGACGTCATGGACCGTGTGGTCGGTCTCGAGCTGGGCGCCGATGCCTATCTGCCCAAGCCGTTCGAACCGCGCGAACTCGTCGCGCACATCCAGACGGTGCTGCGTCGCCGCAACGGCGGCAACGGACCGGCCAGCGCCGCGCCAGTGGCGGAGCCTGGCACGCTGATGTTCGATGGCCTCACCATCGATCCCACGCGCCGCAGCGTGCTGCGCGGGGGCGAGACCGTGGATCTCACCAGCACCGAATTCGACCTGCTGCACCTGCTCGCCCGCGATGCGGGGCGCGTGTTCAGCCGCGACGACATCCTCAACCAGCTGCGCGGGCACGAGGCCGACCTGTACACCCGCGCGGTCGACATCGTGATCAGCCGGCTGCGCAAGAAGCTCGAACCGCTGGACTGCATCAAGACCCTGCGCAACGCGGGCTACTCGCTGGCGCTGCCCCGGATCGCGCCATGAGCCGTCCGCTGCCCTGGTACCGCAGGGCTGTCCAGAAGCTGCGCTGCTCGCTCAAGCTGCGCCTGGTAATGGTCTTCCTGCTGCTGGCCATGACCATGTCGTTCACCTTCATCAGCGGCGCGAAGAACGCGTTTTCGGTGGGCTGGCGCGAGGCCGCTCGGCCGCTGCTGCTGGACTACGTGACCCGGCTCGCCGCCGAAGTGGCGCCCGATGGCTCTCCCGACATCGAACGCGCACGGGCCCTCGTGCAGCGCCTCCCGGTGACCATCGACATCGCGGGCCCGAAGATCCAGTGGCGCTCGCACCCTGACCAGGAACGCGCGCACTGGCGGCGCGACCGCACGCGCGAGCAGATGGCCGATCCAGACGATGCGGGCTGGGGCGGCGACGCGGAATGGCTGGAACTGCTGGTGCGCAAGACCGCGGATGGTCATCGCATCGAGTTCGGCGTCAACGAGGCCGTGTTCGACCGGCGCCCCAAGCTGGTGGGCTACACGCTGGCGGCCTTGCTCATCCTCACGCTGCTGACCTTTCTGTACGTGCGACGCCTGCTGCGACCGCTCGACGACATCCGGCAAGGGGCGTTGCGCTTCGGCGCCGGGGAGTTCCAGCAGGCCATTCCGGTCCGCCACCCCGAACGGCCCGACGAGCTGGGCGAACTCGCCGCCACCATCAACACGATGGGGCAGGACATCCACCAGATGCTGGAGGCCCAGCGCGCGCTGCTGCTGGCCATCAGCCACGAACTGCGCAGCCCGCTCACCCGGGCCCGCCTCAACACCGAATTGCTGCCCGAGGGCGCCGAGGTCGCGCCGCAGCGCGAGGCCTTGCTGCGCGACCTGGGCGAGATGGCGCGCCTCATCAGCGACCTGCTGGAAAGCGAACGCCTCGCCGGCCGCCACACGGTGCTGCACCGCGAGGCCACCGACCCGGCGGCGCTCGCGCGCGAAGTGATCGACGAGCTTGCCGTGACGCAGTCCGCTGCGCGCGGCATCGCCTTGCACCTGGACAAGGGCGTGCCCGCAACGCTGCCGCTCGATCGCATCCGCGTGCGCCTGCTCCTTCGCAACCTGCTGGACAACGCGTTGCGCCACAGCGCGGGCGCAGCGGTACCTGTCACGCTGTATGTGCGACCGCTGACGGACGGGCCGGGAATCGAGATCGAAGTGCGTGACCATGGCCCCGGTGTACCCGACGATCAGTTGCCGCAGATGGCGCAACCCTTCTTCCGCCCCGACACCGCACGCACCCGCAGTGCCGGTGGGGTGGGGCTGGGCCTGTACCTGTGCCGGCTGGTGGCGCAGGCGCATGGGGGTGCGCTTCAGGTGCGCAACGCGAAACCAGGGCTGTCGGTCGTTGCGGCGCTGCCCGGAGGCACATTGCGATGAAAACGCTGCCCGTCCGCCTCTCTCCTGGTGAGGATCTCCGTGCCGCCCTGGAAGCGGCCGTGCGCGCCGAAGGCTGCAGCGCGGCTTTCGTGATCGCTGGCATCGGCAGTCTGATCGACGCGCGCATCCGATTCGCGGGTGTGGACGCGGTCGAGACGCTCGCGGGCGATACCGAAATCCTGAGCCTGTCGGGCACGGTCGGGGTGGATGGCAGCGGACGTAGCCATTCGCACTTGCACATGTCGCTGTCCACCGCCACCGGCGCCGTGTTCGGCGGCCATGTGGCGCCGGGCTGCCATGTGCGCACCACGGCCGAGGTGCTGCTGGCGCTGTTGCCTGAATGGGGCTTCTCGCGCGAGCGTGACGCAGCCACCGGCTTCCCGGAACTGGTGGTACGGCGCACGGATGGCTGACGCGCCGCGCCCATGAAAAAGGGAGCCTCAGGCTCCCTTTTTCTTTGTGGCCGACAGCGGTTTACAGCGTGTCGATGAAGCTGCGCAGCTTGTCCGAGCGGCTCGGGTGCTTGAGCTTGCGCACCGCCTTGCTTTCGATCTGGCGGATGCGTTCGCGCGTCACGTCGAACTGCTTGCCCACTTCTTCCAGCGTGTGGTCGGTGGACATCTCGATGCCGAAACGCATGCGCAGCACCTTGGCTTCGCGCGGCGTGAGGCTGTCGAGGATTTCCTTGACCACTTCGCGCAGGCCGGCCTGCATCGCGGCCTCGATCGGCGCGGTGTTGGCCTGGTCCTCGATGAAGTCGCCCAGGTGCGAGTCGTCGTCGTCGCCGATGGGGGTTTCCATCGAGATCGGCTCTTTCGCGATCTTCATGATCTTGCGGATCTTGTCCTCGGGCATCTCCATCTTCTCGGCCAGGATGGACGCATCGGGCTCGAAGCCGAACTCCTGCAGATGCTGGCGGCTGATGCGGTTCATCTTGTTGATGGTCTCGATCATGTGCACCGGGATGCGGATCGTGCGCGCCTGATCGGCGATCGAGCGCGTGATGGCCTGGCGGATCCACCAGGTGGCGTACGTGGAGAACTTGTAGCCACGGCGGTATTCGAACTTGTCCACCGCCTTCATCAGACCGATGTTGCCTTCCTGGATCAGGTCCAGGAACTGCAGGCCGCGGTTGGTGTACTTCTTCGCGATGGAGATCACCAGGCGCAGGTTGGCCTCGATCATTTCCTTCTTCGCGTCGCGCGAGGTGGACTCTCCCTGGTTCATCCGCTTGTGGATGTCCTTGAGGTGGGCCAGCGGCACGACCACGCTGCTCTGGATGTTGATCAGGCCTTGCTGCAGCTCCTGCACCGGCGGGATGTTGCGCTCGAGCACGACACTCCAGGGCTTGCCCGCGGCGGCCTGCTTCTCGACCCACTTGAGGTTCAGCAGGTTGGGCGGGAATTCCTTGATGAAGGTCTCCTGCGGCATGCCGCACTTGTCCACGATGATGCGGCGCAGTTCGCGTTCCTTCTTCCGCACGTCATCGACCTGGCTGCGCATGGTGCCGCACAGCTTCTCGATCGCCTTGGCGGTGAAGCGGATGGACATCAGCGTTTCGGTGATGGCGTGCTGCGTCTTCAGGTAGGCCGGCGTGCCGTAGCCTTCCTTGTCGTAGGTCTTGTGCAGCTTCTCGAACAGCGTGCGCATGTTGTCGAAGCGGGTGAGGGCCTCGCGCTTGAGTTCTTCGAGCTTGCGGGTCAGCGCCTTGGAGCCGCCCTTGCCATCGTCGTCGTCGGCTTCATCGTAGTCGTCGAAGTCTTCTTCGGCCACATAGTCATCGGCCTCATCGGCGTCGGCAAAGCCGTCCACCACGGTGGAGATGACGATCTTGCCTTCCTGGATCTCGTTGGCCATGACCAGGATCTCGGCGATGGTGGCCGGGCTTTCGCTGATGGCGGCCATCATGTCGTTGAGGCCGCCCTCGATGCGCTTGGCAATCTCGATTTCGCCTTCGCGGGTGAGCAGCTCCACCGTGCCCATTTCGCGCATGTACATGCGCACGGGGTCGGTGGTGCGGCCGAATTCGCTGTCCACCGTGGACAGGGCGGCTTCGGCTTCTTCCTCGGCTTCCTCTTCGGTGGCGGCGGTCGGGCCGGTGTTGTTCAGCAGCAGGGTTTCTGCATCGGGTGTCTGTTCATAGACGGCCACGCCCATGTCGTTGAGCAGCGAGACGACGACCTCCAGCGTTTCGGCTTCGACCAGCTTGTCGGGCAGGTGGTCGTTGATCTCACCGTGCGTGAGGTAGCCGCGCGTCTTGCCCAGTTTGATCAGGGTCTTGAGGCGTTCACGGCGGTTGCGGGCTTCTTCTTCGGACAGGACGGTCTCGTCCAGGCCGAATTCCTTCATCAGCGCGCGTTCCTTCGCCTTGCTGATCTTCATGCGCAGGGGCTTGACCTTCTCGGTCGTCTGCGTGCTGGTATCGACCGCTTCAGCCTCTGGCTCGTCGCCCGCCAGATCGTCCTCGATATCGCTCAGGTCTGCATCGTCCATGTCGGCGTCTGCCTTGCCCTTGGCGTCTGCCTTGGGCTTGCGGCCACGCTTGGCCACGGGCTTGTCGGCCGAATCGGCTTTGGCAGGGCGGCCGGCCTTCTTCTTCACGGGCTCTTCGAGCAATTCGGCTTCGGGCTGGGCCTTGGTCGCGGTTTTCTTGGCGGGAGCGGCCTTGGCGGCGGCTTTGACGGGGGTCTTCTGGGTCACGGCAGGTGCTTTCTTCGGCGGCGATGCCGGAGCGGCTGCGCGCGGGCTGGCCTTCTTGGCGGTTTTGGTGCTGGGCGCGACGGACGTACTGGATTTCTTCGCGGGCATGAGGACCTCAAAAAAATGACGAACAGGAACCGGCAGAACACACAAAAACCGCCAGGAAGGCCGCACGACGCGAACCACTCCGGTGATTTTGTTGGGCACAACGCCCGCCTTTCGCCGGAAAGGGCGGGCCTGCAAGCTGTGGGGCGAACATTTGGTGTGCAGTCCTTGCGGGGTTCCGTCGGGCCTGGGTGGGCGCCGAGGTGGCCAGGAAGATGTTCCATCTAGCCCCGTCTGGGGGCCGGGCCGGTGCCGGAGGTGCTGCTGTCGCGCTTGCGGTGCAAAACCTTGGATTATACCGTTGACGGCGTTTTTGCGTCAGGTTGTCGTGCTGGTGTTGAGTGCCTGCAACTGGGCGTTGACGCGCTTGTATTCCTCCAGGGCGCTGGGATCGCCGCCAGCCACCCGCGCGGCAAGATGGCGCGCCATCTCCTCCAGGTGGTCGCGGCGCAGGCGGTTCATCACGTCCGCCAGCTCCGACAACTCGGCGGCCGGGTCGGCGCCCATGGTCGCCAGCTCCACCTGGGCACAGGCAAATGCTTCGTGTTCGTGCCCGCGCAGCGCCTCGCGCAGGGCAGCCCAGGGTTGATGGCCATGTTCGTGCAGCTGGACTTCGAGCCAGTTGAACATCGGTCCGTGCGGGGCGGGCAGGTGCGCCAGCAGGCCATGGTCGTCGGCCGAAAGCGTGTCCCAGGCGTGGGGGTTGGCCAGCAGCAACCCCGCCGCGCGGTCGGCACGGCTGCCCCCGGCGCGGCGCGTGCCGAGCATGCGCGGCGGCGGAGGCGGGTCCTTGCGCCACTTGCCGAAGCTTTTGCCGCCACCCTGGCGGCTGCCCCTGTCGCCACTTTGGCGGGCGTGGCCGCCAGGCTCATAGCCACCGCCTGCCGGCTGGTGGTGGGATCCATGGGCGCCCCCGTCATAGGCGGTGTCCTGCGGCATGGGGGCCGGAGCACGGGGTGATCGCTGGCCGCCTCCGGCCTGCTGCCAGAGCTGGAGCAGGTCCGGGCTGCCAATGCCGATGCCGTTGGCCAGTTCGCCGATCAGCTGGCGCTTGAGCGCGCCGTCGGGCAGGGCGCTCCAGAGCGGCCGCGCCTGGCTGGCCATGCGTGCCCGGCCTTCTGCCGTGGTGAGGTCGCAGTCGGCGCTGGCGGCCTCGAACAGAAAGCGCGACAGCGGGATGGCCTCCTTTACGCACTGGGCGAAGGCCGCTTCGCCGTTGGCACGGATGAAGCTGTCGGGGTCGTGCTCGGCGGGCAGGAAGAGAAACTTGACGCTGCGGGTGTCCGTCGCCAGGGGCAGGGCAGCGTCGAGCGCCTTGCGCGCCGCGCGCCGCCCGGCGCCGTCGCCATCGAAGCTGAATACCACCGAGTCGGTGAAGCGAAAGAGCTTCTGCACGTGATCGGGGGTGCAGGCGGTGCCTAGCGTCGCCACGGCGTTGGCAAAACCGAGCTGGGCGAGCGCGACCACATCCATGTAGCCCTCGGTCACCAGCGCGTAGCCGGCCACACGGATGGCGGTGCGCGCCTCGAACAGGCCGTAGAGCTCGCGCCCCTTGCTGAAGACGGGCGTCTCGGGCGAATTGAGGTACTTGGGTTCGCCTTTGTCGAGCACGCGGCCGCCGAAGCCGATGCACTCGCCCTTGACGTTGCGGATCGGGAACATGATCCGGTCGCGGAAGCGGTCGTAGCGCCTGGCCTGGCCGTCGGCGCCTTTCTCGTCCTCGTGCTCGATCACCATGCCCGACTCCACCAGCAGCGGCGCCTGGTAGTCGGGGAATACGCTCGCCAGGGCCCGCCAGCCCTCGGGGGCGAAGCCCAGCCCGAAGGTCTTGGCGATCTGGCCGGACAGGCCTCGGCCTTTCAGATAGTCGATCGCGCGCGGCGCGTTTTTCAGGTGCTTGGCATAGGCCATTGCGGCCTTTTCCAGCACATCGGTCAGCGTGGCCTGTTTCTGCCGCTGCTGTGCGGCGCGCTCGCGGTCCTGCGGCGAGGCTTCGTCTTCCGGAATCTGCATGCCGGCCTGCTGGGCAAGGTCTTTCACGGCCTCGATGAAGCTCATGCCGGCGTGCTCCATGAGGAAGCCGATGGCGTTGCCGTTCGCCCCGCAACCGAAGCAGTGGTAGAACTGCTTGCTCGGGCTGACGCTGAAGGACGGCGATTTCTCGCCGTGGAACGGGCACAGACCCATCAGGTTCGCGCCGCCCTTCTTGAGCTGCACATAGCGTCCCACCACGTCGACCACGTCCACGCGGTTGAGCAGTTCCTGGATGAAGGTCTGGGGGATGGCCATGGCGAAGGGCGTTAGCTTACCCGCGCGGCCACCATTCAGGGCGGGCAGGGGCATGAGCCCCTGACGGTCTTCAATCCCCGGCGACGATGCCCTCGCGGCGCGGGTCGGCGCCTCCCAGCCACACCCGCTGGCCTCGCTGGGTTCCGCGCTGGATCGCCTGAAGGCCGCTGGTCATTTCCGACTCTTCCACCGTGTGGCCGCGATCCCGCAGGGCTTGTACCGTGCGCCCCGGGAACCGGTCCTTCTCGAGCAGCAGCGGCCCGCCCGTGGTGCCGAAGTTGGGCAGGTTGATCGCGTCCTGCGGCGACAGCCCCCATTGCAGCGCGCCGTGCAGCGTCTTGGCGGTGAAGTGGATGATCAGTGCGCCGCCAGGGCTGCCGGCGCTCACGAGCAGTTCACCGCTGGCCTTGTCGAACACCAGGGTGGGGGACATCGAGGAGCGTGGGCGCTTGCCGGGTTCGACGCGGTTGGCGATCGGCCGGCCTTGCGCGTCGCGCGGGGCGAAGCTGAAGTCGGTGAGCTCGTTGTTGAGCAGAAAGCCGCCGGCACGTTGCGGATCGGTGGTGACCATCATGTGCGAGCCGAAGGCCGCTTCGATGGTCGTCGTCATGGCCAGGGCATTGCCGAAACTGTCCACGATGCTGATGTGGCTGGTGCCGTACTCGATCTGCTCCGGCATGGGGGCAAAGCTGACCTGGACGCCGCCGGGCCGGCCGGCCGGGGCCTGTGGCATGCGGGCGGGCGTGATCAGGCGCGCACGTTCGTCCAGATAACGTGCATCGAGCAGGCTGTTCCAGCGACCGCCGGGTGCGGTGACGAAGTCCGGGTCGGCCACGTATTGCGCGCGGTCGGCAAAGGCCAGGCGCGAAGCTTCCGTGTAGCTGTGCAGCCAGTCGGCGGAGGGCAGACCGCCCGACATCGCGCCGCGCACCAGCGGCTCCTGCGCCTGCGGCGTGCGTGCGAGCAGCCCCAGGATCTGGCCGACGGCGATGGCGCCGGAGCTTGGTGGCGGGAAGCCGCAGATGCGCAGGGTGCGCTGGGCGGCCGTGTGGTCGTGGCACAGCGCTTCGCGCTCGCGCGGCTGGTAGCGCTTGAGGTCTTCCAGGCTCAGGCTGCCGGGGCGCACGGGGTGCTGGCGCACCTTGGCGACGATGGCACTGGCCACCGGACCTTCGTGCAATGCGATCGGGCCCTGTACCGCGATGTTGCGCAGCACCATTGCCAGCTCGGGGTTGCGCAGCATGTGGCCAACGGGATGGGGCTGCCCGTCGGGTCGGTAGAAGTAGGCCGCCGCGACCGGGTCGCTCTTGAGCGCTGTTTCGGCCAGCAGCAGCGTGTGCAGGCGCGGGCTGACCGCGAAGCCCTGTTCGGCCAGGGAGATGGCGGGCTCGAAGAGGCGCGCCCAGGGGAGCTTGCCATGCTGCCGATGCGCCTGGGCCAGCATCATCACGACCCCTGGCACGCCGACCGAGCGGCCGCTGGTCACGGCCTCCATGAAAGGCAGGGGTTTGCCCTGCGCATCGAGGAACAGCTGCTCGGTGGCGGCGGCCGGCGCGGTTTCACGGCCGTCGAATGCCTGGATGCGGCGTCCGTCGTGGTGTAACAGGAAGGCGCCGCCGCCGATGCCACTGGACTGCGGCTCCACCAGCGTGAGCACCATCTGCACCGCGATGGCCGCGTCCACCGCGCTGCCTCCGGCGCGCAGGATGCGTGCACCTGCCTCGGTGGCCAGCGGATTGGCTGCGGCGACAGCCTGGCGCTGGAAAGTCCACCCGGGCTTGACGGTGAGGCCCGACGCGCCTTCAGGTTGCTGCACCGGAGACGAGGTGGGCGTGGAGGTGGTGGGTGTGCCACAGGCGCTCAGCAGGGCGAGTGAAACGATCAGGCAGGCAAGGCGTGTCATGGGCATGGCTCCTTGTGGATCGGTGGCGAAATGAGAGCACCGTAACCCAGAAACGGCTGTGGACCGGCAAAGCGGCCCACAGAGGCGTAAGAAGCCGTTTCACCGGCAAGCGCCGGTGGTTACTTCGGCGCCAGGCGGATGGCGCCGTCCAGGCGGATCACCTCGCCATTGAGCATGTCGTTCTCGAAGATGTGCCTGGCCAGTTTCGCGTAGTCCTCCGGCGTGCCCAGGCGGCTCGGAAACGGTACGCCGGCGGCCAGTGCGTCCTGCACGTCCTTGGGCATGCCGAACAACATGGGCGTGCCGAAGATGCCGGGCGCGATGGTCATGTTGCGGATGCCGTTGCGGGCCAGATCGCGTGCAATGGGCAGCGTCATGCCGACCACGCCGCCCTTGGAGGCCGCATAGGCCGCCTGGCCGATCTGGCCGTCGTACGCCGCGACGCTGGCGGTGGAGATCATCACGCCGCGCTCGCCGGTGGCCTCCGGCTCGTTCTTGCACATGGCCTCGGCGGCCAGGCGGATCATGTTGAAACTGCCCACGAGGTTGACCATGATGGTCTTGGTGTAGACACCCAGGTTGTGCGCACCGTTCTTGCCCACGGTCTTCTCGGCGGGCGCAATGCCTGCGCAATTCACCAGACCCATCAGTTTGCCCAGGGACACGGCCTTGGCGACGACGGCCTGGCCATCGGCCTCACTGCTCACGTCGCACTTCACGAACGCGCCACCGATCTCCCTGGCCACGGCCTCACCTTTCTCCGTCTGCATGTCGGCAATCACCACCTTGCCGCCATGGGCCGCCAACATGCGCGCCGTGCCTTCGCCCAGGCCCGATGCGCCGCCCGTGACGATGAAAACCTTGCCTTGAATGTCCATGTGTGCTCCTGAGTTGAAGGGAACTTACGTTGACGTAAACGTCAATTCGACAGGGATTATGCGACATGCCTTTGTCACGGCCTTGTCATGCCATCGCCCTAGGCTGATGGCTTTGTTTTCCTATTGGAGTTCCGATGTTTGACAGCCCCGATGAGCTGATGCGCCGCATCCACGCCGACATCATGGACGGCTACGACGAAGAGCTGGAGATGGAGCTCGAAGACCGGAACATGGACGAGCAGACCGAAACGCTGCTCAACGATGTCGCCCGTGCTGCGGAGAAGGAAGCCCGCCGCACCTACTTCCGCGAGTTGTTCCGCCTGCAGGCGGAGCTCGTGAAACTGCAGGACTGGGTGGTTGCCACCGGCCACAAGGTGGTGATCGTGTTCGAAGGCCGCGATGCGGCGGGCAAGGGAGGCGCGATCAAGCGCATCACCCAGCGCCTGAACCCGCGCGTGTGCCGCGTGGCAGCACTGCCCGCACCCAACGATCGTGAACGCACGCAGTGGTACTTCCAGCGCTACGCCGCGCACCTTCCGGCCGCGGGCGAAATGGTGCTTTTCGACCGCAGCTGGTACAACCGCGCCGGCGTCGAACGCGTCATGGGTTTCTGCACGGACGAGCAATACGAAGAGTTCTTTCGCTCGGTGCCTGAGTTCGAGAAGATGCTGGTGCGCTCCGGCATCCAGCTCATCAAGTACTGGTTCTCGATCTCGGATGAAGAGCAGCATCTGCGCTTTCTGGGCCGCATCCACGACCCGCTCAAGCAGTGGAAGCTCAGCCCGATGGATCTGGAGAGCCGCCGCCGCTGGGAGCTCTACACGCAGGCCAAGGAAACGATGCTCGAACGCACCCACATTCCCGAATCACCCTGGTGGGTGGTGCAGGCCGACGACAAGAAGAAGGCTCGCCTGAACTGCATCCACCACCTGTTGCAGCAGATGCCCTACCGCGAAGTGGAGCGCCCCGCCATCACGTTGCCCGAACGCGTGCGCCATGAAGGCTACCGCCGCCACCAGGTGCCCGGCGAGATCTACGTGCCGAAGGTTTATTGAACACCCCCGCCGCGCTGCGCGCGACCCCCTCAAGGGGGCAATGCCTGCGGACCGGCGAAGCCGGATCCGCGGCATTCTGGACTTGAGGCGGATCAGCTGAAGAAGAAAGCCCTCGGTGAATGCCGAGGGCTTTCTTTTTTAGCGTACGGCGGCGTGCCAGTGCCCCCATCCAGAAACGCCGCGGATCCGGCTTCGCCGGTCCGCAGGCATTGCCCCCTTGAGGGGGTGACGGTCCGAGCATCGGACCGGCGCGGGGGTGGTTTTACTTGTAGCCGACCCGATCCAGCATCTGCTGGACTTTCGTCAGGTTTTTGGCCACGCTGCCCAGCGGCACGGTTTCGGCCTTGAAGTGGTCACCACCCATGGCCTTGATGGCCGGGTTGTCAATCTTGAGGCCCTTGGCGGCCGGGAATTCGTTGTTGCCGTTCGCGAAGTAGTCCTGCGCGTAGGGGCTGGAGAGGAACTCCATGAAAGCGATGGCGTTTTCGCGGTTCTTGGCGTGTTTGGCCACGGCCGCGCCAGCGATGTTGACGTGCGTGCCGCTGGTGCCCTGGTTCGGGAACATCACGCGCACCTTGCTCATCACGGCCTTGTCTTCCGGCTTGTCCGACTTGATCAGACGGGCGATGTAGTAGGTGTTGGTCAGGCCGATGCCGCATTCACCGGAAGCCACGCCCTTGATCTGATCGGTGTCACCACCCTTGGGTGCGCGCGCCATGTTGTCCACCAGACCCTTGAGCCAGGCTTCGCCCTTCTGGTCGCCCAGGCGCTCGACCACGGTGGCGAACAGCGACAGGTTGTAGGGGTGCGAACCAGAACGCGTGCAGACCATGCCTTTGAGCTTGGGATCGGCCAGCTGTTCGTAGGTCGCCACATCCTCTGCCTTAACGCGGGCTGGGTCGTACACCACCACGCGGGCGCGGGTCGAGAAACCGGTCCAGGTCACGCCGTCGGCGGTGGCGGTGGCGCGCAGGTTGGCGGGAATCGTTTCGTCCAGCTTGGCGGACTTGATGGGCTGGAACAGGCCTTGGGCGTCGGCCACGGCCAGACGGGCTGCATCCACCAGCATGATCACGTCGGCGGGCGAGGCGGCACCTTCGGCGCGCAGGCGCGCGATGATGCCGGCGTCGTCCGCGTCCACTCGGTTGATCTTGATGCCGGTGGTCCGGGTGAAGGTGTCGTACATGGCCTCGTCGGTCTGGTAGTGCCGGGCCGAATACAGGTTGAGCACCTTGTCCTGGGCGATAGCCTGGGTCTGGGAACCCAGGGCGATGGCAGCCAGCACCAGTGAGAGTTTGAGCGCGTGTTTCATGAGTTTCTTTCTGAGAGAAGGGCGGTCAGCCGCCGCGCAGATGCCACCGGGGATAATTGCGCGGATGCTAACACGGACGAGAATGGTTCTTAATGACACTTAAGAAATCGGTGGCATGGTTTCCACGGATGGCACCCATTGCCCTGGCACTTCTGCTGGCCGCTTGCGGCAGCACCCCGGTGCGGGTGCCCGAACCCCCGACCCACACGTTGCCGCCCACGGTGACCCCCGAGCCCGCCACGCGGGCGCTTCGTCTGGGCCTGGCGCTGGGCGGTGGTGCCGCCCGGGGTTTCGCCCATGTGGGGGTGATCCAGGTGTTGGAGCAGAACGGCATCCGGCCAGATTTCGTCGTCGGTACTTCGGCGGGAAGCATGGTCGCGGCCATGTACGCTAGCGGCAAAACGGCCGCCGAGCTCGAGGCGACCGCCCTCAGCATGGAGGAGGCGACCCTGACCGACTGGTCGTTGCCCATCCTGGGTCGTGGCGTGCTGAGGGGGGAGGCGCTCACCCGCTATATGCGCCAGGCGGTGGGAGGCAAGTTGATGGAGAGCATGCAGATCCCGCTGGGCGTGCTGGCCACCGATCTGGCCACAGGGCAGGGCGTGTTGTTCCGCAGGGGCGACACAGCCCAGGCGGTTCGCGCCTCCAGTGCCGTGCCTGGCGTGTTCGCGCCCGTGCACATCGCGGGGCGCGATTACGTTGATGGGGGACTCGTGGCGCCAGTGCCGGTGCGCCATGCCCGGGACATGGGGGCCGAGGTCGTGCTGGCGGTGGACATTTCCAGTGCACCCGAGGGCAATTCGGCGGTCGGCAGTGTGCAGGTGCTGTTGCAGACCTTCGCCATCATGGGGCAGAGCATCAACCGCCACGAACTTGCGGGCGCCGATGTGGTGTTGCGCCCGGCCTTGAGCGGGGTCGGCAGTGCCGACTTCACGGCACGGCTGCGCTCGATTGAAGCGGGTCGGGCGGCCATGCAGGCCGCCCTGCCGCAATTGCGCAGCCAGTTGGCCCGGCGTTTGCCCGCCAACCGGCCATAAAAAAAGCCCCCACCTTGCAGTGAGGGCTTAAGGGGTCCGATGAAACCGAATTTCGAAAAGGACCCGAGGAGACAACCAGAAAAACAGACTTGAGATCCAAGCGCTGCCTTTGTAGAGGGCTAGCGCGTCGTGACTTGATACTAGATGGGCCCTTTTGACGTGTGTCGGGTGGGCCGATCAACGGCACGATCGCGGTGATGTTCAGCGCTTCTTGGCGGCCGTCTTGGTCGCGTTCACGGCCGAGGCGGTCACGGTGTTGAAGTTGGCTTCGGCCATTTCGGTGGCTTGCTTCACAGCCTTCTGAACCGATTCCATGGCGTTGTTGGCGGCGGAAACGGCGCTCTTCATCACGGCGACGGCGGTTTCGGAACCGGCGGGCGCATTCTTGGCGGCGTTGTCCACGACAGCCAGAAACTTCTTCTGGGTGTCGCTGGCCTGCGCTTCAGCGGCCTTGCCGAACTCGGCGCCAGTACCGGCGGCGATGTCGTACAGGTGGCGGCTGTAAGCCACGGTCTTTTCAGCCAGGGGCTGCATCAGGTTGGCTTGCAGGGACAGCAGTTCCTGTGCGTCCTTCACGCTCAGCAAAGCCTGGGCGCTGTTGGCGGATTCGGACAGGGCGGCCTTGGTGGCTTGCACGTTCAGATCGACCAGCTTTTCCACGCCTTCGAAGGCTTTCTGGGTCAGGCCGAAAAGGGTTTCGATGTTGGCTTTCTGGGCGGCAACGATTTGTTCAGCGGTCAACATATTCAATACTCCTAAACTTTGTAGAAAACAGGGCTTAGTTGAAGGCTGCGGAGAACACGCGCTGTCTGGACGCTGTTGTTTTTTGTTCGTTTTGCTGCGCTGCAACATGGTTTGAATTATAGGGATAACCCGCAGCCATGCAAGCGTTTTTTGTTGCGCTGCAACATTCTAGACACCGGGTTCTAAAACTCGTTGCCGCCACTGAGGTTTCGCCCTGCGTCCACAATGGGCCAGCCCGGGCAACCGCCCACTTCCTCCTTTGTCCGTGCAAGCCTTCTACGCTGACCACTTCGTTCTGCCTTTGCCCGAAGGACACCGTTTTCCCATGGGGAAGTACGCGCGGCTGCGCCAGCGGTTGCTCGCCGAATTGCCCGAGGTGAAGATGCAGGAAGCGTTGCCAGCCAGCCGGGATGAACTGGCGCTGGTGCACGCCTTGAGTTACATCGACGCGGTGGCCACGGGCAGCCTGAGTGCGGCGGCACAGCGCGAAATTGGCTTTCCCTGGAGCCCGGCGATGGCCGAACGGGCCCGTCGCTCGGTGGGCGCCACCTTGCAGGCGTGCCGCAGTGCCTTGAGCGGGGGATGGCTGGCTGCCAATCTGGCGGGAGGAACGCACCACGCGTACGCCGACAAGGGCAGCGGGTTCTGCGTGTTCAACGATTTCGCCGTGGCGGCACGCCTGATGCAGAGCGAGGCACCCGGCTTGCGCGTTGCGATCATCGACCTGGATGTGCACCAGGGCAATGGCACGGCAGCGATCTTCGCGCATGACCCCACGGTGTTCACCCTGTCCTTGCACGGTGCCAGAAACTTCCCATTCCGCAAGGAGCCCAGCGATCTCGACGTGGAGCTGCCCGACGGTTGCGCCGACGTTGAGTATCTGGAGGCGTTGGAACGCGCGCTCGACGAGCTGGAGCGGCGCTTCGAACCAGACCTGGTGTTGTACCTGGCGGGTGCTGATCCTCACGAAGGTGACCGGCTTGGGCGCCTGAAGCTCAGTTTCGATGGCCTGGAAGCGAGAGACCGCCGGGTGATGGACTGGGCCTGGCAACGGCGTTTGCCGCTGGCGTTCGCCATGGGTGGCGGTTATGGCCACGACCCCGAAGCCACGGTGCAGGTGCAAGTCAACACCTACCGCACCGCATTGGAGTACGCCAGCCACTGGGCCGTGATGGCGCCCGCGCGCGGGACAGTTGCCGGGTCAACCCACTGGCACAATGCCGCGGCATGAACACCAGCACGCGCCCCCAAGCCTTGCCCCGCAGCGCCTACCGCGCATTCCGCGCCATCGGTACGCGCTGGAGCGACAATGACGTCTATGGCCACGTCAACAACGTCGTCTACTACAGCTGGTTCGACACGGCGGTCAATGCGCACCTGATCGAGCAGGGCGCGCTCGACATCCACGGTGGCGAGGTGATCGGCCTGGTGATCGAGACGCAGTGCAACTATTTCGCGCCACTGGCTTTTCCGCAGACCGTCTGGGCTGGCCTGCGCGTGGCGCACCTGGGCAGTTCCAGCGTGCGTTATGAGGTCGGCCTGTTCGCCGAGGGTGAAGACCTTGCGGCGGCCTGTGGTCACTTCGTGCATGTGTATGTGAACCGCCAGACCCGTCGGCCAGTGCCCCTGCCGGACATCCTGAAGAAAACCCTGGAGACCTTGCAATGAGCCAGAACCCCGCGACGTCCGTCATCGACGCTGCCAGCGTTGATGCCGCGATCAACAGCCGCATGTCCGTGCGTGCGTTCCTGCCCGACCCGGTGCCACGCGCCACGATCGAACACCTGCTGCGACTGGCCGCCCGTTCACCTTCGGGCACGAACACGCAGCCCTGGAAGGTTTACGTGCTGCAGGGCGCGAGCCGCGATGGTCTGGTGGAGAAGGTGTGCGCGGCCCACGATGCGCTGCGTGCCGATCCATCGCTGGCCGCCGTGTACAAGGAAGAGTACGACTACTACCCGGAAAAATGGGTCAGTCCCTACATTGATCGCCGCCGGGAGAACGGCTGGAGCCTGTACGGCCTGCTGGGCATCACCAAGGGCGACAAGGACAAGATGCACGCGCAGCACCAGCGCAACTTCCGCCTTTTCGACGCGCCCGTGGGTCTGATGTTCACGTTGGATCGCATCATGGGGCGGGGCTCGCTGGTGGATTACGGCATGTTCCTGCAGACGATCATGGTCGCCGCGCGCGGCCACGGCCTGCACACCTGCCCTCAAGCGGCATGGAACGGATTTGCGAAGATCATCCTGCCGCACATCGGTGCCGGCGAGAATGAAATGCTGGTCTGCGGCATGGCGCTGGGCTACGCCGACCCGAACGACCGGGTCAATGGATTTCACACGCCGCGCGAAACCGTCGAGAGCTTCACCCGCTGGCTGGAATAATCGCCGGTTCCATTTCTCATTCAAAGGACAAGATCATGATCACCACCCCCAGCGGCCTGCAGTACGAAGACACCGTGGTCGGCAACGGCGAAGTGGCCAAGGCCGGACGCCCGGTGCAGGTGCACTACACCGGCTGGCTCTACAACGATGGCGTCCAGGGGGCCAAATTCGACTCGAGCAAGGACCGTGGCCAGCCATTCGAGTTCCCGCTGGGCGCGGGACACGTCATCAAAGGCTGGGATGAAGGGGTGCAGGGCATGGCCGTCGGTGGCACGCGCCGCCTGGTGATTCCTGCCGCGCTGGGTTACGGCGCGCGTGGTGCCGGTGGCGTGATCCCTCCCAACGCCACACTGCTGTTCGAAGTCGACCTCCTGGCGGTCTGAAGTGCACGGCGCCTCACGCGGGCGCCATTCAGCGCCCGGCGAAGGCGCGAACGGAGACAACATGACACCAACCACTTCGCGCCAGGCGGGTCTGGCCGCGATTCTGGCGCTCGGCCTGATGCCGGGTCTGGCGCAAGCCGCTGAACTCGATGGCAGCCAACTCTCGGTGTGGTGGGGTGTGCCGTTCGCTGGTGTGCTGCTGTCGATCGCGCTGGTGCCCTTGCTGGCCCCGGCGTTCTGGCACCACCATTTCGGGAAAGTGTCGGCGGCCTGGGCGCTGGCTTTCCTCGTGCCTTTCGCGGTGGTGATGGGACCCGGCGTGGCGGGTGCGAGTGTGGTGCACGCGCTGCTGGCGGAGTACGTGCCCTTCATCATTCTGCTCACGGCGCTGTTCACCGTGGCCGGCGGCATTTTCGTGCGTGGCAACCTGCATGGCAGCCCGGCGTTGAACACAGGTTTGCTCGCCGTGGGCGCGGTGCTGGCCAGCTTCATGGGCACCACGGGCGCGTCGATGCTGTTGATTCGCCCGCTGATTCGCGCCAACGACAACCGCAGGCACCAGGTGCATGTGGTCGTGTTCTTCATCTTCATCGTGTCGAACGCTGGTGGTGCGCTCACGCCGCTGGGCGATCCGCCGCTGTTCCTGGGCTTCCTCAAGGGTGTGGACTTCTTCTGGACCATGTCCCACCTGTGGGGGCAGGCCCTGTTCCTCATCGGCACGCTGCTCGTGCTCTTCTATGCCATCGACTGGTGGTACTACCACCGGCGCGAAGAGATCCGCCCGCTGGACCCGACGCCCGATACCGCACGCGTGGGCTTCGATGGCGGGGTGAATTTCGTCCTGCTCGGCGCGGTGGTCGCGCTGGTGCTCATGAGCGGCCTGTGGAAGTCGACGGTGGAGTTCGACATCGCCGGCACCGAGGTGGGCCTGCCAGGCCTGTTGCGCGACCTGGGGCTGATCGCGGTCACCCTGGTCTCGCTGAAGCTGACGCCGGCCCGCGTGCACGAGAACAACCAGTTTTCATGGGGGCCGATGCAGGAGGTGGCCAAGCTGTTCGCCGCCATCTTCCTGACCATCGTCCCGGTGATCGCCATGCTCAAGGCTGGCGTGGAGGGCCCGTTCGGCGCCGTGGTGCGCGCGGTGACGAATGCCGATGGATCACCCAATCCCGCGATGTATTTCTGGGCCACGGGTGCACTGAGCTCCTTCCTGGACAATGCACCCACGTACCTGGTGTTCTTCAACACCGCTGGCGGTGACCCGCAGATGCTCATGACCACCCTGGCGCCCGTGCTGGTGGCGATTTCCGCCGGTGCCGTGTTCATGGGCGCCAACACATACATCGGCAATGCGCCCAACCTCATGGTGAAGGCAATTGCCGAGGATCGCGGCATCCGCATGCCCAGCTTTTTCGGTTACATGCTCTGGTCGGTTGGCATTCTGGTGCCGCTGTTCGCGCTGATGACCTGGATCTGGTTTGTCTGACCCACACAAGGAAACTTACCGATGACCTCCCGTCCCTCCATCCTGGTTGCCCGCCAAGTCTTCCCCGAAGTGGTGGACAAGCTGCGGCAGCACTTCGATGTCGACACCAACGAGGACGACGCGCCGCTGGATGCCGCGCAACTGGTGGCGAGACTGCAGGGCAAGGTCGGCGTGATCACCACCGGCAGCGAGCGCGTCGATGCCGCGCTGGTCACCGCCTGCCCGCAACTCAGGATCGTGGCCAACATCGCAGTGGGCTACAACAACTTCGATCTGCCGGCCATCACCGCGGCCGGCATTCTGGCCAGCAACACGCCGGACGTGCTCACCGAAACGACGGCGGATTTCGGTTTCGCGCTGCTGCTGGCCACCGCGCGGCGCCTTACTGAGAGCGAGCATTTCCTGCGCGCCGGCCAGTGGAACCGCTGGGCACTGGACATGTTCGCTGGCGCCGAGGTCAACGGCAGCACGCTGGGCATTCTGGGCATGGGCCGCATTGGCCAGGCCATTGCCCGGCGTGGCGCACATGGCTTCAACATGAACGTGATCTATCACAACCGCTCGCAGCTGGACGCCACCACGGAGGCCGAATGCAAGGCGCGCTATGTGAGCAAGGAAGAATTGCTGAAGACGTCGGATCACCTGATCCTCGTGCTGCCTTACAGCGCTTCGTCGCACCACGCGATCGGAGCGACCGAGATCGCCCAGATGAAGCCGACGGCCACCCTGGTCAACATCGCACGCGGTGGCATCGTGGACGACGCGGCCCTGGCCGCTGCGCTGCGCGAGAAGCGCATTGCCGCCGCCGGGCTGGACGTGTTCGAGGGCGAGCCCAGGGTTCATCCCGACCTGCTCGCCGTACCCAACATCGTGCTCACCCCGCACATCGCCAGCGCCACTATCGCCACCCGAAAGGCCATGGCGCATCTCGCAGCGGACAACGTGATTGCCTATCTCACCGAAGGCAAGACCGTCACCCCGCTCAACCCTGAAGTGGCGGGCAAGCGCTGAACGGATGGCGATGAACAACGACGGGCTTTCCTGGCTTCTGCTGATCGGGGTGGCGCTCAATCTGGTGCTGGCCGTGTGGCTGCTCTTGCGGCGCCAGACGGTGGACCCGCAGGAACTGGTCCACCGGGAACGCCTGCTCAGCCAGATGCAGCAGCAGGCGCAACTGGTGGGGCAGCGCGTGGAACACGTGGAGAGCGAGCTGCGCCGCGAGATCAGCGAGCAGTCGCGTGGCGGCCGGCAGGAAATGCAGCAGACGCTCGCCACCTTCCAGGAGACACTCTCGCGCCAGGAGGCCGAGGCCACGCGCACGCAGAACGCACAGCTGGACGCCTTTGCCTTGCAGCTGGTGCAATTGCGCGGCACGCTGGGCGACACGCTCACGCGCCAGCTGCAGGACATGAGCGAAGGCAACGCGCGCCGGCTGGCCGAGATCCGCACCACGCTCGATGCCCAGCTGGCGCAACTGCAGCAGAATAACGCCGCCAAGCTCGATGAGATGCGTGCCACGGTCGACGAGAAGCTCCAGAGCACATTGCAGGCGCGCCTGGGCGAGAGCTTCAAGCAGGTGGCCGACCGCCTGGAGCAGGTCCACAAGGGCCTGGGTGAAATGCAGACGCTGGCGCAAGGCGTGGGCGACCTCAAACACCTGCTGACCAATGTGAAGACACGCGGCATGTTCGGCGAAGCCCAGCTGGCGGCGCTGCTCGAACAGGTGTTCGCACCCGATCAGTACGCGGTGCAGGTGATGACCAAGCCGGGCAGCCGGTTCACGGTCGACTTCGCCATCAAGATGCCCGGCCGCAGCGAGGACGGTTCCCCGTGCTGGCTGCCCATCGATGCCAAGTTCCCGAACGAGGACTATGAGCGCCTGCTCGACGCGCAGCAGCGCGCCGACGTGGAGGGTGCCGAGATGGCCGCGCGTGGGCTGGAGCAGCGCGTCCGGCTGGAGGCAAAGTCCATGGCCGACAAATACCTGCAGCCGCCGCACACCACGGATTTCGCCATCCTGTTCCTGCCGACTGAAGGGCTGTACGCCGAGGTGCTGCGCCGTCCGGGTCTCATGGAGCTGCTGCAGCGCGAGCACCGGGTGACGCTGGCCGGGCCGACCACGCTCATGGCCATGCTCAATTCGTTGCAGATGGGCTTTCGCACGCTGGCGCTGGAGAAGCGTTCCAGCGAAGTGTGGCAGGTGCTGGGCGCGGTCAAGACCGAGTTCGGCAAGTTCGGCGACGTGCTCGCGCGCGTCAAGAGCCAGACCCAGACCGTGCTCAACACACTGGACAGCGCGGAGACGCGCAGCCGCGCGATGGGCCGTGCGCTCAAGGCGGTGGAAGCGCTGCCCCAGGACCAGGCCAGCGCGCTGCTGCCGCTGGACCCCAACGACAACGGAGACGCTTGAGCCCCGGTCTGCGGTTCGTCCTGGCACGCCTCATTGCGGCGCAGATCTGCCTGCATGCCTGCATGACCGGCTTTCGCATGGCCGCGCCACTGATGGCGCTGCGCGAGGGTTACAGCCCGGTGGCCGTTGGCGTGTTGCTCGCGCTGTTTGCGCTGGCTCCGGTGTTCATGGCCTTGCCGGCCGGACGCTACGCCGACCGGCGCGGCCTCAAAAAGCCTGTGAAACTGTCGGTCGGCGTGGCGATGACGGGTGCAGCCCTGGCTGTTGCGTTCCCCGTGTTCCCCGTGCTTTGCCTGACGGCACTGACCTGCGGCGCGGCCACCGGCATGGCCATGATCGCCCTGCAGCGTCACGTGGGCCGCCTGGCCCATGGCCCCACCGAGCTCAAGCAGGTGTTCAGCTGGATGGCCATCGGCCCGTCGATCTCCAACTTCCTCGGGCCGTTCACTGCGGGCTTGATGATCGACATCTTCGGTTTTCGCGCGGCCTTCCTGCTGCTCGCGCTGTTGCCCTCGCTGGCCTGGTTCTGGGTGCGGCACACCGTCGAACATGAGCCTGTGGCGCCGGAGTTGCGGCAGACCAGCGGCTCCTCGTGGAACCTGCTGAAGGACAAGGGTTTCCGTCAGCTGATGATGATCAACTGGATGTTGTCGTCCTGCTGGGACGTGCACACCTTTCTCGTGCCGGTGCTGGGTCACGAGCGCGGCCTGAGCGCCACCGTGATCGGCACCATTCTCGGTGCCTTCGCGCTCGCCGCCACCGCCATCCGCCTGCTCATGCCGTTGCTGGCGTCGCACCTGCGCGAGTCGGTGGTGATCGGTTCGGCCATGGTGGCTACAGCCTTGCTGTTCGCCGCCTATCCCTTCGTGCACGCTGCCTGGGCGATGGGCATTCTGTCGGTGCTGCTGGGTTTCGCGCTGGGTTCGGTGCAACCCATGATCATGAGTTCGCTGCACCAGATGACACCGCACCACCGCCATGGCGAGGCGCTGGGCCTGCGTGCCATGGCCATCAACGGCTCCAGTGTTGTCATGCCTCTGATGTTCGGCTCGGCCGGCACGCTGATTGGTGTCGGTGCCGTGTTCTGGCTGGTCGGCGCCGTGGTGGGTCTGGGGTCGCCGCTGGCGTGGCGCTTGCCGGCACCAGCGCCCGAAGCGCCGCAGCGCGTGTCCTGACGCTCAGGCCGCTGCGAGCTTGCAGTCGGGGGTGCCCACCGATTGCACGTGCTGGCCAGCAGGCACGTTGAAGCCCAGGCCGGCCAGATACACGTCCATTGTGTCCCGACCGCTCTCGACCAGATCGAACGCGTCTGGCTCGAGCAGCCAGTTCTGGATCAGACCGTCCATGATCACGTGCAGGCCCAGAGCGGCGGTGGCGATCGACACTTTGAGTCGAACACCCTCGCGTGCCACGGCCTGCTGCAGGATCTCCTCGGTCATCGTCATGCACTCGTTGCGCACTTGCAGGTGGCGGTCGCGCACGGCCTGCATTTCGCTCACGTATTCGACCTTGTGGGTGGCCACCTCGAACACGCGGCGTGTCTGTTCGTCGGTGGCGGTCTGCCGCAGCGCGCTCATCATCGAGTCGCGCAGGGAGAGCAGGGGGGCGGCGGCGGCATCGGCTGCGCGCGCGGTGCAGGCCAGCGTGCCTTCCAGCGGCATGGTCACGCGTTCCATCATGGCGTTGAACAGGTCGGCCTTGTCCTTGAAGTGCCAGTAGATCGCGCCTCGGGTGGTGCCAGCGGCGGTGGCGATGTCGTTGAGCGAGGTGCGCGAGACGCCGCGCTCCTGAAACAAATGCTCGGCAGCATCCAGCAGACTGTTGCGCGTTGCCAGCGCATCGGCTTTGGTGCGTCGAACCATGGTGTGTGTCTCCAGAATGGAAGCCCTTGGGAATTCGGAGGACTATACATACATTCTTGTATGTATGTATACTTTGCCGCTTTGCGACAGCACAAGCTGCTAGGGTATTCCCTGCAGTTGCCGTTTCTCCCTCTTCATACCCAAGGACTCCCATGCCTGCCTTGAGCCCTATCAAGTCCGCGCCCGTTTCGCGCACCCGGTCTGCCTCTCCGTCCCCGGCCCGTCTGTTGCAAGGTTTGTCTGTGCTGGCCTTTGCCGCGGTGCTTGCCGCCTGCGGCAAGTCTGAAGCACCCGCAGCGGCCGCTGCGGGGGGCGGCATGCCCGCGCCCGAAGTGGGTGTGGTCACCGTGGCCCTGGGCGACGTGGGCCTGACGACCGAATTGCCGGGCCGCCTGGAAGCCTCGCGCGTCGCGCAGGTGCGGGCACGCGCCGCCGGTATCCTGCAGGAGCGCCTGTTCCGCGAAGGCAGCGACGTGAAGGCGGGGCAGCCACTGTTCCGCATCGACCCCGCGCCGTATTCCGCCGCGCTCCAGAGCGCCCAGGCCAGCCTGGCCCGTTCGCAGGCGAACCTCACGCAGGCCACGGCGTTGGCCGATCGCTACGCACCGCTGGTGAAGGAAAACGCCATCAGCCAGCAGGAGTACGCCACCGCCGTGGCGTCGCAGAAACAGGCCGAAGCGGATGTGGCTGCCGGCAAGGCCGCGGTGCAGACCGCCAACATCAACCTGGGTTACGCCCGCGTGACCGCACCCATCTCAGGCCGCATCGGCC
The DNA here is from genome assembly GCF_031457235.1 of Hydrogenophaga laconesensis. Classification (NCBI taxonomy): domain Bacteria; kingdom Pseudomonadati; phylum Pseudomonadota; class Betaproteobacteria; order Burkholderiales; family Comamonadaceae; genus Hydrogenophaga; species Hydrogenophaga laconesensis. Next base: position 131,169 of record NZ_JAVDWE010000004.1, read on the forward strand.
GCGCGCTGGTGACGGAAGGTGCGCTGGTGGGGCAGGGCGAAGCCACGCAGCTCGCCGTGATCCAGCAGATCAATCCCATGTATGTGAACTTCACGCAGTCCGCGGCCGAGGTGTTCAGGTTGCGCAAGGCGATGGACAACGGCCAGCTCAAGGGTGCCGGTGCGCAGGCAGCATCTGTGCAGGTCATCCTGGAAGACGGCAGTGTCTATGAGCAACCCGGCCGCCTGCTGTTCTCCGACCTCACGGTCGACAGCGCGACGGGTCAGGTGACGCTGCGCGCTGAAGTGCCGAACCCCAAGGGCACACTGCTGCCCGGCGTGTATGTGCGTGTGCGCCTGGAGCAGGCCATGGCCGGCAATGCGATCACGTTGCCGCAGCAGGCGGTCACGCGCTCGGCACAGGGCGACACGGTGTCGGTCGTCGGCGCCGACGGCAAGATCGCCTCGCGTCAGGTGAAGGTGGGGGGGCAGCAGAACGGCCAGTGGGTCATCCTCGACGGCGTGAAGGCCGGTGAGCAGATCATGGTCGACGGTTTCCAGAAGCTGCAGATGATGCCGCCCGGTACGCCGGTGAAGGCGGTGCCCTGGCAGAAACCCGGCAGTGCGCCAGCCGCACCGGCAGCGCCAGCGGCTTCGGCGCCGGCCACCGAGACCGCGAAGTAAGGGGCGCCCGACATGGCGAAGTTCTTTATTGACCGGCCCATCTTTGCGTGGGTGATCGCGCTCTTCATCATGGTGATGGGCGGTGTGGCCATCACGCAGCTGCCCATCGCGCAGTACCCGCCGGTGGCGCCTCCGGCGATCGTCATCAATGCCGCCTATCCTGGCGCTTCGGCCGCCACGCTGGAGGACAGCGTGCTCTCGGTGATCGAGCGCGAAATGAACGGCTCACCCGGGCTGATCTATATGGAGTCGGTGGCTCAGGCCGACGGCTCCGGCAGCATCACATTGAGCTTCGAGACCGGCACCAACGCCGATCTGGCCCAGGTGGACGTGCAGAACCGGCTCTCGCGCGCCACGCCACGCCTGCCTGCGGCGGTGACGCAGCAGGGCGTGCGGGTGGACAAGTCGCGCAGCAACTTCCTGCTGTTCACCATGCTGTCCAGCGACGATCCCGCCTGGGATCCGGTGGCGCTGGGTGACTACGCGTCGCGCAGCGTCGTGCCCGAGTTGCAGCGCCTGCCCGGTGTGGGCCAGGCGCAGCTGTTCGGCACGGAGCGCGCCATGCGCGTCTGGATCGATCCGGCCAAGCTGCTGGGCTTCAACCTGAGCGCGGCCGATGTCAACAACGCCATCCGCGCACAGAACGCCCAGGTGTCGGCTGGTGAGATCGGCGCGCTGCCCAACGTGGGTGGACAGAGCATTGCGGCCACGGTGGTGGTCAATGGTCAGCTCGGTACTGTCGAGCAGTTTGGCAACATCGTGCTGCGCGCCAGTGCCGATGGCGCCACCGTGCGCCTGAAGGACGTGGCCCGTATCGAACTGGGTGGCCAGGCCTATGCCACCTCGGCGCGGTTGAACGGTCAGCCGGCCGTTGGTATCGGCGTGCAGCTGTCGCCCAGTGGCAACGCGCTGGCCACAGCGAACGTGGTGCGCGAGAAGATGGCGGAACTCGAGCGCTTCTTTCCCAAGGGCATGAGCTGGTCGATTCCCTACGACAGCTCTCGTTTCGTGAAGATCTCGATCCAGCAGGTCGCACAGACCCTGGGTGAGGCCATGCTGCTGGTGTTCCTGGTGATGTTCCTGTTCCTGCAGAACTTCCGCTACACCATCATCCCGACCATCGTGGTGCCGGTGGCCCTGCTGGGTACGTTTGCGGTGCTGCTGGCCATGGGCTTCTCCATCAACGTGCTGACCATGTTCGGCATGGTGCTGGTCATCGGCATCGTGGTGGACGATGCCATCGTCGTGGTGGAGAACGTCGAGCGCATCATGAGCGAGGAGGGGCTTCCTCCTCTCGAGGCCACACGCAAGGCCATGTCACAGATATCGGGTGCCATCGTCGGTGTGACCGTGGTGCTGATCTCGGTGTTCGTGCCGCTGGCGTTCTTCGCAGGTTCCGTGGGCAACATCTATCGACAGTTCTCGGCGGTGATGGGTGTGTCCATCGCGTTCTCGGCGTTCATGGCGCTGTCGCTCACGCCGGCGCTGTGTGCGACGCTGCTCAAGCCGGTCGAGGCGGGTCACCACCACGAGAAGAAGGGATTCTTCGGGTGGTTCAACCGGGGCTTCTCGCGCACCGCCAAGCGTTACGAAAGCGGCGTGGCCGCGCTGCTGCCGCGCGCCGGTCGAACGCTGATCATCTACGTCGCCATCGTGGCTGCCGCCGTCGTGGTCTACATGCGTCTGCCCACCTCGTTCCTGCCGAACGAAGACCAGGGCACGATGCTGGTGAACGTGCAATTGCCGCCGGGTGCCACGCAAGAGCGCACGCTCGAAGTGATGAAGGGGGTGGAAGATTTCATCCTCAAGCAGCCCGAGGTGCAGAGCATGGTGGGCGTGCTGGGCTTCAGCTTCTCGGGCCAGGGCCAGAACGCCGCACTCGCCTTCGTCACGCTGAAGGATTGGGCCGAACGCCATGCCCCTGGCAGTTCTGCCGAAGCATTGGCAGGCCGCGCGTTCGGGGCGCTTTCCGGTATCCGCGATGCCTTCATCTATCCGCTGAGTCCTCCCCCCATCCCCGAACTGGGTGCGTCTTCCGGCTTCAACTTCCGTCTGCAGGACCGTGGTGGCCTGGGCCGCGAGGCCCTGCTGAATGCACGCAACCAGTTGCTGGGCATGGCTTCCCAGAGCAAGGTCGTCACTCAGGTGCGCCCGGACGGTCTGGAGGATGCACCGCAACTGCAGATCGACATCGACCGGGACAAGGCCAATGCGCTGGGTGTGGGCTTTGACGCCATCAACGCTGCGATCGGCACCGCTTTGGGTTCGAGCTATGTGAACGACTTCCCGAACGCGGGCCGCCTGCAGCGCGTGGTGGTGCAGGCCGATGCGCCGGCACGCATGCAGCCCGAGGACCTGATGCGGCTGAACGTGATCAACAGCAAGGGCCAGGCGGTACCGTTGTCGGCGTTCGCCAGCACGCACTGGATCACGGGCCCGATGCAGACCGTGCGGTACAACGGCTATCCGTCCATGCGCATCAGCGGCAGTGCGGCGCCTGGTTTCAGTACCGGCGCAGCCATTGCCGAGATGGAGAAACTCGCCGCTCAGCTGCCTCAGGGTATCGGCTACGAATGGACCGGCCAGACGCGTGAGGAAAAGCTCGCGGGTTCGCAGGCCATCATCCTGTATGCCTTCGCGATCCTGGCGGTGTTCCTCTGCCTGGCCGCGCTGTACGAAAGCTGGACCATTCCGATGGCGGTGATTCTGGTGGTGCCGCTGGGCGTGCTCGGTGTGCTGCTGGCCACGCTGTTGCGCAATTACTCGAACGACGTGTACTTCCAGGTGGGGCTGATCACCATCATCGGCCTGTCAGCGAAGAACGCGATTCTGATCATCGAGTTCGCCAAGGACCTGCAGGCGCAGGGCAAGAGCGTGATCGCGGCGGCACTGGAAGCGGCCCACATCCGCTTCCGCCCCATCATCATGACCTCCATGGCATTCACGCTGGGTGTGCTGCCGCTGGCCATCGCTTCGGGCGCTGGCTCGGCAAGCCAGCGCGCCATCGGTACGGGCGTGATCGGCGGCATGCTCACCGGCACCGTGCTCGCGGTCGTGTTCGTGCCCATCTTCTTCGTGGTCGTGCGTTCGATGTTCAAGGGCAGCGAGCGCCAGCGCCGGCGCGATGCCGAGCAGGCCGCCGCCCACCATGGCCCAGGAGTGCAGATCGATGTATGACATGACCCCCCCCCGCGCCGCCTTTGGCGTCACCCCTCCCAGGGCGCGCGTTGTGCGGCCTGGCGAAGCCAGTTCCGCCAACGCACTGGATATCTCACCTCGCCGCGCGGTGCGGCTGGCGCTGAGTGCGCTGGCTGTGGCAGCGCTGTCGGCTTGCTCGCTGACGCCGAAGTACGAGCGTCCTGCTGCACCGGTGGAGGCGCAGTACCCTGCGCTGGCGCCGGCCGCCGCCGCCGGTGTGCCATCGGGTGCCGATATCGCCTGGCGTGAGTTCGTGGGCGACGGACGTCTGCGCGAGCTGATCGCGCTGGCGCTGAAGAACAACCGGGACCTGCGCGTGGCCACGCTCAACATCGAGCAGGTGCGCGCGCAGTACCAGATCCGTCGCGCCGACCAGTTCCCGACCATCGGCCTGGCTGCGAGCGGCAACCGCCAGCCCGATGGCACGGGCGGTATCCAGAGCACCTACAGTGTCGGCCTGGCGCTCAGCAGCTGGGAGATCGACTTCTTCGGCCGTCTCGGCAGCCTGAAAGAGGCGGCTCTGGCGCAATACCTTGCGAGCCAGGAGGCACGCCATGCCGCGCAGACCAGCCTGGTGGCGGCCGTGGCCAGCACTTGGCTGAGCCTGCAGGCCAACGACGAACTGCTGGCATTGACCGAGCGCACTGTGGCCACACGGGAAGACTCGCTTCGCCTGAGCAAACTGCGCTTTGACAACGGCGCCACGTCCGCGCTGGATCTTCGCCAGGCCGAATCGCTGACCGCGGCGGCGCAGTCGGCGCTGGCCCAGCAGCGGCGCCTGCGTGCGCTGGATATCAATGCGCTGACGTTGCTGGTGGGGCAGACCCCGCCGGCCAACCTGCTGCCTGTGCCACCGACCATGCCCGCCCAGAACACGGCGGCCAATGGTGTGGCCGTACCCAACGCGCCCGTGCCTGCGGCTTCGATGCTGCGCGAGGTGCCGGCCGGTCTTCCGTCCGACCTGCTCATCCGCCGCGCCGACATCCGTCAGGCCGAGCAGCAACTGATCGCCGCCAACGCCAACATCGGCGCCGCGCGTGCCGCGTTCTTCCCGCGCATCTCGCTCACTGCGAGTGCAGGTACCGCAAGCAGCAGCCTTTCGGGCTTGTTCAAGGACGGTTCCTGGGGCTTCACACTGGCCCCTCAGGCATTGCTGCCCATCTTCGACGCGGGGCGCAACCGTGCCAACCTGGATTCGGCGAACGCGGGACGCGACATCGCCATCGCCCAATACGAGAAGGCGATCCAGACCGCGTTCCGCGAAGTCGCGGACGCGCTGGCGGGCAGCGCAACGCTGGGCGACCAGCTGAGTGCGCAACAGCTGCAGGCCACCGCCGAAGCCGAACGTTTCCGCCTGGCTGAATTGCGTTACCGCAATGGTGTGGCCAGCTTCCTTGACGTGCTGGACGCGCAGCGCTCACTCTTCGCCACCCAGCAGGCGTTGGCGCAGACGCGATTGGCGCAGCAGCAGAACCAGGTGAACCTTTACAAGGCTCTGGGCGGTGGATGGAATTGACCCCCTGCGCCGCTGACGCGGCTTCCCCCTGAAGGGGGGGACGCGCGCAGCGCGGCGGGGGTTATCCCTTCAAGTCGTAGAAGCGCAGGATGTGCTCCCACGCTGTCTGCGGGTCGTCCACGTACTTGAACAGGTCCAGGTCTTCCGGCGAGATCGTGCCTTCCTCGACCAGCACCTCCAGGTTGATCAGGCGCTTCCAGTAGTCCGACCCGAACAGCAGGATGGGCACCGGCTTGGACTTCTTGCATTGCACCAGTGTGATCACCTCGAACAGTTCGTCGAGCGTGCCAAAGCCGCCGGGGAAGGCCAGCAGGGCCTTGGCGCGCATCATGAAGTGCATCTTGCGCAGCGCGAAGTAATGGAACTTGAAGCTCAGATCGGGTGAGACGTAGGGGTTGGCCGCCTGCTCGTGGGGCAGGGCGATGTTCAGGCCCACCGTCGGTGCGCCTTCGTCGTGGGCGCCCCGGTTGGCCGCTTCCATGATGCCGGGGCCGCCGCCGGTGCAGATGAAGAGTTGTTCGGCCTTGGCGCACTGGGCGCTGTAGCGCGCCACGGTGCGGGCGAATTCACGGGCATGGTGGTAGTAGTGCGCATTGCGCACCAAGGCTTTCGCACGCTTGATCTCGCGGGCATCGCCACTGCGCTCGGCGCGCACCAGCTGTTCCTGAGCCTCACTGGCTTCGCGGAAGCGCGCGCTGCCGAACACCACGATGGTGTTCTCGATGCCCGCATCGCGCTGTGCCAGATCGGGCTTGAGCATCTCGAGCTGGAAGCGGATGCCGCGGGTTTCGCGCCGAAGCAGGAATTCGGGGTCGGCAAATGCCAGGCGATAGGCATCGGCCTGCAGAGGCAGGCCCTCATTGGCGTGTGTCTGGAGATCGGCCCAGGCGTCGGCCAGGCGGCGCTCGTTCAGGTCTTGGGTGGCTTCCATGGTGTGGATTCCTTCGGTGTTGTCATGTGATGGGGATGATGCCGCTCACAGGGCGAGTGCCAGTGCCAGTGGCACGAAGACCACAGCCAGCGCATTGCCGAGCATGATCATGGCACCGACCTTGTCGGGCTCCTGGTGGTAACGGTCGGCCAGCATGAACTGCATCACGGCGGGAGGCAGGGCCGCGAACAGCAGCAACTGTCCACGTGCTGCGCCCTCAAGGCCCAGCACCCCGGCCAGCGGCAGCGCAATGGCCAGGCCAATGAGGGGCCGGGCCAGCGCACCGGCCAGGCCCAGCGCCAGCCCGCTGCGCGTCAATGAGGTGAGCCGCACGCCCAGCGCGAACAGCATCATCGGCAGAAGTGCATCGCCCAGCAGTCTCAACCCGGAGAGCACGACGTCGGGCGGGCGCACATCCGTGAGCGCGCTGGCAAACCCGAGGGCCGTGGCGATCATCAGCGGGCTGGTGAAGAGGTCGCGCGTGCGCGCCGTGCGGCTGGTGATGCGTGCACCGAGTGAGAAATGCAGCAGGTTGCTCACAGAGAACAGCGCCACGGCGGCACCGAAATGCGCCGGCCCGAACGCCAGCAGCGCCAGCGGCAGCCCCATGTTGCCGCAGTGGTTGAACATCACCACCGGCACCAGCGTGCGTGGCTGTGTACCCATGGCGCGCGCGAGCGGCCAGGCCAGCAGCCCGCCGCCCAGAATGATCGCCGTGCCACCCGCGAGCAGGACAAGGTGGTCGGCGATGACGAAGTCGCGCGAGGCCAGGGCGGAATAGACCAGCATGGGCGCGAGCACATCCAGCGCGATGCGGTTGAAGGTGAGCATGTCCGGTGCCTGCCGGCGCGCGTACAGGAAGCCGATGGCCACGATGAGGAACACCGGGATGATGACGTCGGCAACGCGGGCAATCAGTTCCATGCGGGTGGCATCGGGCGGGATTCGGAAAGCGAAAAGGCTCCCTCGGGAGCCTTTTCAAACGCGAGTCTGGCGTGGAGGTCGCTCAGACGCGCTTGCGGTATTCGCCGGTGCGCGTATCGATTTCGATGCGATCACCCTGTGCCACGAACAGCGGCACGGCGACTTCGAAACCGGTGGCGATCTTGGCGGGCTTGAGCACCTTGCCCGAGGTGTCGCCCTTGACGGCCGGCTCGGTCCAGGTGATCTCGCGCTCGACGCTGGTGGGCAGCTCGACCGAGATGGCCTTGCCGTCGTAGAACACCACTTCAACAGCCATGCCGTCTTCCAGGTAGTTCAGGGCATCGCCCATGTTTTCTGCTTCCACTTCGTACTGGTTGTACTCGGCGTCCATGCAGACATACATCGGGTCGGCAAAGTAGGAATAGGTGCACTCCTTCTTGTCCAGGATGATCTGGTCCATCTTGTCGTCGGCCTTGCAGACGACTTCGGTCGCCATGTTGTTCAGCAGGGCCTTGAGCTTGAGGCGAACGGTGGCCGCGCCACGGCCGCCACGGCTGTATTCGGTTTTCAGGACGATCATCGGGTCCTTGCCGTGCATGATGACGTTGCCGGCGCGGAGTTCTTGAGCGATTTTCATAGGAGTTCCAACAGTTGGGCCGCTTGCTTCCGGTGCGGGCTGGACACCCGGAAGCCGAGCTGAGGGCTGCGATCTGAGCGGCGAGGCAGATGGCCGGCGGAGTCGGTGGCTGGAATCGGGTCCGGGACCGGTTTTTCCGCAAAGCCTCGGATTTTATCGCTTTTCCTGCACGAAACCGATCAGCTGGCTGCAGAGATCGGGCTGCGCGAGCAGCCGCGTGCGCGCGGCCCCTGCGCAGGCGTGCCAGTCCTCCAGCGTCGTCGCGTCAGGCCAGACCGCCTGTGCCGTACCGATGCCGTTCCAGGCGCGGTGGAAATCCCGCAGGGACCTCGGTGCCTGCAGCCAGTCGAGGAATGCTTCCAGCTTGGCGTGGTGTGCGTCGTCGTGCTGTGGGTAGATATGCCACACGAACGGCCGGCCAGTCCAGAGGGCGCGGGTGAGTGAATCCTCGCCACGCACGAAGTTGAGGTCGCACGCCCACAGGAGATGGTCGAATTCGCGTTGCCCAAGCCAGGGCAGGGCATGCAACCGGCAGGTCGGACCCGGCTGCCCGTGGCTGTCGATCGTGGCTTGCACCGCCTGCCAGGCCCTTCCCGGCGTGATCAGCCAGTCGCTCGGGATGGCGTCCTGTCCGGCCTGTTGCAGCACAGTGGCCATGGCGGCGGGTTCGTAGCAGAAGAGGCTGACCCGTCGCGAACCGGGCTGTCGGCTGATGTGCATGCTGTCCAGCCAGCGGTCGGCATCGAAAGCGGCCTGTCGCGCCAGCACATCCGGTTCTCGCAGCAGGCCACCAGTCCGGGCGGTGAACCCGGGGTAGAAGAAGGCTTTGGTGAGGCCGCGCGCCGGCCCGCTCATGACGGGCGACGGCAGGCGGTGCGAGCGCTCCACATACGACTCGGCGCTCAGGTACTCGAGGTTGATCCAGACCGGCGCACGGGCACCGCTGTTCACCCGCGCGCCCATTGCCGCGACGCACGCTGGCGGTGGCTCACAGCCGAAAGCTTCGATCCACACGTCGGCCTCGGGCAGAGGGGCCGCCAGATCGGCAGGTAGAGGTGAGGTCCAGAGCAAGACCTCGATGCCGCTGACGCCTCCTTGCAGCGCGCCGGGAGCCATCCAGGACAGCGGCTGTGGGTCGTCCATCCACAAGCGAACCTGCTCGCCCCGACGTGCCAGGTCCGCAGCCAGCCGCCAGCAGACACCCGCGTCGCCGAAGTTGTCGATCACCCTGCAGAAGATGTCCCATTGCATGCCAGCCATTGTCGGGGCTTGGCGGCATCCGTTGGACGGGCTACAGTTTGCGGGCGCTGTAGCCCAGCTCCTTCGGGGCGCTGCGGGCGCGGGAGACTTGCACCATGGCCCTGCAACGTTTCGTGCCCTGGCTGGCCGCGCTGGCGCTGACCCTGCCGCAACTGCATGCCCAGGAACTCATCACTGACATGAGTGCGGGGCAGCCCACGGGCCGCTACGCGTTCGCCAGCAGTTCGCCTCGCAGCCTGCCGGAGCTGCTCAAAGGGCCCGGGCAGGGGGATCCGGCGCAACCGGTCGGACACTGGTTCCTTCCCCCCGGAAACGACCGTGGGCCGGCGGTGATCCTGATCCATGGCTCTGGTGGCATCTACGACGCGATGCTCGACTACTGGCCGAAGCAGTTCAATGCGGCGGGTATCGCGGTGCTGGCGGTCGACTCCTTTGGCCCGCGTGGGGTGAAAAGCACGGCGGATGACCAGTCGCAGGTGCCTTTTACCGCCGATACCGCCGACGCCTTCGCCGCGCTGCGCCTGGTGGCCAGCCATCCGCGTGTCGACCCGGCACGCGTCGCGGTGATGGGGTTCTCGCGCGGCGGCATCACCGCCTGGCGCACAGCGGTCGAGCGCATCGTGGCGTCGCAAAAACTGCCCAATGGTCTGCGGTTCGCCGCCCATGTGCCTGTGTACGCCGGCGGTTGCGTGGGCATTTTCCGGCTGGTGGTGAAACCCGGGGTGTTTTCCACCCGTGCGCCGATGTTGTGGGTGCATGGCGACGCCGACGATTACACGCCGATCGGCGCCTGCCGCGAGTACGCCGACCGGATCGCGAAGGCGGGCACGCCCGTGGAGTTCGTCACCCTCGAAGGCGCCCAGCACAAGTTTGACCAGGACGACACGCGCCGATTGAATCTCCGTGGCGCGCAGAAGACCCTGGAAACCTGCCCGCTGGAATTCGACATCGACAGCCTGATGATGTTCGACCGCAGCACCGGCCAGCGGTTGATCGGCGACGCCATCCAGGCTGTCACCAGGCAGTCGTGCAGCGCACAGGGTGCCCATGTGCAAGGCGACGCCGCCGCACGCGACAAGGCAGCCCAGGCCATCCTCGCCTTCTTCCGCAAGACGCTCGGTTCGCGCTGAGGCCATCACGTCGGTGGGGATGGCAGGGCCGGGCGACAATACCCGCCCATGTCCGACACGCATCCCGAACAACTGCTCAGTGAAGTGGCCGCCCTGCCAGGGCTGCCTGGCGTGTACCGCTACTTCGATGCCCAGGGCCAGCTGCTCTACGTGGGCAAGGCGCGCAACCTCAAGAAGCGCGTGTCGAGCTATTTCCAGAAAAGCCACGACGGCACGCGCATCGGCCACATGGTCGGCAAGATTGTTCGCATGGAGACCACCGTGGTGCGCTCCGAGGCAGAAGCGCTGCTGCTGGAGAACAACCTCATCAAGACGTTGAACCCGAAGTTCAACATCCTGTTCCGCGACGACAAGAGCTATCCGTATCTGAAGATCACCGGTACGCGCGAGCTGTTCAAGCCGTCGGCCAAACCCCTCTCGCCTTCGTCTGCCTTTCCCCGCATGGCCTACTACCGGGGTGTGGTGGACCGCAGGCACAGCTATTACGGGCCGTACCCCAGTGCCTGGGCCGTGAAGGAGTCCATCACCCTGCTGCAGAAGGTGTTTCGCCTGCGCACGTGTGAAGACACGGTGTTCGCCAACCGCACGCGGCCCTGTCTGCTGTACCAGATCAAGCGCTGCAGCGGCCCCTGTGTCGACCTGATCGACCACGAGGTCTACGCGCAAGACGTGCGCGATGCCGAACGCTTCCTGCGCGGTGAGACCCAGGCCGTGCTCGACACGCTGGAGCAGCGCATGCTCGCGCACGCCGAAAAGCTGGAGTTCGAGCAGGCCGCCGTGATCCGCAACCAGATGAGCGCGCTCTCGCGCGTGTTGCACCAGCAGGCGATGGACACCGTCTCGGACAAAGACGTGGATGTGCTCGCGGTGAAGGTGCATGGGGGCCGCGCCTGCGTGAACCTGGCCATGGTCCGTGGTGGCCGCCATCTGGGTGACCGGCCGTACTTTCCCGCCCACGTGGACGATGCCACGGCCATCGATCACGCGCTGGCTGACGAAGGCGGTGAAACCCCGGTGCCGGGTGATCCGGCGGAGCGTGTGGCCGTACAGGTGCTGGAGGCGTTCATCGCCCAGCACTACCTTGGCGTGGCCATGCCGCACACGCTGGTGACCAGCCACCCGGTGGGCAAGCCGCTGCTCGATGCGCTGAGCGAGCAGACGGGTGCGAAGGTGAATGCCGTTCACAACCCGCGCGAACACCGGCGCATCTGGCTGGAGATGGCGCAGAAGAACGCCGACATCGCGCTGGCGCGCCTTTTGGCCGAGGAAGGCAGCCAGCAGGCGCGGACCCGCGCACTGGCCGACGCACTGAACCTGCCCGATGACCAGCTCGATGCCCTGCGCATCGAGTGCTTCGACATTTCGCATACCGCCGGCGAATCCACGCAGGCATCGTGTGTGGTGTTCGAGGGGCACAAGATGCAGAACAGCCAGTACCGCCGCTACAAGATCGACGGCATCACACCGGGCGATGACTACGCGGCCATGCGGCAGGTGCTGCTGCGCCGGTACGGGCGGATCGCCGAAGCCTTGCGAGCGGAGGAGGGCACAGCCGATCCCCTGCCTGCCGAAACGGTGGATGCCAGCGATGCACCCGAGGAGTCCGCGGCGACGGAACCCACGGTGGAGTCGGTGGCCGGGCCTCGCATGCCCGATCTCGTGCTGGTCGACGGTGGCAAAGGCCAGGTGAGCATGGCGCGCGAGGTCTTCGAACAGCTCGGGTTGGACCTGTCTCTCATCGTCGGTGTGGAAAAGGGCGAGGGCCGCAAGGTCGGCCTGGAGGAACTGGTGTTCGCCGACGGACGTGAGAAGGTCTACCTCGGGCACGATTCCGCCGCACTCATGCTGGTGGCGCAGATACGCGACGAGGCCCACCGCTTTGCCATCACCGGCATGCGCGCGCAACGCGCCAAGGTGCGCACCGGTGGGAGCCGGCTGGAAGACATCCCCGGCGTCGGCCCCAAGAAACGCGCACGGCTGCTGCAGCGTTTCGGTGGCGTGCGCGGTGTGGCGTCGGCCAGTGTCGACGATCTCTGCACCGTGGAAGGCATCTCGGCCGAACTGGCCGATGCCATCTACCGCGCCTTGCACTGAACACCGGAGGCTGCGGTTTCACGACGGTCAACGCATAATCCACGCCATGTTCTTCAACCTTCCCACCTTGCTCACCTGGGCACGCATCGTCGCCATCCCGCTGATCGTGGGCGTGTTCTATGTGGAGAGCATGAGCGTTGCCGAACAGAACCTGGTCGCCACGGTCATGTTCATCGTGTTCGCCCTGACCGACTGGGCCGATGGCTACCTGGCCCGAAAGCTCAACCAGACCTCGGCCTTCGGGGCGTTCCTCGATCCGGTGGCCGACAAGTTCCTGGTCTGCGCGAGCCTGCTGGTGCTGGTGCACCTGGAGCGTGCCGACGTGTTTGTCGCGCTCATCATCATTGGCCGCGAGATCGCCATCTCGTCGCTGCGCGAATGGATGGCGATCATTGGTGCGACGAAGAGCGTGGCTGTGCACATGGTCGGCAAGGTCAAGACCATGGTGCAGATGATCGCCATCCCTTTCCTGCTGTTCCACGGCACGCTGTTCGGGGTGATCGACACGCAGCGGTGGGGCACCTGGCTGATCTGGATTTCCGCCGTGCTGACCATCTGGTCCATGGTGTATTACCTGCAGAAAGCCATCCCCGAAATCCGCGCCAAGTCGCGCTGAACGCGCCTGGCGCGAAGAGTTCCCGGTCATGCCATCTTCGACGCAAGACAACGCGTGGCTGCGTGCCATGCCCTGGGTATTCGTGCTGATCTGGAGCACGGGTTTCATCGTGGCGCGCTATGGCATGCCGCATGCGCCACCGATGAAATTTCTCGCCGTGCGATATGCCTTGTCCATCGCCTGCTTCCTGCCGTGGATCCTGATCGCCGGTGTGAAATGGCCCACCAGCCGGGCCCAGTGGTTCCATCTCGCGGTCACCGGTGTCCTCATGCACGCGGGCTATCTTGGCGGGGTGTGGGCCGCCGTGAAGGCCGGCATGGGCTCTGGCCTGTCCTCCCTCATCGTCGGCCTGCAGCCGGTGCTTACCGCGATCTGGCTGTCCGGCACCGGTTCGAAAGTGTCCGGACGGCAATGGCTGGGCCTTCTGATGGGGTTCGCCGGTCTGGTGCTCGTGGTTTCGCGCAAGTTCGGTGCGGGTGGTCCGGGTGACCAGGCGAACTGGCTCAACCTGTCGTTCGCGGTCATGGCGCTGATGGCCATCACCGTGGGCACGCTCTACCAGAAGCGTTTCGTGGCGGCGTGCGATGTGCGCACGGCGAACGCCGTCCAACTGCTGGCCGCCTTGCTCGTGACGCTGCCGCTCACGCTGCTCGAAGCCGAGCGGATGGACTGGAACGGGGAGCTCATCGGTGCCATGGCCTGGTCGGTGCTGGGCCTCACACTCGGTGGCAGTTCCTTGCTCTATCTGTTGATCCAGCGGGGTGCGGCTGCGTCGGTCACCAGCCTCATGTACCTGGTGCCGCCTTGCACGGCGCTGATCGCCTGGGTTCTTTTCGCGGAACCCATCACGGCGGTCACCCTGGCCGGCACCGCGCTCACCGCTTTCGGCGTGGCGCTGGTGGTGCGGACGGGGCGCTGACGCGCTTCCACGGTTCCTTGCGGAAACTCTCCGCCAGGAAATCCGTCAGCAGTCGGATGCGCCTGGGCGTCTGAGGCCGGTAGGGCGCGAGCCAGTGAATGTCGGCCTCTGGCATGGCATACGCCGGCAGCACGCGCACCAGTTCACCACTGGCGAGTTGCGGCGCAATGTCCCACAGGCTGCGCAACATCAGGCCGTGACCGGCCAGACACCAGTCGCGCACCAGTTCGCCCGAGTTGCTGGAGAGTGGCCCATTCACGGGCACATGGTTCACCTGCGTTTCACCTGCACGCTGCAGGCGCCAGTGGTCGAACCGCTGACCGGGGCCGCCGTCGTTCTCTCGCACCACGAGGCAGGCATGTAACGCGAGGTCGGCCAGGGTGCGAGGCGCGCCGTGCCGTTGAATGTAGTCGGGCGACGCCACCAGCACGCGCTGGTTCGCCGCCAGCCGGCGCGAGACCCATTCGGCGGCGCGCTCGCTGGGCGCGGTCCACAGCCAGATGGCACCGTCGAACCCTTCCACCGCCAGGTCGGGCAGGCGTTCGGTGAGCTGCAACTGCACCTGGATGCCTGGGTGTCTCGCCTGGAACGTGGCCAGCGCCGGGCCGACCCACAACCGGCCGAAGCCGAAGGTGGCTGCGAGGCGGATCGGGCCCGCCGGTTCGGCCTGCCGTTCCCTGAGTTCTGCCTCCACCTCGTCGAAAGCGCGCAGCAAGTGCACGGCACGTTCGCACAGGGTGTCTCCCTCGGCGGTCGGGCTCACGCGCCGCGTGGTTCGCTGGAACAGGCGCAGGCCGAGTCGCGCCTCCAGCGCCGCCAGGCGTTTGGTGATCGCGGAGGGGGCAACACGCAGCGTCCGGGCTGCCATCGCAAGGCTGCCATGCTGCCGCACAGCGAGCACCAGTTCCAGATCGGGGCGGTCCAATTGTTTCCTTTTTGGAACGAATCAATTGCCGAATTATTGCCGAAATGCGCGATATGCTGGCGCCCATGTTGAATGGATTCCCATCCCACACCGTGCAGCGCGACGGCGTCACGCTGCATACCCGCATCGGTGGCGAAGGTCCGCCGCTGCTGTTGCTGCATGGTCACCCGCAGACCATGGCCATGTGGCACCGCGTCGCCGCTGTGCTGGCTCAAAGGTTCACGCTGGTGATGATGGACCTGCGGGGCTATGGGGACTCCGCCCGTCCTGCCGCGGACACCGGGCATGTGGCGTACAGCAAACGCGAGATGGCGCTCGATGCGATGGCCGTCATGTCGCATCATGGCTTCGAGCGCTTCGGCGTGCTGGCGCACGACCGGGGTGCCAGGGTGGCACACCGTCTGGCCATGGACCACCCCAGAGCTGTGCGCCGCCTCATGCTGCTCGATATCGCGCCGACGCTGGCGATGTACGAACAGACCGGCGAGGCTTTCGCGCGCGCTTACTGGCACTGGTTCTTCCTGATCCAGCCGCCGCCGTTGCCCGAAGCACTGATCGCAGCCGACCCCGGCCGCTACGTGCGCAGTGTGATGGGCAGCCGCCACGCCGGCCTGGCGCCTTTCGATCCCGCCGCGCTCGCCGAGTACGAACGTTGTGCCAATCTGCCGCACACCGCAGTGGCGATCTGCGAGGACTACCGCGCCAGCGCCACTGTCGATCTTGAACACGACCGCGCTGACGTGACCGCAGGCCGTTCGTTGACCCAACCCGTGCGCGTACTCTGGGGCGAGCATGGCACGGTGGCGCGCTGCTTCGATGTGCTGACACTCTGGCACGAACGCGCAGCGGATGTGTCCGGCCACAGCCTGCCCTGCGGTCACTACATTGCCGAAGAAGCGCCCGAGCGCCTTGCGGCCGAAGCCCTTTCCTTCTTTTCCCCCCTTTTCGAGGAGCAACCATGAGCAAACACCGCATCGCCGTCATCGCCGGGGATGGCATTGGCACCGAAGTGATGCCCGAAGGCATCCGAGTGCTCGAAGCCGCCGCCACGAAGTTCGGCATCGATCTGCAATTCGACCATTTCGACTTCTCCAGCTGCGATTACTTCGAGCGCCACGGCAAGATGCTGCCCGACAACTGGAAAGAGCAGATCGGCGGACACGACGCGATCTACTTTGGTGCGGTCGGCTGGCCCGACAAGGTGCCGGATCACGTCTCGCTGTGGGGCTCGCTGCTGATGTTCCGCCGCGAGTTCGACCAGTACGTCAACATACGTCCCGCCAGACTCATGCCGGGCGTGATCGCACCGGTGGTGCGCCGGGATGGCAGTCCGCGCGCACCTGGCGAGATCGACATGGTCATCGTCCGCGAGAACACCGAAGGTGAATATTCCAGCATCGGCGGACGCATGTACTCCGGTACCGAGCGCGAGATCGTGGTGCAGGAAACCGTGATGTCCCGCATCGGCGTGGACCGTGTGCTGCGCCATGCCTTCGAAGTGGCGCGCTCGCGCCCCAAGAAGCACCTCACCAGTGCAACCAAGTCGAATGGCATCGCCATCACCATGCCGTATTGGGATGAGCGCGTGGCCGAGATGGCCAAGGAGTACCCGGATGTGAAGGTCGACAAGTTCCACATCGACATCCTCACCGCGCACTTCGTGCAGCGCCCGGATTTCTTCGACGTGGTCGTGGGCAGCAACCTGTTCGGCGACATCCTGAGCGATCTCGGGCCTGCCTGCACCGGCACCATCGGCATCGCGCCCAGCGCCAACCTCAACCCCACACGCCAGCATCCCTCGCTGTTCGAGCCGGTGCATGGCTCGGCGCCCGACATCGCTGGCAAGGGCATTGCCAACCCGATCGGCCAGATCTGGTGCGGCGCGATGATGCTGGACTTCCTGGGCCATCGTGGTGCACACGACGCGATCATGGGCGCCATCGAGGCTGTTCTGCAGCCAGGCAATGGTGCGCCGCGCACCGCGGATCTGGGGGGAACGGCCGGCACGAGCGATGTGGGACGCGCCATTGCGGGCGCTCTGGCGGCCTGATATCAGACGGGCTGCAGATGCGACAGTTTGTTGCGCGCGGCCCGTTGTGGATGAATGCGTCTAGAATCTCGCCTCTTGCGCCGACAGGCACCGGGCCGAAGATCTCATGTATTGACAGGGGTTGCGCCCAGTGGGTCTAATCACTCAGCGTTTGCCACTGTGCTGGCATCGTCCTGCGGTCTAGAGCGATCTGGGTTTTTCCACCAGCGGCATGTGCCGGTCCCGGAGGAAAACCCGTTCTTGCGGAACATTCATCTCACTTCAAGAGGGGCTATTTGTGAACAAAACCGAACTCGTCGAACACATTGCCAAGCACGCCGACATTTCCAAGGCTGCAGCAACGCGTGCACTGGACTCCACCATCACCGCCATCCGTACCACGCTGAAGAAGGGTGGTACTGTGTCGCTCGTCGGCTTCGGCTCCTTCGCGGTCACCAAACGCCCCGCCCGCAAGGGCCGCAACCCCCGCACCGGCGCTGAGATTAAAATCAAGGCCGCCAAGGTGCCGAAGTTCCGCCCGGGCAAGGCTCTCAAGGACGCGCTGAACTGATGCCGTCAATGGGTGCTTAGCTCAGTTGGCAGAGCGGCGCTTTTACACAGCGTAGGTCGGCGGTTCGACCCCGTCAGCACCCACCACCATCGAAAAGGCGAACCAGGGTTCGCCTTTTTTGTTGCTCGCGGCGGCAACGCCGTTCGGTCATTGATATAGCAGGATTCAAGGCATGTTCGATTCCATCCGCAATCACAAGAAGTACCTCATGGGCTTCCTGATGATCCTGATCATTCCATCGTTCGTGCTGTTCGGTATCGAGGGCTATACGCGTTTCAACGAAAGCAGCCAGACCGTGGCCACGGTCGATGGCAAGGACATCACCAAGGCCGAGTGGGACCAGGCACACCAGCAGGAGTCGCAACGTTTGCGCGAAGCCATGCCTTCGCTGGACGCGCGCCTGCTCGACAGCGAAGGCGCGCGTTATGCGACGCTCGAACGCCTCGTGCGCCAACGCCTGCTGGCCGCCGCGGCCTCCAAGCTCAACCTCTACACCAGCGACGCGCGCCTGGCGCGTGACCTGCAGCAGAACGAAGCGATTGCCGCCCTGCGCAAACCCGATGGCTCGCTGGACGTGGAAGCCTATCGGCAGCTCGTGGCCCGCCAGGGCATGACGCCCGAGATGTTCGAGGCGCGCGTGCGTTCGGACCTTTCTCAACGCCAGGTCTCCCAGGGCATCCTGGGTTCGGGCTTCGCGCCCACGGCGCTGGCCTCGCTGACGCTCAACGCGTTTTTTGAACGCCGTGAAGTGCGCATGGCACGGTTTGCCGCCAACGACTTCGCCGCGCAGGTCTCGCCCACGGACGCCGACATAGAGGCCTTCTATAACGCCCACCTGACGCAGTTCCAGGCGCCTGAGCAGGCCGAGATCGAATACCTGGTGCTTGACGCGGCCGCCCTGCAAGGCAACGTGACCATCAATGACGCCGACGTGCGGACCTATTACGACCAGAACGCCTCGCGCCTCTCGGGCACCGAAGAGCGCCGTGCCCGCCACATTCTGCTGACCGTGCCTGCGGGTGCATCGGCCGCCGACAAGGAAGCCGTTCGCACCCGAGCGCAAGCCTTGCTCGCTGAAGTGCGGGCCAATCCCTCCCGCTTCGCCGATGTGGCCAAGGCGCAATCGCAGGATCCCGGATCCGCCAGCCAGGGGGGCGACCTCGACTATTTCGGCCGCGGCGCCATGGTCAAACCCTTCGAGGACGCGGTGTTCTCGCTGGCCAAGGGTGCCATCTCGGATGTCGTCGAGACCGACTTCGGCTTCCACATCATCCAGCTCACCGACATCAAGGCGCCGCCCGTGCGCAGTTTTGAATCGATGCGTGCCGAGATCGAGGCCGAACTTCGCAAGCAGCTGGCCCAGAAGCAGTACGCCGAAGCGGCCGACACGTTCAGCAATCTCGTGTACGAACAGCCCGACTCGCTGCAGCCGGCGGCCGATCGTCTCAAATTGCAAGTGCGCAAGGCCACGGTGCAACGCCAACCGCAGCCCGGCGTGACGGGCGTGCTTGCGAACGAACGTCTTCTCGGCGCGGTCTTCGATGCCGAAACGATCGACAAGAAGCGCAATACCGAGGCGATCGACACCGGCTCTGGCCAGCTCGTATCGGCGCGGGTCGTCAAGCACTCACCGGCTCATACGCAGGTGCTGGCCGAGGTGCGCGATGAGGTTCGCACGCGGCTGGTGGCCCAGCGTGCGGCTGAGCTTGCCAGGGCAGAGGGTGAAAAACAGCTGCAGGCCGCGAAGTCGGGGACGGACCCCAAGGGCCTCTCGAACATGGTGGTGATTTCGCGTGAGAACCCTCAAGGCTTGACACAGCCGGTTCTGGCAGCCGTCATGAGTGCCGAGGCGAAGAGCTTGCCGGCGTGGGTTGGTGTGAACCAGGCGGACCTGGGCTACACGATCGTGAAGGTGGAGAAGCTGCTGCCGCGCGACGTGCGCGACGCGCAGGCCCTTGCTCAGGAAGTCCAGCAGTACAGCCAATGGTGGGCCTCAGCGGAGAACGAAGCCTATGTCGAGACGCTGAGGGAACGCTTCAAGGTTCGCATCCTGGTTCCCCAGCCCGCCGCCACGCCGGCACTCGCTCAGTGAAAGGGCCCCAGTTCGGGCTATAATTCGCAGCTTGCGGTGGCTGTAGCTCAGTTGGTAGAGTCCAGGATTGTGATTCCTGTTGTCGTGGGTTCGAGTCCCATCAGCCACCCCATCGAAATGCGTGAAGAATCAAGGCCCTACGGGGCCTTTTCTTTTTGCTGGGGATAGTTCGGGGATAGCGAAGCCTCAAGGCGCTGCATCTCCAGATCGTTTTGATCCCCATCCAGCCACTTCGAATAGGTGCGCAAAAACATCTCAACTGAGTGGCCCAGCTGCTTCGCACAGAAGGCCGGCGTCATGCCTGCCATCAGCATGGCCGTGGCGTAGCTGTGGCGCATGTTGTAGGGCCTGCGGTATCTCACCCCCAAGGATTTGAGGATCGGCGTCCAGAATGAGCGCCTGAAGGCTCGTTCGTCGTCCCATGCCGTTCCGTACCTCGGGTCTTGAAAAACGGCACCACCGGCCATTTGCGTGTGCTGGCGCTGCTTTTGAATCGCCGACAGCGCCATGCTGTTGAGATGGACGAGGCGGGCGACATTGGTCTTGGTGTTCTTTTTCTCCCCCCGCACCATCGCCTTTGTCACCAGCATCGTGCCGCTGGCAAGGTCGATGTTCGACCACTGGAGGCCGAAAATCTCCGATGTACGCATCCCAGTCCAAAACCAGAAAGCAACCATGTTGGCCGCTTGCCCCGGGTGCCGAGCTTCAAACGCCTGAACGATGTAGGAGACTTCCTCGCGGCTGAACGGGTCAGGGGGTTCCTTCTGGTGCTTGGCCCGGGGTATGTCAGTCACCGGGTTTTCCCTGATCAGCTTGTCCATCAAGGCGAGAGACATGGCCTCGCGGAGCACGCTCACATAGTTGTTGATCGTCTTGCCGGACAGGTCAGGGCGATTGGCTATGACCTTGAGGATGTCGCTGTGCTTGAGGGCCTTTACAGGTTTGTCGGGGAGGGCGGCACTCCAGAACTTGGCCGCGCTGGAATACCCGGCTTTTGTGGACGCCTCTATCCGTTGAGCGGCAATCCAGTTGGACAGCTGAGCTTCCACAGTAACGGCCTGCCCGGAGTCTCCAGAAGCCGGGAAGTATTCGGCCATCGAGAAGATGCCGAGATCGATCTTTTCCCGAATTTCGGCGGCAAGGCGCTCGGCATAGAGAATGTTTCTCGGGTTGGGCGGAAGAGGTTTGCCGCCTACATAGACGGTTCTGCGCTCTTGCTTTCCGTCGAGCGTGAACGTGATCCGGATTGATTTCTCCCGGACATCGATGCCCCCTCGACCCATGCTGCATACCCCTTGATGCTGATGTAGATGTGCCCGTCAGGGCCTTTCTTGAACTCCCGGCCCTCCACCCAATGGCCGTCTTCAATCTTACGGCGGATGGCTTTTTCAGTCAGTCCGGTGATGGTGGAGGCCAGCGGAATGACGACGTAGGGGGCGGGTGTGATTGTTGTAATTCCGTTCATTCAGTCCTCCCTACCTGGCTGCGGGAATCGCTTTTCCCAATCTCTCTTGTCCGGATACTTGCGGCGGCGTTTTGAGAGGTTCATGGGTTGCTCCTTGCTCTGATGGCGGCGGCACACATATCTGCCCAATCGTCATCAATGTAGGTGGCGCTGTTGCCCTGTTTGAACGACTCGCACACCTTTGCGCACTCCTCACGCTCATGTGCGGCCACTAGTTGGGCGAAGCGCTCAAGCGTGCTCACTGAGACGATTGAGCCGCCGAAAAGCTCACACTCCATGCTGGCATGGCCTTGGTCGGCTTCTTTCGCCATCCTGATCACTTCATCTCTGTTCACATCTTCTCTCCCAAACTGGCAGCAGCACGGACGATGGCTCTGCGGGTGGCGGCGTAGGGATCTGCGCCATACTCTTCTCGTTTGGCTGATCCATAGTCGTAGTACGCTGTTGCGTAGCCGAGCGAGGCGTGCCAGCAGACTTGAATCCCCAACTTCACAGCCAGCCGAAAGGCGTCGCCGTCGTCCCCGAGTGGGTTCCACCACTCCTGCTCAGAAGCTGGGTCAAAGCAGGATGCCATCGAACCTTCGCCTACCCACTCCAACTCGATCCCCGCCGCTTTCGCCGCCTTCTCAAGTAGCTCTCGGTCACTCATGCTGATTTCCTTCCAGGGAATGAATGGGGGCGGGCAATTCGTGTTCGTCGTCTTCCGGGGTGTGGTCCTCAATGTCGAAGATTTCGCCACAAGCCGCGCAGCGCTCCAAGTTCTCGGTAAATGGGTGGAAGTCGTCGCCATCGTCGTACTGATAGCAGACCTTGCATCCGCACTTTGGGCACGCCATCACGCGACCCCTTCTTGTCCAGGTACTGGAGGAAGAGGCCGAACGATGGTCGCGTACTGGATCGATAGCGATTTCAGCTTTTCGATCAACTCATCCATCATCTGTTGTTCATGCAAGTCTGCGCACTCGACAGTGGCAAGCGTCTTCGCGGCCTGATCCATGGCAGGAAACACCAATGCGCCCCAGTTCCTCAGGTCGGCAGTTGCCTGCTGGGGTTGGGTGGATAGGGCGGCACGGGCTTGCCAAGCCTCCCAGCGACCCTGAACGGGCCTGTCCACGTATCTATCGTTGCGCTTGTGTGCGTAGACCTGAGCATCGATCTCGTATTGCGCAGAGTCCCACGCCTCAAACGCCTCTCGTTCACTAGATGGATTCATGAGTGCTCCTTGACCGCTTGATCAGCAAAGCGCTGGGCGACCGTCACCAGACCTCGCTTGGTGTAGAACTTCGCGATTCGCGTGAAGTAGCCACGACCCGCAATGACCATGCGCAGTGTCGTCCACCGATAGCGCTTGCCGTCGAAGGTGTTGATGTAGTCGGTTGAAAAGCTGCGCACGTTGCCGTGTGGCGTCTCTACATAGCCATCAACCTCGGTATTCCCGGGCTTCGAAGTCCGGGTCAGGGCGTAGCCGCTCGGGCCCGACACTTTGTAGGTCTCGATCTCAGCCATTGCCGGTCTCCTTGATGATGATGTGGCACGAATGGTGCAAAGTGGTCGGTCGGGCGAAACCTGAACGAAGCACCACGTACTGCGTACCGCCCGGCGTGTCGCGTTTGTGGCCGATGAATTCGTATCGGTCGCCGGATCGCTTGAGCAAAAATTGCTGCCCGGGTTGTAGATCGCGGACGCGGGTCATGGGTGATCCTCCACGGTCTTGCGAAGCCAACGAGCGGCCCAATCCGCATCGGACGCATCCATGAAATGTCCGTCACCTTCGAGGTGGTCGGCGGCTTCAAGTAGTTTTCGGCGCTGGTCGTTGGTGAGGCGCTTGCGCACGGTGCTGCATGGCGTGGCGCACATCGACTGGCATGGTTCGCCGCCGACCGGACAGTAATCAGGCCTCATGTGCCGGTCTCCTTGGTGACGGAGCCTGGCTCCGGATTGCATCGCTCGGCCTGCTGGATATAGCGCAGCGCGGTCTGGTGGCGCGTCTCGCCCGGGTACTTGTTGCCCACGGCGTAGATCAATTCCTCGTAATCGCTGAGCGGCTTTCCCACTGCCGGAGGGGGTGGGGCGGAAATGGAAGACTGAATTCGTTCTCGCGCTTCAACGAACTCCGCCAACTGGCCCGGTGTCATCGTCGCGATGCGCTCTTTCAAGTACTCTCGAAGCGGCCTGCTATTCGCTACAGGGATCGCCTCCCCCTGCGCATCCAGAGCAGGGGCTTGGGGTGGAGTAGAGAACTCAAAGCCAGCCTTTTCGAGTTGTTCCGATAGGAGATGTACCTGCTTCAAGGCATCCACACGCTCCTGCCCTTGCTCAGTCAGCTCTTGGTCACTGGCGTTGATGTACCAGTGCGCAACCAGTGCAAACCATTCAAGTTGCGCCGCACGAGCATCGGCCTTCCCCTCCCCAAGCTCTGCGGCTTCAAGGGCTTGGGCGCATTGGCGGAGAAGGTCTGCTGTGTTCTTGGCGAGGTGGCCCCGATTGCGTGAGACGAACGTGTGAGAGCCGGCGAGCAGCACTTCGGCAATGCTGTCGTGCGATTCAGCGAGGCTTCGGGCCTGCGCTGCGATATGGGTGTTGGTGGTCATGGCTGGGGTTCCTCGCTGCTCAGGCCTAGGGCCTCTATCACTTCAGGCCCAACCGGGTAGTAGGTCACTTCGTCATGAACGAAAGTCACCGTCGACGCATACGAGGCTTTGCGAGTGCCGACCAGCGCGTGGTCGTCTCGACCGGCGCAGGTGAATACGTCCCCCCGGTAGCTGCGGTCCTGCTCCTTCACGATCTCTACCGTGTCGGAAAGAAAGCCACCCACAGTGCGATTCCAAGGCTTGAACTCCACGTAGAAGAAGTCGCCTTTTGCTGGGATGAATTTGCTCATTCCTCGCCTCCCTTCCCGCTGGAGCGGTCGGCAACAGCCAGCGCATAAGCCGTCATCGTGCTGCGCGCGTGATCAAATCCTTCCACGGCTTCGGCCATCTTCTTGCATGCGCTTTCGATGCGAACAGCGAAGTCGTAGCCTTGGCCTAGGTTCAATGAGTCGCCCACGGACAACTTGCCCATGTTCCCGTAGTACTTGTCCAGGCACTTCTCCAGTTCTTCGTGTGACACCTCGCACATGTACCGGCCTTCGCTGATTTTTGCGATGACTTTCATTCTGAGCCTCCCTTCCCACTGGCGCGGGCTGCGCGCACGTCTTCTCGACGAGCGTTGCCGGCATAGTTCACGCCGATGCGTCGGAACTCGGCACCGCTGACATTCAGAAGAAGCCAATCCAGAAGCTCGCCGTCCTGCGCCGCCTGCTCGGGCTGCGGCCCAAGGTAAAGCGGCTCAGATGTGAGGTAGGGAGTTCCGTTCGGAGCATCCTCATACCAGTGACCAATTTCGGGCTCGTTGGGATCGCTTATGCGATACGCCACCGGCTTCTGTTCCAGCGGCTGTGTGGCGAGGGCGGCGCGAGCGTCAGCAGCATGCTTCACGAAATCGGTTTGTCGTGTCGTGAACAACGCGTCTTTTCCTTTCGCCCACTGTCGATGAAGTGAAGCGCAGACTTCCCACGCAATAGCAGCTTCTTTCCACCCCTCCCGCTCCACCACCCCGCTGGCTGGAGAATGGGCGGCGACTTGCTCAAGCCAGATTGCATCCCCCGCGCTTTCGCAGTTGCGGCCGTCGGGGTATATCTTCACCGGCATGCCGGGCGGCTGCACGTAGACGAAATTCTCACGCGCAGACATATGAGTGACCGCGTGCGCTTTGCCGTGGTAGTGCAGCACGAACTGCGTGCCGGCATTGAAGGCTCTCCACAAAGCGGATGGTGTTGCGTAGGGCAGCGCCACCCACTTCGGCGCTTCGGCCTGCACGGGATTGCTGGCCTCGGCATAAATGCCGGTGCGTTTGTCGAAGTCGCCAAAGTGCTCCTTCTCCAGCGCGGCGTAGTCGGGCTTGCTGGCCTCGGGAGACCTGCAAAGCACCTCGTTGTAGATTGCATCGCAGATGTGGACGATCTCCTCTTTGCCGAGGCTGATGTCCTTCGAGTCCGGAGGGCAGAGCATGTCCACCAGCGGTAATCCGCCGTCCTCGTCTTCAAGGGTGTGGGTCAGACGGTGGTTCTCCAGAACCAGCTTGATCTCGTCGTAGAGTTCGGGCGCTTGCGCTACTGGTTGGGCGGCCAAGGCTGCACGGGCAGCTCGTCGGATCAGATCGTGCTCATTCTCGTGACCAGGTGCATGAAGCCATTGCTTGTAGACGGCATCAACCTGTTCGTCTGTCAGGATCGTGGTCATTGGTTCCTCGCTTTCAGCATGGCGTCGGCCATCGTGTAGGCGTCAAGAGCAAGGCCGACGCGCCACTCCGGGTCTGAGAACAGGCCAGACCCGTCGCGCGCGTCTTGCATAGCCTCGGCGTACACGGCTGGCAGCGCGCACCCAGCGAAGTGATCGCGCAGGGACATGCCTTGGTCTGGTTTGGGGGACATGGCGAATGCCTGTGGAAACGCCGGTCCACCGTCAGATTGGTTGCTCATGACTGGATTCCTTGGGCGCGGGCGATGGAGATCAACACCTCACGGAATTCGGGCGGTGTGGCACTCGCCTCTTTGCGCGACAGCGTTGGTTTGTTTCTGGATTTCCCGCGTTGGTCGTGATAGCCGACCTGGTGGGTGCCGCGCGGCCTTTCCCATCGCAGTTCAGGGGGGCCTTCAATCCCGAAGCAGTAGAGCCAAGTGGCTTTGTTTGCTTTGTGCCCGTAGGCAGATTGCCACACCTCGCACACCAAGCCGCCGGAGTGGCAGCGCTGCCATCCTTGGGCGCGAGGGCGAGTTAGTCCATGAAAGTCGAACGCGCGACTCTTTGCGGGATGCTCAAGCACGCCACCATAAGTCTGTACCGCTCGCAGCGCTGCCCGAAAACAGCCCAGGTCGTTGCCAGGTCGGTTGTGCTCGCCTCCCCATCTGGCATAGTTCACGAAAGCCATTGCTCCCCAGCGTTGGCACGGCGGGTGCGCCACCACCGGATGCGGGCCAGCGTACTTTCTTGCGTCCCTGGACTCATCCCATGGGTCGACACCAGGAAGGCCGAAATAGGCCCCCCCTGGCTCTACGTACAGGGCAGCAATTTGCCTCGGTGTATGTCCGCTCATAGCTATGCTCCTCTCTGGTGGTTAGGCGGGAATGGTCACAAGCACCGTGTTCACGCCCGTGCCAGAAGCCTTGAACGAGCCAGGAGGTAGGGCTTCGATCTCGCCACCACGCTCCGCGACCAACTCTCGGAACTCGACAGCCCTGCGGTCTTGGCGGAACTCGACGCCGTTGGCCATGACAGAAACCAGGCGACCGTCAGGGCGCAGGAACTTCAACGCATGCAGGACGTGCTTGATGTCGGCCTGCCTGGAGAACGGCGGGTTCATCACCACGCGGTGGAAATCACCGGTCGGGAACTGGTTGAGGAAGTCCACATTGCCGACGCTCAAGAAAGCTGATTCGGCGGCGAGTCGGTCGTAGTTCGCCTTCATCAATTCGTAGCAGTGCACGTGCGCGCCAAGCTCTGCGCAGGGATAGGCAATCGCACCCTGACCGGCGCTGGGCTCAAGCACGCGCATTCCGGCCTCGATCTGTGCGCGCTCCAAAATCAAGGAGACAACGGCAGGCGGAGTCGGGAAGAACTCAAATTCGTCCTTCGGAATCTCGATGCCGCCAGTCAGGATGATCTGGTCAATGCGCTCCTGAGCATCGACAGGGAAGATGTGCGCCTTGGCGCTGCGCGTCCACTTCCCGCCAGCAGCTTCGAGCACCTTGTTTGTGCGCTCGTACAGCTTCCGATCAAGTTGGCCGGTCAGAACCACGGCATTGCCGTTCACGTTTGCCGCGCTTAGGACGGCCATCACATCTTGTTCAATTCGCATCGTTCTTCTCCATTTCAGTTCAGTAAAAGAGTCAGACCGACGATCCGTCGATCAGTCCTGACAGTTGTTCGATTTCATCCAGCAATTCACGGATGCCGGATGTGTCCCAAGCACCTCGTTCCTGCTCGATGTTGTTGAGCACCGGGACCAGCTTGTCGCGCAGCTTCTGAGCAGCTTTGCGACGTGCTAAGCGCAGGGTGTAGAGACGACCTACACGGGCCATCTCCATCACGTCGGAGGTGTCTGGTAGGGCCATGTCACAGCACCAGATGCGCGCCTCGATAGCTCAGCGGGTCACGGAACGGAATGTCATCGTCCATGTCTTCGAAGCCGGAGCCACTATGGCCGGATTGCGCGGCTGGACGACCCGAAGCGGGCTTCGATGCCTTGACAGGCCGGTGGTGCAGGCGAGCAACCATCTTGGGCAGCATCTCAGGCACTGTCTTGCGCTCAAGGATCTCAGTGGCGGTGAGTTCTGTCTTTGCTTGGAACACGCCAGCAATCACCATCTTTGTGCCGACCGTGCCGTCGGTCTTGTTGTATCCCTCGGTCTCCAACAAAAGACCAATCGGCTTGCCACACAAATCGGGGTACACCTTGGCAGCCTTGGTTTCTTCGCTGTTGGTGTCACGGTCCCAATACTTGACGGTGCCGTCCTTGGGTTCGATGTTGCGCAATTGCAGGCAAGTCATGATTGCCATCAACACTTGAAACCCCATGATGGTTTCGCCATCGGCTTTCTTCGTGTACAGAGATAGGTTCGCGGATTGGCCGTTTGCCTCGAAGCGCAATGCAAGTCCCTTGGTCCCGGTGGCTGCAGTAATGTCTTCAACCTGAGTGAACGTGCCGACGTACTTGCCGATCTCCGTGATGCGGTTACCGGTTTGGTCTGCCTTCTGAGCGGCCTTGGTGTCGAGTGCGTACATGTGTTTTCCTGTGTGGTTGGTTAAGCGGTGGCGGTAAGGCCGTAGAACTCCGTCACGGCCTTGTCCACTTCGGCAAGGTCGTTGGGGATTGCGAGGTCGGCAAACATGCCGATGGGAGACTTGCAGCAGTCCTGCCCGTTGGTCTGCGTGCGAAAGGTGTATTGGCCGTTAATAGGCTCCGTGCGGAGAACGATGGTGAAAAATCCCTCAGGCACGATGTGCTGGTCAACCAGCTTTCCGACCGTCTTCATGCGCACGTTGCCGAATTCATCTGTGTTCGTGTGCGCCAGGATGTAGACGCGGCGATGCTCGGCAAGCTCACCAGCGGCGTTGAAGATGTTCCATGCGTTCTTTCCGATGTCGGTGAACTTGTCGTATCGGCACTCGCAAGGAGTGGGCAAGGGCCAGAAAAAAGGCAGGAACATCGAAACACAGCCCTGCTGCAATCCTTGCTTTGACCATCGGTGCGCGAAAGCGGTCGACGGTCAAGAACACCATGGAGAAGGCGCGAGAGGTTCGTCTTCTGGCGGCGGCTGGACTGGTACATGCGCAGATTGCGGAGAAGACGGGAGTTCACAAGGACATGGTGTCAGACATCTGCAGCAACAAGTCTTGGCGTGAATACAGCTCTCCGTTTGCTGGTTTGGGTGCTCGATGACCTGCGCAGCCTGCCAATCAGCAGAGCAGAACCCTATTTCAGGGCTGTACTACTCCGAGTGTCACCAGTGCAAGGTAAGGGCGATGGCGCATAGCATGCCGTTCTACCAGGCCGAACAAGTAGGTAGACAGACCGCCGAATACAAGCGCGTCATGACATTGGTGTTTGGTGAGGACTGGCAAGCAGTCCATGAGAGTGTGAAGGCGTACCGGGAAAAGATGAACGGGGGAAAGCAGTGACCGAAACCAAAGACCGCCCAACAGTGGAAGAGCAGTACATCACTGCTGAAGGTGGACGCCCCATCATTGCAGCGGCTGCGCTCGCGTCTATCGGAGAGAACAGCAAGCGCGTCTCCCTTGCTCTGATGCTGTGGTCTGTGACCTATGAAGGCCGATCAGAGCGGAAGAAAGAGCTTGCTGAGGCTCTTGGGCGACACCTGAACGAGCAGATGGCCCAGCGTCGCCGGCTCAAAGGTGATGCCTGGAAGATCGCCAAGGAAATGCTGGCTTGGCACCTCCATGGTGTTTGTACTGAGTGTGACGGTAGGAAGTACGTGGCGATTCAAGGAACTCCCAGCTTGTCGGACAACCTCTGCCCGCATTGCCAAGGAACGGGAAAGCGCCCTTACCCGCGCGAGGCTGCGCATTCATGGTTGGTCGGCGAGATCGAATCGCTCACGGCATTGGCTTCTGGCGAGGTGATGAAGCGCCTGAACGAGCGCATGACACTGTGAAAAAGATCACTTGCACGATGCTGTTCCCCATGGTATCGTTCGTGGGTCGATAAAAGCCCTGAGTCGGGGCTAACAGCAAAAGGGACGCCTCATCTTGGGCGTCGGTGTCTCTAAACGAGGCACATCACGCTTGCATCCTGTGGCCTTGTGGCTAGAACGCGCGTTCTGACAGGTTGCAGCCGTGATGGTGAAAGAGAACGCAGCACTCGCGACAATGACGGGCAAGCGAAAACCCGACCGTTAGGCGTTTGACGCTGGAGACGGTAATCAAGCACGGCAGAAAACCGGGGACGTGCAATCCGCGCGTGTCGCCACCATCTTCATTCAGGAACCCGCTTCGGCGGGTTTTTCGCTTTCTGGCCCGCACATCGCGGGCTTTTTTGTTGCCAAAACCACTAAGGAGCAAGACATGGGCGATGTGACGCGTGAGATGACTTTCGGCGAAAAGGCTGTTGGTCTGTCTTTCAATCCAAGCGGTGACGCGACGGTCAATGATCTGAAGGCCTGTTATGCCCAAGTCATCGACCGAGCCCATGCGCTGCGCGAGCAATCTCAAGACCCCGAAGTGAAGCGCATGGCCGCCATCGCGATCACCGAGGCACAAACCTCCCAAATGTGGGCCGTCAAGGCTGCTACCTGGAAGTAACAGTTTCGCGGGCCGCTCCCTCATCCACCACTGCGTTTTCCTCGCTGGGGATCGAGCCCGCACCCATCAAAGTCAGTGAACACTGACAACCTGACCTGACAGGCTTTCAGGGTCCGGCCAGTTGGTCGAGTGACAAGCAGGAGGGCCTATGGCCGGTCGCCCGATGGGGAAGTTGCACCAGGAAGATGTGCGGCGAAAGATTCAAGCGAGTCAATTGCTGAATGTCTTGCAGGATCACGCACTTAACGATGGCTCGGAAATCTCCATGAGCCGCCTCAAGGCGATTGAAATCCTGCTGAAAAAGAGCCTGCCCGACCTGTCTGCGATCCAGATTGATCAGGGTAATGGAGACGACGCATCGGTAGCTGATGTCGTCCGCGCATTCCATGAACGACGCGCAAGCGGTTCTTGAGTTTGTAGATCGACCGGCTGATTACGTCCGCTGCATCCTGAAGGCCGAACCTGACGTTTGGCAGGAGAAAGCACTCAATTCCATCGTTACAGACCAGCGAATAGCTGTCGCGTCTGGGCACGGTGTTGGGAAAACGGCGCTGACAAGCTGGTTGATTCACTGGTACATGGCGACACGTCCTCACCCGCAGGTGGTTGTGACGGCGAACACCAAGAACCAGCTGGACAGCAAGACCTGGCGCGAGCTGGCGAAGTGGAATCAGCGCGCCGTCAATGGTCACTGGTTCACGCACACAGCTACGCGCTTCTTTCTTAAGGAGGCGCCTGATACGTGGTTTGCGTCAGCGATTCCATGGACGGAGAACAACTCCGAGGCTTTTGCCGGTACGCACGAAGACTACGTGTTGAACGTGTTCGATGAGGCTTCAGCAATTCCTGATGTGATTTGGGATGTGGTTGAAGGCTCGATGACCACGACTCACGCGAAGTGGGCGGCCTTCGGCAACCCAACCAGGAACACAGGTCGATTCAGAGAGTGCTGGGGACGATTCCGGCACCGCTGGACCACGCAGCAGGTTGATAGCCGCACGGCGAAGCAAGCCAGCCCAGAGCAGATACGGGCATGGATTGAGGATTACGGGATTGAGAGCGATTTCGTGAAGATCCGCGTACTTGGCGAGTTCCCAAGCCAGTCTGACAACCAGTTCATAGCTGGCGGTGATGTGGATGCTTGTATGGCATATGAGGCAGACGGCTACGGCTCGATGCCGAAGATTCTGGCCGCTGACATTGCCCGATTCGGTGATGACCAAAGCGTGATTTGCAAGCGCCAAGGTCGAAAGGTCTTGCCTTTGGTCACATGGCGAGGCATGGATTTGATGAAGACGGCGGACAAGATCGCCGAAGAAATAGACGCATGGTCGCCTGATGCGGTGGTCATCGACGAAACCGGCATCGGCTCAGGTGTGGTTGATCGTCTGCGCCAGCTGAGATACGAGGTGTTCGGGTTCAACGGCGGGGAATCGCCAAAGGACAAAGACACCTACCGCAACAAACGTGTTGAGGTGTGGGGACTTATGCGCAACGCACTGCGTGAGCGCATTGATCTGCCAAAGGATGAAGTTCTAAAGGCTGACCTGATCGGTCCCGAGTACGGGTTTACGCCGACTCAGCAGCTTTGGCTTGAAAAGAAGGAAGACATGAAGCGTCGAGGGCTTGCATCTCCAGACCTTGGGGACGCGCTCGCGATGACATGGGCTGTCGCCCCCCGGGCAAAGCGCGACAAGAAGTCAGTCCACCACCAATACGGCGACACCAATTCATGGATGGGTGCATGAAACAGAACTTTGAGAACGAGCACGCAAGCTGCCAGGTGGTGCAAAACCCTGAACTCCCAGCTGACATGGAGCGCGTGCGTGAGGTGGTTCGTGTGTGGACTGACCCGGCCTTCCGCAACGAAGGCTATGCAACTGAACTGATGAAAGCGGTGTGTGATGAGGCTGATTCCGAAGGTGTTGTGTTGATTCTTCAGCCCAAGCCGTTTGACGCGAACATCGCGAAGGCTCGATTGCTTGGCTTCTATGCCCGTTTTGGGTTCGTGAAGACGCAGGATCAGCCGGTGTTGATGGCTCGCGCTCCGTCGTTCCGACCGCGCCTGACCTCTGTGGTTCAGGCTGTCGATGGGGTGGTGCGTGGCTAAGCGCAAAGGTTCTCAGGAACTCGTCAAGGACGACGGCAAAGAGCCGAAGTCCCTTGTCGAGATCGCCAAGGCCCGCTACGAACGGGCCAAGGAGAACTACGACAGCCAGCGTCTGCTGTCGATTGAGGATACGCGCTTTGTCATGGGCGATTCGGACAACGGCTGGCAGTGGCCGCAAGCCATCTACCGCGACCGGGCGAACATCAACA
This sequence comes from Hydrogenophaga laconesensis, assembly GCF_031457235.1. Taxonomy (NCBI): domain Bacteria; kingdom Pseudomonadati; phylum Pseudomonadota; class Betaproteobacteria; order Burkholderiales; family Comamonadaceae; genus Hydrogenophaga; species Hydrogenophaga laconesensis. Next base: position 163,318 of record NZ_JAVDWE010000004.1, read on the forward strand.
AGAAACCTTGTCTGACGGTCAACGTCACGGCTCAGCACTGCAACCAGATCATCAACCAGATCCGGCAGAACCGCCCGAGTGCACGCATTCTCCCTGTCGATGATCATGCGGATGTCGAGACCGCAAAGATTCTGGGCGGCATGCTGCGAGCTATTCAGGCCGAGTCGTCTGCCGACACTGCGCACGACACTGGTGCAGAACACGCAATCTACGGTGGTGAGGGTTATTGGCGCATCGTGACCGAGTACGAGGACTACAACTCGTTCAACCAGGTCATCCGCATCAGGCCCTTGATGAACCCGCTTCTGGTCTATGTGGACCCGGATGCGAAAGAGCCGGACCGCTCGGATGCGAATTGGGGGTTTGTCTTTGAGGACATCTCCAAGGAGCGAGCCCGCGAAGATCACCCTGACGTCGATCCTTTGAGCTGGGTTGAAGACCCCAGGGGTTGGGTGAAGGGTGACAAGGTTCGTCGTGCTGAGTATTTCTGGTGTGAGTACGTAGACGACAAGCTCTATTTGCTTGAAGACGGAACGACTGTTCTGAAGAGCGAGTTTCCGGATGGTTTTGAGGCCAAGGATGGAGCGATTCTGAACGACGGCGTTCCTGTTGTCGGGGTGGTGTACGAGCGATCCACGAAGCGCAAACAGTGGAAGTGGTGCAAGCTGCTCGGCGGTGAGACTGAGCCGGTGGATGAGCGGGATTGGCCGGGCCAATATTTCCCGATCATCACGGTGCTGGGCAAAGAGGTGAACGTCAATGGCGACATCATCCGAAAGGGGATTGTTCGTGACCTCAAAGACCCGGCGCGGATGCTGAATTACAGCTTTTCCGCTGCTGTTGAAACGCTGGCTTTGCAGAACAAGGTTCCTTACCTTGCGGCGAATGACGCAATTGAAGGGTTTGAGGACATCTGGGGCGCGGCAAACCTTGAAAACAGGTCTTATCTCCCTTGGAACCACGTTGACGATGAAGGAAACCCCATCCCGAAGCCTGAGCGCCAGCCAACGGCATCAATGCCTGTCGCTCAGGTCCAGATGCTGCAGCTGGCGACCGAGCAGATGCGAGCGGCTTCGGGTCAGCAGAGCGCGAATTTCGGCATCAAGTCCGAAGCTGCTTCGGGCGTTGGTATCCAGCGCCTGAAGCAACAGGGCGAGATCGCGACTTTCCACTTTCCGGACAACCTGGCCCGTGCTTTGAAGTACGAGGCAAAGGTGATTCTTGACCTGATCCCGAAGGTTTACGAGCAGCAGCGCGTTGTTCGCATCCTTGGTCTGGATGGCAAGCAGGAATCGGCCATGTTGAACCCAGACATGCCGCAGGCCTACGCAGAGACAAATGCATCGGTTGAGAAGATTTTCAATCCGGGCGTTGGACGTTATGACGTGGTGATCGACACCGGCCCGAGCTATGCGACCCAGCGCCAGGAAGCGTCTGCGGCGATGACCGAACTGGCCTCGAAGTACCCGCCGCTGATGGATGTGGCTGGCGACATTGTGATGCGGACCTACGACTTCCCGATGGCCGAGGAATTGGCCGACCGGATGAAGAAGCTCCCGACGATTGCGCCGCTCATTGACGAGAAGGGCAACGAACAGATTCCGCCTCAAGCCCAAGCCGCCATGCAGCAGATGGAGCAGCAACTCCAACAGCTGGATCAAGCGATCCAGGGCATGGAGCAGGAGCTTTCCCAGACGCAGGACAAGCAGCGTCAGGCCGAACTGAAGGCGCAGATGGAGGAATCCAAGCGCATCAAGGCCGAGACGGAGAACTACGTCCTGCGCGCTCAGAAGCAGCTTGATTCTGACAAACAACAGGCCATCAGTGAGGTGCAAGCCGCGTTCCAGCAGCCTGTACAGCAACCTGAAGCCAATCCAGAGCAAGAGGCTGCGGAAGCCGATGCGGAGGCGCAGGAAATGGCCGCACTTCAGGAGCTTGCTGGGATGGTGCAGCAGCTTGCCGGACAAAACGAGCAGGTTATGCAGGCCCTGCAGGAAAGCACAAACCTCACCGTCCAAGCCATCTCTCAGATGCAGGACGCGATTGTCCGCGCTCAGACCGCGCCCAAGCGTGCGACGTTGAGCAACGGGCGAACCATCGTCATTGAGTCAGGAGCTATGAATGGCTGATCTAACCGGACAGGTCGGAGAACTGCGCATGTCTGTGCAGGTCATCCGCAAGGCAACAGGGGCGGTCGAGAACTATGAAGTTGTCGGCGCTGCAACGAAAGAACAGGCCGAAGCTCTCGGCGCAGTGATGGCTGATGAAGCCGAGAAGAAAGAGGACTGATCATGGCAGTGACCCACACCACCGCAATTCGCAACGGCGCGACCGACTATGTGACCGGGCAGCTTGGCGCATCTCCGCGCCTTGCATTTCGTCTGACCGGCACTGTCGGCTCTCCTGGCACCGTCGTCGCCACCCTTGTGATGAGCGCGACCCCGTTCGGCGCTGCTTCGTCTGGCACTGCGACGGCCAACGCTATCACGTCAGACACGAACGCAACCGGCAATGCCTCGCCTGTGGCGACTGCGACCCTTCAAACGTCGGGTGGCACGGTGTGTGTTCATTGCGCTGTGGCCGCATCCGGTTCGGACATCAACATGACCAACGGGCTGACGGTGGCCGCTGGCGATACGGTGTCCTGCTCCAGTCTGACCTATACCGCGCTATCGGCGTAACAGGGGGCTAAATGCCCAGCGTACTCAGCGTAGTTACGCTCAACATTGCCAGCGCGTCACCGGGTGCACTGGCGATCACGGTTCCGAGCGGTGCGCAGGGTGTAGTTGTTCTCCTGCGTGGGCAGTTTGATGCGTTCACCGTATCGAGCAGCTTTTCGAGCTCGTTCACCATCACGCCGTCTGGAGGTGCTGCACCTGTAGTGGTGGCGACGGCGCAGGTTTCGGCGACAGGCAGCCAGACGATCACACCGTCGTATGGTTCTTACATCGCAGAGGGCGCGGCATTCTTTGTCGCATTCGTTGACGGGATTGACAACACATCGACTGCCACATGGGTGCGCGCAGTCGCGGCATCGAGCAGTTCTTCTCAGACCATTGCCAGTACCACCACCGATCTGGTGTTGGCGATGGACAACTGGTACACCGGGGATAGCGGAACGCCGGGACCGCCGCCCAATGAGAGCGGTTGGACATCGTTAGGAACGCACGAGTACAACAACATTGCGGGTCGTTTGCGCAGTGCAAACAGCCCTGGTGCGAGTACCACGACAGCCACGGCGCAGACGGGTTCGGGTGGCGCGTTCTCCGCGATGGCGGAGATTTCGATCATCGCCACGGCCGGGGGCACAACGCACGCCACGTCTGGTGTCCTGACAGGTCAAGGCTCGGCAATAACCGGATCGGCTGCCAGAACCCGGGCGCATGCTTCTAGTGGCGCGCTTTCTGGTCAAGGTTCATCGATTGTTGGATCGGCGGCGAGAACTCGCGCCCATCCAACGTCTGGAGCGTTGACCGGACAGGGTTCTTCGGTTGCGGGAAGTGCAGCGAGAACGAGAGCGCATCCATCATCCGGCGCGCTGGTAGGTGGGGGGTCGAGTATTGCAGGTACGGCGAGCCGGACGCGGGAGCACCCGTCGTCTGGTTCACTGGTCGGACAGGGATCGTCGGTAACGGGGTCGGCTGATCGGCAGGGCGCGGCGAATGTCCATAGCACGTCGGGTGTACTGACTGGCTCAGGTTCTGCGCTGAGTGGTTCTGCAAACCGCATCCCGAACCATTCGACCTCTGGCGCGCTGGTTGGTCAAGGTTCAGCGGTATCAGGTACAGCAGCGCGATTCCGGGCGTTTTCGTCGTCCGGCGCATTGACGGGGCAGGGGTCTGCAATAGCAGGCTCTGCGGCTCGTATCGCCGGTCCTGTGAGCCATGCAACGGCGGGTGTATTGGTCGGGTCTGGGTCGCAGATCAATGGGTCTGCGGCGAGAACTGGTCCAGCGGTTACGCACGACACGTCTGGGGCATTGGTTGGGCAAGGCTCGATCATCACGGGCGTAGCGAACGAGCCAGAAACGCTATCCGCTGGGTTTCTCTGGATGCTGCGGCGTCAGAGAGACATGGAAGAGGCTCTAAGGAATGTTCCTGAGCCTGTTGCCGAGGTCATCAAGGCTGAAGCACCGAGAGTCATTGAAAAGCCCAAAACCCAAGCGAGGAATGAACTTCGCCGGTCTCTGGAGCAGGAGAACTTGCCATATCGAGCGGCCTACACACAGGCCCTCGAAAGACTGGTGCAACAACTGCGCCAGGAGAGGGAAGACGACGAGGAAGAAGAAGCAATAGCCGAGGCATTGCTCTACGTCCTGTGATCACGCCGTAAGGCCGCACGCCGAAGCGCATTCGGTACGGGTCCTAGACCCTCCTTTAACGAAGGTAAACCATGCCTGACGAACTGTTGGCAGGGCAAGACACGCCCGCGAGTAGCGAAGTTCAACCAACTGCACCTGCGCAGACCAACGCAGGAACTGATGCCACGGGCGCGGAGACCGATGGCACTGAAAGACAGCCTCCGAACGAGCCGAAAACCTACTCTGAAGAAGAGTTGCAGGATCGGATCGAACGTGCATCAGCCAAGGCAGCCGCCAAGGCCGAGCGCAGGGCATTGCGAGAAGCGACCGAGCGGTTGAACCGAGCAGCGCAGTACCAGCAGCCGACCCAACCGCAAGGAGATGGACGTCCTCAGCGCGATCAATTCGCGTCTGATGCTGACTACATCGAATCGCTGACGGACTGGAAGTTGGAGCAGCGAGACAAGACCGTCAAGCAGGAAAAGCAGCAGGAGCAATTGCGCTCCATGCACCAGAAGACAGAAAAGATCTATGCCGAGGCCGAGAAAGCCCCGGGGTTTGATCGTGATGACTTCGAGTCTCTGCCACTGACACCAGCGATTGCGCAAGCGATCACTGATTCGGATGTGGCGGCAAAGCTCATGGTGTACATGGCCGCAAATCCCGCAGAAGTGGACCGCATCACCGCCCTGAGCCCGGCCCGACAGGCTGCTGAGATCGGCAAGCTGGAAACCCGGCTTTCCACCACCGCGAAACCGCCAAAGACCCCGGCTCCTATCGATCCGGTTGGCGGTGGAGAAAGCCCCGTGAAGTCGCTGCAGAACATGAGTGCCGAAGAGTACTACCAGGCACGACTGAAGCAAAAGCCTCACTGGGCACGGTAACCAAGTACGGCCTCACCGTCGAGAGACGTCGGGCCACCTTCATCAACTTTCTAACGCTGAGAAGCGCCGAAAGGAATCGACATGACCAACACTCTGGTCACTTGCAGCATCGTCGCGAAAGAATCGCTGGCGATCCTCAAGAACATGCTCTCGTTCTCCAAGAACGTGAACCGTGATTGGGAGCAGGAGTTCACCTCCAACATGTCCCGTGGCTACGCTCCGGGCAACACCATCAACATCAAGCGTCCTCCGCGCTACACCTACCGTGCTGGTCGTGTCTCTGTTCCGCAGGCAACTGTGGAAACGACCGTCCCGCTGGTGCTGTCGCAAGGTGGTACTGATCTGAACTTCACCGCCAATGAGCGCACCCTGTCGCTCACGAAGCTCGAAGACAAGATCACCGCTGCTGTTGCCACCGTGGCCAACGAGATCGACCGTCAGGGCCTGCAAGCCGCACACTACTCGGTGTACAACACACTGAACGGTGCCGGCGCACTGCCGACCTCTGCGGCCAACGCAATCGCTGCGATGACCCAGTTGGGGCAACGACTGGACGAGATGGCCGCTCCCCGCGACCGTCGCCGCGCCATGATCGCAAACCCGGCTCTGAACGCTGCGCTGGTGCAAGGTTTTGGCGGGTACTTCAACAACCCGTCCAAGATCACCGAGCAGTTCAACTCGGGCATGCTGTCTGACTCGTTCGGTTTCATCACCGGCATGGATCAGAACGTAGACATCCACACCAACGGTGCGGCCACGGCAACGAACATCAGCGGCGCAGGTCAGACCGGATCGAGCATCACGGTTGTGGCAGTCGCTGCCGGTACGCTGACCAAGGGCACTGTGATCACGCTTCCCGGCGTGTTTGCGGTCAACCCGCAGTCCCGCGTCTCCACTGGTGCGCTGATGAACTTCGTGGTGACTGCCGATGTGGCTCAAGGTGCGACCTCGATCCCAATCAGTCCCGCCATCGTTCCGACCGGCGCGTTCCAGAACGTCTCGGCCTCGCCGACCACTGGTCAACCCTACGTCATCGTGGGCTCTGCATCGACCTCGTACAACACGAACGTGGCCTATCACAAGGACGCGTTCACGCTGGCGATGGTTCCGATGTGGGCACCTCCAGGTGGCAAGGGGGTGATCGATGTGGCTCAGGAGACCATGGATGGTTTCACCATCAAGGTCACCGAGTTCTACGACGGCATCAACGACAACTCCATCATGCGTCTTGACGTGCTGTTCGGATGGGCTGCGACCTATCCCGAACTGGCATGCAAGTACTACACGGTGCTGAGCTAAACCACTGAAAGGACACACATCATGTCTGTGACTCTCATTCGTGCCTACGGCGGTTCCGCTGCCGGCCAAACCCTTGAACTGTCGCAAGAGCTGGAAGCGGCTCTGATCGCTCAAGGTCTGGCCTCGGCTGCCACTGCCAATACGTCTTCGTCTGGTGCCCAGACGCAGAACACCTACGGCGGCATGGCGACCATCCCAATCGGCGCATCCTCGGTTGTGATCACCAATTCTCTGGTGAACGCAAACAGCGTCGTGATGGCGGTGGTTTCTCAAGCCGCTGCTGATGGCACGTTGCTGCGCGTCGAACGCGTGGTGCCTGCTGCTGGGTCGTTCACGATCTACGGCACGGCTGCCGCGACGGCTGCGACGGTGGTGACCTGGGCAATCCAGTCGCCTCCCACTGGCACTCCCGCTCCTTGAGCTTGATGTGCAAAGAGAAGGCCCCTTCGGGGGCCTTTTCCATTCAGGGGATGTGATGTGACGACCGCTCTAGACATCATCAAACGCGCCATGCGCCAGCTAGGCGTTTTGCCCGAGGGTGAAACACCCAGCGCCCAGCAAAGTGCTGATGGTCTTTCCGTGCTCAACCAGTTGATGGCCTCGCTCGGGAATGCCTCGCAGATGATCTATGCACAGTCGTTAGATCAGATTCCCTTGGTGACGAACCAAGCGGCCTACACCATCGGTCCTACGGGCTCGTTCGTGACACAACGGCCCGTGAAGATTCTGGCCTCGTCGTTCCTGACGTATCAGGGGGTCTCGTATCCCCTCGTGGCGTGGAACCTGTCTGATTACAACCAGATCACCGTCAAGACCATTGGCGGGATTCCAACGGGTTTCTGGGCCTTGATGGATTTTCCGGACATCACCGTGACATTCTGGCCGCTGCCGTCCCAATCTCCCATGGTGTTCAACATGTGGTCTCTCAAGCAGATCACCGAGTTCACCAGCCTCACCCAACAATTGGACATGCCACCTGGGTATGACCGGGCGCTGAGTCTTCTGCTTGGGATCGACCTCGCGCCGGAATTTCTTGTAGAGCCGACTCCTACTCTTTTGCGGAATGCCAGTCAGGCCAGAAAGCTACTGAAGCGCACGAACGCGCAGATTCCACGTCTCGTGATGCCCTACGGCATCCCGGACAACAGCACCTATCTTGACTGGCGGTCGCTGTAATGCTCAACCCGGTCCCTCTTTTTGGCATTGGAAACAAGGCCAGGTCTGTTGTCGTCTCTGCACAAGAGAGGCTGAACGTCTACGTTGAGTTGAACGACGACCCGGAGAAACAGGTGATCACCATGTATCCCCGCCCGGGGCTGGTGACGGCGGTTGATTTCGGGGCTTTTCCGTCCCGTGGCGTGTGGCAGAAGGGCGACTTTCTCTACGTGGTCAACCGCAACAAGCTCTATCGCGTTGCGAATGACGGCGCAACGACTGAGTTAGGTACGCTGGATACGGCGTCCGGTCGAGTGGACATGTCGGACAACGGCATTCAGCTGATCATCGTTGACGGGGCGAATGGGTACATCCTGACTTTCGCGACGAGTGCCTTTGCAAAGATCACCGATCCTGATTTCCCCGGTGGGGATACGGTCACGTTCCTGAATCAGCGATTCATCGTCAACGACCCGGATTCAGGCCGGTTTTACTGGTCCGCTCTGCTCGATGGATCGGCATGGGACGCGCTGGACTATGCGACGGCTGAAGCCTCTCCGGACGATCTTGTCAGGGTGTTTGCTGAAGCCGGTCAGTTGTATCTTGCGGGCACCAACACGACGGAAATCTGGGGCGATTCTGGAGCGGCTGATCAGGCATTTGTGAAGATCGGCGGTGGAGCGGTGGAATGGGGTCTGGCTGCTCGCTGGTCCCTCGTGAAATACATGGACTCCATGGCTTTCCTGAGAAAGAACAGGCTGGGCCAGGTTCAGGTTTGTGTGATGGCCGGGTCTGTTGCTCAGCCCATCTCAAACCCACAGATCGAAGTCGAATTCACGTCATATGGCGATGTGTCGAACGCCACGGCGCTGGCTTACATGGTCAATGGGCACGCGTTCTATCAGATCAACTTCCCCACGGTCGGGAAAACGTGGATGTACGACGCGCAGTCCAAAGCGTGGAGCGTGCTTGAGTCGTTCGGTGGAATGCATCGGGCATCGATGTCTGCCCAACTTCTGGGGTCGATCTACGCGGCCGACTATGAGAACGGCAAGCTCTACAAGATCGAGCCTGCTGTGTTGACGGACGACAGCCAGCCGATCGTTCGCGAGTTCACGTCCCGTCATCAGTCCATTGGTGACTTCACCCGGGTCTCTGAGTTGTGGCTTGAGATGCAGCCCGGCGTCGGGAATCAGACGGGTCTTGGTGTGGACCCGCAAGTGATGATGAAAGTCTCACGGGATGGCGGGAACACCTACGGGAATGAGTTGTGGACGTCCATCGGGAAAGTGGGCGAGTACAAAACCCGCGCTGTGTGGCGTCGATTGGGTCAAGCAAGAGACTGGATATTTAGGTTCAGGGTCACTGACCCCGTGGTGTCGGTGTTCGTGGCCGCATGGGCGAGGGTGACCAAGTGAGTTTCGATTTCCCCTCCAACGACCCATTGCTAGACCCGCAGGGCAAGTCGTATCGCACATGGCTTCAGTGGTTCAACTGGGTCCATTTGACGATTCAGGCCGTGAGACAGGCAGGCCCTACCGCTGAGAGGCCGACAAATCTTCTCTGGATCGGTCGGGCCTTCTATGACACGACGTTGAACAAGCCCGTCTATGTCGCTCAGGTCCGACCGACCATCATTTGGCGTGATGCCGCAGGGGTTACGGTTTGATCTCCTACAAGTTCGATCTGGCCACCATGAAACCCGTGGTGACGATGCGCGAGAAGGTGCAGAGGCTGGAAAAGTCCATGTACTCGATGCCGCAAGCTGAATGTCCTGTCCGGCACTACTTCGCCAATGGCATGTATGCCCGTGAAATCACGATCCCCAAGGGCGTGACGCTGGTCGGGGCGATTCACAAGATGGAGAACCTCGCCATTCTGTCCAAGGGCAGGTTGGAACTGGTGACGGATGAGGGGACTGTGACGCTTGAGGCGCCTTGCACCGTGACGGTGAAGCCCGGAGCGAAGAACGCCGCCCTTGCATTGGAAGAGTCGGTGTGGACGAACTTCCTCCCGAATCCTGACAACGAGACCGACACCGATAGGTTGGTGGAGGTCTTCACGCATTCCAAAGCCTCCGAACTGCTCGGCGGCAAAGACAACCCTCAATTGATCGCTCAGCGTGAGCGCGAGAAACTGGAGAACTGACTATGGCTTTCGGACTATCAGCGGGCGCGGTGGCCGCGATTGGCACGGTCGGCGGCGCGCTCATTTCTGCCGATGCGGCAGACAACGCTGCCGATTCTCAGAGGGACGCGGCCAATCGAACGAACGCCACCAACCTTGCCACGTCACAGCGCCAGCAAGACCTGCAAGCGCCTTTCCACGAATCGGGCGTACTTGCCAACAATCGCCTTCTTCAGTTGCTTGGTCTGGACCGTGGTTACGACACCGATGTGTATGACCAGATTTACAGAGACTTGCGGGCACAGGCCAGCGCACGCGAAGCCCAATCGAGTGGGTACACGTTCGACAACATGCCCGCATGGGCGGCTGGTGATGTGGCTGCCGCTGAAAAGAGACTGAAGGATCAGGCTCTCCAACAAGCGAAGGCCCAATATTCGGCAAACCCGCAGGAGCAACCCGGCGACTTCGGTTCGCTGCTGAAGAAGTTTTCCATGGAAGACTTCGAAGCCGACCCGGGTTATCAGTTCCGCATGGATGAGGGCATGCGCGGTGTTGAAGGCTCAGCGGCTGCGCGTGGTGGTCTTCTCTCCGGGGCCGCTTTGAAGGCCATCCAGAAATACGGCCAAGGCCTCGCCTCGCAGGAGTACGGCAACGCATACAGCCGATACACCAATGACCAGAACAACACCTATAACAAGCTCGCCGGCTTGGTGAACTCTGGGCAGGGCGCGACCAACCAGATGAGCAACAGTGCCGGGCAGTTCGCACAAAACAACGCGAATGCTCTTGGATCGCTCGGGAACTCGCAGGCTGCAGGGTATATCGGTCAGGCCAACGCCATCAACAACGGCATCGGTCAGGCCGTTGACATCTATCAGCAGAACCAGTTGATGAACCTTATCCGCAATCCGGCAAGCTCTGGCGCCTCAAGCTGGTACACGGGCAATCAAGGAATGGGTAGCTGATATGGCACAACTCGATCCCAGCATCATTCTCGGCGCTCGTCAGCCTAAGATCGAAAGCCCGGTCAACAACCTTGCCCGCCTGCTTCAGGTGCAAGGTGCGCAACAGGCCAATCAACTGAATCAGTTGAAGATGGATGAATACCGGTCTGGCGTGGAGCGGAAGAACAAACTTGCTTCTTTGCTTAGTGGTCAGTATGACTCGCCTGAGGCGCGGGAATCTGCGCTCTTGCAAGGAGGCTTCATGGACGAGGCGACCAAGCTGGGCACTGATCGTCGAGCCAATCAAAAGTCTGATCTTGAGATTGATTCATCACGCCAAAAGCTGGCGACCGAGCGCTATGACACTTTCAAAAAGACGATTGGTGCACTTTCGCAGCGTCAAGACCTGAGCAAGGATCTTGTCATGCAGACGGGACAGGAACTCGTGGCGGCAGGGGTCATCCCGGCTGCGCTGTATCAGGCATCTCTTGCCAACATGCCCGACGATCCGAACCAGCTTCGGCAGCGTCTGCGGGATGGGGTGGCCGCTCAAATGGCACCCGACAAGATGCTTGAGTTTTTTGCTCCGAAAGCAACGCAGATCGACAGTGGTCAACAGATCATGTTCCGGGATACCAACCCGAACAGCCCGACTTTCGGTCAGAACGTGGGCGGCGCTCCTGTCCAGAAGATGCAAACGCCTGACAGCATCGCGAGCAACGCGACGACCCGGCGCGGTCAGAACATGACCGATGCACGCGCACGAGAGAAAAACCAGATCGACAAGGATGCCATTGGCAAGGTCGAGTGGAAGCAGGGTGTCAATGGTGAGTGGGTCGGTCTTCCGAAAGAAGTCTCCACGAAAGGCCCTGTGACACCCGTCATGACGACCGTACCAGGCAAGCGCGAGACGCAGGCCAACAACGCGATCAACATCCTTGATGAGGCTGAGAAGCTGATTGACACGGCTACGGGCAGCTATCTTGGCGTGGCCGTCGATGCTGGTGCGCGAGCATTCGGCGGGTCGTTTGAATCTGGCGACGCAGTGGCCCAGCTCCAAGCGCTTGAGGGCGCATTGATGATGGCCCAACCTCGCATGGAAGGCCCTCAGTCTGATAAAGACGTAATGCTTTATCGCCAGATGGCTGGCCGCATCGGCGATCCAACCGTGCCTGCATCGCAGAAGAAGGCTGCCATCAAGACCATCAAGTCGATCCATGGCAAGTACGCCAATCCATCAGGCGGCTCCAACATCGATGCTCTTCTTGACAAGTACAAGTAATGGCTACGCTCGAACAACTCCAATCCGCTCTGGTGAAGGCTGACGCGGCCGGCGATGTCGAGGCTGCGCGTGCGTTTGCCGGTGAAATCCGCCGCATGCGGAGTTCTGCACCGTCCCCTGAGTCCGCCACCAAGCCCAAGGAAGAGTCCACATTTGAGACCTATCGAAATGGCTTGGCGTCTGGGCCAATCAATCTGTATCTCGGTGCGAAGCAAATGCTGGGTGGCCTTAGCCCTGAAGAGCAGAGCATCTATGCGCAAAACAAAGAGTCGGAGAAGAAGGCTCCGGGCACTTCATTTCTGTCGAATGTCCTGACCACTGTTCCCACGATGTTGATTCCTGGAGTCAACACGGTTGCTGGTGCTACAGCTGTCGGGGCTGGACTGGGCGCACTGCAACCGGTCGGTGGCGAGCAGACCGCTGGAAACATTGTTCGTGGCAAATTGACGAATGCAGCGATTGGTGGGGCAGTTGGCGGGGCATCGCAGTTTACCGCCGACAAGATTGGTTCTGCGGTGCGCAATCGACTGGCGACATCTACCGCCGATGCACAGGCAACAGCTTCTCGCAACTCACTGCGTGATGCCGCCCTTTCCGAAGGTAGAGACGCCGGGTATGTGGTTCCTCAATCACAGGTGCAACCCACCTTCCTGAGCAATCGTGTTGAAAGCCTCGGCGGAAAGGCCGCTGTCAAACAGGAGGCATCAATACGCAACCAGGAAGTCACGAACGCACTGGCAAGGAAAGCCCTTGGCATAGCCGATGATCAGCCGATTTCACAGGGCGCGCTGGAAGGCATACGAAAGACATCGGGCGATGTTTATGCCGAGGTGGCCAGCTTGTCACCAATTGCCAAGCAAGACTTGGAGGCCTTGAAGGTCGCCCGCAATGAGGCTCAAGGCTGGTTTACGGCATACAACCGGTCAGCGCGACCAGATGATCTCGCAAAGGCGAAAGCTGCGCGCGAGCTTTCTGACATGCTTGAGAAGTCCCTTGAGGCCGAGGCTGTGACGGCTGGACGAACAGACCTTATCCCCAAGCTGATCAATGCCAGAAAACAAATTGCCAAGACCTATACGGTAGAGCGCGCCTTGAACAAGGCGACTGGTGACGTGTCTGCCCCTGTGTTGGGGAGGTTGGTCGACAAAGGAAAACCGCTATCAGACGGACTCGATGTCATCGGCCGATTCAATCAGTCGTTCCCGCAAGTTACCCGCCCCGCAGCCGGCACACAAGCGCCCGGCGTGAGCTTCTTTGAGCCTGTGACGGCGGGCGTGGCTGGAATGATGGGGCATGCTGCAACAGGCAGTCAAATGGGTCTTTTGGCGGCTGGCGTGCCTCTATTGCGAGGCCCCGCCAGATCGCTGGCTTTGTCTGGACCTATGCAATCCGCCCCTACCTACGGAACAAATCGATTGCTGCAACTGGCGGGCGGTGCTCAGCCGGAGACCATCAACGCGCTTGCCCGAATGATCGGCATGGGAGGTGCCGCATCCCTAGCGGCAGAGTGAGTCTTTAGGCCCCCATCGATGCTTGAGCAGGGCGTTTTTCAATCGCCCCTCAGGCATCCACTTGTGAACCATCCAACGAATTCCTAGGCAGAACCCGCCAAGGAACAGCAGTGCGAATAGCGGCTTAAGAGCCACAGCTAGAGCCCAAGTCATCCCGAAATTCTAAGGCCCCGCCCTCAAAAGCGGGGCTTTTTCTTTTGGAGCACCCATGCCCCTGTACCTAAGCCCTGTCTGCAACGGTCAGACGTTCGACGCCAATGGAGACCCGCTGACCGGTGGCCAGATCGAAATCTATCTGGCTGGCTCGTCCACCCCGGCAGCGACATTCACTGACGACACCGGTTCCACGCCGCAGTCAAACCCGATCATCCTGAATTCGCTTGGCTACCCCACTCTTGGTTCGATCTGGCTCACGGGTGGACTTTCGTACAAGTTCATCATCAAGAATTCCCTTGGCGTCACGCTGCGCACTATTGATGACATTTCCGGGATCAACGATGCCTCGGTGAGTCAGTCTGAATGGGTGGAGTCGGGATTTACCCCGACATACATCAGCGCAACGTCATTCAGCGTGCCGGGCGATCAGACGATGATTCTCCAGATCAATCGTCGGGTTCGGACCACGAACACATCGGGTCTTGTCTACTCCACGATCAGCAATTCGGTGTTTGCTGCGGGGATCACCACGGTAACCCTGACCAACGACAGCACGACGCTGGACGCCGGCCTGTCACTTGTGGCTTATGCGCTTCTGGCGGCTGATCCTCTATCGGTCCCGAACCTGCCCGGCTCGAAGATTTCCGGACTGATCACCTCCACCGGTTTGACGATGAGCACGGCGCGTGTTCTCGGTCGGACCACGGCATCTACCGGGCCAATTCAGGAGCTTGATGGAACCACCGTCCAGACGTTGCAGCCCATCAACCAGGTGCGTGTTGATGTTGCCTCGGCCTCCACGGTCAACCTCACCACATCGGCTCCGAATACCGACCACATCAACATCACCGGCACAGTCACCATCAACGGTTTCACGATTGCTGCCGGTCGAACGATCTTTGTTCGATTCAGTGGCTCCCTTCCTCGCTTGGTGGTACGGCAAAAACGGAGGTTGAAATGAAAGTCTCATTCGTTGAAGACATCAAATACGTGTGGAAGTACAGCACTGCTGTGATCGCTTATCTGGCGGCGAGCTTCGGTGGCTTCTGGCTCACGCTGACCGAGCAACAAAGGCTTGATCTTCTTGGCCTTGTTGGCATCACGCCCAGCATGTTTGCCGGCCTGAGCGTCATCGGTCTGGCCATTGCATTCATGACCGCTCGCGGGACAAAAATCGAGTTCAAGCCGCCGAAGCGCGATGAAGCCTGACCCTATCGACCTGGCCTTGCAGCACATCCAGCACAGGTGCCGCGTCTCATGGTCTGAGAACGAAATCATTGCTCTGATCGAGACAGTGCGGCAGATGAGAAAGCAGGAGTCCAGCAAGTCGGTGGAGCTGAAGGTTGTCGATCTAACAAGGGTCGACCCGGGCATGAATGAAAGGTGGGGGTGATGATTCCTGACCATGTACGAAGCGCCGTGAGTAAGGCGCTTTTTTCATTGCCGTCAGCGATGACCAGTCCAGAGGCTAGGTTGATGCTCTACGCCATCGGCCTGCAGGAAAGCCGGTTCACCCATCGGTTCCAGATCGTTCAAGGCCGACCAGGTGCGAAAGGTCCGGCCCGTGGCTTCTGGCAGTTTGAGCGTGGTGGCGGGTGCAAAGGTGTTGTTGAACATCCTGCGTCCCGGTACTGGATGGCAAAGGTCTGTGCTGAACGCAATGTGCCGTTCAACGCTACCGCGATCTGGAACGCCATCGAGACAGACGATGTACTCGCTGCTGCCGCTGCCCGACTGTTGCTGTTCACCGACCCAAAGAAGCTCCCTGCTGTGGGCGACGAAAAGGGCGCTTGGAATCTGTACGTGCGCACTTGGAGACCGGGAAAGCCACATCTGAAGACGTGGGCTGATCTCTACGCCGAGGCTGTAGCCGCATGAACCCATGGGCATTCCTAGGCGGTCTGGTTCTAGCCGTCGCTGCCTTCTTCTACGGCCAGCACATCGGGGAGCAGGCCATCAAGCTGGAAATGGCCGACCAGCGTGCCAATGCATCAGAAAACGCCCGTCACGTAGAAGCCGGTTTCCGAGCCAAGGAACGGGCAAACGCCCAGACCATGGCCGACATTGAGAAGAAAGCCCGAGATGAACAAAAAGCTCTTTCTGATCAGCTTGCCGCTGCTCACCGCGAGTTGCGCAACCGTCCCGAGCGCCCCACTGGTGACGCAATGTCCAAGAGTCCAAGCGGTCAGTTGGGATGCACCGGAGCCCAGCTTTACCGACAAGATCTTGCGTTTCTCCTCGGGGAAGCTGCCCGAGCAGACGGACTACGCATTGCCCTCAGTCGGTGCCAAGCTGCCTATGACGAAGCCGTGAGGCTGACGAACTGATTTCGTGGTTGTCTCCTTGATCGTTGAAAAGCGATCTTGCCGCCTACTCCTTCGGGGGTGGGCGGCTTTTTCTCGTTTTTGGCACCATGGACCCATGAAAGAGGTTGAATACTTCTACTGGATGCTTCCACCCGATGAGTGGAGCAAAAAGCCTCGCCAGTCACGCTGGAAGATGAGCCGGGAAGATGCGGCAAAGCGGGGATTGGCTGAGCCTGTTTTGAGCAGCCGTGAGATTCGACTGAAAGGCGAGACGCCAGAGGAAGAGGCGGAGCACCAACGCAAGATGCACACGGACTCATGGCTGAAAGTGAAAGACGATTCCGGGGATAAACCGGGGATAAAGTAGGGGCGCGCAGGGGTTGAAATGAGCGCGCTGCACTATGAAGCAATCCCCCATGACACCCCATAGCTCCCCTGAATATTGGGTTCGAGTCCCATCAGCCACCCCACATCACATTCATGAAACAAGGCCCCTCGGGGCCTTGTTTCATTTCGGGACCCGCCATCACAGGTCGCCTGTGTTCTCCCGAGTGACTCAGAAGCCTACGCGCAGACCGACAGAGTACAGATCAAGGTCGGGCTTTTGACCGAACGCACTCGGACGGTAACGCTCCCATTCAGCGCCCAGTGCGATGCGGCTGGTCAGGTCGTACTGCGCGCCCAGGCCCACTTTGATCCCGTTCCCATTGCTCTTGCCCGACGAGGTGTTGAAATCCACGCGGGTCACGCCCAGCCTTCCCAGCAGCGACCATTTGTCGTTCAAAGGGGCGATGCCCACGGCATCCAGGAAGAGGCCGTGGGCACTCACCCGACCAGTGCTGTTGCTGTGGCGGCCGAACTCGGCTGCGCCGCCCTCGAGTGCAAAGTTCGGTGTGAACTGGTAACCACCAAATACCTTGCCGCCAGCTTCTGCTCCGTTGGTTGCGATGCCGTTGACGCTGTCAGGAAAGTTGGTTGACCCGAGGCTCCCGCCGAGATAGAGGCCTTCGGCGTGCGCACAGCTCAGGCCAATACCCAGCCCAAGAACGGAGATCGAAACGAGGCGTGACAGGTGTGTGTTCATGGAGGTTGCTCATGGAGACGCACGACGGTGTGCAGGATGGACATGCTCTCTGCTGAGGTTCTCCTGCCTGTTTCAAAGCGTTGGCAGCTTTGTTTCATTTGTCATCTGTCAAATAGGCCTTGAATTCCGCCGGGCGCTGCCTGGCCGCCAGAGGCCCCACTCAGGTTCGTGGCGCGGGGCCGGTCACACCTGGCGGAGAACCAGGACCACGGCGCCTACCGGGCCCACCCGGAGGGCGGGCGCCTCGTGCTGTGCATACCACTTCGCTCAGATCGGTGTGGATTGCCAGCGTCCTGGAGGCCAGCATCACACCATCCACCTTCTGTACATCGAAGAGATAGGGCGACTTGTCGGGTTCCTGCCCCATGACCCCGTCGGTGGCCAATGTCGTGTCGGGCAACCCCTTCTTCTTGTACAGCGCGGCGCTGCCGAAGATCTCCGCATTGAGCTCATCGGAGAACAGCAACTGCGTCGTGACCCAGGCCGTCGCCGAGTCGCGCGGGTCGTAGTCGCCCTTCATCACCCGCAGATGCACGTGGTTGGCGTGGCCTCCGTACCAGCCTGGGTAGCAGCTGTCGAAGCGGGCGATGCCATTTGCGTCTGTCCGCTGCCAGCCACGGAAGAACTGGCGCTCCACGTCAGCCTTGTCGTTGTTGCACATGGGCGCGATGCGGCCCGAGTAGCCGCCCGTGTGGTTGGTGTGCCAGACCTCGACAATGGCGTTCTCGACAGGCCGGCACTGCACGTCGACGATGCGCAGTTGCATGTGCATGGGCAGACCGTCCCAACCATCGCTGATGTCCCGCCTCTCGGGCGACAGCGTGTGGCATGGCCCGATGGTGGCTTCACAGGTGAGGCGGCAGGTGCTGGCCGCAGCACCCAGGAAAGGGTTGCTTGCCCGGACGCCCGCGCCAATGCGAGCGGTGCCGCCTGTGAGCCAGCCTGCACCGGCATCAGCGCCAGCGGTGCCTGCTGCCGCCGTCGGGTTCGCTGCCGTGCCAGCGCAACCGCCCAGCAGCCAGGAAGCAGGCGCGACGCAAGTGGCGGCGGCCCAGCGCACGATCAGATCCCGGCGCGACAGTGTCGGGGAGGGCGCACAGTGCCTGGGCTCAGCTGGGGCGTCGGACCCGAATGCGGCTGTTGGTGAAGTGGAGAAATCGGCATTGCTCATGCGCGGTGATCGTAGGCTCCGAGCGGGGCAGAGATGTGCAGCAACCGTGCTAGAAGATGTGATTCAACCCTTGCCCAGTGGCGGCCGGCCGAACAGGCTGGATGTGTTGCTGATGGGGCCGAGCTCGGCCGCGGCGGCGAGCAAGGCGGGGGCGAGTTCGCGCATGCGCGCGGACGTGAGGCGTGTGCGCGGGCCGGCAATGCTGATCACGCCGATGGCCTCCTTGCGGCGCATCACCGGGGCGCCCATGGCGCTCATGCCAGGCGCGAAGACCTCGTCGATCATCGAGTAGCCGCGCACGCGCGCGGCGTGAAGAAACCCGAGCAGCGTCTTGACGGTAGTGGGCGCCTTCGGGCCGTAGGCCTGCGGTGTGCCGAAGCCCTGGCGCGCCACCAGCTCCACCGCGCGCTCGTCGCTCAGGGTGAGCAGCCACGCGTGTCCCGAGGCCGTGCACGAGAGGCGCGCGTCCATGCCCATGTCGGGGTCATACCGCAGGCCCCTGCGCGTGCCTTGCGATTTGGCTACCCACGTCAGGCGGTCCTCGTCCACGATGGAGAGACGCACCAGCTCGCCGGACTTCTGGGCCAGCCGTTCCAGCAAGGGTTCTGCGATGTCGACAATGCCCGCGTTGCTGAGGTAGCCCAGGCCCAGGGAGACCACCTTGGTGGTGAGCATGTAGTCGCCCTGCTTGTGGGCCTGCCGCACATAGCCACGCCGTTGCAACTCCGCCAGCAGGCGGTGGCAGGCGCTCAATGGAATGTCGAGTTCGGCCGCCATCAGGGCCAGCGGCAAGCCACCGGGATGTTCGGCGAGGTGTTCGAGCAAGGTCAATCCACGGTCCAGGGCCAGGCTCATGGCAGTCTCCAATTTTGTAATAAGAAATATCTTTCCAGTTTGGAAAGATTGTCCCACCATCGAAGAAAAATCCGTGTACATGAACGGCACCATCTACATCCTCAATGGCCCGAACCTCAATCTGCTCGGGGTGCGAGAACCCAACGTGTATGGCCATACCACCCTGGCGCAGGTCGAACAGTTGTGCCGGCGCGTCACGGCCGAGCTGGGCTTCGCGTGCGAGTTCCGGCAGTCCAACCACGAGGGCGTTCTGGTGGACTGGGCACAGGAGGCCAGGGAAAAGGCGGTGGGCGTGGTGGTGAATCCGGCGGGGCTGTCCTTTCGGTCCATTCCGTTGCTGGACGCACTCAAGACGCTGGACCAGCCGCTGGCGGAGGTTCACATCACGAACATCCACCGCCGCGACCCGCTTTATCAGAACTCGTTGATTTCGCTGGCGGCCACCGGCGTGATTTGCGGTTTCGGCGCCTTCGGCTACGAACTGGCCATCCGGGCTGTCGCGCAGCGACTGGCGCCGGGCTGAGGGTCTTTCAGCTTTTTCGTCACACAACATCCCAGACAGGAGACATCGCCATGAATGCACATCCCAACCGCCGCATTGCCTTGCGAACCGGCGTCGCGCTCGCTGCCGCTTCGGTCGTGCCCGCCTGGGCGCAGCCACAGCCCACACTGCGCTTCGCCGCCGTGTTTTCAGACAAGGACATCCGCGCCGACATGATGAAGATGCTGGCCAAGGACATCGAGGCCGATTTCAAGGTCGAGGTGTTCCTGAACTCCACGCTGTTCCGCCAGGGCACCGAGCTGGTGGCCTTGCAGCGCGACAACCTCGAGATGGGCAACATCGGCCCGCAAGACATCTCCAAACAGATTCCGGCCTGGTCGTTGCTGACGTCGGCCTACCTGTTCCGTGATGCCAACCACCTCACCAGCTTCTTCGCGAGCGACATGGGCGCGCAGATGAAGAAGATGGTCGAGGACCAGCTCAAGGTGAAGATCCTGGGCCCGACCTTTTTCGGTACGCGCCAGGTGGGTCTCAAAAGCAAGAAGAAGATCAATGTGCCGGCGGATCTGGCCGGCGTGAAACTGCGCATGCCACCGGGCGACAGCTGGCAGTTGCTGGGCAGATCCATCGGCGCGAACCCGACGCCCATGGCCTACGCCGAGACGTACACGGGCCTGCAGACCGGCGCGATCGACGGTCAGGACAACCCGTTGCCCAATGTGCAGAACATGAAGTTCTACGAGGTGATGTCGCAGATCGTGCTGACGTCGCACCTCGTGGGGTACGACCTGCTCACGCTCAACATGAAGGTCTGGCAAGGCATGTCGCCCGCAAAGCAGAAGGCCTTCCAGGCCGCGGCGGACAAGGCGATTGCATGGAGCACGGCGGAACACCTCAAGCGCGAGAAGGAGCTGGCCGACGGCTTCAAGACGCAGGGACTGGACGTGTACACGCCCAACATCGCGGCGTTCCGCGAGCACGCGCAGAAGGTGTATCTGGCCTCCGAAGAGGCGAAGCACTGGCCGGCTGGCATGCTCGACAAGATCAACGCCATGAAGTGAACGCAGCATCCGACATCCGATGCTGAAGAAGCTCTTTC
This sequence comes from Hydrogenophaga laconesensis, assembly GCF_031457235.1. NCBI lineage: Bacteria > Pseudomonadati > Pseudomonadota > Betaproteobacteria > Burkholderiales > Comamonadaceae > Hydrogenophaga > Hydrogenophaga laconesensis. The sequence continues at coordinate 183,993 of NZ_JAVDWE010000004.1, forward strand.
GCGCGTGGCAGCAACTGGCCGATTTCGTGGCGGCCGGTCTGCTGGCCATCATCTTTGTGGCCTTCATCCTGCAGATTGCCCTGCGCTACCTCTTCAACTGGCCTGTGGGCTGGACCACCGAGGTCTCGCTGCTGGCCTGGCTGTGGCTGGTGCTCTGGGGTGCGTCCTTCGTGCTGAGGGACCACGATGAAATCCGCATCGACTTCCTCTCGGCCAACGTGGGGTCGCGTGTGCGCATCGGCATGGCCATTCTGGGCTCGGTGGGCATCGTTGTGCTCTTCGGCATGCAATTGCCTGCCGCGTACGACTACGTGAGCTTCATGAAGGTGGAGAAGAGCTCGTACCTGAATACGCGCTTCGACGTGCTGTTCTCCATCTACCTCCTGTTTTCGGTGGCTGTGATCGCACGCCACCTCTGGAGCCTCGGCCAGCTGTTGCGTGGCCGTGATCCCGGCGTTGCCCCGCCCGACCAGACCAGCTCTCCACTGTGAACCTCACCAGTCCTTTCTCACTGGCCCTGTGGACCATCGTCGGGCTCAGCCTGTTGGGCGTGCCCGTCGGCCAGGCCATGATCGGTGGCTCCATCCTGTACCTGTATCTCAAGGGCATGGACATGGGCACCGTCGCCGAGCAATTGCTCAACGGCACGTACTCCAGCTTCCTGCTGCTGGCGATTCCGCTGTTCATCCTGGCCGCGACCATCATGAGTTCGGGCAGTGTGATGGACCGCCTGATGCGCTTCTGCAATGCGCTGGTAGGCCACTTCCCGGGAGGGCTCGCGCAGGTGAACGTGCTGCAGAGCTTGGTGTTCGCCAGCATGTCCGGGTCGGCGCTGGCCGACGCGGCCGGCTCGGGCAAGCTGATGCAGGTCATGATGACCAGGGACAACCGCTACACGGCGGGATTTGCGGCGGCACTTACCGCTGCTTCGTCCGTCATCGGACCCATCCTGCCGCCTTCCATCCCCATGGTGCTGTATGCACTGGTATCGGGCACGTCCATCGGTTACCTCTTCCTCGCAGGTGTGCTGCCCGGCCTGCTGCTCGGTGGGGTGCAGATGGGCCTGGTGCACTACCTGGCCAAGAAGCGCCGTTTTCCGGTGGAACCCCGTGTGCCGCTGCGCGAGCTGCCGCGCATCACGCGTGAGGCCTTTGCCGCCCTGATGCTGCCGGTGGTCTTGCTGGGTTGCCTCTACACCGGGGTGACCACGCCCACGGAAGCAGCGGGTCTTGCCGCGGGCTATGCCTTGCTCATCTCGGTGCTGCTCTACCGAAGCATTGGCTGGCGCGACCTGTACGACGCGCTGCTGAGCAGCGCACGCGTCAGCATCTCCATCGGCATGCTGATCGCTGGGGCGCTGGTTTTCAACTACGTGATCACGGTCGAGAACATCCCGGCCAGCCTCAGCGGCGTGCTGGCGACTTTTGACCTGTCGCCATTGGGTTTCCTGCTGCTGGTCAACCTGATCTTGCTGGCACTGGGCTGCTTCCTGGAGGGGTCGACCATCATCCTCGTGATCATTCCGGTGCTGCTGCCCACGGCGGCGGCGCTGGGTGTCGACCCGGTGCACTTCGGTGTAGTGGCGGTGCTCAACATCATGATGGGGCTGTGCACGCCGCCCTATGGCCTGTTGCTTTTCATGATGACCCGGATCGCCAACATCTCGCTCATGGAGCTGGTGCGTGAGATGGTGCCGTTCCTGGTCGTGATGGTGGGCGCGCTGGCCCTTGTCACGCTCTGGCCAGACATGGTGCTGTTCCTGCCCCGGCTCGCGGGCTACTCGGGGTGAATCACCCGATGGGTTTTCCGCGCATCGACGGCAACACCGAGCTGATCGCGCACATCGGCCATCCCACTCACGTCTTCAAGGCTCCGCTGATCTACAACCCGCATTTCCAGTTGCAGGGCATCAATGCGGTGGTGGTGCCCATGGCGTGCCGGGCCGAAGACTTCCCAGGGTTCCTGCGCGCCGTGTTCGCGCTGGAAAACGTGCGTGGTGCCCTCATCACCATGCCGCACAAGGTGAGCACCGTCGCCTTGCTTGACGACGCATCTCCCGCCGTGCACGTGGCCGGGGCATGCAATGCCGTGCGGCGCAACCCGCAAGGCCATCTGGTGGGAGAGCAGTTCGATGGTGAGGGTTTCGTTCGTGGTGTGCAGCGCAAGGGGCTGGTGTTGCAAGGCCGCACAGCGCTGGTGGTGGGGGCCGGGGGTGTGGGGTGCGCCATTGCGGCGTCCCTGGCCGGCGCCGGGGTGAGGGCATTGCGGCTTTTCGATGTGGACCCCGTACGGGCCGAGAACTTGCGCGCGCGCCTGCATGAACACCATCCCGCCATCGACGTGACCATCGGCAGCAGGAATCCGGTCGGCTGCGACCTTGTGGTCAATGCCACGCCACTGGGCATGAACGATGACGATCCGATGCCGCTGGATGTTTCACTGCTGTCGCCTGATACCTTCGTGGGCGAGGTGGTGATGAAGACCGAGATCACCCCGCTGCTGGCGGCCGCCCGGGCACGGGGTTGCCGCATTCAGCCGGGCACGGACATGCTGTTCGAGCAGATACCGGCCTATCTGGCGTTCTTCGGCTTTCCCGCCGCCACACCAGAAGAGCTGCGCGCGAGCGCCTGTCTGCCAGACGCCCGCTGAATCAATCGGGGTTCAGGCCGCCAGGGCCTCTTCAAGCTGGGTTCGCAGAGCCGATACCTGCTCGCGCAATGCGGCGTTCTCGGCCTGCAGCTCGGCCACCTTCGCACGCAAGGCCGTGGCATCGTCGCCAGAGGATGCCGTCGCCTCTGCGGGCACGTCGTCCAGCGCCTCTGTGGTCTTGCGGCGGGCTTCGCGCACGCGCTTGGCCGCGAGCTTGAGCTCGTCCTTGCCGGCCATGGCGGCGGCTTTCTGTTCTTCTTCCGGCAGGCTGGCCACGGCTGCGGCGGCGTTGAGCGAGATCGTGCCGGCTTTGAGGGCCTCCACCACTTCAGGCGCTGCCTGCTTCTGGATCTTCTCGATCATCACCACCTGGCCGCTGCTGAGGCGGGCGGCACGGGCAATATCTTCGCGGCTGTGCAAGGGCTTGGCGGGCGGCACGGTGGCCTGTGCCTGGCTGTCGTCCGCTGCAGCCGGTGGCGGTATGTCCTCGTCGGGCGGCAGGTCTTGTGGCAACGGTGCCGCCGCCAGAAAGCGGGAACGGCGTTCCGCGAGGATTTCGCGCTTGCGCAAGGCCAACACGCCGCGCTGGAAGTCCGACACACTGCGGCGACCCAGGTGCTGGTCGATCATCCACAGGTGCACGTCTTCGATCGACTGGAAGTTCGGGTTCTGCACGGTCTGGAAGGGCAGTCCATGCTTCTGGCAGATGCCATAGCGGTTGTGGCCATCGACCAGCACATCGCCCCACAGCACGAGAGCGTCGCGGCAGCCCTCGGCCAGCAGGCTGCGCTCCAGGGCGTCGTGTTCGTCTTGCGTCAATGGGTCGATGTAGGCTTTCAGTTCCGGATTGACGGTGATGTGCATGAGGTCTGGCAGGGCAATAGGTTCGGGGGCGCGAATTGTAGAGGTTGTGGCTCAGGTCTCGAGCAGCGAATCGCGCAGCTGTGTCAGTTCGCGCGGCCCCAGGCCCATCGGACCTTGCAGGTAGGAGGTGAGGCCGCCGAAGTCCTGCTCGATGGCGGTGAAGGCCGCCTCCAGAAATGCAGGTTGCACGCTCCAGAGAATGTCCATCACATGCGCGGGGCCACGCGCTTCGACCAGCGGGCTGCGCACGTAGAGGCGGTTGGTGAGCAGGTAGTCTTCGACGATGTCGTCACGCGCCACGCCCAGGGCACCGAGCAGGAGCGCGGCGGCAAAGCCCGTGCGGTCCTTGCCGGCGGTGCAGTGGAACACCAGGGGGGTGGGGTGTTCGAGAAGGTGGCGGAAGAAACGCGCATACACCGGCGCGCTGTCGCGCGCGAAACCCCGGTAGGTCTGGCACATCAGTTCGACCGTTTCGGCCTCGGTGGGCTCGCGGCCTTGCTCGAGCAGGGCTTGCACCCGATGCACCACGGTGGGTTCGATCGTCAGGGCCAGTGTGGTGATGCCCGCCACCTCGGAGGCCAGGGCGCTGCGTTCTGCCGTTCCCCGGAAATCGATGCGGTGCGTGATGCCCATGCCCTGCAGGGTGCGCAGGTCATCGGGGGTGAGGGCCGCGAGGTGGTCCGAGCGGTAGACGCGGCCCAGGCGCACACGGCGGCTGTCCATGCCGGCGTGTCCGCCCAGGTCTCTGAAATTCGAGGCGCTGCGCAGCAGGCGTACGGGTTCGGCGGCGGCGTGGCCGGCGGGTGAGGGCGTTGGTGTGGTCGACATGCCGACATTGTCGGCCTGTTGCATGACGCGGGCGTGGCCGTCAGGGTTTCCTGGCGGTCGATGCCGCAGATGCCACGGTGGTGCAGGGGTCGCCCTCTGAATTGCTGCCGCGCTCGAACAACGGGATCACTGCCGCCGCAGGGCCCGCCGCCGCACCGAGTGCGATGGCGCCAATCACCTTTCCAGCCAGGCGCCGTCCTTCGATGCCGATGTCAGGCTTGCCCAGCGTGCCGTTCACGGTGATGGGGGTGCGCAGAGACACCAGCGACCAGTCCTTGGGTTCCGCGACCAGGCGCAGCGCCATCGACTCGTCGCGCAGGTTGACGTGGCCGTTGACACGCACCGTGGTGTCGCGGTTGTCGATCACCGCCATGCGAGGCTCCACCAGCCCGTTGCGGGCGACCATGTCGAAGCGCGCACAGTTCAGCGGCAGCGGATGGTCGCCACGGATCAGCACACCCAGGGCCTGCGCCACATCAAGACCGATGGCTTCCGTGGCCAGGTGGGAGAGGGTGCCGTCGCGCAGCGTCAGATCCACCGGGCCGTTGAGCGAGCCGAGGATGTCGGCGGTGGAGTTGCCCGCGCCGCGCACATCCAGCTTGGCGGACAGCACGCCGGTGACATAGGAGCGCACCGCCTGCTCACCGCCCTGGCGTGCCTGCTCGCGTTCTTTCTTCAGGGCCCCGGTGGCGTTGACCGATGGTGCGGCCGGCGCACTGTCCTTCCGCAAGCCGCGCATCCAGCCGGCAATGTCGACGCCGGCGATGTCCAGCCGCGCCTGCCATTGGGCGGGCTGCGCATTGGCGTCGAGCTGCGTCATGCCCTGGAAGCGGCCACCCGAGACCACGGCATGCAGATCGTCCAGGCGCAGCACGCCGCCATCGAGGTGGATGCGGGTCTTGAGTTGTTGCAGTGGTGCCATCGCGTCGGTACCGAAGTCCACCTGATCGATGGCCACATTCACGTCGGCGTCCATCACCTTGAGTGAAGGCAGGTCGAAGCGGCGCTGAGGCAGCACGCGGCCTTGCGCCTCCTGTTGCGCGGGTGGTTTGGCCGTGCCGCCGTCGCCACCGATTGCGGGTCCCAGGTCGGCGAACGCCAGCTTGGTGCCGGTGAGTTCACCGGTGAGGCGGCTGGGGTTGGTGCGCTGGTGGAACCGCAAGTCACCGGCCAGGCGGCTGCTGCCGATGGTGGCGCGCGAAGCCTGCAGCCGCCACACGCCCGCATCCTGCGACAGGCGCCCGCGCAGATCGAACGGCGGTGTCTGGGGCAGCGTGATGCCCAGGGGCTTGCCGACTTCTGCGAGCGATCGACCCTGGAACTCCAGTGCCCCATCCAGGCGCGGCGTGCCCAGCAAGGCCGCCGCCTGGCCATCGAACAGCAGGCGCGCTGCCGCCACCGTGCCGGACACGCGCATCGGCACCCACTGCGCGTCCGGGGCGGCTTCCGGGTCCTGCAGCAAGGGCAGGGTGCTGCCGGCGCGCACCTGCAGGTCCATGGGCATCGTGCGATAGCGTCCTTTCAGGGTGGCTTCATAGCCCGAGGCAGAGCCGACCACGGCTTCGCCCTCGCTGCCACGCACCTGGACGTCGAGGTCGACGTCCTGCACCTTGTCCTGCCACACGATGTGGCCCTGGCCGACCACCAGCGAGCCAAATCGCGGCAGACCGCCCAGTGGGTCCTTCTCTTGTTCGGCAGGTGCGGGCTCGTCCTTCTGGCCCAGCTGCCAGTTGGCATCGCCGTTGGCCAACCGCATCAGCCGTGCATCGAGTGCGTCGGCCTGCAACCGTTGAAGCAGCAGGTGTTCACCGCGCTGCCAGCGCCAGATGTCACCCCAGTGCCAGGCCAGCGAAACGCCTTGTGCGTCCAGCAGATGCGGTGCGCCGTAACGTCCGTCGGAGGCGATGCGCAGCTCCTGCACTTCCACGCGCGGCCGCCAGATGAAGTGGGCCCTGAACTGCCCCTGCAACTGCACGGGCACTGCCACCGAACGCGTGGCCGCATTCTCGATCGGCTGGCGCAGGAACGGCCAGCCTGCGTATTCGCCCCACGCAATGCCCAGGGCGAGCAAGCAGACCGTGCCGCCGGCGATCCACGCGGCGCGCACGCGCCTCCTTTTCTTGGGTGCAGTGGGGGAGTTCTGAGTGTCCACACTTCATTGGAACCCATGCCCACGCTGATGTTTCGGTTTCGGGGTGACGACGCGGCGTTGTCCTACAGGTGAGCGAAGGGCAACAGACGGCACGGTCGATAGAATCCAGATTCCGAAGATGAATGGGTTCTTCCATGCGCGATGCCCCGAGCGGATATGCCTTGTCGGACACGATGGAGGTGCATGACAAGACACAGGCCCCGGATGCACGCTGGCTCCAGGACGGTGACGACTGGGTTCTTGAACTCAGCGGGGATTGGCGTGGTCATCGTGCCGCCTTGCCCGACCGGCCCTCTAATGACGAACCCCGTAACGTGCGCGTGAATGCCGCAGGTCTGGCATCGTGGGACGCTGCCCTGGTCTCGTCGCTGTGGCACCAGCTTGAGCCGCTTCAGCGCCGCGATGCCAGCGTGGTGTTGCAGGAGCTGCCCGATGGTCTGCAACAGATCCTGGCGCTCGCACTCGAATCTCCACCGCCAGGCTCCACTGCGCCCGCGCCGCAGTCGACCCGTGTTGCCCGTGTCGGTGCGCGCGTCACGGCGTGGTGGGCCTTGCGTCGCAAGACGCTGACGTTCTTCGGCGAGGTGTTGCTATCGCTGGGGCGCTGGCTGCGTGGCCGCAGCGACATGCGCCTGTCCGACCTGGCGTGGCAGATCGAGCAGACCGGGCCGCGCAGCCTGCCCATCGTGGCGCTGGTGTGCTTTCTGGTGGGGCTGATCGTGGCCTACATGGGAGCGGCGCAGTTGCAGCGCTTCGGTGCGCAGAACTACATTGCCGACCTGGTGACCGTGGGTGTGGTGCGCGAAGTGGCGGCCTTGCTCGTGGGCATCGTGCTCGCAGGTCGGGTGGGTGCCGCCTTCGCCGCGCAGATCGGCAGCATGCGTGCCAACGAAGAGGTTGATGCGCTGGCCACCATGGGTGTGAACCCGATCGACTTCCTCGTGTTGCCCCGCGTGCTGGCCTTGCTCATCATCGGCCCCTTGCTCACCGCGTTCGGCGCAGCCGTGGGCATGGCAGTGGGCTGGCTGGTGGCGGTCGGTATCTACGGCGTCACGCCGCTGGAGTACGTGTATGCCAGCATGCAGGCGTTGACGCTTCCGCATGTGGTGGTGGGCCTGATCAAGGGAACGACCTACTCGGTGCTGGTGGCGCTCGCCGGTTGCCTGCAGGGCATGTCGGCCGGGCGCAGCGCCCAGGCCGTCGGTGATGCCACCACGGCCTCGGTGGTGCAGGCCATTGTGTGGATCGTCGTGGTTGCGTCCGCACTCACCGTGGTGTTTCAACGTCTGAATTACTAGATCGATGCAAGAACCCGGAACCCCAGCCGTCGCAACGGCCCATGCGCGTGACACGCCATCCCGCGATGCGCTGGTGCGCGTGGAGGACCTGACCATGGCCTTTGGCAGCAAGGTCATCCAGCGCGATCTCGATTTCGAGATCCTGCCCGGCGAAGTGCTTGCGCTGGCCGGCGGCAGTGGCTGTGGCAAGAGCACGCTGCTGCGTCATCTCATTGGCCTGCAGGAGCCGGCGAAGGGCCGGGTGCTGTACGGCGGCCAGGACCTCTACACGGTCGACGAAGAGGCAAGGACCGCGCTGCTGCAGTCTTTCGGCGTGATGTTCCAGGCCGGTGCACTGTGGAGCAGCATGACTGTGGGTGAGAACGTGATGTTGCCGATGCAGGTGCTCGGCGGCATGGATGCGGAGCGCCGTGAGCAGGAGGCGCGCTTCAAGCTCGCGCTCGTGGGGCTGGCGGGCAGCTTCGACGCCGAGCCTGCCACGCTCAGTGGCGGCATGCGCAAGCGGGCGGCGATCGCGCGGGCGCTCGCGCTCGACCCACCGCTGCTGTTCCTGGACGAACCCTCGGCAGGCCTCGACCCGTTGACCTCGGCACACCTGGACGAACTCATCCTGCACCTGCGCGACGACCTGGGCACCACCGTGGTGATGGTCAGCCACGAGCTGGAGAGCATCTTCGCGCTGGCCGACAGGCTGTTGTTTCTCGATGCGCAGACCAAGACCATGACGGCGCTGGGACCGCCCAAAGAACTGAGGCGCAACGGTCCCGAGGAAGTGCAACGCTTCCTGCGCCGTGGTGCCACCCCTGTTGGAAAGGAGGACCCCGCATGAGGCGCAAGGCCAACCCCACACTGATCGGCACCTTCGTGGTGGCCGGCATCGCACTCATCGCTGTGGCCATCATCACGCTGGCCGGCTCCAACTACTTCACCCGCAAGGAACGCACGGTGATGTACTTCAGTGGCTCCGTGTACGGTCTGCAGGTGGGCGCTCCGGTCGTGTTCCGTGGCGTGCGCGTGGGCAGCGTCGAATCCATCGAGGTGTCCTACGACGCCGGTACCGACACCTTCTCCATTCCCGTGGTGGCATCGCTCGACAGCGACGCTTTGCGGGGGCTCGACGGCAAGCGGGCCGAGGGGGAAGCCCCGCCGGAACTGGCCTTGCCGGCACTGGTGGAGCGGGGCATGAGTGCGCAGCTCTCCATGCAGAGCCTGCTGACCGGCCTGCTGTATGTCGACCTGGATCTGCGTCCACAACGCACGGCGCACGCGCGAGGCACGCAGCGTGGCTTCACCGAGATACCGACGATACCCACCGCCATCCAGAACCTGCGTGACCAGCTCGAAGGCATTGACCTGCGCAAGATCACCGACGACCTGGCCGCCATCGCGGCCTCGGCGCGTGCGGTGATTTCCGGGCCTCAGCTCAACCAGGCCTTGCGCGATCTCGCCGAGATCACGGCCAGCTTCAAGCGCGTGTCCGATCGGCTGGACAAACGCCTGGACCCGATGACAGAGGAATTGCAACGCTCCATGGCCGCCACACGCCGCGCCATGGACGACATGAGCAAGGCGGCCAGATCGGTCGACAACACCGCCGTGGGCTTTGGCCGCACCTCCGAACGCGTGGGCGAATTGCTGGCGCCCGATGCGCCGCTGGTGACCAACCTCCAGCGCGCGGCGGACGAGGTGGCGCGCAGCGCTGCCGCCCTGCGCGAGGCGACATCAAGCGACTCGAATCTCGCGGTCAACGCGGACCGCGCACTGACCGATCTCTCGCGCGCGGCGCGCGCCCTGCGCGACCTGGCCGAAACGCTGGAACAACAACCCGATTCGCTCCTGCGGGGCAGAAAGGTCTCGGAATGAAACGCCGCGCCACCCTGGCTGGTTTGTGCCTGGCACCCTGGGTGCTGGCCGGCTGCGCCAGCAGCAACAACGAGCCCACACGATGGTACGAACTGCGCGCCGATCCGCCTGGACCTGAAGTCCCACTGCAGCCGGGCGACGGCAGCATCTGGGAGCTGGTGGGCACGGTGAGATTGCCGGGCGCACTGGACCGGGACACGCTGGTGGTGGCCAGCGGTGCGGCCACGCTGTTGCCGCTGGCGGGTCACCGCTGGGCGGAGCCCCTGCGCGACAGCATCCCGAGGTTGCTCGCGGCGGATCTGGCGCGGCTTCGCGGCGCGGGTCGGGTATGGCGTTCGCCGGTGCCCACAGGTGTGGCTGTGCAGCGCCGCCTCCGCGTGGAGATCGATACCCTGGTGGCCGATGCCGGGCGCCGTTCCCTGCATCTCAAGGCGCGCTGGTGGTTGAGCGATGAACGCACAAGCGCGGCGGCTGCGCCCGAGACCCGGATGGCCGACGTGCAGGTGGCGCTCCCGGACAGCTCTGTCGACACCCTGGCTGCTGCGCACCGCCAGGCGATCTGGCAGCTCGCTCAGAGCATCGTGGTCACCAGCGCCAGCGCAGGCCGACCGAGCCGTTGAGGCCGCCCGAGGTGCGGCTGTCGCCGCCCGATGCCCAGAGCTTGCCCACTTCGGCATACACGCTGGCGCGCGGGGCGATGTCCAGCACGGCACCGATCGACGCTTCGGTGCTGGTGCCGCCCATGCGCGTGATGAAGCTGGTCGAGCCGCCCGCTGCGCCGAAACTCGCCACGTCCGATCCGCCACCCGTGTGGTAGACGTTGAAGCGGCCGTAGGGCTGCAGCGTGCCTGCGCTGGTGGGCATGGACGTCTTCACGCGCACGCCGACCCGCGCAAGCCAGCCGGGCCGCGTGTCCAGCTGCGCGGTGGCATTGGTGACCTGTGCATGGCTGACTTCAAGGCGCTGGTACACGATTTGCGCCTGCGGCTCCACCTGCCAGCGCGAGCCGACATGGAACGGTTTTCCCACTTCCAGCGACGCGAGCCAGCTGTCCGCATCGGCGCTGGCGGCGGCACCAGTGGCTGGCCGCAGTGTGTAGTCGTGCGTGCCCAGTTGCAGCACCGCGTCGGCATAGAGATCCGATGCGTGGCGGTACGTCGTGTAGGCCCCCAGGTAGCGGCTGCGCAGGCGGTTGCCGCCCACGGCCTGGTTCTCGACGCCGCTGGCAAAACCGCGGACGCTCGACCGGCCTTCGAGCTGACCCAGGTAGAAACCAGCGCGCCACGCGGTGTCGCTCGAGAGGTCGACCCCGACCTGAACGCCGTTGAACCGCGTGTGGCTCACCGGTGCGGAAGCACCGCCCTGGGCAACGTCGCGCTCCGTGCTGATGATGCGGGCCCACGATTCGGGTTGACCGCTTGCCCCCTGTCGCTCAGAGCCCATGCGCTGGTGCATGTTGCCCACCATGACCAGGCCCGACTGGCGCAACTCCTCGGGCAGGGCGGTGAACAACGGCACTTCGGAGCGGTAGGCGACTGTGCCCGGCGTCACACCGGCGGAGCGCAGGTACCAGTTCTCGCCGTTGCCGGCGGCATCGGCCGCGAACAGGCGGTATTCGTAGGCACCCGCGACCACCTGACCGCTCTGAAGCACGAAGGCATCGCGCGTGGTCTGTGCGGTGGTTACCGCCCCGCCTTGCGCGGTGATCACTTCGATGCCATCACCCACCGTCTGCGCACCGAGGCCCCCGATGTTGACGATCTGCAGCGTCGTCGTGCCCGTGGCCGAGGCCCCGACACCGTTGAGCACCAGGCGATCGGACACGCTGGCGTCCGCGTCCAGCCGCGTTCCGAGGCGCAGCGTGCCACCCGATCCCTGCCACACACCATTGACGGTGAGCACCGTGCCCGGTACCGAACCCACGGTGGACACCGTGCCCGCGATGTCCATGGCCGCCAGGCTGTGGCTGAAGCCGTTCAGATCCAGTGTGCCGCCTGCGCCCACCGTGTAGGCCGATGCCGAACTCAGGGTGGACGCTCCCCCTGCCCGCAGGGTACCGGAGGTGACACGCGTTGCGCCGGTGTAGGTGTTGAGGCCCGACAGCACCGTGGTGCCTGGCCCCGTTTGTTGCACGGTGCCGTTGCCGGCCATCGGCGTGGCGAAGCTGTAGCTGGCATCGGTGTGGTTGAAGTTGACAGCGTTGTTGCTGCCCGCACCGAACTGCACCAGGCCTGCCTGCAGGCTGCCCGCCCCGGTGGCCGCCGAGCCCACCGCTGCGCCAATGTTGAGTGTGCCGGAGCCCGCTGCGTTCGTGCCGATGTTCAGCGTGCCAGCGCCCCCATTGACCACGGCCTGACCACCATTCGCCAGGGTGAGCGATGCGCTGCCGTCACGGCCCACGGTCATGGTCCCGCCGGACGTGAGGGCGGAACCGGGCCCCGTCACGGTGACGGTTGCGCGACTCCCTGGGTCCATGGCGAAGAACGCCGCGCTCGTGGTCCGGAGTTGACCCCCCGCAGCCACGGTGAGGCTGCTGCCTGCCGAGGATCCCACGCTCACGATGCCGTCACGTGCGTCCATGAACGACCCAACGCCCGTCACGGTCACGTGCGTGTCGTCGCCATTCACGTAGAGGCCACCGTCAACCCCGTTGCCGAACGTGATCTGGCCACCGCTCTCGATGCGCAGTTCGCCTTCCGTGACGTTGATGCTGTTGACGAAATTGCTGCCGGTGCCCGTGAGCACCACCGTGCCCACGCCCGCCTTGTACTGGCGGTCAGGCCCGTCCACGGTGCCGTCGAAGCTGAGCGTGACGCCGGGGCCGGCATAGTAGATGCTGACGCCGGATGCAGACAGGGTGAACCCGTTCTGCAGGAAGGCGATGGGCTTGGTGGCAACCGGCATCGCGAAGGGGTTCACGACCGTGATGTTCGCCGTGAGGGCGATGGTGGCGCTGGGGTCGCCGTCGGCGCTGGCTGCGGTGATCGCGGCTGCCAGCCCGGCTTCATCGCTGGCGACGTAGTGGCCCGCCCTTGCAGGCTGCGCCAGTGCCAGCAGGGTGCAGGCGGCCGCGACAGCTGTGAGGCGACCGCGTGCCGAGTGCGAAGGAATGCGGGAGTGTGAGCGTGCGGCGCGTGTGGGGTGTTTCATGGGTCTCGCCGATAAATGTCGCGACGAAACCTGTCTGCCAAGGGTTTTCGCCGCTGGAGAAGCGGATGCCCATGGCATCCGCGTGCCTGGGCGGATGATACGGTTACGTGTGTAACCTTATGTGTTCCTGGCGGACGTTCTTCCGTCAGGAACGGTACTTTTTGGCAGGAACGACCGGGAAGAGTGAGGCTGCGTTCAGTTCACCATCACCAGTTTGCCCTTGACCGAGCGAGATCCCATGATGGCGTAGGCCTTGTGCAGCTCGCTCATGGGGAGCGTCTGGTCGATCACAGGCTTTACCTGACCCTTGGCATACATGGTGGCGAGCGCCTGCATCATCTCGGCGTTGGCCTTGGGTTCGCGCCGCGCGAAGTCACCCCAGAACACGCCCACCAGGCTCGCCCCCTTGAGCAGGGTGAGGTTCAATGGCAGAGCGGGAATCGGACCACTCGCAAAACCCACCACCAGATAGCGGCCACGCCACGCAATCGATCGGAACGCAGGCTCGGCGAAGTCACCACCCACCGGGTCGTAGATCACATCCGGGCCCTTGCCATCGGTGAGTTGCTTGATGGCATCGCGCAGCCCTTCCTTGGGCGTGTGCACGCTGTAGTTGATGGTGGCGTCGGCGCCCAGCTGCTTGCACAGCTCGCATTTCTCATCGCTGGAGGAGGCTGCGATCACCCGGGCGCCCGCTGCCTTGGCGATCTGGATCGCCGCCGTGCCCACGCCGCCGGCCGCCCCGAGCACCAGCACGGTCTCTCCGGCCTTGAGGGCGCCGCGGTCCATGAGCGCGTGCCACGATGTGGCGTAGATCATGATGAAGGCGGCGGCGTCCACGGCCGGGAAGCCGGGTGGCAATGGCATGCACAGGGCCGCGGGCGCGATCGTGTGGGTGCCGAAGCCCCCCGTGCCGCTCAGGCAGGCCACGCTCTGACCGATCTGCAGATGCTTCACGCCGTCACCCACCGCTCGCACCACGCCCGCGTACTCCGACCCCGGCACAAAGGGCAGGGGCGGCTTCATCTGGTACTTGTTCTGCACGATCAGCAGGTCGGGAAAGTTCAGGCTCGCCGCCTGGATCTCGATCAGCACCTCGCCGGCCTTGGGCGCCGGTGTGGGCAGTTCCTTCCAGGTCAGGGCGTCGACGCCGACAGGGTTTTCGCAGAGCCAGGCATGCATGGTGTGTCCTCGTTCAAATGATCATGAAGCCGTTCCATGATAGGCAGCGGCAGGCATCCTCCGCAGCGGGAAAGCCCGCTGTGTGTCCCGGGCGTGACCTCTGATCGCCCTAAAATCGCGGCAATGAAAATCCTCATCTCCAATGACGACGGGTACCAGGCGCCGGGCATCGTGGCGCTGTACGAGGCCCTCAAGGGGCTGGCCGAGGTGGAGGTGGTGGCTCCCGAGCACAACAACAGCGCCAAGTCCAACGCGCTCTCGCTGCATTCACCGCTGTATGTGCACACGGCCCACAACGGCTTCCGCTATGTGAACGGCACGCCTGCCGACTGCGTGCACATCGCGCTGACCGGGCTGCTGGGCTACCGGCCCGACCTGGTGGTCTCGGGCATCAACAACGGCGCCAACATGGGTGACGACACCATCTATTCGGGTACGGTGGGAGCCGCCATGGAGGGCTATCTGTTCGGTGTGCCCGCCATCGCTTTTTCCCAGACAGAAAAGGGTTGGGCCCACCTCGAGGATGCGGGACAGATGGCAGCGCGGCTGGTGTCGCAGTTGCTGCCATCCCTGGAAAATGGACCCCCTGCCGACCCCTGGTTGCTCAACGTGAACATTCCGAATCGTCCGCTGGCCGAGTTGCGCGGGTTCAAGGTCGCACGCCTGGGGCGCCGCCACGTCGCCGAGCAGGTGATTTCCCAGACCAACCCGCGGGGCGACACCATGTACTGGATCGGCAGCGCGGGAAAGGCCAAGGACGACGCGGAAGGCACGGACTTCCATGCCTCGCTGCAGGGCTACGCCACGATCACGCCGCTGCAGGTGGATCTGACCGACCACGATCGACTGGCTTACTGGGCGCCCATGGCCGCCAGCCTGTCAGGCTCCGCCACCGAACCTGCTGCCACTGGCGGAACCTCCTCGTGAAACGCGGCCATCCTACCTCCGGGCCTTCCTCCTCCATCGCGCCGGTTGCCTCGAAGCCCCGGCCCGGTTTCCCGGCGCGGCTTCCCGTGGCCGCGCCCGCGCCCGTGCCACGGAACCAGCTGCAGCCTCGCTCGGCCCCGCGCCCCGCAGCCGCCCCAGCGCCTTCGCCCAAGGCGGTGCCGCGGGTGCCGGCACCGCCTGTCATACCGTCCGGCGTGGGCATGGAATCGCAGGCCGTGCGGGCTGCGATGGTGCGCAAGATCCAGGGGCAGGGCATCACGCACCCAGGCGTGCTCGCTGCCTTGCAGAGCGTGGAACGCCACCGTTTCGTGGACTCCGCGCTGGTCAACCAGGCCTATGAGGACACCAGCCTGCCGATCGGACTCGGGCAGACCATCTCCAAGCCGGGCGTGGTGGCGCGCATGCTGGAACTGCTGTGCCAGGGACGTTCCGACAAGCTCGGCCGCGTGCTCGAGATCGGCACCGGATGCGGCTACCAGGCGGCCTTGCTCAGCCATCTCGCCCGCGAGGTCTACAGCATCGAGCGCCTCAAGGGACTGCATGAGAAATCTCGCGAGAACCTTCGCTGGTTCCGCCTCTCCAACCTGCACCTGTTGTTCGGCGACGGCATGCTGGGGTACCCGAAGGGGGCGCCGTATGCCGCCATCATCGCGGCGGCGGGAGGCAATGACATCCCGGCGGCCTGGATCGACCAGCTGGCCGTTGGTGGCCGGCTGGTGGCGCCAGCGGTCACGGCGGCGGGCCGGCAGAACCTGGTGGTGGTGGACAAAACCCCGACCGGGATCGTGCGCACCGAACTCGAGGCCGTCCTCTTTGTGCCTCTAAAATCGGGTGTTGCATGATGTTGCCTGCCTCCCATGGGGCCAGCAACATGTCCTTTTTCCGGATGTTCTGGCGTATTTGTAGCCAGAAAGTCCTGCCATCGTGGGAGTTTTCATGAACAAGCGTGTTTTCCATTGCTCGGGTGATCCCCAGGAATCGGGGCGGCCTGCATGGCGAGGCGTCTCGGTCATGTCTGCCCTGGCGGGCTTGATGGTGGTCGCCGGTTGTTCCACGACCCGTCTGGACCGCCCGGCGCCTGTGGAGGACCGCGGCGCATCGACCAACCGCCCGGTCGAGGTGGCGCCGATGCCGGGCGCAGAGAACGCCGGAAAACCCGGCTTCTACACGGTCAAGGCGGGTGACACCTTGTTCCGCATCGCGCTGGACAGCGGGCAGAACTGGCGCGATATCCAGGCCTGGAACAACCTGACCAATCCCAATGCGCTGGAAGTGGGCCAGGTGTTGCGCGTGCAGCCGCCTGGCGCCGGTACCGCCACAGCGCCCGCCGTTCCCTCCGGGCCCACCACCAGTCCTGTGGCCAGCTCCGGCGTCGCTTCCCGCCCGTTGACGGAAACCGCGCCGCCGCCCGCGGCCACGCCTGCACCGGCACCCGCTCCTGCACCGGCGCCCGCACCAGCAGCCAGCGGCGGCGATGAGATCACTTTCATCTGGCCGGCCCAGGGCACGGTCATCACGCCGTTCGACGAGGCCAACAACAAGGGGGTGTCGATCGCGGGCAAGGTGGGTGACCCCGTGGTCGCCGCCGCAGATGGCCGCGTGGTGTATGCCGGTGCAGGCCTTCGTGGCTACGGCAACCTGATCATCCTCAAGCACAACAACACCTACCTCACCGCTTACGCACACAACCAGGCGCTGCTGGTGCGTGAAGACCAGACTGTGCGCCAGGGCCAGAAGATCGCCGAGATGGGCAGCAGCGACACCGACCGCGTGAAGCTGCATTTCGAAGTCCGTCGCCTGGGCAAACCGGTCGACCCCATGGGCCACCTGCCCAGGCGCTAAGGCCCGGCTCGGCATGGCCTGGCCGGTTCTCGTCTTCGACATCGAGTCCATTCCCGACGTCGACGGCCTGCGCGCCCTGCGTGGAGCACCCGTAGAGCTCACCGACGCGCAGGTCCACGCGGCCTGGCTGGCCGAGCGCCAGGAACGCGGCCAGAGCGACTTCATGCCGCTGCATCTGCAGCGCGTGCTGGTCATCAGTTGCGTTTTCCGCAACGCCGAAGGGCTGCGCATCCACTCCTTCGTGGACCGGGACGGGCAGAGCGAAGGCAAGGTGGTGCAGGCCTTCTTCCATGCCATCGAGAAGCACACGCCGCAGCTGGTGAGCTGGAACGGCGGCGGTTTCGATCTGCCGGTGCTGCACTACCGCGGCCTGTGTCATGGTGTCGAAGCCGGCAAATATTGGGACCTGGGCGAAGACGACCGCGAGTTCAAGTGGAACAACTACATCAGCCGGTACCACCTGCGGCATCTGGATCTGATGGACCTGCTGGCGATGTATTCCCCCAAGAACAATGCGCCCCTGGACGCCATGGCGAAGCTCTGTGGCTTCCCGGGCAAGCTCGGCATGGATGGGTCGCAGGTCTACGCGCAGTACCTGGCCGGGCAGACCGACGATATCCGCCGCTACTGCGAAACCGATGTGATGAACACTTACCTGGTGTATTGCCGCTTCCAGAAAATGCGCGGGGGTTTCACCGAAGCCGAATACGCTCAGGAAATCGCCCTGGTGAAAGACACGCTCGGCGGGTTGGCGCCCGAAGAACCCCACTGGGACGAATACCTCAAGGCTTGGGGTTAGGAGGGCGGTGGACGCTCTCCTGAGACAATCGGGGGATGACAGTGTCCGCTCTCCACGAAAACAGCCTTCTCACCACCGCCTGCAACGAGGCGGTTTCCCAGACGCCGAGCCCTTCCCTGCCTGAGGGCTGGCTGGAGATCGAATCCCTTGACATCGACGCTCAGGGCATTGCCCGCCGACCCGACGGCAAGGTGGTCTTCATCGAGGGCGCCTTGCCTTTCGAGCAGGTTAGCGTCAGTGTTCATCGCAAGAAGAACAACTGGGAGGCCGGCACCGTCACGGCGGTGCACCGCGAATCCTCACAGCGCGTCCGGCCCGGTTGCCCGCATTTCGGTCTTCACGCAGGAGCCTGCGGCGGCTGCAAGATGCAGCATCTGCACGAAGCGGCGCAGGTGGCCGTCAAGCAGCGCGTGCTGGAAGACAACCTCTGGCACCTGGGAAAGGTGAAGCCCGAAACCCTGCTGCGGCCCATCGAAGGGCCGGCCTGGGGCTACCGCCACCGAGCGCGCCTTTCGGTGCGCCACGTGCACAAGAAGGGCGAGGTGCTGATCGGCTTCCACGAGCGCAAGAGCCGCTATGTGGCGGACATGCAGGTCTGCCCGGTGTTGCCACCGCACGTGAGTGGCATGCTCATGCCATTGCGCGAGCTCATCTTCGGCATGGACGCACGGGACACTTGTCCGCAGATCGAACTGGCCAGCGGGGACGATGTGACTGCGCTCGTGTTGCGCCATCTCGAACCTTTGAGCGATGGCGATCTGGCGCGCTTGCGCGCCTTTGGCGCGAAGCACGGTGTTCAGTGGTGGCTGCAGGCCAAGGGGCCCGACACGGTCCGCCTGCTCGATGAGGGGGGCGAGATGCTGTCGTATTCCCTGCCGGAGTTTGGCATCACCATGCCTTTCAAGCCCACGGATTTCACCCAGGTCAACCCCTATATCAACCGCGTGCTGGTGGTGCGCGCTTTGCGCCTGCTCGACGCCCGGGCGGATGAGCGAGTCATCGACTGGTTCTGTGGCCTGGGCAATTTCACCCTGCCGATCGCCACAACGGCCGGAGAGGTGCTGGGCATCGAAGGCAGCGACACCCTGGTGGCGCGTTCGCACGAGAACCTGGCCAGAAACCAGGCGGGCCGCGAGCGCGCATTGGCGCCGACCACCTTCGCGGCGCGCAACCTGTTCGAGATGACGCCCGAACAACTGGTCGCCGACGGAGTCGCGCAGAAATGGTTGGTGGACCCGCCACGCGAGGGGGCATTCGCGTTGGCCAAGGCCATTGCCGACCTGCACCAGAATCCCGCGTTGCGCAACGGCTGGAGGCCACCGCAGCGCATCGTCTATGTCAGCTGCAACCCCGCCACGCTGGCGCGCGACGCGGGGCTTCTCGTGCATCAGGCGGGATACCGCTGCGTGGCGGCTGGGGTGGTCAACATGTTCTCCCACACAGCGCACGTGGAGAGCATGGCGGTGTTCGAGCTGGACCCGTCGCGGGTGCCAGGTGCTGACACCGCACCGGCCGAGCCGGGCTGATCAGGACTTCTGCGCTTCGCTGCCCGGCTTGTTGGCGTTCGCAGGCGTTGCCGATGCGTCGGATCCCGGTTCGCTGGGCATGCCAACGACCGAGTTTTCGCGCATGTACTGGTCCATCTCGCGCCAGCCGGCAAACACGGCCGCCTTGCCCGCGCGCGGGTAGGCGCTGAAACAGCTCTCGATGCTGCGCACCGCATGCCGGCAGGCGCTGCCGATGGCTTTGCCTTCGGCTTCCTTTTTGGCCGCAATCTGTGTCGCGGTTTCGATGCCCAGTGCTTCGCACCCGGTCAGCAGGCTGACGGAGGCCAGGAGGCAGAGGATAAGGGCGGTCTGTCGCATGATGTGGGGTTCGTTGAGCCTTGTTTCGGCGTTTGCCGACCGAACTTGACGCCCGATATGCCAAAAATTCACGCGTGATGGCGCGGACCCACAAAGAAAAAGGACCCGGAGGTCCTTTTTCTGGAAGCGCCATGAGCTCAGTCGCGATCACCACCGAACATGCCCAGGAGCATCAACAGGCTCTGGAAGATGTTGAACAGGCTGAGGTACAGGCCCAGGGTGGCGGTGATGTAGTTGGTTTCACCACCGTCCACAATGCGCTTGAGGTCGTACAGCAGGTACAGGCTGAACACGACGATGGCCAGGGTCGCGATCACGGCCATGCCTGCCGGGCTGCCCACGAACACGTTGATGATCGCGCCGATCATGATGGCCAGCGCACCCACGAACAGCCATTTGCCCATCCCCGACAGATCGCGTTTGATCACGCTCGAGAGGTTGGCCATGATGAAGAACACGCCAGCGGTGCCACCGAACGCGGTCATGATCAGGCTGGAGCCATTGGAGAAGCCAAGCACTGCAGCCAGGAGGCGGGAGAGCATCAGGCCCATGAAGAAAGTGAAGGCCAGCAGCACCGGCACGCCGGCTGCGGAGTTCTTGGTCTTCTCGATGGCGAACATGAAGGCAAATGCGCCACCCAGAAAGACGATCAGGCCCATGCCACCCGTGAGCGCGGCGGTGATACCTGTCTGCACACCGATCCAGGCACCCAGCACAGTGGGCAGCATGGACAGCGCCAGCAGCCAGTAGGTGTTGCGCATCACTTTGTTGCGCAGTGCATCGGAGGAAACGGCGGTGCCGAAGCGGCCGCTGGTCTGTACGTGGTCGGTCATGGTGGTGATCTCCTTCATCATCTGACGCCTGTGGCCGGTCGCTGCGCGTCGGAATGACGCGCAACCGGCGAAATTGCATTGTAGGTGGCGGTGGCGCCAAAGAAACGGCCTGCGGCCCAGCATGCATTTGGTAAGGTCACTTGTGACCTGGGGTGTGCCAATACACGCGTTATGGTTCGCATGCCGTGCCAGGGCGTTAAGCTCCTGCTCTGCAATTCTTCTCTGATCCCCCAATTAGGACCAAGTTCATGAAAAACAAGGCAGTTCTCGAAATCGCCGACGTCAAACTCATCGCGGCTGCCGCCGAAGCCGAGGCCGTCAAGAACAACTGGGCCGTGACCATCGCCATCGTGGACGATGGCGGGCATATGCTCTGGCTGCAGCGGCTGGACGGCGCCCCGCCCATTTCATCGCACATTGCCCCGGCCAAGGCGCACACGGCTGCACTGGGCCGTCGTGAAAGCAAGATCTATGAGGACGTGATCAACCAGGGGCGCGTCTCGTTCCTGAGCGCGCCCGCCATCTCGGGCATGCTCGAAGGCGGTGTGCCGATCATGAAAGACGGTCAGTGCCTGGGTGCTGTGGGCGTGAGTGGGGTGAAGTCGACCGAAGATGCGCAGATCGCGCGCGCGGGCATTGCTGCCATCGGCCTCTGATGACCATCCCCCGTTTTGCCCGGCGCGGGGCGGGGGTATCGATGATCTGTTACGATCCGTATCGCGTTTGAAAAAAGCGCCTGGCTAACGAGGTCAAACCTCCTGGCTGGCCAAAAACGACTCGGGGAAGGTGATCCCCGGTCGCCCCACGATACATAAGTGATTCGACCTGCCGCTGTGGCGGGCCAAAAAATGCCTGGCTAATGGGGTGAAACACCCGTTGGCTGGCCAAAAACGACGCGCGGGGAACGTGATTCCCCGGGTCGCCCCACGATTTCCTGAAACAAGTAAGAGACGGGTTCCGCCTATTTGGTGAGGATCAGTTTGCCCTGCCGCGTGGTCTGCAGGCGGTACAGCGATCCGTTGTGGTCGATGGCGACGGCCCTCTGGCCACGGAGAAGTTCGGCGCTGGGCAGCACAGCAATGCACTGATCATCGTGCGCCGGCGATCCTTCCGGCGCGGGCACGTGGTTGGGCGCAGGGGAGGTGTTCGGTGTCGGGTTCATGGTGTGGCGGGCTCGGTGATGAAGCCGATCTTGCGAACGCCGCTGCGCTGTGCGGCGGCCATGGCCTGTGCCACGCGCTCATACCTCACCGCCTTGTCGCCACGGATATGCAGCTCGGGCTGGGGTTCCTGGGCGGCAGCTGCTGCCAGGCGGTTGGCGAAATCGGCATCGTCCACACGCTGGTCGTTCCAGAAGTAGGCGCCGTCCGCGTCCACCGACAGGCGGATGTTCTCCGGCTTGTCCAGCACTTTTTCCATGCTGGCCTGAGGCAGCTCGATGTTGACCGCGTGCTTGATGACTGGCACCGTGATGATGAAGATGATCAGCAACACGAGCATGACGTCGATGAACGGGATCATGTTGATCTCGCTCATCATCTCGTCGTTGTCCGATTGGGTTCCGATGGCCATGGCGTGTCCTTATGAGGCCTTCTTCATCGGCAGCACCTTGCCGTCGGTGGAGCTGGCGCTCACGCGGGCGCCGGTGACGAAGTAGGCGTGCAGGTCGTGTGCAAAGCGGTTGAGCTGGTGGCTGATGCCCTTGTTGCCGCGCACCAGGGCGTTGAAGCCCAGCACGGCGGGAATGGCGACCAGCAGGCCGAGCGCGGTCATGATCAGCGCCTCACCGATCGGGCCGGCCACGCGGTCGATGCTGACCTGGCCGGCAGCGCCGATGCTCAACAGGGCGTGGTAGATACCCCAGACAGTGCCGAACAGGCCAACGAAAGGTGCGGTGGAAGCCACGGAGGCGAGCACCGAAAGGCCGCTCTGGGCGCGTGCGGTGTGGTCGTCCACGCTCTTGCGCAGCGAACGCTCCACCCAGTCGCTCACGTCCAGGCTGTCGTGCAGCTGGCGCTGGGGTGGTGCACCGTTGTGGGCGTCCTTGTGCAGGATGTGCCGGGTGGCTTCGCGGCCTTCGAGGGCCACGGCGCGGAAGGGGTTGCCTTCGGCCGGGCCGAGCTTGTCGAGGCCTTCGGCGAAGTCGGCGCTGTGCCAGAAGCCTTCGACGCCTTTGGCCTGGGCGCGCTGTGCGCGCTGGTCCAGTGCCTTCCAGAGAATGATGACCCAGGTGGTCAGGGACATCACCAGCAGCACGATGGCCACTGAGCGGGTGACCCAGTCACCTTGCGTCCAGACGTGGGCGAGGCCTGTTGATGCGAATTGCGGATTCATGTTTCTCTGACTCCTGGGGAAATGACGAAGATTTATTCCAAAACGAAATTGATCGGGATGTCGAACCACATGGATTCGGGCACCCCGTTGCGTTTGCCTGGCACATAGCGCCAGCGCTGCACGGTTTGCAGGGCGGTCTGGTCGAGGCGCTCGTAGCCACTGGAGCGCTTGATCTCGGCGCGGCTGGCCGTGCCATTGGTCTCGATGTAGACGCGCAGCAGCACCCGGCCTTGTTCGCCCATGCGCTTGGACAGCGCGGGGTAGGGCGGGCGCGGATTGTTCAGGTAGTCGGCGCTGCTCGACGGCAGCTCAACGCGCGGCGGAGCGGGGGGGGCCGGGGGCGCCGGTGGGGCGGGCGGTGCGGGTTCGGCGGCAACGGCGGCGGGGGGGGCGGGCTCGGGCGGAGCCACCACCGGAGCAACAGGAGAGGGTTCCTGCTGCAGCACCGGCTGTGGCGTCGGCTCGGGGCGCGCCACCGGCTTCGGTTTGGGTTGGGGTTTGGGTGCCACCACCGGAGCGGGTGGAGGCGGTTCAGGAACCACCTGCGGTTGTGCAGGCTCGATGATCTCGGCCAGCACCTGAACGGGGATGACCATTTCCACCGCGCGCCGCAGCAGGCCGCTCTGCAGCGCCCAGACGGCCAGCAGATGAAAACCCACCACCGCGCCGACCACAAGAATGCGGCGGTTCAGGCGGCGTGGTTCGGCGCCTGGCATGGGGGACAGGGA
Source organism: Hydrogenophaga laconesensis (assembly GCF_031457235.1). Taxonomy (NCBI): domain Bacteria; kingdom Pseudomonadati; phylum Pseudomonadota; class Betaproteobacteria; order Burkholderiales; family Comamonadaceae; genus Hydrogenophaga; species Hydrogenophaga laconesensis. Next base: position 207,328 of record NZ_JAVDWE010000004.1, read on the forward strand.
GGACGCCATGCTGGCGCTTGCGGTAGGCATGAGATAAGGACGAAGTGCAGAAGGCGCGGCAGAACGGAAGCGTGGGGCCGTGGAGCAGGCCTTGTTATGAACTATCTGTGTCGAAAAATCCACCACACGGCGATCAGCATGAGCATGAGACTGGCGCCAAGGACGGTGAGACCGGTGGTCATGGAAATCCTTTCGCGTGGTTGCGCTGATGCAGCGTGAGACCGGAAGCTGCTGGTCATTCTAAACGAGAATGTTTCGCATTCTCAGGAATTCTCCAAAAAAATCGCAGCACTGGTCAGCGCGGTGACTGCGTCAGCGTTGCCGGGGCTTCCGCCAGGGTGCGGCAGCCGGTGAGTGCCATGGCGATTTCCAGCTCGTCGCGCAGGAGCCTGAGGACGTGGGCCACACCCGTGGCGCCAGCGTTCGCGAGGCCATGCAGCACCGGCCGCCCGATCAGCACCGCGCTGGCACCGAGGCCGATCGCCTTCAGCACGTCCGTGCCCCGGCGGATGCCGCCATCCACCAGCAACGGCACGTCGCCTTGCACGGCGTCGGCAATGCAAGGCAAGGCTTTTGCGGTGGTGACGGCGGTGTCCAGGGTGCGTCCGCCGTGGTTGGACACGATCAGGCCCGACGCACCGCTGGCGATGGCTTGCCGCGCATCGTCGGGGTGTAGCACGCCTTTGAGCAGGATGGGCAGGCGTGTGATGGAACGCAGCCAGGCCACGTCTTCCCAGCCCGGGGCGTGGGTGAGCAAGTCGTCGAAAAGTGCGCTCTGCCCAGGGTGCAGTGCACGCACGGGTGGTGGGCGCATGCCGACAAGGTTGACGGCGCTCACATGAGCAGGAAGCCGGAAGCCGGCACGGCGCTCGGCATCGCGGGCGCCCTGCACGGGGGCGTCGACCGTGAGCACGAGCGCTTCGAAGCCTGCGCTTTCGGCGCGTTGCACCAGCTCCCGGGTGAAGTCGCGGTCGGGTTGCAGATACAGCTGGAACCACAGGGGCCCGCGGCCCGGCTCGGGGAGGAAGGTGGTGGCGATCTGCTCCAGCGGCATGGAGGCCTGCGTGCTGAACACCATGCCCGCGCCCAATGCTGCTGCCGCAAGCGCGGTGGCCTGTTCGCCATGAGGGTGGGCCAAGCGCTGGTAGGCCATGGGGGCGACGAGGAGGGGATGCGCCCACGTGCGGCCCAGCAGATCGACGCGCGTATGGCCGCCCGCCATGGGCCTGAGCACGCGGGGCAGCAGTTCCAGTGATTGCCAGGCTTCTGCGTTGCGCGCCAGCGTGAGCTCGTCGGCGGCTGCGCCACAGAGGTAGGCCCACGTGGGGGCGTCCAGCACGCCGCGCGCGTGGTGCTCGTGATCGGCAAGGGTGGCGACGCCTTCTGGCAGAGAGGTATGGACCTGCGTTGGGCTGGAATGGGGTGTCATGGGGTCGGACGATGGGCGTTGTCGTGGGGCGGCGCTTGAAAAGTGCAGGGGATGGCGAGTTTCGGGAGAATTGTTTTCTATAATGCTAACAATTCTCATTCATGTTTATCGTCATGATCCACCCGATGGCGGCGCCGAGGGTGGAGTCAACGCATTCTGGTCTATGCCCATCCTTTTTCACCGCGCCCTGATTGTGTCTACCGTGTTCATGGGGGCAGCGGCGCTGCCGGGACTCTCTTCGGCCCACAGCCTGCTGCTGACCTGCAAGCCCGCCACTGACAACATGGTGCGTTGTGTGGGTGAGTTCTCCGACGGGAGCGATGCCGTGGGCATGGCGGTGCTGGTGAAGGGCTACGACGAGCGGGTGCTGTTCAAGGGCACACTGGGCGGCGATTCGTCGTTGCAATTCAAGCGACCCGCGGGCGAGTTCTTCGTTCGCATCGAGGATGGCGGCGAGCACTCGGCGGAAGTCGATCACACCGACGTGAAACCATGAGCGCGGCGTCGGACCGTGCCGGGGCAGGCGCGCTCGTCCAGGTGGTGCGGCCCGCTGGTGCAGGCCATGAGACGCTGTGGGTTCTGCTGGCAGCCGGGTGCGTGCTGCTGGTGGCGGCGATCCTGATCGGCGTGCGTTCTCAGCCCCAAGAGGCGGCAGCGCTGTCGTCCCATCAGATCGATGCCCGCACCCAGCTCAACGCCGCCGAGCAGGGCGTGCATGCGGATCTGTTGGTGGCTGCGGAGGAAATCGCCGCGATAGCGGATACCGACAAGGCCATGCCACGTATCGAGCAGTTGCGAGAGATGGACCTGCCGCCTTTCGCTTCTGGCATGGGCGCGGCCGCACGGGGGGCGCACGAGTGGCGCACCGTGGCCCAGGGTCATGCGGTGGCATATGTTGGCCGCAGTTCGGTTGCCGATGTGGCGGCCTCGTTCCTGCTCCGGTTGCCGGTTCCCAGGGAGAAAGGGGCGTCTCCCGGAGGCCATGCACACGACGACCAGCCCGAGGTGTGGGTGCACCGCGAAAGCCTTCAGGCGTGGCCCGACCAGCTCGATACCCCCTCGCTGATGCGCCAGGGCTGGCGCGAGGTGGTGGTGCGCTATGACGCCGGCGTGACACGCAAGGACGCGGCGCGCTGAGCGCCGGTCTCACGTTTCTGTTTTCTTCTTTCGGATTTCCTCATGCAAGACCACCATCAGACTTCTGCCCGTCGCCGGCACCTGCTGTGCGCTCTGGCCTGGTCACCTCTGGCGCTCGCCGCCGCGGCCATGCCGGTCGGGGCGCAGACGCGCAAGCTGCGCATTGGCGTGACGCTGCATCCTTACTACAGCTATGTCGCCAACATCGTGGGCGACCTGGCCGAAGTGGTGCCTGTCATCCCCGCCGGGTTCAACCCGCACGCCTATGAGCCGCGCACCGAAGACATCAAGCGCATCGGCTCGCTGGATGTGATCGTGCTCAACGGCGTGGGCCATGACGATTTTGCTGGCCGCATGATCGCCGCGAGCGAGAAGCCCGATCTCAAGGTGATCGAGGCGAATGCGCAGGTCCCGCTACTGGCCGCCGTGGGTGCGGGGCGGGGTACGTCGGGCAAGGTGGTGAATCCGCACACCTTCCTGTCGGTCACGGCATCGATCTCGCAGGTCAACACCATCGCGCGCGAACTGGGCAAGCTCGATACCGCCAACGCGTCGGCTTACACCGCCAACGCACGAGCCTATGCGCAGAAGCTGCGCAAGCTGCGCGCCGATGCGCTGGCCCAGCTGGCACAGGCGCCCGCAAGCGGCCTGCGCATTGCCACCATCCATGGCGCCTACGACTACCTGCTGCGCGAGTTCGGTCTGGAAGTGGCCGCCGTGGTGGAACCGGCGCATGGCATCGAACCCAGTCCTGCCCAACTCAAGGGCACCATCGACCAGATCCGGTCGCTCGATGTGAAGGTGATCTTCTCGGAGATGGATTTCCCTTCCGCCTATGTCGACACCATCCGCCGCGAGACCGGTGTGCGCCTCTATGCGCTGACGCACATCTCGCACGGTCCCTACACGGCCGACAAGTTCGAGAACGAGATTGCCCGCAACCTGGCCACCGTGGTGCGGGCGATCAAGGAGTCTGCGTGAGCACAGCAGCCGGGCCGGGTATCGCTTTCGAATCCGTCGACCTCACCCTCGGCCACACCGACATCCTCCGCCAAGTGAACCTGCGTGTGCAGGCGGGCAGCGTGCACGCGCTCGTCGGGCCGAATGGCGGTGGCAAGAGTTCGCTGTTCAAGGCATTGCTGGGCCAGATGCCGCACCGTGGCCAGATCAGCCTGACCTGGCCCGGCGCACTGCCGGGCACCGTTGGTTATGTGCCGCAGGCACTGGCTTTCGATGCCGGCCTGCCCATGACGGTGATGGACTTCATGGGGGCCATGTGCCAGCGCCGGCCGGTGTTCCTTGGCCTGTCGCCGCGCTGGAAAGCGCCGGTGGAACAGGCCCTGCAACAGGTGGGCATGTGGGACAAGGCCGGTCGTCGCATGGGCGCGCTCTCGGGTGGTGAGCGCCAGCGCGTGTTGCTGGCGCAGGCGCTCATCCCCTCGCCCGATCTGATCCTGCTCGATGAGCCCATGTCCGCGCTTGATGAAGCGGGTGAGGCGATCTTCGAGTCCTTGCTTGCCCACTGGCGCGAGACGCGGGTCACGGTGCTGTGGATCGAGCACGACCTCGACGCCGTCACGCGCCTGGCCGACAACGTGACGGGCCTGAGCCGGCAGGTGCTGTTCGATGGCCCGGCCGCCGAGACGCTCACCCCGCAACGCGTGCTCGCATTGTTCTCCAGCCGGCAACGGCGCGAGGACGAAAAAGAAAAGGCGGTGGCCTGATGGGCACGTTCGACGCTTTCCGCCAGAACATCCAGCACATGGCCGGGCACGGCACGCTGCCCGCGTCGCTGGCTTACGGTTTCGTGGTCAACGCGGTGCTTGCGGGTCTCTTCATCGGGCCGGTGCTCGGTGGCCTGGGCACCTTGGTCGTTGTCAAGCGGCTGGCCTTCTTCTCGGAAGCCGTGGGGCACGCGGCCCTCACGGGTGTTGCCATCGGCATCCTGCTGGGCGAGCCCTACACGGGGCCATACGGAAGCCTGTTCGCGTACTGCCTGCTGTTCGGCATGCTGCTCAACTACCTGCGCAACCGCACCGGCCTGTCGCCCGACACGCTGATCGGTGTCTTTCTCGCGGTGTCACTGGCCATGGGAGCGAGCCTGCTGCTGATGCTGTCGGGTCGCGTGAACATCCACATCCTGGAGAACGTGCTGTTCGGCTCGGTGCTCACCGTGGATGCCAGTGACCTGCTGGTGCTCGCGGTGGTGGGCACGCTCGTCGTGGCGCTCACCGTGCCGTTGTACAACCGCTTCATGCTGGCCAGCTTCAACCCGCAGCTCGCCAGTGTGCGTGGCGTGCGTGTGAAGCTGCTTGACTACCTCTTCGTCGTGCTGGTGACCATCGTCACGGTGGCCTCCGTCAAGGTGATCGGTGCCATCCTGGTCGGTGCGTTGCTCATCATTCCGGCCGCTGCGGCGCGCCTGCTGAGCCTGTCGCTGCGGGGCTTTTTCTGGCTGAGCGTTCTCATCGCCACCGTCAGCACGCAGATCGGCATCCTGGTGCCGATCGAACTCGAGTTGCCGGTGCCCTCGGGCGCGGCCATCATCCTCACCGCTGGCGGCCTGTTCGCGCTCGCTGCGGTCATCCGGGGATTCACCCCGTCATTGAAAGGACACGCCGGATGACTTCGCGTCTGTCTTCCTCCGCCTGGTGCCTGGCCGGCTTGATCGTGCTGTCGTTGGGGGCGCCCGTTCTGGCGCAGACGGCTCCGGTGGCGGCCAGTGCGGCCGCGCCCGCGCGCCTGCTCGTCGCCCATCCGGTGGTGGCTTCGCTCACCACCGAGCTGGTGCGCGACACCGGTATCGTGGTTCTGCGCCCCGTGCCCGACACCTTGCCGCCCAGCCGCCAGCTCGCCTTCTTTGCGGGCCGTGGCGCGGCCGGCCTCGGTGAAGCCGCGCGCCAGGCCGACGCGGTGGTGGCGCTGCGCTCCATCTGGCCGGACGATCCCCTGTTTCCACTGGCGCGCCGCCAGAACATTCGCCTGATCGAGATCGACGCAGCCCGCCCGCTCGACGCATCCTTGCCCGGTCTGGCCTTGCAGGAACAGTCTCCCACCGCCCACGCCCTCCCGTGGCTGGACCCGGTGAATCTGGGCCGCATGGCCGACGTGATCGCCAACGACGTGGCGCGCCTCGTGCCGGCTGCCAGGCCGCGCCTGCAAGCCAATGTGGCCCATCTGCGCCAGCAATTGCTCGCCATCACGGCTCAGAGCGAAGGCCGACTGGCCGCGGCGGGCAACCTGTCGGTGTTCAGCCTGTCGGACCGGCTGGACTACCTCGTCAACGGCTTCAACCTTGATCTGACGGGTACCGATGCCCGGGCGGACGAGGCGTGGACACCAGAAGCTCTGACCGAGCTCACCCAGCACCTGCGTAGCGCGTCGGTGGCCGCCGTGCTGCACCACCGCGATCTGCCGCCTGCGGTGGCCGATGCCGTTCAGAGAGCCGGCGTGCGCGCCATCGTGCTGCAAACGGAAGGGCGAGATCCGTTGGCCGAACTGCGCGAGAACAGCCAGCGCCTGGCCGCCATCGCTGGTCGCTGAACCGTCAAGCCTCGTATTTGTAGCCGAGGCCGTAGACGGAATGGATCAGCTCCTGATCCGGGAGCTGCTCCTGGATCTTGCGGCGCAGTTTCTTGATGTGGCTGTCGACCGTGCGGTCCGAGACGATGCGCTCGTCCTGGTACATCGAGTCCATCAGCTGTTCGCGCGAGAAGATGCGGCCGGGGCGCGCGCTCAGCACCTTGAGCAACTGGTACTCCACGGCGGTCAGGCCGAGGTCGTGTCCAGCGATGGTGGCGCGCCAGGCGGCGTCTTCGAGCTTCAACCCATGGGGCAATTCGTCCGGGGTGGCGACGGCGTGCGTGCCACGGCGCAGCACGGCTTTCACGCGCGCGACCACCTCGCGTGGGCTGAAGGGCTTGCAGATGTAGTCGTCGGCACCGAGTTCGAGGCCCAGCAGGCGGTCGATCTCTTCCACACGCGCCGTGACCATGATGATGGCCGGGGCCTGCTGGCCTGGCGTGCCGGCACGCAGGGCCTTGCAGATGTCGAGGCCGCTCTTGCCAGGCAGCATGAGGTCAAGCAGCACAAGGTCCACCGGGTGGTGGGCCAGCCAGTCCTCGACTTCGTCGCCACGCGTGATGTGGTGGACGTGGTAGCCGGACTTCGTCAGATAGTCCACCAGCACACCGGCGATCTTGCTTTCGTCTTCGACGATCAGGATGCGGTCAGGCATTCGCGGGCTCCGGGTTCAGGGGCAGCCAGATGTCCCATCGCAACCCGCCAAGCGGGCTGGCCGAGGCTTGCATGCGGCCACCGTGGCCTTCAATGATGGCGTGCGCAATGGCCAGTCCCAGGCCCGACCCGCCGCTGGCGCTGGCACGCGATTCGTCCACGCGGTAGAGCCGCTCGGTCAGGCGGGGCAGGGCTGCGGGGGGGACGCCGGGTGCCGTGTCTTCCCAGGTCAGTTGCGCTTCCGTGTCGTGGCGCCGCACCTCCACCTGGAGCGTGGCGGGGGAGGCGCTGTAGCGCAAGGTGTTCTGCAGGAGGTTGTTCAACACCTGATCGAGGCGGTCACCGTCGGCGCGAACCTCCACGCCCTGCTCGAGTTCGGTGCGCACGTGCAAGGGCGTGCCCGACAGGCTCGCCGCATCGTTCAGGTGATGGCCCACGAAGCGGCCAAGGTCGAGCGGTGCGAAACGGTAGTCCAGCGCACCCAGGTCCGACAGGGAGAGCAGCCGCAGGTCTTCCACCAGCCGGGTGAGGCGGCTGACCTCCTGGGCGAGCGAATCGAGATTCGCGGTGTCGGGCTGGCGGATGCCATCCTGCAGCGCTTCGATCTCCGCGCGCAACGTGGCCAGCGGCGTGCGCAGTTCGTGTGCGATGTCGGCGATCCACTGCTGTCGGGCTTGCTGGGCCGCCTGCAGGGAGGTGGCCATGTGGTTGAAGGCTTCGGCCAGCTGGGCCAGTTCGTCGTGCCCGCGCGTGGGCAGGCGCACGCTGTAGTCGCCTTGTGCCACGGCGGCGGTGCCGTCGCCAAGCACCCGCAGGCGGCGCGACAGCCAGCGGGCGATCAGCGCCGCGTTGAGCAGCACGGCCGCGAGCATGCCCAGTGCGATGGCAGCGAAGGTGCGCGTCTGCTGGGCGAGGAACACCCGCTCCAGAGACGCCACCATCTGCAGGCGTGGCACATAACCCAGATAGCCCACGACCTGCTCATTGACCACGATGGCCTTGAGCACCGCCTGCTCCGTGCGGCCTTCCGGGCCCGCCAGCAGGTTGCGTTGTGGGTCGAGCAGCAGCAGCCGTGGATCGATGGTGAAGGTGGGTGGCACGTTCGGCGCCGGTGGTCCCGATGGCGGAGCGCCAGCCGGTGGTGCCTGCGGCGAAGGGTTGTGAGGCTGCGCGTCGGACGGCGTCTGTGCCGGCGGCGTCGGTGCCAGCTCGCCGGGGCGGCGTGGCATGCGTCCCGTGCCGAGCACCTCGCGAGAAAGGTCTTGCCAGCGCTGCCGGTCTTCGGTGATCCAGGCCCAGTTGCCATTCTGGCGATAGCCTTCGGCCAGTCGCACGATCATGGGCTGGAGGCGGTTCTCGTCGGCCTTGTTCAGGTACTCCACCAGCCCCTTGTCAAAGCTCCAGCTGTAGATCAGGTAGGCGGTCATCACCAGCACGACGTTCGCGCCGGCGATCGCGAGAAAAAGCTTCACCCGCAACGTGTCGAAGCGGGAGAGCCAGCCACGTGGACGTGGCGAGGGGGCGGGATGGTCGGTCGGCATGGTCACCCGAGACTAAACCCAAATCTTTCAAACTTTGTGCAAGCCATGCCACTGCGCGTGCTCATTCTTTCCATATTTGGCGGGCAATATTCCGCATCATTTCCAGCGCGCCACGCTGGCGCCATCCATCCGAACACACCGCACAGTCATGAACGAAGTCAAACGTGAAGGGGGCAAGGCCCCCGCCGGCCGCCGAAAGACCTGGAAACTGGCGCTGATTGCGCTCGTGAGTCTGGCCATCCTGGGGGGCGGTGGTTTCGCGTACTACCGCTGGGGGCCGGGGGCCAAGACGGAGAGCGCCTATATCACCGCGACCGTGCAGCGTGGTGACATTGAAGACCAGGTGAGCGCCACCGGTTCGCTGCAGCCGCGCGACTACGTGGACGTGGGTGCCCAGGTGTCGGGCCAGTTGCGCAAGATTCACGTGGAGGTGGGCAGCGAAGTCAAGGAGGGCGATCTGCTCGCCGAGATCGACGCCGAGACCTCGCAAGCCCGCGTGGACGCGAGCCGCGCCCAGCTGCGTTCACAGCAGGCCCAGATGGCCGAGCGCGAACTGACGCTGGCCAAGGCCGAGCGCGATCTGCAGCGCCAGAAGAACCTCGCGGCCGAGGAGGCCACCACCGCCGAGACGCTGCAGAACGCGGAGACCGCCGTGAAGACGGCGCGCGTACAGATCCAGTCGCTCAAAGCCTCCATGGAGCAGCTGCAGGCCAGCATGCGGGTGGAAGAAGCCAATCTCAAGTTCACCAAGATCTACGCGCCGATGGCGGGCACGGTGGTGAGCATCACCGCTCGCCAGGGTCAGACGCTGAACACCAACCAGTCTGCGCCCACGATCCTGCGCATCGCCGATCTGTCGATCATGACGGTGCAGACGCAGGTGTCGGAAGCCGACGTGAGCAAGCTGCGTGGCGGCATGCCGGTGTACTTCACCACACTGGGTGGTCAGGGTCGCCGCTGGTATGGCGAGCTCAAGAAGATCGAACCCACGCCCACCGTCACCAACAACGTGGTGCTCTACAACGCGCTGTTCGAAGTCCCCAACAACAACCGCAGCCTGATGACGAGCATGACCGCGCAGGTGTTCTTCGTGGTGGCAGAGGCCAAGGACGTGCTGGTGGTGCCGATGTCGGCGCTGACCATCCAGCGCGGCCCGCAGGGTGGCAACCGGGGCGGGCAGGGTGGCGCGGGTGGCAGCCGCGCGCCGGGCGTCACCTCGCCGACACCGCCGGCCCCTGCCACGACGTCACCAGCGGCTCCAGCATCGGGCGCTCGAGGCACGACAACGTCGTCGGTGCCCGTCACAGCCTTCAAGACGGTGTCGGACACCGTGTTGCTGGCGCAGGCCAGCCCAGGCGGCAATGCCGGCGAGCGTCCGCGTTTTGACCGCGAGGCGTTCCAGAACATGAGTGAAGAGGAGCGCGCCAGATTCCGCGAGCAGCGCCGCAAGGAGCGCGAAGCCGCTGGTGGCGCTGCGTCCGCGGGGCCGGGTGCGAACGGCGACCGTCCCCGGATGAGCCCGGAGGCATTCCAGAACATGAGTGAAGAGGAGCGCGCCAGATTCCGTGAGCAACGCCGCAAGGAGCGCGAGCAGGCGCAGGCGGGTGGCAGCAACGCCGCGCCGGCTGCGGCGGCGGGCAACGCTGCAGGCACTCCGCAGAAGCGCCCCGCTGCGGGAGGCGATGCCGCCGGCCCGGCGCGTGCGCCAGCCGCGTCGGGCACCGCGCCAGCCAACAGGGAGGCTGGTACGCCACCGGCCGCCGGCGCGGGTGTCGGTGTGCCCCGCGTGGAGGGCGCCAGGCCTACCCGCGGTCCGCGCCAGGCCAAGGTGAAGGTGATGGCCGAGGACGGCACCATCGAGGAGCGCGAGATCACCATCGGCATCAGCAACCGCGTGCACGCCGAAGTGCTCTCGGGCCTGAAGGAGGGCGACCGCGTGATCGCTGGCGTGCGCGAACCCGAGCGCCGCCCCGCGAACACACAGCAGGGCTCGGGGCTGGGCCAGCAGAACATGGGCGGCCCGGGTGGCATGCCGGGCGGCATGCCAGGTGGCGCCGGTGCCGGGGTCCGTCGATGAGCCAGTTGCCGCAGCCGCACGAGGCCGAGGCGCTGCGCGCCGCGCCGCTGGGCGCGGGCGTTCCACTGATCGATCTCAGCGGGATCACCAAGACGTATCACAACGGCGACCTGTCGGTCGAGGTGCTGCATGGCATCGACCTGCAGATCTACCCTGGCGAGATGGTGGCCATCATGGGGGCATCGGGTTCGGGCAAGTCCACCCTGATGAACATCCTCGGGTGCCTCGACAAGCCCACCACCGGTCGCTACCGCTTCATGGGCCGGGACGTTTCGGAGCTGGAGCGTGATGAGCTGGCCGAATTGCGCCGCGACGCCTTTGGCTTCGTGTTCCAGAGCTACAACCTGATTGCCACGGGCTCCGCCGCGGACAACGTCGAGGTGCCTGCCGTGTATGCAGGCATTCCGCCGGCCGAGCGCCATGAACGCGCGGCCGAGTTGCTGGGTTCGCTGGGCCTTGGCGATCGCATGCACCACCGGCCGAACCAGCTCTCGGGCGGTCAGCAGCAGCGCGTGTCGATCGCGCGCGCGCTCATGAACGGCGGCCGGGTGATTCTGGCCGACGAGCCGACCGGTGCGCTCGACAGCAAGAGCGGCGCCGATGTGATGGTGCTGCTGAAGGAGCTGGCGGCGCAGGGGCACACGGTGATCCTCATCACCCACGCGGCCGAAGTGGCCGAGCATGCCCAGCGCGTGATCGAGATCAAGGACGGCAACATCCTGTCCGATCCGGGGCCTCGCCCGCCCGAGGGCCAGGCCGCGCAGGCCGCCATGAACTGGACCGCGCGTGCCGGCCGCATCTCGCACCTGAGCGATGTGGTCGAAGCCGCCAAGACCGCCTTGCGCGCGCTGCGCGCCAACGTGTTCCGTGCCATCCTGACCTTGCTGGGCATCGTGATTGGTGTGGCCTCGGTGATTGCCATGCTCGCCATTGGCGATGGCGCCAAACAGGTGGTGATCGACCGCATCAGCGCGATGGGGTCCAACCTGTTGCTGGTGCGGCCCGGTGCGCCCAACCAGCGCGGCTTCCAGAACATCGCCACCCTGGTGCTGTCCGACGTACAGGCCATCGACAGGGAGGTGCCCAACGTGCTGGCCGCCGTGCCCGAGCAGAGCAGCACCGCCACGCTGCGCTATGGCGAGGCGGATTACTCGAGCAGCGTCCTGGGCACATCATCGAAGTTTCCCGTGGCGCGCCAGTGGAAGGTGGCGCGCGGTACCTTCTTCACCGACGAGGACGAGCAGGAATACGCCACCGTCGCCGTACTGGGGCAGACCGTGGCCAAGGCGCTGTTCCCGGGCGGTGAGGATCCGCTGGGCAAATACGTGCTGGTCAACAACCTGATCTTCCAGGTGGTCGGCGTGATGAGCACGCGCGGTGCGTCGCCCAACGGGCAGGACCAGGACGACGTGGTGATGGTCCCTTACGCCACCAGCCAGCTGCGGCTGTCCGGTCAGCGCTTCCTGCGCAACGTCACGGTGGCGGTGGCCGACGTGAGCCGCATCGACGAGACGCAGTCCGCCGTGGAGTCCCTGCTGGCCGAACGCCATGGCGTGATCGACTTCCAGATCCGCAACATGGCGTCGATCATCGACACAGCCACCGAAACGCAGAACACCATGACCATCCTGCTGGGCTCGATCGCCGCGATCTCGCTGCTGGTCGGCGGCATCGGGGTGATGAACATCATGCTGGTCAGCGTGACCGAGCGCACGCGCGAGATCGGCATCCGCATGGCCACCGGTGCGCGCATGCGCAACATCCTCCAGCAGTTCCTGATCGAGGCGCTCGTGGTGTCCGCGCTGGGCGGGCTGATCGGGGTGGTCATCGGGCTGGGCGTGGCGTTCGTGATCGGTGCGACCGGCACGGCCGTGCAGTACTCCGTCACGCCCGTGGTGCTGGCTTTTGGCTGTGCCTTCGCCACCGGTCTGGTCTTTGGCTACCTGCCCGCGCGCAAGGCAGCGCGCCTGGATCCTGTCGTGGCCCTGTCTTCCGAATGAGCACCGTGATGAAACCGTTTGAACTTCCCCTGGCCCGACCGCTCGCGCTCGCCCTTGTGCTGGCCCTGCAGGCGTGTGCCACCACCACCGACCCGGCGCGTGGCCCTGTTGTCGACATGCCAGCCGCCTGGAGCCCGGCCATGGCGCCGGCCGAGTCCCCGCAACTGACCGCCGCCTGGTGGCAATCCTTTGGCTCGCCACCGCTGGAGCGCCTGATCGAAGAAGCCCAGGCCAACAGCCCGGACCTGCGCATCGCCATCGAGCGCATGCGCCAGGCCGATATCGCGTTGCAGCAGGCCGGCATTTCGCGCCTGCCTTCGGTGAACGGCAGCCTGGGCAGTTCTGCCGGCCGCACCGAAGCGCCCGGTACGCCTTCCACGTCGCGTGAATCGAGCAGCGCAGGTTTGTCCGTCAGCTACGAGGTCGATCTCTGGGGCCGCATCGCGGCCGGTGTTCGCGCAGGCGAAGCCTCTTTCCAGGCCAGCCAGTACGACTGGAAGACCGCGCGCCTGACGCTGCTCACCTCGGTGGCCAACAACTATTTCCTCTGGCTCAACACCGCCGAGCGTCTGCGCATCGCGCGCGAAAACCTGGCGATCGCCGAGCGCGTGCTGGCCATCGTCGAGGCGCGCCAGCGCAACGGTGTGGCCACGGCGCTGGAGGTCTCGCAGCAACGCACCACCGTGTTGTCGCAGCGCACCGCCCTGTTGCCGATTGAACTGCAGCAGCGGCAGACTGCCACCGCGCTGGCGTTGCTGCTGGGGCGTGTGCCGCAAGGTTATGCGCCGGAGGCCGGCGAATTCACGCAACTGCGCGTGCCCGACATCACGCCGGGCCTGCCGTCGTCGCTGCTCACGCGCCGTCCCGATCTGGCATCCGCCGAAGCACAGCTTGCGGCCTCCGACGCCAACGTGGAAGCCGCACGCAAGGCGCTGCTGCCCAGCCTGTCGTTGTCGGCGTCGGGCAGCCTGGGCACGTCGGCACTGATCAGCCTGGCCGATCCGACGCGCAGCGTGTCGATCGGCATTTCGCTGGCGCAGTCGATCTTCGACGGTGGACGGCAGCGCCTGCAGATCCGCAGCACCGAGTCGCAGCGCGTTGTGCTGATCGAGAACTATGGCAAGGCGATCCGCACCGCGCTCAAGGAAGTGGACGACGGCCTGGGCAATGTGGAGCGCAGCCAGCGGCAGGAAGCCTTGCAGCGTGAGGTGGTCGCGCAGGCACGGCGTTCGCTGCAGCTCGCCGAGCTCCGCTACCGGGAAGGCAGTGGCGATCTGCTGTCGGTGCTGGACGCACAGCGCACGCTGTTCTCCGCACTCGATGCGCTGGCGACACAAGGGCTGTCGCGCCTGACCGCGGCACTCGACCTGTACAAGGCCCTGGGCGGCGACTGGGCTGGCCTGCCGCCTTCCCTCTCCTGAAAAGCAGGCACGGAACGCAAATTTTGAAGGCGTTCCGGCATTTTTCTAAATGAGAATAGTTATAATTCGCAGGCTAATGGACGCAGGCGGTTACCGCCTTCGCAATGTCCCGCATTCCGTCGGCTTCCGACCCGTTTCTGCGTTGTCCATATTCCCGTGAAGAATCCTTCAGCCGCCCAGGCGGCCTCCAACCGTGCCTACTGGCTCAAGACGCTGCACCAGTGGCACTGGATCAGCTCGGCGCTCTGCCTGATCGGCATGCTGCTCTTCGCCTTCACGGGCATCACCCTCAACCACGCTGCCGACATTCCGGCCACCCCGAAGGTGCAGCAGAAGGTGGTGCAGCTGCCCGAGGCGCTGCGAAGCGCGCTCGCATCCAGGGACGACGAGGCAGACAACCTGGCGCTGCCCTCCGAGGTGCACCGCTGGCTGGCTGAGGCCTTGGACATCTCGCTGCCCGGCACCGCCGCGGAGTGGTCTCCCGAGGAGATCTACCTGTCGTTGCCGCGCCCTGGTGGTGACGCCTGGCTGCGCATCGAACGCAAGACGGGCAGCGTGGAGTACGAGCGAACCGACCGGGGCTGGATCTCGTACTTGAACGACCTGCACAAGGGCCGCCACACCGGCACGGCCTGGAAATGGCTTCTCGACGTCTTCTCGGTGGCCTGCCTGGTGTTCTGCATCACCGGTCTGTTCATTCTCAAGTTCCATGCAACGAGCCGCCCCACGACCTGGCCCATGGTGGGCATGGGACTGGTGATCCCCCTGTTGCTCGTGATCCTGTTCATTCATTGACCGCTTTAAGGAGCCGCGCTTTCATGATCATCCGTTACGCCACCGCCATTTCCGCAGCCGGACTCGCCTGGCCGGCCATGGCCGCCGATCTGGCGCTCAAGGTCGAAATTCCTCGCCTGACCGTCGCGGAGTACCACCGTCCCTACGTGGCGATCTGGATCGAAAAGCCCGACCAGGCGTTCGCCGGCAACCTTGCCGTCTGGTACGACATCAAGCTGCGCAACAACGAGGGCACCAAGTGGCTCAAGGACATGCGGGCCTGGTGGCGCAAGAGCGGTCGCGAACTCACCATGCCGGTCGATGGCCTCAGTGGGGCCACGCGCGCGCCGGGTGAACACACCGTGCAGTTCACCGATGCGACCGCGCTCGGCAAGCTGGCGCCGGGTGAATACAGCCTCGTGCTCGAGGCCGCGCGAGAAGTCGGCGGGCGCGAGCAGGTGAGGGTGCCTTTCGTGTGGCCACCCAAGGCGGCCACCACCACACAGGCGCGTGGCGAGCATGAACTCGGTGCGATCAGCGTCACCGTCAAACCCTGACCAACCGAACCGATTGGAGACCTCCATGAAAAACACCTTCGTCCGCGCCCGCACCTTCGCTCTGGCGGTCACCGCCACCGCTGTGCTGGCCCTCCCGGCCGCTGTCCACGCGCACCGTTCCTGGCTGCTGCCTTCAGGCACCATCTATTCGGCCCAGCAACCCTGGGTGACGGTCGATGCCGCCGTGTCCAACGACATCTTCTATTACGAGCACAACGCCGCCGGTCTCGACAACCTCGTCGTGATCGGCCCGGATGGCCAGCCTGTTCAGGCGGAGAACCAGGCCAAGGGCCGCTACCGCAGCATGTTCGACGTCAAGCTGGACAAGCAGGGTACCTACCGCCTCGCTCTGGTGAACGATGCGCTCATCGTCAGCTTCCGGGTGGGCGCTGAGACCAAGCGCCTGCGCGGCACGGCCGAATCGCTGGCCAGGGAAATTCCGGCGAACGCCGAAGATCTGCGTGTGAGCCAGTCGCAAAACCGTGTCGAGACTTTCGTGACGTCCGGCAAACCCACCACCGAAGCGCTAAAGCCCACCAACCGTGGCATCGAACTGGTGCCGGTGACGCACCCGAACGATCTTGTGGCGGGCGAGACGGCCACGTTCCGTTTTCTGGACAACGGCAAGCCGGCCGCTGGCTACGCCACCACAGTCATTCTGGCGGGCCTGCGCTACCGCAGCGAGTTGGGCGAAATCCGCCTGACCACCGATGACAACGGTGAGATCCAGGTGAAGTGGCCCGCTGCGGGCATGTACTGGCTGAATGTGGTGCCACCCCGGGCCCCTGGTGCGGGTGGCCCTGGTCAAGGTGGTCCTGGCCCGGGCGGGCCGGGGGCAGGTGCCCCCGGCGCAGGGCCGGTCGCCGGCGCTCCTGGTGGTGCGCCGGGCGCGCGCCCCGCGCCCACCGGCCCGGCAGGCACGCTAGCCGAGCCGGTGCGCCGCTCGGGCTACAGCCTGACGCTGGAAGTGCTGCCGAACTGATCCACCGGCCCTGGCCGACATGCCCCAGTCCATGCAGATGGCTGGGGTTGTTTTTTTCAACCGACCCGAACCGACATGACCCGCGTGCTGGTGCCCTTGCAGCTGGATGACTCCATGCCCTTGCTCGCCGCACAGGCTCATCGTCTCGAGGGGCAGACGATGGGTACCACCTGGCAGGTGCTCTGGGCCACCACCGGGCCATCGCAAGGCCAGGCGGTGCGTGTCGCCGTGCAGGACGAGCTTGATCTCGTCGTCGCCCAGATGAGCACCTGGCTTGCCGGCTCCGACGTTGACCGCTTCAACCGCGCCGCAGCCGGGACGCTGCACACCGTGCCTGAAGCCATGGCGGCCGTGCTGGATGCCGCGCTGTGGATGGCCCATGTGTCTGACGGGGCCTTCAATCCTGCCGCCGGCGCGCTGGTGAACCTGTGGGGATTCGGGCCCGGCCCGCGCTACACCGATCCGGGTTTCGAGCCACCCTCCGAAGGAGCGGTGCTGGGGGCTCTGGCGCTGAAAGACTGGCGTGCACTGGCCTGGAACGCAACCACCCGGGAGGCACGCCAACCGGGTGCGGTTCTGCTTGACTTCTCCGCGATCGCCAAAGGCTACGCCGTGGATCGCGTGTCGCGTCGGCTGGCGGGCATGGGCTTGGCACATCACCTCGTGGAGGTCGGAGGTGAATTGCGCGGCAGCGGCCTGCGTCCGGGCGGGCAGCCTTGGTGGGTCGATCTCGAGTCGCCGCCCGTGGCATCCGGCCCATCCGCGCTACAGACGACCCGTGTGGCGTTGCACAGCATGGCGGTGGCCACCTCCGGCGACTACCGGCGCGTGTACACCCGCGACGGCGTGCGCTGGCCGCACACCATCGATCCGCGCAACGGCCGGCCCTTGTCGAACGGTCTGGCGTCGGTGAGTGTGCTGCACGCGGAATGCATGTGGGCCGACGCGTGGTCCACCGCGCTGACCGTGCTTGGCCGCGACGAAGGACTGGCGCTGGCGACGGCCCACGGCATTGCGGCGCTGTTCGTTCAGCGCGGAGCCGATGGTCGGCTTGCCGAAACCCTGACCCCCGCCATGAAGGAACTCGCTGCGTGAACGCGGTGAGGCGTGTTGAATGACGAGTGAAAAGATTCTCTATGCCCTGGCCACGGTGCTGTGCTACGCCCTCATGTGCGGTGCCATCGCCTGGCAGCACCGCAGCCGTCAGCGCGCTGCGCAACGGCGCGCCGACGCCTTGTTGCCCGCCACACCGGGCGTGCCCGCCTGGTGGGTGGCGTACGCCAGCCAGACCGGCCAGGCGGAGGAGCTCGCGCTGCAGACCGCGCAGGCCCTGCACACGGCGGGGGTGCCCGTGCGGCTTGCGCCCCTGAGCCAGATCAGCCTGGCCGACCTGCAGCGGGCCGATCGGCTGCTGTGCATTGCCAGCACCTACGGTGAAGGCGATCCACCCGACAGCGCTGTGCCGTTCGCGCGCCTGGTGATGGCGAATGCGGAGGCCTCGCTGGCGCACCTGCACGTCGGGATGCTCGCGCTGGGGGACAAGACCTATGCGCACTTCTGCGGTTTCGGCCGCGCGCTCGACCGCTGGCTGGTGGACCGCGGAGCTCAGCCGCTGTTCGAGCGCATCGACGTCGACAAGAGCGATCCCGAAGCGCTGCAACGCTGGCGCCAGCACCTGGCCCACCTGGCGGGCACGAGCGATCTGCCGGACTGGGAAGCGCCGGCGTTGCAGGCATGGCAGTTGCGCGCCCGGCGGCATCTCAACCCTGGCAGCGCGGGCGAGGAAGTGCATCACCTGGAGCTGGTGCCGCAGGCCGATGTGGCGTTGCCCAACTGGCAGGCAGGCGATCTGGTTCAGGTGGAGGTGCCCGGTGCGCCCGGCGAACCGCGCGACTATTCCATCGCCTCGGTACCGCAGGACGGTGCCGTGCATCTGCTGGTGCGCCGTGCGCGGCGCACGGACGGCACGTTGGGCGTGGCGTCGGGCTGGCTCACGCAGGCCGCCGTGGACAAGACCCCGGTGTCGCTGCGCGTGCGCGCGCACGGGGGATTCCGCATCGGCGACAACGCTTCGCGTCCCTTGATCCTGATCGGCAACGGCACCGGCCTGGCGGGGCTTCGCGGCCACATTCGCGGCCGGCTTGCCTCGGCCGGTCGGCTGGCCGATGCCGACAGCGTGCGGCGGCCAGACAACGTCGCGCCCATGTGGTTGCTGTTCGGAGAGCGCAACGCGCTCTGCGACGCGCATTACCGCAGCGAGATCGACGCCTGGGCGCGGCAGGGCTGGCTCAGCCGGGTGGACTGGGTGTTCTCACGCGACCAGAGCGAGCGTCTGTATGTGCAGCACAGGCTGGCCAGCGCTGGCGACACGGTGCGACAGTGGGTGGCCGATGGCGCGGCCATCTACGTCTGCGGCAGCCTCGAAGGCATGGCCGGCGAGGTGAACCTCGGCCTGCAGCAGATCCTTGGCGACGAGGCGCTGCAGCAACTCGTGGCAGAAGGCCGCTACCGTCGGGACGTCTACTGATCCACCCCGCGCGTCAGGCGCTGGCCGGTTGGATCAGGTCTCTGCCCACTGCTGAAGGAGCTTGTGATAGTGGCCCGTGAGGGCGACCACTTCGGCGGTGTCACCGAACTGGTTGCGCAATTTGAGGATGGTCATGTCGAGCTCGAACAGCATCGAGCGCCGCCAGGCATCGCGCACCAGACTTTGCGTCCAGAGGAATGAGGCCACGCGAACGCCACGGGTCACGGGCTCCACGCGGTGCAGGCTGGTGGAGGGATAGACGATCGCGTCGCCCGCATCCAGTTTGATCTCGTGCGTGCCGAAGCTGTCCTCCGCGATCAACTCGCCACCTTCGTATTCATCGGGGTCGTTGAGGAACACCGTGGTGGACACATCCGTGCGCACCTTCTGGCCGGTGAAACGGTCGGTCTGGATGGTGTTGTCGATGTGGTTGCCGTAGTGCCCACCGCCTTCGTAGCGGTTGAACATCGGCGGCAACATGGTGGCGGGCAATACCGCCGAAACAAAAAGAGGGTGACGCTGCAGCGCCTGTGCGATGCGTTGCGACAGGGGCGCGAACACCGGTGATGAGGTGTCGAGCTGCAGGTTGCGCTTGACGTTGGCGGCCTGCGGCCCGGTGCTGCGCAAACCATCGACCCAGCCCTGGGTGTCGAGCGCCTGTCGGATCTCGGCGACTTCGGCCTGGGCAAGAACCTGGGGAATGTGCAGCAGCATGGTGTGTCTTTGTTGAAACGGGAAAAGGCCCGCCGTGCGGCGGGCCTTTTCGAGGGTTGCTCCAGGGGAGCCGGAATCAGAACTTGAAGTTGGCCGTCAGGGCGGCGGAGCGGGGTGCACCCAATGCCAGACGCGAACCACCGTTGTTCAACACAGAGAGGTATTCCTTGTCGAACAGGTTGTAGACGTTGAGGCGCACGCTGACCTTGTCGCTGAACTGGTAAGCCACCATGGCGTCAGCCACCCAGGACGACGGAATGTTGGGCACGTTCTGTGTGGAAAGATTGGTGCCGGCGGTGATCACGCGCTTCTGTTCCGACGTGTAACGCGCGCCCAGACCCAGCGTCCACTTGTCAAGCTGGTACGAGTTCCAGAGCGTGAAAGTCAGGTCGGGTGACCAGCGAACGCTGTCAGTGGTCGTCGTCGCGCTGCGTTGATCGATCTGCTTGGTGCTGGTCTTGGCCAGGCCGGCTGTGATCTGCCAGAAGTTGGTGATCTGGCCGACGGCAGACAGCTCAATACCTTGCACCTGTGTCTTGCCGAACTGCTGCGTCGTGTTGCTGATGTAGTCGTAGCTGGTCTGGTTGTCGTTGACGGTGCGGAACACGGCGGCGGCCACATTCAAGCGCTTGTTGAGCAACTCCCATTTCGTGCCGAGTTCGACGGTCTGGGTTTTCTGCGGATCGAGCGCCGGGTTGTTGATATTGCCCGCCGCGGTGCTGAGCTGAGCGTCGGTGCCTGGCGGCGTGGACGAGTTGGCATACGAGGCGTACACACTGCCGTTTTCCGCTGGCTTGTAGACGCCGCCAAAGCTCCAGCTGACAAGGCTGCGCGAATCGTCCAGGTCCGTGAGCGCGCCAGCGGTATCGAAGGTGCGAGTTCTTAGCTTGTAGCGGTCCACCCGCACCCCGCCGTTCAACGACCACCGATCGTTGAGCTTGGCGGTGTCGAAGACGTACAGCCCCAGCGTGCTGACGCTGCGAAGGTTTTGTGCGCCACTGGCAAATGGGATGGGCAGTGCCTGGTAGGGGTCGGGGTTGTACAGATTGGCCGGCGTGATGGTGAGCCCGGTGGTGGCGAACGAGATGTCCTTGTATGTCTCGCGCATGAGTTCGACGCCTGCTGCCAGCGAGTGTTGCATTCCACCTGCGCTGAACTCGGTGTTCATGCTGGTCTGATTGGCGACGATGGTGTTTTCGCGGTCAACGCGCTGGCGTGAGCGGCTGATCGTCCAGGTGGCAGGGTCGGCTGTCACCGCGGTGATCGCGTTGATGCCTGTGAGCACGCGCTCGTTGTGATTCTGACCAACTCGAGTAACGTTGCGCACGGTGGTACCTTGACCGAGGTCGTGTTCGACCTTGGCGGTGAACATGTCGGCTTCAATTTTCTCGCGGTCGTTGACGCTGCCGTAGTAGTTTTCGCGGTTGACCTTGGCTGCCCCGCGGATGGCTGCGCTTGCGTTGTAGAAGCCTTCGAAACCGATCGAAGGAATGCCACCGTCGGGCACGTTCTTCTGGCGAACGTGCTGGCTGTACAGGTGAATACGGGTCGGCGTGTTCAAGCCAGTGACATATGACAGCGCCAGCCCTTGACCGGTGTTCTCCACGTAGTCACGGCCGTCAACGCCGCTGTCCTGAACCATGGCATTCAGGCGGAAAGCCGAGGTCTCGCCGAGCTGCTTGTTCAGGTCGACGGTGGCGCGCTTGCGGCTGGCGGTACCGATCGTGCCGGAGGCGCTGCTCTCGTCACCCAGGTGGGCCTGTTTGGAGATCAGGTTGAGGAAGCCCGAGGCCGCACCCCGGCCGGTTTCGGCGCCAGCCGCGCCCTTGACGATTTCGACCTGCTCCAGGTTGAAGGTATCGCGCGTCACGGAGCCGAGGTCGCGGATGCCGTCGACGAAGGTGTTCTGTTGCAGCGAGAACCCGCGCAACTGGAAGGTGTCGCCGGCGGACGTGTTGCCGTTCTCACCCATCTGCATGGTGATGCCGGGGGTGTTGCGCAGCGCTTCCATCAGGGTGACGGCGCCTTGTTCCTCCAGCACGTCCTTCTTGATGATCTGGATCGTCTTGGGGGTGTCGACCAAGGGTGCCGTGAATTTGTCGTTGGCCGACTTGTCGGCCTTGAACGGAACTTCGGGGGCTTCCTTGACGGTCACCGTGGGCAGTGTCGGCGTTTGCTGGGCCAGGCCGGCGACGGGAACGGAGGCGGCGAGAAGGGCCAGGAGATGGACAGGCTTGCTGTGTTTTCGGCTGCGGATGTGTGCCATTTGTGAGTCCTTGCGGTGCGATGGTGTGTTGGCTGGCGCGCATCCACATCGCACTCGCTGGGTGCACAGGGCACAACAGGCGATCGAAAAGGGGGCTTGGCTGGCTTCGGCCGGGATTATCGCAAATAAAAATCATTCCTATTCACAATTCTTCCATTTTGTTGTGAATTTGCGTCAGGAACGATCAATGGCGCCAGGGCCATGAAGCCGTGGCGCTTGGCCGCTAACCGAGGTCAGCGGGCGAGGCGGGTGTGCGTCAGAAGCGCGCGTTCAGGCTGATCCAGAAGTTGCGCGACTTGGCCTTGACGTTGTAGTCGTCGACGAAAGTCGGTGCCTGTCCACCCACGCAGGTGGTGCCCGTTGTACAGGCCGCGAACGTGGTTCGGTAGGTCGTGAAATCGTGATCGAGCAGGTTGTTGATCCGGGCGTTGATCGTCACGTTCTTGCTCAGGCGGAAGGAGCCGCCCAGGTGGAAGATGTTGTACGACTTGTAGAACAGCGCGCTGTTGGTGGCGGTGTCCCAGCCACGGTAGCGATCGGAAGCAGCCTCCATCGTCAGGAACATTTCCAGCGCAGGGGTCGCCGCCCACGACAACGTGGTGTTGGCCATGTGCTTGGCGCTCTCCGACAAGGGTCGGCCAATGGCTGCGCCGCTTTTCTGTTCGGAGTCGGTGTAGGTGTAGTTGGCGCGCAGCATCCAGGTCGGCGAGATCCTGTAGCGGCCAGCCAGCTCGAAGCCGTTGATCTCTGCCCGGCTGATGTTCTGCGTCTGTGCGAAGTCGGCGAACCCGAGGGCCAGCCAGCCGGTGCCGACGTCGGCGCAAGTGGCTGGATTGGAGCCGGCCACCTCGCAGTTCTGCACGCGCGGGCCACCGCTGTCGATCTTGTCCTTGAACCGGTTCTGGAACACCGTTGCATTGAAGCTGTGGCCGTTGGGGCTGTTGAAGTAGGCCGCCAGTTCGCCGTTGACGCTGGTTTCCGGTTGGAGGTCGGGGTTGCCAACGAAGGGCGAGGTGCCCTGGCCGCCAAATCCGGTGATGCCGGGGAAGAGCTGGCTGGTCTTGGGCGTCTTGTAGCCGGTGCTCACGCCGCCCTTGAAGGTCCAGGAGGGGGACGCCTCCCACACGCCATAGACGCGAGGGCTGGTCTGGCCGCCGAAGATGTTGTGGTTGTCGTGGCGCACACCGGTGGTCAGCGTCACATTCTGGCGAAGTTGCCAGTTGCCCTCGGCGAATACCGACTTCATCTTGTGTTCCTGCACCGTGCCCGGTCGCGGGTTGTTGCCGAACATGCCGAAGGTGCCGTCCTCCATCTCGCCGTCGATGAACTGACCGCCGACAACGATGAGGTGGTCGCCCAAAGGCATGTCGAGCTTGGCGTCCAGCGTGTACTGGCGGGTTTCCATGACGCGTGCGGGCCGTGGCAGGAAGGCTTCGAGTGTGGCGCGCTGGGCTGGCGTCATGGCCGCCAGCTTGGCCGCAGCGGTCGCGCCGGGTACGGCATTCCATAGCGCTTGCAGTCGCGCACGCTCTTCAGGGGAGAAAGGCAGGGTGCGGCCCTTGTTGGCCGTGTCGACGTAGGACAGCGAGACCTCGCTGTTGCCGATGTCCCACTTGCCTTTGTGTGTGAGCGACCATTGGTCCCGGGTGAACTTCTGTTCGGGCAGGTAGCCGACCTGAGGCGCCACCACGCCACCCGACGCTCGCCAGATGGTGCTGATGCTGTCCACGGTGCCGAGCGGGAAACTGCCGTCTGCTTCCGGACGGTTGTTGTACTCCTGGCGTGACGCGTCAATATCGAAGATGAACTCGTGCCGGCTGTTGGGCGTGAGTGCGAGGCGCAGACCGAGGCTCTGGTTCTCGTTGTCGACCGTCTTGCCACCGCCGCCGAAACCAAGCACGCGTGGGCGCACTTCTCCGTTGGGGTACACGATATCGCCGTAGTTGGGTTTCGAGGCTTCGCGGTTGTAGATGCTGCCGCGGATCTGCATGCCCAGCAGGCCCGGCTTGATCGGTCCCATCAGATTGAAATCGGTGGTGCGGTCGTTGCCGAAGTCCTTGTTTTCCTGGTGTGTGAACGACTGGGTCACCGAGCCCGTCCACCGGTCGGGGATCTTGCGCGTGATGATGTTGATCACGCCACCCAGCGCATCAGCACCGTAGAGCGTGGACATCGGACCCCGGATCACCTCAATGCGTTCGATGGCCTCGATCGGTGGGATGTGGTTGAACTGGTTGCCACCGAAGGAATTGGGATACAGGTCCCCGTTGTTGTTCTGGCGCTTGCCGTCCACCAGGATCAGGGTGTAGTCGCCGCCCATGCCCCGGATGCTGATCGTGCCCTGGCCAGTCTTGTCGGTGGTTTCGCCCACGTCAACACCCTCGATGTCGCGCACGGCGTCCAGCAGGGTGGTGTAGGGGCGTTTGGCGAGTTCCTCGCGCGTCACCACCGAAATACTGGCTGGCGCGTCCGCGATTTTCTGTTCGACACCGGAGGCGGAAACCACCACCTCCGACAGGGAGCCTCCTTCGGCTTGCTGAGCCTGTGCCAGGCCGAGGCTCAAGAGGTACAGGCTGCATGCCACGGCGGTGGCCTGCAGCGGGAAGCGGTTGCCCGAAGAAACGCCGCGCTGGCCGGCCAGCGAGGTGGATGCTTTCGACATCGGAAATCCTTATGTATGGATGCGTTGATACAGACGGCTGGCGTGCATCCACTCGTACGCGCATCACACAAGGACGGGTCTCAGGGGCTGGCTGGCTAACTCCTGTCATTATTACAAATGAAAACCATTCTTGTTAAGTTTTCTATAATTTTTTTGTGATAGCCCGCAGAGAGGGTGTCGATAGCGACCTTCGGGCGCGCCGCTTGCCCTTGAAGAGGTCGCATTCGCCTGCCGCTCAAGTGTGGTAAACAAGGCCCTGTCCAGACGGCCCCTTGTTGCGTCGCAGCAAAAAGCTATCGGGCGAATAAAGACTATCAATCCTGAAGTTTGGTAGTCTTTTGCTATCATTGCGGCTATCGCGATACAGAAGGCTTCTCCTGCTGGTCGCAGTCCCTTTTCTTTTTCTTAACCAAACCAAGGAAAACCATGTCCCTGATCAACACCGCAGTCCAGCCCTTCAAGACCACGGCCTTCCTGAACGGCAAGTTCATCGACGTCAGCGACGAAACGCTCAAGGGCAAGTGGTCCGTGCTGATCTTCATGCCGGCCGCCTTCACCTTCAACTGCCCCACCGAAGTGGAGGATGCGGCCGAGAACTACGCAGAGTTCCAGAAGGCCAAGGCGGAGGTCTACATCGTGACCACCGACACGCACTTCTCGCACAAGGTGTGGCATGAAACCTCGCCTGCCGTGGGCAAGGCCAAGTTCCCGCTGGTGGGCGACCCGACGCACGTGCTGACCAATGCCTTTGGCGTGCACATCCCTGAAGAAGGTCTTGCGCTGCGTGGCACTTTCATCATCAACCCCGAAGGCATCATCAAGACGGCGGAGATCCATTCCAACGAGATCGCCCGTGATGTGAAGGAAACGCTGCGCAAGCTGAAGGCCGCCCAGTACACCGCCGCCCATCCGGGTGAAGTCTGCCCCGCCAAGTGGAACGAAGGTGCCAAGACCATCGCTCCCTCGCTGGATCTGGTCGGCAAGATCTGATTCCACAGATCCGAGATGAGGCATCGCCTCACCGGTTTGTCATGGCAATACCTGCGGGCCCACGAGGCCGGCGGGTTGCTCCCTGGCCGCCTATCGATTCGCAGGAGGCCGGTTCTCAAAGTCGCTTGAAAAGGAAACACATCATGTTGGACGACACCCTGAAGGCTCAGCTCGGCGCTTACCTTGAGCGCGTGACCCAACCTTTCGAGATCGTCGCCTCCCTGAGCGACTCTGAGAGCTCCCGTGAAATGCTCGATCTGCTGCAGACCATCCAGGGCCTGCGCAGCGACAAGATCACTTTGAAGACCGACGGGCAGGATGCGCGCAAGCCGTCCTTCACGCTGCAGCGCGCGGGCACCAGCACCTCGCTGCGTTTCGCTGGACTTCCGCTGGGCCACGAATTCACCTCGCTGGTGCTGGCCTTGCTCTGGACCGGCGGCCACCCGCCCAAGGTGGAGCAGGACGTGATCGAACAGATCCAGGCGCTGGACGGTGACTTCGACTTCGAGGTCTACATGTCCCTGACCTGCCACAACTGCCCGGATGTCGTGCAGGCGCTGAGCCTCATGGCTGTGCTCAACCCACGCATCAAGACCACCGTGATCGAGGGCGGCGCGTTCCAGGAAGAGGTGACGGCGCGCGAGATCATGGCTGTGCCCATCGTGTTCCTGAATGGTGAGGTGTTCGGCTCGGGCCGCATGACGGTCGAGGAGATCGTCGGCAAGCTCGACGTGAACGCCGATGCCCGCGAGGCCGCCAAGCTCAATGCGCGGGACCCGTACGACGTGCTGATCATCGGTGGTGGTCCCGCCGGTGCAGCGGCCGCGGTGTATGCCGCGCGCAAGGGCATTCGCGTGGGCGTCGCAGCCGAACGCTTCGGTGGACAGGTGAACGACACGATGGCGATCGAGAACTACATCAGTGTGCTGGAGACCGACGGCCCGAAGTTCGCCGCCGCGCTGGAAGCGCAGGTGCGCCACTACGACGTCGACATCATGAACCTGCAGCGCGCTGAAAAGCTGATTCCCGCGAGCGAGCCGGGTGACCTGGTGCAGGTCGAGATGGCCAATGGCGGCGTGCTGAGCGCGCGCAGTGTGATCCTGTCGACCGGTGCGCGCTGGCGCAACGTCAACGTGCCAGGCGAGGCCGAATACCGCAACAAGGGTGTGGCGTACTGCCCGCACTGCGATGGCCCGCTGTTCAAAGGCAAGCGTGTGTCCGTCATTGGTGGCGGCAACTCGGGCGTGGAGGCTGCGATCGATCTGGCGGGCATCGTGCAGCACGTGACACTGGTCGAATTCGCCGATGCGCTCAAGGCCGACGCGGTGCTGGTGAGCAAGCTCAAGAGCCTGCCGAACGTGGACATCCATGTGAACGCGCAGACGACCGAGATCACCGGAGCGGATGGCAAGGTGAATGGCCTGAGCTACAAGGACCGTGTGAGCGGTGAGCTGCACCATATCGAGCTCGAAGGCGTCTTCGTGCAGATCGGCCTGGTGCCCAACACGGAGTTTCTCAAGGGCACAGTCACGCTCAGCCGGTTCGGTGAGATCGAAGTGGACGCCAAGGGCCACACCAATGTGCCAGGCGTGTTCGCGGCAGGCGACTGCACCACCGTGCCTTACAAGCAGATCGTGATCGCTGCCGGTGCTGGTTCGACGGCCGCGCTCAGCGCCTTCGACTACCTGATCCGTCAGCCGGTGGCCGCGGCACAGGTCGAAACCGTCGCGGCCTGATATCGGCGCAGGGAAGGGCGCGCAGCCCTTTCCCTTGCCGATGTGTCAGTGGGCAGTTGCTGCGGCTGCACCGATACCGGTTTCCGACCGCACTTGCTGTGCCAGGAAGCCCGCGCGGTCCACGCGTGCGCGCTGGCTTCGATCCAGCACCGAGAACAGCCAGATGCCGGCAAAGCCGATGGCCATCGAGAACAGCGCGGGCGAGGTGTAGGGGAAGAGGGCCGAGCCCTTGGGATTGCCCAGCGTGGCTTCCCACACGGAGGGTGACACCACCGTGAGCGCGACCGACGACACCAGCCCCATGAAGCCGCCGATCACCGCGCCTTTGGTGGTGCAGTCCTTCCACAGCACACTCATGAAGAGCACGGGGAAGTTGGCGGACGCCGCAATCGCGAACGCCAGCGAGACCATGAAGGCGATGTTCTGCTTTTCGAACGCGATGCCCAGCACCACGGCCACGAGGCCGAGGCACAGGGTGGTGATCTTCGAGACGCGCAGCTCGGTGAATGAGTCGGCCTTGCCTTTCTTGATCACGGTCGCGTAGAGATCGTGTGAAACGGCGGACGCACCCGACAGTGTGAGCCCGGCCACCACGGCGAGGATGGTGGCGAAAGCCACGGCCGAAATGAAGCCCAGGAAGACGTTGCCACCCACGGCGCTGGCCAGGTGCACGGCCGCCATGTTGTTGCCCCCCAGCAGGCCGCCATTGGCGTCAAGGAATTGCGGGTTGGTGAGTACGAAGGTGATCGCACCGAAGCCGATGATGAACGTCAGCAGGTAGAAGTAGCCGATCCAGCCAGTGGCCCACATCACCGACTTGCGTGCTTCCTTCGCGCTGGGCACGGTGAAGAAGCGCATCAGGATGTGGGGCAGGCCGGCGGTGCCGAACATCAGAGCCATGCCAAAGCTGATCGCGGAGATCGGGTCCTTCACGAAGTTGCCCGGTCCCATGATCGACTGTCCGATGGCCGCGGCTGCCTCGGCCAGCTTGCCATCCTTGAGCGCCAGATCGGTCTTGATCTGAACGGCGCCCGCGAACATGGCCTCGGGGCTGAAGCCGAAATGCCAGAGCACCATGAACGCCATGAACGATGCGCCGCCGAGCAACAGGCAGGCCTTGATGATCTGCACCCAGGTCGTCGCGGTCATGCCGCCGAAGAGCACGTACACCATCATCAGCGCGCCCACGATCACCACCGCGATCCAGTACTCCAGGCCGAACAGCAGCTTGATGAGCTGACCCGCGCCGACCATTTGCGCGATGAGATAGAAGGCCACGACCACCAGCGTGCCGGAGGCCGCGAAGATGCGGATCGGCGCCTGCTTGAAGCGGAAGGCGGCCACGTCGGCGAACGTGAACTTGCCGAGGTTGCGCAGACGCTCGGCCATCAGGAAGGTGATGACCGGCCAGCCCACGAGAAAGCCGATGGAGTAGATCAGGCCGTCGAAGCCGGAAGCCATCACCGCGGCAGAGATGCCCAGGAATGAAGCGGCTGACATGTAGTCACCCGCAATCGCCAGGCCATTCTGGAATCCGGTGATGCCGCCGCCGGCCGTGTAGAAGTCGGAGGCAGAACGCGTTTTGGCTGCCGCCCATTTGGTGATGTAGAGCGTGGCGATGACGAACAGCCCGAACATGCCGATGGCCGTCCAGTTGGTCGCCTGCTTCTGTGCCTGGCCGAGGTCGGCACCAGCGGCCCAGGCGACCGATACACCGGCCAGGGCCAGCAGCGTCAGCAAGCGGCGCGTGGTGTTGCCCACCGCATTCATGGTTGCACCGCCTTTGCGATGGCAGCGGAGAGGTCATCGAACTCCGTGTTGGCGCGCTTGACGTAGACCGCTGTGATGATGATCGTGAAGAGAATGACACCAAAGCCCAGCGGAATGCCAACCGTCATGACACCGCTGCCCAGGTGTTGGGCGAGGAAGTCCTTGTTGAAGGCCACCAGCAGGATGAAGCCGTAGTACACGACCATCATGGCCAGCGTGAGCCACCAGCCGAATCGGGACCTTCGGCCCCGGAGTTGTTGATAGGCCGGATGGCTTGCGATTTTCTGCACCAGACTGTCGTCCATACATGTCCCTCGTGTTGATTTCGGATGACATGCAGGTTAGGTCGTGGCACTTACGGAGCACTGACCCCGCGCTGACGCGGAACTGACCGACCGGGCCTTCGGGCCGGTCAGACCAACGGGTTCACTTCGGCTGTTCGGCAGGTGCAGGCGCTGCAGGCGTCGCTGCGGGGGCGGGAGCCGCAGGAGCTGGATGCTCAACGTGATCCATGCCGTGCTTCTCACCACCCATGTCGATGTCGCCACCTTTCATGAGGGCAAAGATGGCAACAGCTGCGAAGATGGCAAAGGCGATGAAGATCTTGATCATGTCTCGTTTACTTATGGTCGGCCTGCCGCGAGGGCAGGGGGTTGGCAGAAACGGGCGAGCGCCCGCAGGGCGATTCTTCAAGCCCTTGCTGACGTCTTTCTGACGGAGCGTTCACTGTGCCGGAGCGCACTGCGCAACTCGACCAGAGGTATCGAAGGTCCGGCTCCGCCGGCCCGAGATGCCGTCCCCCCTCCCAGCGCCGAAGGCGCGCCAGAGAGGGGGGAAGCCGCAAAGCGGCGCAGGGGGGTGTTCCTCAGTACTCCAGCCGCTCAGGCCGGATCTCCTGCAGGATCGTGGTGGCGATTTCCTCGATCGACTTCGTGGTGGTGGAGAGCCAGCGAATGCCCTCGCGCCGCATCATGGCCTCGGCCTCGCTCACTTCCATGCGGCAATTCTCGAGTTGCGCGTAGCGCGAATTCGGTCTGCGCTCGTTGCGGATCTGGCTCAGGCGCTCAGGCGCGATCGTCAGGCCAAAAATCTTCTTGCGGTGCGGCACCAGCGCGGGTGGCAACTGGCGGCGCTCGAAGTCTTCGGGGATCAACGGGTAGTTCGATGCTTTCAAGCCGTACTGCATCGCCAGGTAGAGCGAGGTCGGCGTCTTGCCGCTGCGGCTCACGCCGACCAGGATGACGTCCGAGCCTTGCAGGTCCTTGTGGCTCTGGCCGTCGTCGTGCGCGAGCGAGAAGTTGATCGCCTCGATGCGGTCGTTGTAGGCCTGGCTCTGGGATGCATCGGAGAAGCGGCCCACCCGGTGGTTGGACTTGATGCCCAGTTCATGCTCCAGCGGCGCAATGAAGGTGCCGAACATGTCCAGCAGCACACCCTTGCATTCGTTGCGGAACACCGAGAGCACCTCCATGTCCACCACTGTGGTGAATACCAGGGGGCGGTTGCCCTCCAGGTCGGCCGCGTGGTTGATCTGCCGCACGGCCTGGTGCGCCTTGTCGGCGGTGTCCAGAAACGGCAGGCGCACGCGCCGCACGGTCGTTTCGAACTGGTTCAGGATGGCGTTGCCGAAAGTTTCGGCGGTGATGCCGGTGCCGTCTGAAATGAAGAAAACCGTGCGATTGGGCATAAGGCCGCGTCCTTACAATGCTGGGTATTGAGCCGGTGCCATTATCCTGTGCCGGCTTGGCTGTATCTGCTTCCCTGCCCGGTGCCGGACCCACAACAGAACAAAAGGTCGCCCGCTGGCGCATGGAACCCCCGGTTTTTCAACCTTAGGAGCTTTCCCCATGACCCAGCTGTTTGGAGCGACCGATCTGGTCGTGCCTTTCGAGAAACTGCGAATGAGCGACGTCGAGTCGGTCGGCGGCAAGAACGCCAGCCTCGGCGAGATGATTTCGCAACTGCCCACCGGCGTGAAGGTGCCGACCGGCTTCGCCACCACGGCACACGCCTTTCGTGAGTTCCTCAAGCACGATGGGCTGACGGAGCGCATCAACGCCCGGCTGGAAAAACTCGATACCGAAGACGTTCGCGCTCTTGCAGAGGCCGGTGCCGAAATCCGTGCCATGGTCGAGCACCAGCCTTTCCCGGCCGACCTGGAAAAAGCCATCCGGGACGAGTTCGCCAAGCTGAGCGCCGGCAATGCCCAGGCCTCGTTCGCGGTGCGTTCTTCGGCCACCGCCGAAGACCTGCCCGATGCCTCCTTCGCGGGCCAGCAGGAAACCTTCCTGAACGTGGTGGGCATCGAAGAGGTGCTGAGCAAGATGAAGGAGGTGTTCGCCTCCCTCTACAACGACCGTGCCATCAGCTACCGCGTGCACAAGGGCTTCGCCCACGCCGATGTCGCACTGTCTGCCGGCGTGCAGCGCATGGTGCGCTCCGACACGGGAGCAGCCGGTGTCATGTTCACCATCGACACCGAAAGCGGCTTCGAGGACGTGGTCTTTATCACCTCCAGCTACGGTCTGGGTGAGACGGTGGTGCAGGGTGCAGTGAATCCCGATGAGTTCTATGTGCACAAGCCCATGCTCAAGGCGGGCAAGCGCGCGCTCATCCGTCGCAACCTGGGTTCCAAGCTGATCCAGATGGTGTTCAGCTCGACCCAGGAAAAAGCCGCCAGCGGCAAGCTGGTGAAGACCATCGACGTACCGGTCGAGCAGCGCAACCGCTACAGCCTGACCGACGCCGATGTCGAGCAGCTTGCGAAATACGCGCTCGTCATCGAGCAGCACTATGGTCGCCCGATGGACATCGAGTGGGGCAAGGATGGCACCGATGGCCAGATCTACATCCTGCAGGCGCGCCCCGAGACCGTGAAGAGCCAGAGCGCCGGCAAGACCGAGGTGCGATACAAGCTCAAGGGCAAGGGCGCGGTGCTGGCCAGCGGCCGCGCCATTGGCCAGAAGGTGGGTACCGGTCCCGTTCGCCTCGTGCACAACATCAGCGAGATGGACAAGGTTCAGCCCGGCGACGTGCTCGTGACCGACATGACCGACCCCAACTGGGAGCCGGTGATGAAGCGCGCGAGCGCCATCGTGACCAACCGGGGCGGACGCACCTGCCACGCGGCCATCATCGCGCGCGAACTCGGTATTCCCGCCGTGGTGGGTTGTGGCGATGCCACCGACCTGCTCAAGGACGGCACGCTGGTCACCGTGAGCTGCGCCGAAGGCGACACCGGCAACATCTATGACGGCCTGCTCGAAACCGAGATCACCGAAGTGCAGCGCGGTGAAATGCCCGCGCTGGACGTGAAGATCATGATGAACGTCGGCAACCCGCAGCTGGCCTTCGACTTCGCCCAGATCCCGAACGGCGGCGTCGGCCTGGCGCGGCTCGAGTTCATCATCAACAACAACATCGGCGTGCACCCGAAGGCCATCCTGGATTACCCCGCGGTGGATGCCGACCTGAAGAAGGCGGTGGAGTCTGTGGCACGTGGCCATGCTTCGCCTCGCGCGTTCTATGTGGACAAGGTGGCTGAAGGTGTGGCCACCATCGCGGCGGCTTTCTGGCCCAAGCCGGTGATCGTTCGCCTGTCGGACTTCAAGAGCAACGAGTACCGCAAGCTGGTGGGCGGTTCGCGTTACGAACCCGAGGAAGAGAACCCCATGCTCGGCTTCCGGGGCGCGGCACGCTACGTCAGCGAGGAATTCCGTGAGGCATTCGCCATGGAGTGCGAGGCGCTCAAGCGCGTGCGCGAGGACATGGGCCTGACCAACGTTCAGGTGATGGTGCCCTTTGTTCGCACGCTGGCCCAGGCCGAGCGTGTGACCGGCCTGCTGGCCGACAAGGGGCTCAAGCGCGGCGTGAACGACCTCAAGGTCATCATGATGTGCGAGATTCCCAGCAACGCCGTGCTGGCCAGGCAGTTCCTCCAGTACTTCGACGGCTTCTCGATCGGCTCCAATGACCTGACGCAGCTCACGCTCGGCCTGGACCGCGATTCCGGCCTCGAACTGCTGGCGCACGATTTCGACGAGCGCGATCCGGCGGTCAAGGCCATGCTGACGATGGCCATCGGTGCCTGCAAGGCCGAGGGCAAATACGTCGGCATTTGCGGCCAGGGACCCAGCGATCATCCCGACTTTGCCGAATGGCTGCGCGACGAGGGCATCAGCTCGATCTCGCTCAACCCCGACAGCGTGGTCGACACCTGGAAGCAGCTGGCGCGGGATTGATCGCTTCAGCGCGAGCTGCTGCGAGCAAATACCTAGGCGACGCATGCCGCCCGGGTGCGATGATCCGCTGATGTCCGAGCGACCCACGACCGACGAGCACGACCGCCGCGCCCTGGCGCTGAAGGCGGTGTTGCTGTCGGTCATGGTGATGGTGTCGTTCGGCGTCTGCTTCTTCGCGAGAGAACTGAGCTTCGTCGTGATGGGCTGGCCGGTGCACTTCTGGATGGCAGCGCAAGGCGCCGTCCTGGTGTTCATCGTCATTGTGGTCGTTTATGCCACCGTCATGAGCCGTCTGGAAGCGGAGGATGCGGCCGAACAGGAACTCGAGGCCGGCGATGGCTGACAGCCCGGCCTATGCCGCCTACAAGCGCCGTTTGCACCGCATTCTGGCGTTCTACATCCTGGCCCTCATCGCCTTTCTGTTGCTGATGGCCTGGGCCGAGCAGAGCGGACTGTCGCGCCGCTGGCTTGGGCCGATCTTCCTGTTTTCCACCGTCATGATGTACGGTGGTATCGGCATCTATGGCCGCACGGCCGACCCGGAGGAGTACTACGTGGCCGGCCGGCGCATTCCACCGGTCTACAACGGCATGGCCGCCGCCGCCGACTGGATGAGCGCGGCCTCTTTCATCAGCCTGGCCGGCGGCTTGTACCTGCAGGGTTTCGGTGGCACGGAGCTGCAAGCCGGCGGTCTGGCCTTTGTTCTGGGGTGGACGGGGGGCTTCTGCCTGGTGGCGCTGCTGATTGCGCCGCACCTGCGCAAGCTCAATCTCTACACCGTACCGGACTACTTCAAGGAGCGCTTCGGTGGGCGCTGGCCCCGGCGCATTGCCGCGTTCTCGGCGGTGCTGTGCTCTTTCACCTACGTGGTCGCGCAGATCTACGGCATCGGGCTTGTGGCTTCGCGGCTCACCGGCGTGCAGTTCGAGATCGGGATCATGCTCGGCCTTGGAGGCGTCGTGCTGTGCTCGTTCCTTGGTGGCATGCGGGCCATCACCTGGACGCAGGTGGCGCAGTACATCATCCTGCTGATGGCCTTTCTCATCCCGGTGTCCTGGCTGGCCTACAAGCAGCTGGGCAATCCGCTGGCGCCTCTCGTTTATGGCGAGCAGTTGGAGAAGATAGCCAAGCTCGAAACGGAGCTGCTTGCCTCGCCGGCCGAGAAGCAGGTACAGGACGAATTCGCGCGGCGCGCGCGCGAATATGCGGTCTGGCTGCGGGACGTGGAAGGCACGCTCAAGCGGGAGCGCGCGGCCAAGCAGGAGCGCGTGCGCACCCTCAAGTCGCAGAATGCAGACATGGAACTGGTGATCGCAGCCACGCGTGAACTCGCGGCATTGCCACCCTACGTGGCCACCGCACGCGAGCGATGGACCCGCGCCATGCAGGAGAGCGAGGAGCGGTCCAGACCGCTGGGTGGGTTGCTACCCCACAGCCAGGCCTTTGCCGGCGATCCACACGGGACATCGGCCGAACAGGAAGCGTTCCACGCGTCGCGCGCGAATTTCCTGGCGCTGATGTTCTGTCTGATGGTGGGCACGGCGGGCCTGCCGCACCTGCTCACACGCTACTACACCACCCCCTCGGTGGCGACCGCTCGCTCTTCCGTGGCCTGGTCGCTCTTCTTCATCACGCTGCTCTACCTGAGCGCGCCTGCGCTGGCGGTGCTCGTGAAGTACGAGGTGATGCAGAACGTGGTGGGCAGCAGCTTCGATGCCTTGCCACCCTGGATCGCGCAGTGGTCGCGGCTTGACGGTTCCCTCATTTCGGTGAGTGACGTCAACGGAGACGGCATCCTGCAGTTCAGCGAACTTCGATTGGGGGCCGACGTCATCATGCTAGCCACGCCGGAGTTGGGCGGCATGCCTTACGTCGTGTCGGGCCTGGTGGCCGCGGGAGGGCTCGCCGCCGCACTGTCCACGGCCGACGGCCTGCTGCTGACCATCAGCAACTCGCTGGTGCGCGACACCTACTGCCATGAGGTCAAACGAAACGTCACGCCCGAGCAGCGGGTGATCCTGTCGAAGTTTGCGCTGCTGAGCGTGGCCACACTCGCGGCCTTTGTCGCCGCACTCAAGCCCGCTGAAATTCTGCCGCTAGTGGCCTCGTCGTTCTCGCTCGCAGCGTCGGCTTTCGTCCCCGCCATGATCATGGGCATCTTCTGGTCGCGCACCACCGGCTCAGCAGCCGTGGCGGGCATGCTGGTGGGCCTGGGCACCACGGTGCTTTACATGATGATCAATTCGCCCGGCGTGCGCGAGTTCTTCGGCGCGCCCGCTGGCCAGAATCTCTGGTTCGGCATCCAGCCCCTGTCGGCGGGGGTGTTCGGCGTGCCCGTCGGGTTCGCCGTGATCGCGATCCTGAGCTTGTTGCAGCGCCACAGAGTCACAGGCCCTTAGGGGTTTACACCGATTCTGAGGCCCCTGGCGCCCGCCGGGCTTGCGCTGTCAGTTTCCTGTCAGACGCTCCTAAAACACTGCGGTGGCATCTTGTGCCAGCCATCTAACTTAGGAGACTTCAACATCATGGCAACTTCGACGGCCAGTGCTTCAAACGCACCGATGACCAAGGAGGAGAGAAAGGTGATCTTCGCCTCTTCTCTCGGGACGGTTTTCGAGTGGTACGACTTCTACCTCTACGGGTCTCTGGCTGCGATCATTGCGCGCCAGTTCTTCTCCGGCCTGGACCCAACCTCCGCGTACATCTTTGCCCTGCTGGCCTTTGCGGCGGGCTTCCTTGTGCGGCCGTTCGGTGCGATCGTTTTCGGCCGTCTGGGCGACATGATCGGGCGCAAGTACACGTTCCTGGTGACCATCCTGCTCATGGGTGCTTCCACGTTCATCGTGGGTCTGCTGCCGAGCTACGCCTCCATCGGCCTGGCCGCCCCCATCATCCTTATCGTCCTGCGCATGCTGCAAGGCCTGGCGCTCGGTGGTGAATACGGTGGCGCCGCAACCTATGTGGCGGAGCACGCGCCTCACGGCAAGCGTGGCGCGTACACGGCCTGGATCCAGACCACGGCAACCATGGGCTTGTTCCTGTCGCTGCTCGTGATCCTGGGCGTGCGTACCGCCATGGGCGACAAGGAGTTCGGCGAGTGGGGCTGGCGCATTCCCTTCCTGGTGTCCATCCTGCTGCTGGGCATCTCGGTCTGGATTCGCTTGAGCCTGAACGAGTCGCCGGCTTTCCAGAAGATGAAGGCAGAGGGCAAGACGTCCAAGTCGCCGCTGAAGGAGTCGTTCGGCCAATGGAAGAACCTGAAGGTCGTGATCCTGGCGCTGCTGGGTCTGACTGCCGGCCAGGCTGTGGTCTGGTACACGGGACAGTTCTACGCGCTGTTCTTCCTGACGACGATCGCCAAGGTCGATGCCACGACGGCCAACCTGCTGATTGCCGCATCGCTGCTGATCGGCACACCGTTCTTCATCGTCTTCGGTGTGCTGTCTGACAAGATCGGCCGCAAGCCCATCATCATGGGTGGCTGCCTGATCGCCGCGCTGACCTACTTCACGGTTTTCCCGATGCTGCTGAACTACGCCAACCCGACGCTGGTGGCTGCTCAACAGGCAACCAAGGTCACCGTGACCGCCGACTTGAAAGAATGTTCGTTCCAAGGCAGTCCGATTGCCCGCGACATCGATTTC
Source organism: Hydrogenophaga laconesensis (assembly GCF_031457235.1). Taxonomy (NCBI): domain Bacteria; kingdom Pseudomonadati; phylum Pseudomonadota; class Betaproteobacteria; order Burkholderiales; family Comamonadaceae; genus Hydrogenophaga; species Hydrogenophaga laconesensis. Next base: position 244,032 of record NZ_JAVDWE010000004.1, read on the forward strand.
CGCACCTCGTGCGATATCGCCAAGCGTGCACTCACGCAGTCGTACATCCCGTACACCAGCGTTCAAGGCCCTGCAGGTGCTCCGGCCACCGTCACCCTGGGCGACAAGGTGATCAATTCGCCCGCCGCTACGCTGAACGAGCGCCGCAACGCGTTCTCGCCCGAAAGCGCGAAGGCCATCGCCGACTTCCGCAAGGAGCTCACCGATACCGCCAAGGCCGCCAACCTGACCGTCGCGGCCGATCCGGCCAAGATGAACAAGGGCATGGTGCTGCTGATTCTGGTGTTCCTGGTGCTGTTGGTGACCATGGTCTACGGCCCCATCGCCGCCATGCTGGTCGAGATGTTCCCGACGCGAATCCGCTACACCTCGATGAGCCTGCCGTACCACATTGGCAACGGCTGGTTCGGCGGTCTGCTGCCGACCACGGCATTCGCAATGGTGGCGGCCACCGGTGACATCTTCTACGGTCTGTGGTACCCGGTGGTCGTTGCTGCGGGCACCTTCATCATCGGGATGATCTTCATCCGCGAAACCAAGGACGTGGACATCTACGCCAAGGACTGAACCCGGTGACCATCGCATCCCCCCGGCTTGCAGGGGGATGCGACTTTCCTCACGAAGCCCGCCTAGCGCGGGCTTTTTCATGGGCGAACCGTATGGATAAACCCCAATTCAATTGCCGCCAGTCGCATGTAAAGCTCGTTTCATCCAACTTTCGCATTAGGCAAACCCGGCACGCGGTTACAAAACCACCCCGGTTGAGCTTCCTTGAGAGAACCAATGAGCATTGTGAAAACCGAGGCAGGGCTCCAGGTCATGAAAGACCGCTCGGTACCGCTGACGCCTCGACAACGGTCGGTCTTCATCCTCATCGACGGCAAGCGCTCCATGCAGGAGTTGCTGACCGCTTCGGCGGCCATGGGCGTGGCACCCGAGGATATCGAGCAATTGTTCGAGCTGGGCCTGATCACCGATGCAACGCCGCAGCCATCGCCCGGCGAACGAGCCGCCGCCGCGGCCCATGACGAAGCGGCCAGGGAGCACAATGCACGGAGCCCGATGCAGCGCTATCAGGAGGCCTATCCGATTGCTACCAGGCTGACCGCAGCCCTGGGACTGCGGGGGTTCCGGTTGAATCTGGCTGTGGAGGCCGCAGGCAACTACGAGCAGCTCCTTGAGCTGGCACCCCGGATCCGCGAAGCGGTGGGGCCTGAGAAGTTCACCGCACTGGACAGGGCGCTGAACAACCGCTGAAGCGCCATTGGCGACAGAAATGCCCGATTTGCTATAATCGTGAGCTTTTCGCCTTGCCACACCGCTTCCAGACGCGGCGGGTGGCTGAATTCCGCTGTGGGCAACCACGGCTCATCCTCAAGGAGTGTCTATGCGTCACTATGAAATCGTTTTGCTGATCCATCCGGACCAAAGCGAACAGGTTCCGGCCATGCTGGAGCGTTACAAGGGCATGATCACCGCTGGTGGCGGCAAGATTCACCGCGTTGAAGACTGGGGTCGTCGCCAGATGGCTTACCAGATCAACAAGCTGTCCAAGGCCCACTACCTGTGCGTCAACATCGAGGCCGACCAGGCCGTGATGTCTGAACTGGAGCATGCCTTCAAGTTCAACGATGCCGTGCTGCGTCACCTCACGGTGCTGCGCAAGAAGGCCGATACCGGTCCTTCGGCGATGATGAAGTCGGTCGAGCGCGAAGAAGCCCGCAAGCTTCAGCAGCCTGCATCGCACCAGTCGCAGGAGCAGGCCGCCGCTTGAACCCGCGGCGCAGCGTCGTCATCGGGTGAACCTTCTCAGATTGTCCGCCGTGGTGGTCCAGGTGCAGAGCCTGCGCTACACACCGGCTGGCATTCCGGCCGTCAACCTTGTGCTTGAGCACGAGTCGCAGGTGGTCGAGATGGACACCCCCCGCCAGGTGAAGTTGCAACTGAGGGCCATCGCCTTTGGTGCCCAGGCTGAAGTTCTTTCCCGTCAGGGACTTGATACAGCTTGCGAATTCCACGGTTTCATGACGAATGCGCGCAATGGCAAAGGCGTGGTGTTCCACATCCAAGATTTCAGCAAGACATAGGAAGGCCCATCATGGCTGCACCCAAACGTTTCAACAAAGACAAGCGCCCCAAGCGCAATACCCAGTCGCTGCTTTTCAAGCGCAAGCGCTTCTGCCGCTTCACCGTGGCCAACGTCGAGGAAGTCGACTACAAGGACGTCGATGTCCTGCGTGATTTCATCGCCGAAAATGGCAAGATCATCCCGGCGCGTCTGACCGGCACCCGCGCGTTCTACCAGCGCCAGGTGAATACCGCCATCAAGCGCGCGCGCTTCCTGGCGATGCTGCCCTACAGCGACCAGCACCGCGTCTGAAAGAGAGCCTGACATGCAAGTTATCCTGCTCAAAAAAGTTGCCAAAGTTGGCGCCCTTGGCGACAAGGTCAAGGTCAAGGACGGCTACGCCCGCAACTTCCTGATTCCCACTGGCCAGGCTCGCCGCGCCACCGCGCAAGCCCTCGCCGAATTCGAAGCCAACCGCGCGAAGCTGGAGCAAGAAGACGCCGCCACGCTGGCCCAGGCCCAGGCACTGGGTGAAAAGCTGGCTGGCCTCACCGTCAAGCTGTCGCAGAAGGCTGGCGTTGACGGTCGTCTGTTCGGCTCCGTGACCAACCGCGATGTGTCCAGCGAGCTGAGCAAGCAAGGCTTCGACGTGGAGAAGTCCCAGATTCGCCTGCCCAATGGTCCCCTGAAGAACGTTGGGGATTACACGGTCAGTGTGAACCTGCACACCGACGTGACGGTGGACGTCAACGTCTCGGTGCTCGGCGAAACCGCCTGAGTCCCGCCCAGGCGCCTTGGCGCCTGTCTGAAAGCCGCTTCCTTCCTGGGGCGGCTTTTTTCTTTGTGGGCTTCTGGTTGTCCCGTGTTCTCCACCCTTGATACACGGCTTTTCCACAGGCTTATCCAGTGACTTGGAAGACCCCCGGGGGTACCATTCCCGGTCACCACCGACTTATTCATGGCCGCCGTTTTCCCTCCTTCCTTTTCGTCCTTTGATGCCGGTTTCGATGAGGCGGGCATGGGGTCCGACCAGCAGGTCACCCAGTTGCGCGTGCCCCCGCACTCCATTGAGGCCGAGTCGAGCGTGTTGGGTGGGTTGCTGCTCGACAATGGCGCATGGGACCGGGTGGCTGACCTGGTCAACGACTCCGACTTCTATCGCTATGAGCATCGCCTGACCTATTCGGCCATCGCTGCGCTGGTCAATGCGAGCAAGCCGGCCGACGTCGTCACGGTGTTTGAACACCTTCAGAACCTGGGCAAGGCCGAAGAGGCCGGCGGGCTGGCATACCTCAACTCGCTCGCGCAATACGTGCCGAGCGCCGCCAACATCCGGCGTTACGCCGAAATCGTTCGCGAACGCGCCATCCTGCGCAAGCTGGTGGCCGCGAGCGATGAGATCGCCACGGCGGCCTTCAACACGCAGGGCAAGCCGGTCGACAAGATTCTTGATGAAGCCGAGCAGAAGATCTTCCACATTGGCGAAGAGGGCTCGCGGATGAAGGAGGGCTTCCAGGCCATGGACAAGCTGGTGGTCGATCTGCTCGACCGCGTGCAGGAAATGGCCGACAACCCCAATGACATCACGGGGGTACCGACAGGTTTCATCGATCTCGACCGCATGACCTCCGGGCTGCAGGCCGGTGACCTGGTGGTGCTTGCAGCCCGTCCTTCAATGGGCAAGACAGCATTCGCCATCAACATTGCCGAGCATGTGGCGCTCAATGAAGGGCTTCCCGTGGCGGTGTTCTCCATGGAAATGGGCGCATCGCAACTGGCCGTGCGTATCGTGGGTTCGATCGGTCGCATCAACCAGTCCCATCTGCGCAACGGCAAGCTGACCGATGACGAGTGGCCGCGGCTGACTGAAGCCATCGAAAAACTGCGCAATGTGTCGCTCCACATCGATGAGACCCCTGGCCTGAACCCGAGCGTGCTGCGTGCCAATGCCCGGCGCCTGGCCCGCCAGTGCGGCAAACTGGGTCTGATCGTCGTCGACTACCTGCAGCTCATGAGCGGCACGAGCAGCGAGGGCGATAACCGTGCGTCGGAGCTGGGCGAGATTTCCCGGGGCTTGAAGATGCTGGCCAAGGAGTTGCAATGCCCGGTGATCGCGCTGTCGCAGCTCAACCGCAGTGTGGAAACCCGCACCGACAAACGCCCAATGATGAGCGATCTCCGCGAGTCGGGTGCCATTGAACAGGATGCCGACATCATCATGTTCATCTACCGTGACGAGTACTACACCAAGGACGCGTGCAAGGAGCCTGGCGTGGCGGAAATCATCATCGGCAAGCAGCGCAATGGCCCCACCGGAACCGTGAAGCTGGCCTTCCTGAACATGCTCACCCGCTTCGAGAGTCTGGCGGGTGGTGGACTGGGTGGCGGTAGCGACTACTGACGCGGCGGCCCACAAAAAACCCGGCCAAGGCCGGGTTTTTTGTGGGCGACCACGTGTTCAGAGCACTTCACTCGCGAAGTCGGCCAGGCGAGACCGTTCGCCCCGGGCCAGCGTGATGTGCCCGCCGTGCGGCCAGCCCTTGAACCGATCCACGGCGTAGGTCAGGCCGGACGATCCCTCGGTGAGGTAGGGCGTATCGATCTGCGCCAGGTTGCCCATGCAGATGATCTTCGTGCCCGGGCCGGCGCGGGTGATCAGGGTCTTCATCTGCTTGGGCGTCAGGTTCTGCGCTTCATCGATGATGACGTACTTGTTCATGAAGGTGCGGCCGCGCATGAAGTTCATGCTCTTGACCTTGATGCGGCTGCGGATGAGCTCGTTGGTGGCTGCGCGCCCCCATTCTCCAGCGTTGCCGCCGTCGCCCTTGGCGAGGAACTCGAGGTTGTCATCGAGCGCGCCCATCCACGGGCCCATCTTTTCCTCTTCGGTGCCGGGCAGGAAGCCGATGTCCTCGCCCACGCTGACCGTGGCTCGGGTCATGATGATTTCGGTGTAGCGGCGGTCGTCCAGCACCTGGGTCAGGCCGCTGGCCAGTGCCATCAGCGTCTTGCCCGTGCCGGCCGTGCCGGCGAGGGTGACAAAGTCGATTTCCGGGTCCATCAGCAGGTTGAGCGCAAAGTTCTGCTCCCTGTTGCGGCTGGTCACACCCCACACGGCATTCTTCAGGTGGGTGTAGTCCTTCAGCGTCTTGAGCACCGCGGTCTTGTCGCGGATTTCGGTCACCCGTGCGTACAGAGAAGGTTCCCCGGGGGCCTCGAAGTAGACAAACTGGTTGATGTAGAACTGCCCGACCGATGGACCGCTCACCCGGTAGAAGGTATGGCTGCCGCTCTGCCAGCTCTCGATGGTCTTGCTCTGGCGTGTCCAGAAGTCCTGCGGCAGCGCGAGGGCGCCCGCGTAGAGCAGTTCGCCATCGTCCAGCGTCTTGTCGTTCTGGTAGTCCTCGGCCGCCAGACCCAGGGCGCGCGCTTTCACGCGCATGTTGATGTCCTTCGACACCAGGATCACTTCACGTTGCGGGTGGCGTTCGCGCAGGGCGTGCACCACACCCAGGATCTGGTTGTCGGCCTTGCCCTGGGGCAGGCTGGAGGGCAGGGCGTTGTCCAGCGGCTCGGTCTGGAAGAAGAGCAGGCCACGCGCCGACTGGTGACCAGTGGCGGAGAGCTTGAGGCCCTTGGTCATGTCGCCACCCTGTTGGGCGACCAGCGCGTCCAGCGTCCGGCTGGTCTGGCGGCCATTCCGGGCAACCTCTGTCATGCCCTTCTTGTGGCCGTCGAGCTCTTCAAGCACGATCATGGGCAGGAAGATGTCATGTTCCTCGAAGCGGAACAGGCTCATCGGATCGTGCAGCAGCACATTGGTGTCCAGCACAAACAGGCGCGCAGGCCCTTGGTGGGCCGCCTTGCCCGTCGTGCGGCGGCGGTTGCTGTTCGTGGCGGGGGGCGTGCGATCGGCAGATGCTTCGGCCGCAGGTTGACGGGTGGCAGGGGCTGCCACAACCGGCGCGCGCGCGGGGGCCACGGGCGCCGGGGCTTCTGCCTGGATGCGGGCGCCTGAAGCGGCCGGTTGTCGGCCACGAGCCTTGGTCTTCGCACTCGGGGCGGCCGGTGCCTGGGGCGCAACGGCAGGGGGCATGGACGGCTCCAGGACCGGGTTCAGGTCCAGCGGCTCTTCGGCGGCTCGAAGGGAGTAGGCGTCGGGGGCTAGCAGGGCTGCGCGTTTGGAAGGGGCGGGAGGCAGTGGCATGGAGGGCTTGGTAATTCAGCGCAAGGCCGGAAAACAAAAAGCCGCCGGGAAAACCGGGCGGCTTTGAGTGCTGCGAGACATATCGAAAGAGGGTGGGGCTGAAGCGCTTCCCGGTGTCATGAATTCATTATGCACGAGTCCGGTGACCCTGAAATCCCCTACATCGACCGGCCCTCAGAGGCCGGCACGAGACAGGTCAGGCCGCTTTCTTGAGCGCCTTGACTGCCTTGAGCACCTCTTCCACGTGGCCAGGAACCTTCAGACCGCGCCATTCCTGCTTGAGCACGCCATCCGGCCCGATCAGGAAGGTGCTGCGCTCAATGCCCTTGACCTTCTTGCCGTACATGATCTTGTTCTTCACCACGCCGAACATGTGGCACATCTTCTCTTCGGTGTCCGCAATCAGCTCGAAGGGCAGTTCCAGCTTGGTCTTGAAGTCGTCGTGCGACTTCATGTTGTCCCGCGAGACGCCGAAAACCTGTGCGCCAGCCTTGACGAAATCCTTGTATTTGTCGCGGAACTGCATGGCCTCGGTCGTGCAACCGGGGGTATTGTCCTTGGGATAGAAATACAGAACGATGGTTTGACCAAGATGGGTCTGGTTGCTGACCTTCACGCCGCCGGTGGCCTGCGATTCGAATTCGGGAATGGGTTTGTTGACAACGACTGCCATACTGCGTGGACCCCTGACGTAAGTTGGTGGTGATTCGTTGGCTTCCCGGCTGCTTCACGACGGGCCCTGTAGCCGACATACAGACGACCTCGTGGCAGGAAACAATCCGCTATTTTACCCTGATTGGGGTTTCCCGTCATCGCCTCGGGGACGGGGAACGCGGTCACCAATTGGCGGAATCAGGCCTCGATCAGCAAGGCCGCCACCACGCGCCGGCCTTCGCCGGCCAGGATGTTGTAGGTCCGGCAGGCGGCTGCCGTGTCCATCGTTTCCACGCCAATGCGCCGTTCGATCAGGCCCTGCAACAGCGCGGGCCGGACGAAGCGCAGCCGTGATCCGCTACCAAACACCACCAGCTCGGGGGCTTCGGGCATCACATTCGCCAGTTGCTCGAAGTGGGCCGGGGTCAGGTCTTCCAGGCGCTGACAGTCCCAGGCCAGCAGTTGCCCACCCGAGGCCAGGATGAGGCTGCCGGTCTGACGCTGACCGTTCACGGCAATCCACCCCTCGCCGTAGGAGGTGATGGACTGCGTGTCCAGCTTGTCGGCGTGGAGTTTCATGGGGTGATGGGTGATCAGGACAGTGGGGGAACTGTGGTCAAATTGCAGGTTTTCCCTGCTGACCAGACCGCAAATATAACGCCCGCCCTCTTGTGGCGGGACCCCGTCGATGTTGACCCAACGCCCGTTGGAGGGACTTTGAAAACCATCCAGAAATCCGCCAAGCTTGCCAACGTCTGCTACGACATCCGTGGGCCCATCATGGACGCAGCGCGCCAGATGGAGGAAGAGGGCCACAAGATCATCAAGCTCAACATCGGCAACCTGGCGGTGTTCGGCTTCGATGCGCCCGAGGAGATCCAGCAGGACATGATCCGCAACCTGCCGAACTCGGCCGGCTACTCGGACAGCAAGGGGATTTTCGCGGCGCGCAAGGCCGTGATGCACGAGACGCAGAAGCAGGGCGTCAAGGGCGTGGCGCTGGAGGATATCTACCTCGGCAACGGGGCGAGCGAGCTCATCGTGATGGCGACCAATGCGCTGCTGGACGACGGCGATGAGCTGCTGCTGCCCGCTCCCGACTACCCGCTCTGGACGGCTGCGGTGAGTCTGTCCGGTGGCACGCCGGTGCACTACATGTGCGAGGAATCGAACGGGTGGATGCCCGACCTTGACGACATCCGCCGCAAGATCACGCCAGCCACCAAGGGCATTGTGGTGATCAACCCGAACAACCCGACTGGCGCGCTGTACTCAGACGACCTGCTCAAGGCGATCGTCGAGCTCGCGCGCGAGCATGGACTGGTGATCTTCGCCGACGAGGTTTATGACAAGGTGCTGTACGACGGCGTGAAGCACACCGCCATCGCCAGCCTGTCGGACGACGTTCTCACGTTGACCTTCAATTCGCTGTCCAAGAGCTACCGCTCCTGCGGTTACCGCGCTGGCTGGCTCGTGGTCTCGGGTGACAAGAAGCCCGCCAGGGACTACATCGAGGGCTTGAACATGCTCTCGAACATGCGGCTGTGTGCGAATGTGCCGGGCCAGTGGGCAATCCAGACTGCGCTGGGTGGCTACCAGAGCATCAACGATCTGGTCTGTGAGGGCGGCCGCCTGCGCCGCCAGCGCGACCTGGCCTACGAATTGATCACCGCCATTCCGGGGGTGAGCTGCGTCAAGCCATCGGCGGCACTCTACATGTTCCCGCGCCTCGATCCCAAGCTGTATCCGGTGGACGACGACCAGCAGATGTTCCTGGAACTGCTGCAGGAGACGCGCGTGATGCTGGTGCAGGGTTCTGGCTTCAACTACCCGGACAACCAGCATTTCCGCATCGTCTTCCTGCCCCATGAAGATGACCTGCGCGAGGCCATCCAGCGCGTGGCCAGATTTCTCGAGAGTTGGCGAAAACGCCACGGCACCTGATTTCTCTGCTCCCCAACCATGACCGACATGAAACCGATCCAAGTAGGCCTTCTGGGCATAGGCACCGTAGGCAGTGGCACGTTCAACGTGCTCAAGCGCAACCAGGAAGAGATCCGCCGCCGTGCCGGTCGTGGCATTGAGATCACCATGGTGGCCGACCTCGACACGGCCCGCGCGCAATCCATCGTGGGTCCGGACGTCAGGGTGGTGAATGACGCCCGCGCCGTGATCGCCAACCCCGAGATCGACATCGTGATCGAGCTCATCGGTGGCTATGGCATCGCCAGGTCGCTGGTGCTGGAAGCCATTGCTGCTGGCAAGCATGTGGTCACGGCCAACAAGGCCTTGCTGGCCGTGCACGGCACCGAGATTTTCGCGGCGGCCTCCGCCAAAGGCGTGATGGTGGCGTTCGAAGCCGCCGTGGCCGGAGGCATTCCCATCATCAAGGCGCTTCGCGAGGGCCTGACCGCCAACAGCATCCAGTGGATTGCCGGCATCATCAACGGCACGACCAACTTCATCCTCTCGGAGATGCGCGACAAGGGGCTGGACTTCGCCGTCGTGCTCAAGGAGGCCCAGCGCCTGGGCTATGCCGAAGCCGACCCGACGTTCGACATCGAAGGTGTGGACGCGGCGCACAAGGTCACGCTGATGAGCGCCATCGCATTCGGCATCCCGGTGCAGTTCGACAAGGCCCACGTGGAAGGCATCACCCAGCTGGGTGCCACGGACATCAAGTACGCCGAGCAACTGGGCTACCGCATCAAGTTGCTGGGCATCACCAAGCGCACCACCGAAGGCATCGAGCTGCGCGTGCACCCCAGCCTGGTGCCTGCCAAGCGCCTGATCGCCAATGTCGAGGGCGCGATGAACGCGGTCGTGGTGAACGGCGATGCCGTGGGCACCACGCTTTACTACGGAAAGGGTGCGGGCAGCGAGCCGACGGCCAGCGCCGTGATTGCCGACCTGGTCGACATCACCCGCCTGCACACCGCCGACCCCCACCACCGCGTGCCTCACCTGGCCTTCCAGCCCGATGCACTGAGCGACGTGGCGGTGCTGCCCATGAGCGAGGTGGTGACGAGTTACTACCTGCGCCTGCGCGTGGCCGACCAGGCCGGCGTGCTGGCCAAGGTCACCGGCCTGCTGGCCGGCGCGGGCATCAGCATCGACGCCGTGCTGCAGCGCGAAGCCGATGAGGTGAGCGGTGAAGGCGGTACGTCCACCGACCTGATCATCCTCACCCACGATACGCGCGAAGGCACCATGAACGACGCGCTGGCGCAATTGCAGAACCTGCCGACCGTGCTGGCACCCATCGTGCGCATCCGCAAGGAAGAGTTGAACTGATGCGTTATCTCTCCACGCGCGGCCACGCCGACCGCAAGCGCTTCTGCGAAATCCTGCTGGAAGGCCTGGCGCCCGATGGTGGCCTGTACCTGCCCGAGCGCTACCCTCAGATCGACGGTGCCGCGCTGCAGCGCCTGCGAGCGTCGTTCAACGGTGGCAAACCGGGGGGCTACGCCGCCCTCGCATTCGACATTCTCTCGCTCTACATCGACGACATCCCCGCCGCCGATCTGCGAGCCCTGTGCGACAAGACCTACACCGAGGCCGTGTTCGGCACACCGCAGATCGTGCCCTTGAAGAAGCTGGACGACGGCTTCTATCTGGAGGCCCTGTCGAATGGACCGACGCTGGCCTTCAAGGACATGGCCATGCAGTTGCTGGGCAATCTGTTCGAGTACGAACTGGCTCGCCGTGGCGAGGAGCTCAACATCCTGGGGGCCACTTCTGGCGACACGGGCAGCGCGGCCGAGTACGCCATGCGCGGCAAGAAGGGCGTGCGTGTGTTCATGCTCAGCCCGCACGGCCGCATGAGCCCGTTCCAGCAGGCGCAGATGTTCAGCCTGATGGACGAGAACATCCACAACATCGCCATCGAAGGTGTGTTTGACGATTGCCAGGACATCGTCAAGGACGTCAGCAACGACCTCGCGTTCAAGCGCGCCCACAAGATCGGCACGGTGAACTCGATCAACTGGGCGCGCCTGCTGGCTCAGGTCGTCTACTACTTTGCCGGCTATTTCCAGGCCACTTCGGAGAACACGGAGCAGGTGTCTTTCACCGTACCCAGCGGCAACTTCGGCAACGTGTGCGCCGGTCACGTGGCGCGGCAGATGGGCCTGCCGATCCGCACGCTGGTGGTCGCGACCAACGAGAACGATGTGCTCGACGAATTCTTCCGCACCGGTGTGTACCGGGTGCGCGGGAGCGCCGACACGCATGAGACCTCGAGCCCCTCGATGGACATCTCCAAGGCCAGCAACTTCGAGCGCTTCGTGTTCGATCTGCTGGGCCGCAACGGCGATCGGGTCAAGGCCTTTTTCGGCGAAGGCCTGTCGCGTGAGGGGCGGTTCGACCTGAGCGCCGATCCCGCGTTCGCCGAGGCCGCGCGCCACTACGGGTTCCGCAGCGGCAAGAGCACACACGCCAACCGGCTCGACACCATCCGTGACGTGTTCCAGCGCCATCGCGTGATGATCGACACCCACACCGCTGACGGCGTGAAGGTCGCGCGTGAGCACCTGGAGGCCGGCACACCGATGGTGGTGCTGGAAACGGCGTTGCCCATCAAGTTCGCAGAGACCATCGTCGAAGCGCTGGGCCAGCATCCCGATCGCCCGGCGCAGTTCCACGGCATCGAGGCGCTGCCCAAGCGCGTGAAGGTGATGTCCGCGCGAACTGCGGCCGTCCAGGCCTACATCGCCGAGCACTGCACACCGGCGTGAGTGGTTGGGGGCGTCCGGGGGATTCTGCCCCTGGGCGCGCGCTGGAATCCGGCCCCGGCGGTGACGCAGCGCCCGGCTTGTTCGACAATGCAGGCCCATCCGCCTTCTTCGACAAACCGCCACCTCACGCCATGAAAGCTTCTTCACCGCCTGCCGGCCGTGCTCCCCTGATGCCACTCGGCGACGCCATGGCCGACCTCCTGGGTCGCGTCGACGCGCTCACTGGAACCGAGACGGTGGCCACTTTCGATGCGGACCGCCGCGTGCTCGCGCAGGACCTCGTATCCGCCCTGCAAGTGCCGCCCAAAGACAACTCGTCAATGGACGGGTACGCCGTGCGCACTGCCGATGTGCTCGAGCCAGGCCAGGTGTTGCGGGTGAGCCAGCGCATTGCTGCCGGGCAGGCCGGCGGGCCGCTGGAGCCGGGCACCTGTGCGCGCATCTTCACCGGGGCACCCATGCCCGCCGGCGCCGATGCCGTGGTGATGCAGGAGGACACCATCGAAGTCGGTGGAGACATCCACGCCGTGCACATCCAGGCGGTGCCGCAGCGCGGCCAGTGGGTGCGCCGTGCAGGGGAAGACGTGACGCACGGGGCTGTGGTGCTTGCGCGCGGTGAGCGGCTGTCGCCTGCGGGCCTCGGGCTCGCGGCGAGCCTGGGGCTGGCCGAGCTTCGTGTGGTGGTGCGCCCGCGGGTGGCACTTTTTTCCACGGGAGACGAACTCGTGATGCCAGGGGAGGTGCCGCCAGAGGCCATGAAGCCCGGCGCCATCTACAACTCCAACCGCTTCTTCCTGCGAAACCTGCTCCAGCGCATGGGCTGCGAAGTGACGGACCTTGGCATCGTGCCCGACCAGCGAGAGGCCACGCTGGCCGCGTTGCAGTCCGCTGCGGAACAGCACGATCTGATTCTCACCAGCGGGGGGGTGTCGGTCGGCGAGGAAGACCATATCAAGCCATCGGTGCAGCAGCTGGGCCGCCTGGATATCTGGCAGATCGGCATGAAGCCAGGCAAGCCCTTCGCCTATGGCACCGTGCGACGCAGCGCGGCTGGGCAGAACTGCCACTTCATCGGCCTGCCCGGTAACCCGGTCTCCAGCTTCGTCACCTTCCTGCTGCTGGTGCGGCCATTCCTGCTCAAACTGCAGGGCGTGCCTGCAGCACGCTTCCAGCCCTTGCCCGCCGCCATCACACTGCCTGCGCACTTCACGCTACCCAGGGCCGACAAGCGCCGCGAGTTCCTGCGTGTGCGCCGCAACGCGGCAGGTGGCTTGGACCTGTTCCCCAACCAGAGCTCCGGTGTGCTCACCTCCACGGTGTGGGCCGATGGCCTGGTCGACAACCCCGCAGGCACCACCATCGCCCATGGTGACCCGGTGTCCTACATCTCCTTTTCGGACCTGCTTGCATGAACATCCAGCTGCGTTACTTCGCCTCCATCCGGGAAGCCATCGGCACGGGCAGCGAGTCGGTGCAGACGCAGGCCGCCACGCTCGCCGCGCTGCGTGCCGAACTGGTCGCGCGTGGCGGCGTTTATGCAGACGTGCTCGCCCCCGGCAAGGCCGTGCGCGTGGCGTTGAACCAGGCCATGAGTGACGAGGCCGCTGCACTGGTCGACGGTGCCGAGGTCGGGTTCTTCCCTCCGGTCACAGGTGGTTGACATGAGCGCGCGCGTCAGCATCCAGACCGGGGACTTCGATCTGTCCGCCGAAGTCGCCCGGCTGCGCCAGCAGGACGCGCGGGTGGGCGCGGTCTGCAGCTTCATCGGCACCGTGCGGGATCGCAACGACGGTCAGCACGTGAGCACCATGGAACTCGAGCACTACCCCGGCATGACGGAAAAGGCCATCGAGGCGATGATCGACGAGGCCTTCCGCCGCTTCGATCTGTACGCGGCGCGGGTGATCCACCGCGTTGGCCTGTTGCAGCCGCTGGACCAGATCGTGCTGGTGGCCGTCACCTCCGCGCACCGGGGCGAGAGCTTCAAGGCCTGCGAGTTCCTCATGGACTACCTCAAGACGCAGGCGCCTTTCTGGAAAAAAGAGCAGACACCCGAAGGCGCGCGCTGGGTGGATGCCCGCGTGAGCGACGACGCCGCACTCGCCCGCTGGGGCATCGAGTCTCACAACGGCTGACCTGCACGATGTCCAGCGCCGGCGACATCGAAGCCATCGAACGCGCTACGTTGCAGGCGGTCGCCCCGGAGGTGGTGGAGTCGTTGCCCGGCTGGTTGCTGCCCATGGACAGCGGCACCGTGGGGCGGGCGCGCAGCGCGGTCCCGCTTCATCATGGCGCGCCAGATCTCGACCTGCTGGAGCCTTTGCTGGCGCGCTACGTCGCACGGGGTTTCGTCCCGTCGTTCCGTCTGCCAGATCTGCCTGCATTCGAAGACTTCCAGCGCTCGCTGGCACAACGCGGCTTCGTGCGTGCAAAGCCCACGCTGACGCAGACGACCCCGGTTCACGCGCTGCCGGCCGTGGACCCCGACCCCGATGTGGCGCTGGCAGATGCACCTGACCATGCCTGGATGGCGATGTTCCTTGGCCCGGGCCTGGATCCCGTGGACGGCGCCAGCCGTGCCCACTCTCTGGCGCGGGCCACGGGTACGCGGTTTGCCAGCCTGCGCGAGGGGGGCGAGACGGTGGCTTGCGGGGCCGCGTCTTTCAGCCACGGCTGGTTGGGGGTGCACGGCATGCGCACTGCGGCGGCGCAACGTGGGCGGGGGCTCGCGGCTCGTCTGCTGAAGGCCATGGCGGCAGAGGCCGCCCGGTGCGGCATCGAGCAGGTCTTCCTGCAGGTGGACGCCAGCAATGCCCCGGCGCTGTCGCTCTACCGGCGGCTGGGCTTTTCCACCGCGTGGCCTTACGCTTACTGGCAGCCGGCCGATCCCGGGGCGGTTTGATCCGCGTCAAGCCAGGTGCGCGAATACGCGGGCATGCTGACGGCGCGCCTTGAAAACCGGGTGATCGGTGCCATTTGTGGGGCAGTTCTGAATTCACGGAGAGCCTTTCCATGCGTCTCGACAAACTCACCACCAAGTTCCAGGAAGCCCTCGGCGAAGCGCAGACGCTGGCCCTGGGTGCGGACCATGCCTACATCGAGCCGGCCCATCTGCTGCTCGCGTTGCTGCGCCAGGCCGACGGCCCGCAATCGCTGCTGCAGCGCGCAGGTGTCAACGTACCGGGCCTGGCCAAGGCGGCCGAAGCCGCCGTCAAGCGCCTGCCCGAAGTGCAGGGCCAGGACCAGGTCCAGGTCGGCCCCGAGCTGGCCAAACTGCTGCAGGCGACAGAGAAGGAAGCCATCAAGCGCGGCGACCAGTTCATCGCGAGCGAGCTGTTCCTGCTGGCCCTGACCGACAGCAAGGGCGAACTGGGCCGAGTGGCCAACGAGAACGGCCTGAGCCGCAAGAGCCTGGAGGCCGCCATCACGGCCGTGCGCGGTGGCCAGAAGATGGACAGCCCCGAGGCCGAAGGGCAGCGAGAAGCGCTCAAGAAATACACGCTGGACCTCACCGAACGCGCACGGCTGGGCAAGCTCGACCCCGTGATCGGTCGAGACGACGAGATCCGCCGCGCCATCCAGGTGCTGCAGCGCCGCAGCAAGAACAACCCGGTGCTGATTGGCGAACCCGGTGTGGGCAAGACCGCCATCGTCGAAGGCCTCGCGCAGCGCATCGTGGCGGGCGAGGTGCCCGATTCGCTGAAGGGCAAGCGCGTGCTCAGCCTGGACATGGCCGCACTGCTGGCCGGCGCCAAGTTCCGTGGCGAATTCGAGGAACGCCTCAAGACCGTGCTCAACGAGTTGGCCAAGGACGAAGGCCAGACCATCGTCTTCATCGATGAGCTCCACACCATGGTGGGTGCGGGCAAGGCCGAAGGCGCGATGGATGCGGGCAACATGCTCAAGCCGGCGCTGGCGCGTGGTGAACTGCACTGCGTGGGCGCGACCACGCTCGACGAGTACCGCAAGTACATCGAGAAGGACGCCGCGCTCGAGCGCCGTTTCCAGAAAATCCTGGTGGGTGAGCCCAGCGTGGAGGCGACCATCGCCATCCTGCGTGGCCTGCAGGAAAAGTACGAGGTTCACCACGGCGTGGACATCACCGACCCGGCCATCGTCGCCGCGGCCGAACTCAGCCATCGCTACATCACCGACCGCTTCCTGCCCGACAAGGCGATCGACCTGATCGACGAGGCCGCCGCCAAGATCAAGATCGAGATCGACTCCAAGCCCGAGGTGATGGACCGGCTCGACCGCCGGCTGATCCAGCTGCAGATCGAGGCCGAGGCCGTGAAGAAGGAGAAGGACGAGGCGTCGCAGAAGCGCTTCGGGCTTCTTCAGGAAGAAATCGATCGGCTGCGCAAGGAAATCGCCGACTACGAAGACATCTGGAAAGCCGAGAAGGCGCAGGCCCAGGGTTCTGCCCACCTGCGCGAGGAAATTGACCGCGTTCGCTTGCAGATCACCGAACTCACCCGCAAGGGCGATCTCGCCAAGGTGTCCGAGCTGCAGTACGGCAAGCTGCCCGAGCTGGAGAAACAGCTCAAGGAAGCGCAGGCTGCGGAAGCGGGCAAGAAGGAGGGCGGACGTCCCCAGTTGCTGCGCACCATGGTCGGAGCGGAAGAGATCGCCGAAGTGGTGGCACGCGCCACCGGCATTCCGGTGTCCAAGCTGATGCAGGGCGAGCGCGACAAGCTGCTGTTGATGGAAGGCAAGCTGCACGAACGCGTGGTCGGCCAGGACGAGGCCATCGGCGCCGTGGCCAATGCCATCCGCCGCTCGCGCTCGGGCCTCTCCGACCCGAACCGGCCGACCGGCTCCTTCCTGTTCCTGGGCCCTACCGGTGTGGGCAAGACCGAGCTGTGCAAGGCACTGGCCGGCTTCCTGTTCGACAGCGAAGAGCAGCTCATCCGCATCGACATGAGCGAGTTCATGGAGAAGCATTCGGTGGCCCGCCTGATCGGCGCGCCGCCTGGCTACGTGGGCTACGAGGAGGGCGGCTACCTCACCGAGGCGGTGCGCCGCAAACCTTACAGCGTGGTGCTGCTCGACGAGGTCGAGAAGGCCCATCCTGATGTGTTCAACGTGCTGCTGCAGGTGCTCGACGATGGTCGCCTCACCGATGGGCAGGGGCGCACGGTCGACTTCAAGAACACCGTGATTGTCATGACCAGCAACATCGGGTCGCACATGATCCAGGCGATGGTGGGCGAGCCGTACGACGAGGTGAAGGAGGCGGTGTGGGGCGAGCTCAAGAACCACTTCCGGCCCGAGTTCCTCAACCGCATCGATGAGACCGTGGTGTTCCACGCGCTCGACGCGAAACACATCGAATCGATTGCCGCGATACAGCTCAAGGTGCTCGAGTCGCGCCTCCAGAAGATGGACCTGCACCTGCAGGTTTCCCCGGCCGCGCTGGCCGAGCTGGCCAAAGTCGGCTTCGACCCGGTGTTTGGTGCCCGTCCGCTCAAGCGCGCGATCCAGCAGCGCATCGAGAACCCCCTCTCGAAGTACCTGCTGGAAGGGCGCTACCCGCCCAAGTCCGCCATCCCGGTGGACGTGGACCCGGTGCAGAACCCGGGCGTGT
This sequence comes from Hydrogenophaga laconesensis, assembly GCF_031457235.1. NCBI lineage: Bacteria > Pseudomonadati > Pseudomonadota > Betaproteobacteria > Burkholderiales > Comamonadaceae > Hydrogenophaga > Hydrogenophaga laconesensis. The sequence goes on from NZ_JAVDWE010000004.1 coordinate 261,284, forward strand.
TCGAGTTCGGCGACGCGGTCGCCGAAACCTGACGCATGAGCGCGCCCCCGTCCGTCGCGGATGGGGGCCTGGCTCTAGTCCCGAGGAGAGGTGCGGCCTATCATGGTCTCCATGACGCAGATACCCCCCACACTACCCTTGCGGGCGCTGTTCGACGCTCAGTACAACGCCAGCCGCGCCCAGGTGGATGTGCCCCTGGCACTCAGGCGGGACCGGCTGGGCCGTCTGCGTTCCCTGGTCGACACCCATGCGCAGGCCCTGGCCGAAGCCGTGCAGGCGGATTTCGGCGTCCGCTCGCCCCAACTCACCGAAGCGGCCGACCTTTTCGTGCTGCGCGCCGGCATGGCGCAGGTGGACAAACACCTGGCGCGCTGGATGAAGCCGCGCCGCGTGGCCACACCCCTGTACCTGCAACCCGCCAGTGCGCACATCCAGCGTCAACCGCTGGGCGTGGTGGGCGTGATCGGCCCGTGGAACTACCCTTTGCAGCTCACGTTCGGCCCCGCTGCCACGGCGCTGGCGGCGGGCAACCGCGTGATGCTCAAACCCAGCGAGCTCACGCCCCACACCTCGGCCCTCATGGCCTCTCTGGTGCAGCAGGCGTTTGCCGCCGATGAATTCAGCGTGGTGGTGGGTGGCCCTGATGTGGCGCAGGAGTTTTCCCGGCTGCCGTTCGACCATCTGTTCTTCACCGGCTCCACCCAGGTCGGACGCCTGGTCGCCGCCGCCGCGGCCGCCAACCTCACGCCCACCACGCTCGAACTGGGCGGCAAGTCGCCCTGCGTGGTGGATGCCTCTTGCGATCTTGAGGACGCGTCCGTCAAGATCGCTCACGGCAAGTTGCTCAATGCTGGCCAGACCTGCATCGCGCCCGACTACGTGCTGCTGCCGCGCGGCCAGGAAGCCGCGTTCGAGCGGGCCTACACCGCAGCGGCGGCCAGGCTGTTTCCCACCATCGCGGGCAACCCCGACTATGCGGCCATCGTGAGCGAACGGCATCAGGCACGCCTGAACGCGTTGCTCGAAGAGGCCCGGGCCCGCGGGGCCCGTGTGGTGGATGTGGCGCCCGCCGGAGGCGGGGGCACCGCAGCGCGCCAGATGAGTCCCGCACTGGTGTTCGACCCTGAGCCCGACCTGCGCCTGATGCATGAGGAAATCTTCGGCCCCATCCTCCCGGTGGTTCCGTATGACGGCATGGACGATGCCATCACCTTCATCAACCTGCGCCCGCGCCCACTGGCGCTCTACTGGTTCGGTGCCGACAGCGCTGCGCGTGACCGCCTGCTGTCGCGCACCGTGAGCGGGGGCGTGACCGTGAACGACACGCTCATGCATGTGGCCCACGAGGGCTTGCCCTTCGGGGGTGTGGGCGAGAGCGGCTGGGGCTCGTACCACGGCGAATCGGGTTTCCTTCGCTTCACCCAGCAGAAACCGGTGCTGGTGCAGTCGCGTTGGGCGATGGGGCACTTGTTCTATCCGCCCTATGGGCCGCGTTTCGCCCGGGTGATGGGGCTGCTCAAGCGCCTGTTCTGACGCGGTGCCCGGCCAGCGCCGTCACGCGCCCGCCAGTGCGTCGTCGTCCTCCGATGTGGTGGCACTGGCAGCGCAGTGCAGGTAGCCTCGCTGGTGCAGGCTCTGCAGCAGTTCTTTCACGTCGCCACCGAGCAGAAGGGCCAGCTCCCTTTCGGTGCGCCGGCCGTTGGCCATCAGAAGCAGTGTGTGGGCCTGTCGTCCCACCACGTCGGGGCGTGCCAGGGCCTCCCAGGCACGGGGTGTCTTGGCGTAACGCCGGGTGTCGTTCATTTTTTATCTCCCTGATCTCTGCGGCGATTCTGGTCCGCAGATCTGCCATGCTGCCTGTCAGATATGACAGCCGCTTGAAGCACAACTCGGGTCTGTGCCGCGCGTCGGTGGCTTCTCAGCGCTGCTGACCGCCGGCCCGCAAGCCCCAGCGCGTTGGCGGATGGCCCATGGCCGCCTTGAACATGGCGCTGAACGCGCTGTCGCTGGCATAACCGGTGGCCGCCGCCACCTGACCGATGGACATGCCCCGGGCGAGCATAGGCAAGGCGTGTGCCAGTACCGCCTGCTGCCGCCATTGCTGGTAGGTGGTGCCGAGCTCCTCGCGGAACAGCCGGGCCACGGTGCGCTCGCTGGCACCGGTGTCCGCGGCCCATTCCGCCAGCGTGGCCTTCTCGCCGGGCGCGCGCAGCACCGCTTCGCACAGGGTGCGCAGGCGCTTGTCGCTCGGCATGGGCACGCCCAGCGTCTGCGTGTCAGCGTGGGCCAGTTCGTCGAGCACCAGTTCGGTGAGCAGCCGGTCGCGCGTGGGCTCGGCGGCACGGCGGGTCGCCGCGTCCATCGCCTGGATGAGCTCGCGCAGCAGCGATGAGACCACGATCATGCGGCACGACTCCCAGCCCGGTGGCGCCGAGCCCGCGTGGATGTATAGGGTGCGCAGCTCGGCGGCCTCGCGCACGGTGACCGCGTGGCGCATGCCGGGAGGAATCCACACCGCTCGCGAGGGCGGCACGATGTAGGTGACGGCCTGCAGGCTGGTTTCCTGGGGAACCGCCATTGCCTGAACGATACCGGTCGCGCAGTACGCCAGCTGGCCCCAAGGGTGGCGGTGTGGCTCGAAGTGGGTGTCTGCACTGAGGGCACGCGCGCGCACCCGAACCGGCCGTGCTTCGTCTGGCGTGAAGGGGTCGGTGTCGCCGACCGGCGTGGGGCCAGGTTTGACGCGTGGCATGGTTTTGGTGCGTTGGCGGAATTTCAACGAATTCTGACAGATCGTCGCGATCCTGCATGCCCGCAGAGGTCTACGATCTCGCCATGTCTTCTTCCAGCACCACCCATTCCCTGCCGCCTGTGGCCCTGCGGCAGGACGCCAGTCTGATCGGCCTCATCGGCCTCGCCCACATGGTCAGCCACTTCAGCCAGCTCCTCCTGGCACCGCTGTTTCCGTGGCTGAAGGACGCGCTCAACGCCAGCTACGCCGAACTCGGCTTTCTCATGACGATCTTCTTCGTCACCTCCTGCGCGGTACAGACCGCCTCGGGTTTCGTGGTGGATCGCCTGGGCCCGCGCCCGGTGCTTTTTGCGGGTCTCGCGATGCTGGGGGTGGCGGCTTTCGGCTTCGCCGCCAGCACCGGTTACTGGATGATGGCGTTCTTTGCCATCGTGGCCGGCATTGGCAACGGGGTGTTCCACCCGGTGGACTACACCCTCATCAACCGCAAGGTGAGCCCGCAGCGCCTGGGCCATGCCTACAGCGTGCACGGCATCACCGGCAGCCTTGGCTGGGCGCTGGCACCGGCCATGATGGTGCCCATCGCGATGGCGTATTCCTGGCGTGCGGCGCTCGCCAGCGCCGGTGTGCTGGCCTTTGCCGTGCTGGCGGTGCTGTGGTTCAACCGCGAGCGCCTGAGTCTGCCCGCGGCGCCGAAGCCGGCAACGGGGGCACTGCAGGCTGGCGAGCACTCCATGGCCTTCCTGCGCATCCCGGCCGTGTGGATGTGTTTCGGCTTCTTCTTTTTCTACGCGATGTCGCTGAGCGTGGTCCAGGCCTTCGCGCCCGAGGCCGCACGTCATCTGCACAACGTGCCGATGGCTCTGGTGGCGGTGTGCCTGTCGATCTACATGGTCTGCTCGGCCGGCGGCATGGTGTTGGGCGGGTTCCTGGCCGTTGACCCGGAGCGCTGCGAGCGTGTGGTGGGCGTCGGCTTCGGTCTGGCCGCCGGCATCGCGCTGTTGCTGGCCCTGGCCCATGTGCCGGCCGCGGCCGTGCCGGTGCTGTTCGGTGCCATGGGCTTTTCGGCGGGCATCGCCGGGCCTTCGCGCGATTTGCTGGTCAAGCGGTCCACGCCCGAGAACTCCACGGGCCGCGTGTACGGCGTCGTGTACTCCGGGCTGGACATCGGCCAGGCCGTGTCGCCGCTGATCTTCGGGGTGCTGATGGACCACGGCCAGTTCCGTGGCGTGCTGATCGGCCTGGCGGTGGTGCAGGCGGTGCTGATCGCCAGTGCGTTCAATGTGCGCCGCGTGCGTCGCACGGCGCTGACGCCGGCCTGAACCCTTTTGGTGCGACTTCGTCGGGGTCGCCGCCGATGCCGGTGTTGCGCCCGGCTGCCGAATATTTGACGTCCTTCATGCCGGCGGACGTGCCAGCGGGTATAAAAGCATCTTGATACATACCCCCACCCGTTGGCAGATTTCCGTTTACCGCCCATGACGGCGCCCTCCCGTTTGCTTCAGCAGTGCTTTCAGGAAGCACTTTCCGGCGCGCCCGAATTGCTGGCGCGCTGCGCGGATTCGGCCATCGCCAGCCTTCAGGCGGCCGAGAAGGCATCGAAGGAAGTGGCCCAGCGCGATCGGCTGGCGCTTGCGTGGTGGGGCCTGCTGCAGAACAAGATTCAATGGGGGCGTACCTTCGCAGACCATCTGCGCGACGCGCTCATGGCCTCCCCCGAGGCCAACACCTCGCGGCCGGCGCTGCTGTCCGAATCGCCATCGCTGCTCTCCCTGGTGGAAGACGATGCCGTCAACGAGTCGCTCGAATCGGCCCGTCTGGTGCACAGCCTCATGCCCGTGCTGGAGCAACAACTCGGCGTGCTCGACGCGCTGATGAGCTCGGTCATCGGCCTGCAGACCGTGCAGGCCGAGCGCAATCCCATGCGGCCCTCCGTCTTTGTACGGGCGCTGCGCGAACTCATGTCGTCGGCCGAATCCGAGCCGGAGGTGCGCGCGCTCTGGCTGCGCCACATGGGCGATGCGCTGGGCCGCGAGCTGCAGAAGCTCTATGAGCGCGTGGCCTTGATCCTGCAACGTGCCAACGTGCAGGAAGCCGGCTACCGCGTGCGCCTGGTGGAAGATGCCGGCGCCTCAACGCGCTCGGGTGGTCTGTCCACGCGCTCTGGCGGCCTGGGCCTGTCGTCGCGCGCGGCGGGGCTGGGCGTTTCGCGCAACAGCCAGTGGCAGGATGTGGGCGACTCGGGCCACAGCGGGCACCATTCGCCCTCGTGGTCCCGCGCCGACCAGCTGCCGCCCATGCAGTCCCTGGCGCGCATGCAGCCGGGCGAGGACCATCAGGTCTTCCACGAATTCCTGAACAAGGGTGGCCAGCACTTCGACCGCCACCTGACGCCGGACTACTACGAGCAGGTGAGCGAAGAGCTCGCCGCCATCGAGGCGTTCGCTGCGATCCCCGTGCTCGACGAATCGATGATCCTGGAGCAGCAGACGCAGTACCGCGATCTGCCCGTGGTCGATCGTCCCGCTCGCGAGATCGGCATTTCCAGCCAGCTGAGCCACAAGGCCTGGGGCACGTACGCGGCCGCGCACGAGCGCTCGCGCGTGCTCATGCACCTCAAGCAGAAGGCGCAGCGCGTCAGCCAGGCGGTGGGCCTTGACCTGGTGCGCACGCTGGTTGGCCAGGTGGCAAGCGACCCGCTGCTGCTCGGCCCGGTGCGCGAGGCTGTGGTGGCGCTGGAGCCCGCGCTGTTGCGGCTGGCCATGGCCAACCCGCGCTTCTTCAACGAAGACCAGCACCCTGCGCGCCGCCTCATTGAAAGCGTGGCGCAGCGCAGCTTCAAGTTCAACGACGAGTTCACGGAAGAGTTCAACAGCTTCTTCCAGCCGGTGCAGAAGGCGTTCAACGAACTCAACGCCACCGCCACGCGCGAGCCCGAGCCTTTCGCCGATGTGCTGGCTGAGCTGCGGGCGGGCTGGGAAGCGCAGGACCAGAAGGAACTCGCGCTGCAGGACAACAGCCTGCAGTCCATCCGCTATGCCGAAGAACGGCAGGCCATGGCCGACCAGATCGCCTGGGACCTGAGTCAGCGACCCGATGTGGAGAACGTGCCTGGCGTGATCCTCGACTTCCTCTACGGCCCCTGGTCGCTGGTGATCGCCTCGGCCAGGCTCGGTGCCCCCGACGGCGAGGCCGACCCTGGTGGCTACCGCAAGGTGGTGTCCAACCTCCTGTGGAGCGTGAAGAAGGAAGTCACCCTCAAGCGGCCCAAGGAACTCTTCGCCATGGTGCCCGGCATGCTGGCCACGCTGCATGCGGGGCTGGACATGCTCGGCAAGACGCGCGACGAAACCAAGCCTTTCTTCGACGCCCTCATGCGCCTGCACCAGCCGGTGCTCGGCCTGCGCCGGGCGCGCATCCGCGCCGATGCCAGCCAGTCCGGACTGCCGCAGTTCGAAGGCTCGGGCGCCATGCCGCTGGACGACATTCCTTCCTCCATGTCCATGGAGCTTGACGAAACCCTGCCGGCCACCGCCGAGCAGCGCAAACCCAAACCCCGCGCCCAGCCCTGGCTGGGCAAACGCGAACTGGAAGCTGCCGGCTTCGAGGACACCATGCCGACCGACCACGGCGACCTTGAAGAAACGCAGGTGCTCGCCCGTGCCAGTGCGGACGATTCCCAGGCCGCCTCGCTGGCCGAAGAGGCCGAACCCGAGAACATCAACGCCGCCGCCACGCTGGCGGGCCTGCGTGAAGGCGACTGGGTTGACCTGTACTCGCACCGTGAGTGGCTGCGCGCCCAGCTCATCTGGGCCAGCAGCAAGGGCACGCTGTTCATGTTCGTGAGCCGGGGAGGGCGCCCACACTCCATGACCAAGCGCAGCTGCGAGCGCCTGATCGCCAGCCGCCTGCTGCGCCCGGTCAACGCACAGGGTGTGGTGAAAAAGGCGCTCGACGCCATGGTCGCGGACCCACCCGGGCAGCTCAAGCGCGTCTCGGAACCGGCCTGAGCCGGCATGCGCAAGCAAAAGGCGGATGAGCGTTCGCCCCTGGAGGGCTGGATCGACACGTCGGCCGTGCGCGCCAAACCATCGCTGACGGAGTTCGATCTCTCCGGTGGCTCCGGCGATTTCAGCAACGTGCGGTGATTCGTCTTCGGCGAGTCGGACGAACTCATGGCCCATCCCGCCCTGCGCTCCCTCGGCCTGGCCGAACGCAACCGGCTCTTCGCCGCGCGGCTGGTGCATTTTCTCGACGACATGACGCTGACCGAACACCGCATCGTGAACGTGGCGGCCCAGGTCATCGCCGAAAACCGCCTGCGCGCCTTCATCCCCGAAGTCCTCGCGCTCGACGCCCTCAAGCTCTACACCGACGAGGGCTACCACGCCTACTTCACCGCCCACGCCAGCCGCAGCATCCGCCAGGCATTCGGCATGGACCTGAGCGACGGCCCCAACCTCAAGATCGCCACGCTCGAAGCTCTCGTGGCCGACACCCCGGCCGAGCGGCGCGACATGGCCTGGTTCATGGTCGGCTTCGTCGGCGAAACCATGATCAGCAAGGCCATCGTCGACGTGATGCGCGCCACCGCGCACTCGGGCGTGCAAGGCATGCTGCTCGCGCACCTGGAAGACGAATGGGTGCACGCGCGTTACTTCGCCCACCTGTTCGAGCACATCTGGCCCCGGCTGGATGCCGGCAGCCAGGCCTTCTTCGGGCGGCTGCTGCCGCGCATCATCGCGGCCTTCCATACCTGGGACAAGGGCTTCCACCAGCGCATCCTCGGCGATGCGGGGCTCGATGCCGCCGCGCGGGACCGCGTGCTGGCCAAGGTGGCCGGTGAAGCCCCGCAGACCGCGCGCATGCGCGGCCGCTGCGGCAACACGCTGCAGGTGCTGGAGCGCTGCGGCGTGTTCAACGACGAGGCGCTGCGCGAAGCGTTCGTGCAGAGCGGCCTGATCGACCGCGACCGGATGTTCTGACGTCTCGCCCTGGCGGGACGGATCAGGGCCGCCGTGCCCTGACGGCAGCGGCCTGTTGTCGGCAAGCTCCTACGCGCGACACCGTTGTGTGCCGACAGGCCGCAGCGTTGCACGCGGAGATCATGCGTCCAACCCACAACGCACCGAGGAGCCCACCATGAACCATCTGCGCAGCCTGCCCACCCCACGTGACGACTCGTGGTTCACCTTCTTCTCGAACGCGCTGGTGTGGGTTCTGTTCGCGGCGGCGGGCCTGCTGCTGATGTGGTTCGTGGCGGTGCTGGACGACGTCACCCAGCGTGGCGAACAGCGCCGCATTCAGCAGCGCACCACGGGTTCGCTCATCCTGGCGGACGAACGCAAGGAACGGGGCGGCATCAGCAATGCTGTGATGACCGCCGCCACGGAGTCGCCGGCCCTGCGCTGATGCAACGCTTGTTCCCAAGCGCTGCGCCACGCGTGTGACCAGATGGGCTTCGGCTTGCTAGCCGGGTAATTTTGCTGCGAGCACGTCGACCTTCTCGATGGTTGGCGGCGTAGAGAACAGTTCTCCGGCCTTTGCCATCAAGGCTGCTGCGACCTTGCCGGAGAGATGCGCCTGTCTTCCCGCTTCATCGGGGAAGGCATCGAAGATCCCGAAGGTTGTCGGCCCAAGACGTATGCCAAACCAGGCCGTCGTGACGGGCTCCTCCATGACCAGGGGGAGGCCACTCATCAGGAAGCTCTCAACCGCGCTCTCTTTGCCGGGTTTCGCTTCGAGACGAACGAACAAAGCGACTTTGACCATGAGTGATCTCCTAGTGTGCCAAGGGGTCCCAAGGCTACGCGCTTTTAGAGGCCTGAACGTAAATGCACGGGAAACTTACAGAATAAGACGGCCAGCAATGTCCGGAGGCAAGCTCCGCAACCACTCGGTCATTGGCAAAACGATCCGGACGGCTGCTTCTGGCCGATTCCGGCCATCCTGGCGGAATGCTTCCCACACGGGATCCGCAAAAATCACGTCACCTGGTCATGGCAAAGAAAAAGGGCACCCACCGGGTGCCCTCATGAATCAACGAATCGAGAGGTCAGACGACACTGCGGTGCCTCTCAATACAAGTCTTCAACACCTCATCGTGATCCCGCTTCCACCAGTTGCCGGTGGAAAAAATCTCTACCTCGCTGAAGCCGTTGAAGCCTTGCGTTTCCACCCAGCCGCGAATGCGGGGGATGTCGATCACGCCGTCGCCCATCATTCCGCGGTCGTTGAGCAGGTCGGTGGTGGGGGTGAGCCAGTCGCACACGTGGAAGGCGAGCAGGCGGCTGTGGCCGGCGCGTTCGATCTGGGCTTGCAGCTTCGGGTCCCACCACACGTGGTACACGTCCACGGCCACGCCGAGTGCGCCGGTCTTGCCGGGGTCGAGTGCGTCGCACACGTCCAGCGCCTGTTCCATGGTGTTGATGCAGGCGCGGTCGGCCGCGTACATGGGGTGCAGCGGTTCGATGGCCAGCGGCATGCCGTTGGCCTTGGCGTACTCCAGCAGTTCCGCAATGCCGTCGCTCACCTGTTGGCGTGCGTGGGCAATGTCCTTGTGCGCGGCCTTGCCGGCGAGGGCGCCGGGCAGGGCGCCCACCACGAGCACGAGGCAGGGCGCGCCGAGTTCGCAGGCTTCGTCCACCGCGCGGCGGTTGTCGTCGCGCGCCAGTTGCAGGCCGGCATCGTCGGTGGCGGTGAACATCCCGCCCCGGCAGTAGCCGGAGAGCTTGAGGCCGAGCGACTTCACCTGGGCCGAGATGGTCTTGAGGCCGACGGCGGCCACCTGGTCGCGCCACGGCGACACGGCGGGAATGCCGTGGCGCGCGCAGGCGTCGAGAATGTCGGTGAGCGGCAGGTCCTGCCCCCGGCTCTTGCGAACCGTGGCGGTGTTGATGGACAGCGCGCGGTGGTCCTGGGAGAAGTCCCGCATGTCATGCCACCCCGTGCACGGCCGCGAGCGACTTCATGCGCTGCACGGCCAGATCGGGTTTTTCCAGCAGGTTGGCGGCATCGGCCAGGCGGAACAGCTCGGCCAGGTGCGGGAACGAGCGCGTGCTCTGCTGGCCGCCGACCATGCTGAAGTGCGTCTGGTGGCCGTTGAGCCAGGCCATGAAGACCACGCCGGTTTTGTAGAAGCGCGTGGGCGCCGCGAAGATGTGGCGCGACAGCGGCACGGTGGGGCCGAGGATGTCGTGGAACTTCTGCGTGTTGCCTTGCGCGAGCTCGCCCAGCGCGGCGGCGGCGGCGGGGGCGATGGCATCGAAGATACCGAGCAGCGCGTCGCTCTGGCCGTGGGTGATCTCGGGGCCGTGGCCGTCGCCGGCGATGAGTTCGGCGTAGTTGAAGTCGTCGCCGGTGTACATGCGCACGCCCTTGGGCAGGCGGCGGCGCATGGCGATTTCCTTGTCCTTGTCGAGCAGGGAGATCTTGATGCCGTCCACCTTCTCGGGGTGCGCGGCAATCACGGCGAGCGCGGTGTCCATGGCCTTGTCGGCGTCCACGTTGCCCCAGTAGCCCTTGAGCGCCGGGTCGAACATGTCGCCCAGCCAGTGCAGCACCACGGGCTGTTGGGCCTGGCTCAGGATGCGGTCGTACACGCGCTCGTAGTCCGCCGGGCTCTTCGCCACACGGGCGAGGGCACGGCTGGCCATGACGATGAGCTTGCCGCCGAGTTTCTCGATGGCGGCCATCTGCTCTTCGTAACCGGCGATGACTTCGTCGACCGACGTCACGTCTTCCGGCGCGAGGTGGTCGGTGCCGCAGCCGGAGGCGAGCAAGGCGCCGGGCACGTCTTTGGACGCGTCGATGGAGCGGCGGATGAGTTCGAGCGAGGTGGGCCAGTCCATGCCCATGCCGCGTTGCGCGGTGTCCATGGCCTCGGCCACGCCCAGGCCGAGCGACCAGAGGTGCTGGCGGTAGGCGATGGTGGCGTCCCAGTCGACGCCGCATTGCAGCCACGGGTCGATGGCGGCGAGCGGGTCGGCCACCACGTGCGCTGCCGAGTAGGCGATGCGGTTGAACTTCACGCCCCTGGCGGGCTTGGCCGGGGCCGTGCCGCGCAGGGTGTAGGCCTCGAGCTTGCCCGAGGCGTTGGGGAGGGTGAGCGAGATGGCCATGCCGTCAGACTTTCAACGGAGGAACGTCGACCCAGCGGCGCTGTTCCCAGCTCTCCAGCGCGGCTTCCACCAGTTGCACGCCCTTGGCGCCTTCGGGCAGGGTCCACTTGTAGGGCTCGTTCTCCACCACGTGGCGGATGAAGTGTTCCCACTGGATCTTGAAGCCGTTGTCGTACACCTGGGTGTCCGGTACGTCCTGCCACTGTTCGGAGAAGTTCATGGTGTTCTTCACGTCCGGGTTCCACACCGGGCGCGGCGTGTTCACGCGGCTCTGTGCCTTGCAGCCGGTCAGCGTGGCCACGGCGGAACCGTGCGTGCCGTCGACGTGGAAGGTCACCAGGTCGTCGCGGTTCACGCGCGTGGCCCAGCTCATGTTGAGCTGCGCGATCACGTGTTCGCCGTTGTGGCCGGTGAGTTCGGCGGTGGCGTAGGCCGCGTCGTCGGCCGTGCACTCGTAGGGCTTGCCGGCTTCGTCCCAGCGGGTGGGAATGTGCGTGGTGCCGATGCACGAGACCGACTTCACTTCGCCGAACAGGTTGTCCAGCACGTAGCGCCAGTGGCACATCATGTCCAGGATCATGCCGCCGCCGTCTTCCTTGCGGTAGTTCCAGCTCGGGCGCTGGATGGGCTGCAGGTCGCCTTCGAACACCCAGTAGCCGAACTCCAGGCGCACGCTGAGCATGCGGCCGAAGAAGCCGGCGCGGCGCAGCATGTCGAGCTTGCGCAGCCCTGGCAGGAACAGCTTGTCCTGCACGGCGCCGTGCTTGAGGCCCGAGGCTTCGGCCAGGCGCGCGATCTCCACCGCCTCGTTGAGGTTGGTGGCGATGGGCTTCTCGCAGTACACGTGCTTGCCCGCGCGGATGGCCTTGGCCAGCAGGGCGGGGCGCATCTGCGTGGTGCCGGCGTCGAAGAAGATCGTGTCGCTCTGGTTGGCCAGTGCGGCGTCGAGGTCGGTGCCCCAGCGCGCGATGTTGTGCGCCTTGGCCAGCGCTTCCATCTTCTCGGCGTTGCGGCCGATGAGGATGGGGTCGGGCATGACCTTGTCGCCGTTGGACAGCGTCACCCCGCCTTGCGCTCGGATGGCGCAGATGGAGCGGATCAGGTGCTGGTTCATGCCCATGCGTCCGGTCACGCCGTGCATGATGATCCCGAGTTGTTGAACGGCCATCGTTGAGTTCCTTCTCTTCTCTCTGTGAAAACCCGTGGGTTGGATGAAACGGGTCAGTTGGTCACTTGCAGGCCGGCGGCTTTCACCAGCGAGGCGTTGCTCTTGATTTCTTCCTTGATGTAGGCATCGAACTGCTCGGGCTTGAGCGTCCAGGCGTCGGCGCCCAGCTTCAGGAAACGTTCCTTCACTTCCGGCGTGGCCAGGGCCTTCACCACTTCGTCGTGCAGGCGGTTGACGATGTCGCGCGGGGTCTTGGCCGGAGCCATCATCCCGATCCAAAAGTTGAATTCGGAGCCGGGCACGCCGGATTCGGCGGTGGTGGGCACGTCGGGCAGGGCGCTGGCGCGGCGCGGCGAGCCCACGGCCAGGGCCAGCAGCTGGCCTTCCTTGATCTGGCCGATGACGGGCGCGATGGGCGAGAAGTAGTAGTCCACGCGGCCGGCGAGCACTTCGGTCACGGCTTCGGCGGAGCCCTTGAAGGGGATGTTCACCGCGTCGATCTGAGCGGCCATCTTGAACTTCTCGGCGTTGAGGTGGGTGGCGCTGCCCTGGCCGGCGGAAGCAAAGTTCATCTTGCCGGGGTTGGCCTTGGCGTTGGCCACCAGCTGCGGCAGCGTCTTGATGTTCTTGCTCGGCGCGATCACCAGCACGTTGGGCGTGGAGGAGATGGGCGTGACACCCGCGAAGTCGTTCACCGTGTCGAACGACAGCTTGGCGAAGGTGGAGGGGCTCACCGTGTGCGACGACGAGTGGATCATGATCGTGTAGCCATCGGGCGCGGCCGTGGCCACCGCTGCCTGGCCGATGGTGCCGCTGGCACCGCCCCGGTTGTCCACCACGATCGGCTGGCCCATGCTGGCGCTCATCTTGTCCGTGATGGCGCGGGCAATGATGTCCGTGGTGCTGCCGGCGGCGAACGGCACGATCACGCGGATGGCCTTGTTCGGGTAGCCCTGCTGGGCGGTGGCGGGCAGGCTGGTGACGAGGGCGATGGCGGCCAGGGCCGTGGCGTGGATCAGTTTCATGCTTGTCTCCGGTGAGTAGGTTCTGGCGTTGGTTTAATTCACCAATCAGTGAATAGTGGAAATTATAGGAGCAGGCACATGGGGACTGCAAGCGACGACTGCAGGGCTGTTGTTAAGGGTTTTCCCCATGATTTCGGGTGAAGCGGGCGACGGCTTGGGCGCTCGCAGCGCGACCTGGCTTGTGGTGCTGGCCAATTTTGTTAACTGAATGGTGAATTTCAGTTGATCGCTTGCAAACTCCGCCACTGCGGCGCTGCCGCGCTCGCGAAACCGGGCACGTGCAGCGAGCTCAGATCCAGCTGGCCGTGGTGCACCGCGAGGTGCGGCCGCCCGGCGCTGATCTCGTAGAAGCCGGCGTGGGCCGTGGCGAAGGCCTGGGCTTCTTCGGCGGGCGCGGTGCCGAAGCCGTCCACGTAGTGGTGGCCATTGCGCTCGATGTGCCGCACCCCCAGGCTGGCGGCGAGCAGCGTGTCCTGCTGCACTGCCAGGCCGGCCTGGCAGGTGAGGTCTTCGCCCGAGAGCAGCAGGCGTGGGTCCTGCGCGATGCGGTGGGCGTTGCGCAGCGAGCGGTAGATGCCCTTGCAGGCCTTGCTGGAGATGCCGTGGTAGCCGAGTGCCAGGCCTTCGTCGAGCGCGCCGGCGTGGTCGTCGGACTCGTCCAGGATCACCGGCACGCCGATGCCCAGTGAGGCGATGGATTCGCTCAGCGTCACCGTGCGCGCCAACGGCTGTTCCAGCAGCAGCGTGCGGCGCAGCAGGTCGGCCAGCGCGGGCGTGGTGCGCAGCGTCTGCCAGAAGCGGCCCAGGCTGGTCGCGTCGGTGAAGGTTTCGTTGCCGTCAAGCGTCACGCGGTAGTCGCTGCTCCGGCGTTGCAACACCTCGGCGATGCGGGTCAGGCGCTCCACATCGGCCTCGATCTGGCCGCAGAGTTTGAGTTTGAAGTGGTGCAGGCCGTGGCGCTGGATGGCGGCTTCCAGCGTCGCGGGCAGGCCGTCCTGCGGGTCGGCACCTGCGTCGCTTTCCACCAGCCGGTCGGCCAGGCCCACGGTGTGGCGCAGCACGACCTGCGCAGGCCGTTGGACGTCGAGCCGCGTGCTCCAGGGATCGCCCAGCAGGCCCGCACGGAGGCCGTCCACCCAGGTGTGTCCGGCAGCGCGCAGGGCGGCGTCGGCGATGGCTTTGTCCAGCAGGGCCGGGCCGAACTGCGCGGCCAGACGCGGCAGGCCGCGCGCGACGGATACCCCGATGGCCGCTTCACCCGCTTCGTGCGAGAACGCGTAGGGGCTGAGCGAGCCGCGCACGGCAAGGACGGATTCGCGCGCGTTGCGCAGCGACTCGCGCAACTGTTCGAAATTCTGCTCGTGCGTGAGCGCGGGTGACTTGTCGAACCACTTCGGCACCATCAGCTCGGCGCTGGCGCCTTCGACGCGGCGCCCGTCGACTTCCGCCAGCACACGGACGAAGGCCTGCGGGCATTGCGTGACGGTGGCCGCACCGAAGCGGAAGGGCAGGCGGAGTGTGACGTGGCGCTGATGGAGTTGCACCTCGTGCACGCGCAGGGGCACACCGGTCATGAAAGCTTCCTCCAGAGATCAATCACATGCCGTGCCGAGGAGCGGGCGCAGCCCGGCCCGTCGGGCACGTATTCAAAGGGTTCCACCGCCAGCCAGCCGGGGTAGGCGAGGTCTTTCAGCGCCTGGAGAACGGGCCTCTGGTCGGTGTCGCCCTGGCCCGGGCCACGGCGGTTCCGGTCGTTGAGCTGCACGTGTGCGATGTGCCCGCTGGCCAGAAACCGGCGCAGCACCTCGTGCACGGGCTCGGTCTCGCTGTGCGATGCCGCGCTCACGTCCAGCATGGTGCGCAGGGCGGGTGAGCCGATGCGGTCCACCATCGCGGCGGCGTCGGCCACCGTGTTCACCACGCTGGTTTCGAACCGGCCCAGCGGCTCGATGCAATACACCACACCGGCGGCCTCCGCATGCGGGGCGAGCTCGGCCATGGCGGCCTCGAAGCGCAGGCTGGCGTCGGCCACCGTCTGGCCGGCCTGTGGCGAGCGCTGCCGGGGCGAGCCGTGCACCAGCACGCGCGCACCGCAGGCGGCGGTGAAGTCGATCAGGCGGCGCAACAGGTCCAGCGTGCGCCGCCGCAGCGCCGCATCGCCGTTGACGAGCGACAGCCCATCGGGTTTGACCAGCAGCCAGTGCAGGCTGGAAATCGCCAGGCCCTGGCTGTGCGCCGTGGCGCGCACACGGTGTGCGGCGGCGGTGTCCAGCGTCTCGGGTTCGTCCGTCAGCGTGAAGGGCGCGATCTCCAGCGCCTCGTACCCCATGCGCGCGGCGGCCTCGCACTGGGAGGCCAGCGGCATGGGCTGCAGCACCTCGTTGCACAACGAGAGCTTCATGCCGGCGCCTTGCTCAGCGGCTTTCGGCCATACACGGCCCAGAGCTTCCAGGCGATGGTGACGAAGATGACGGCGGCCACGGTGCCGGCGATGGGGCGCGTGAAGAAGGGTGAGAGATCGCCGTCGGACAGGATGAGTGCGCGGCGCAGGTTCTTCTCCAGCAGGTCGCCGAGCACGATGCCCAGCACCAGCGGTGCCATGGGGTAGCCGTAGTGCCGAAGAAAGAAGCCGATCAGGCCGAAGGCCAGCATCACATACACGTCGAACAGCCGCCCGGCGATGGCGAAGCTGCCCACCGCGCAGAGCACGAAGACGATGGGCGTGATGAGGTGCTGGGGCACGCGAAGCACCTGCACCAGCGCCTTGGTGAGCACCAGCCCGAAGATCAGGATGCCGATGGTGGCGAACAGCATCATGGTCACCACGTCGTACACGAAGCTGGGGTTCTCCACCATGATCAGCGGGCCGGGCTTGACGCCGTGGATGATCATCGCGGCCATCAGCACGGCAGCGGGGGCCGATCCGGGGATGGCCAGCGTGAGCACGGGAATGACCGCACCGGGCACACAGGCGTTGTCGCCGGTCTCGGCGGCCATCAGGCCTTCCACCGAGCCCTTGCCGAACTTTTCCTTTTCCTTGCTTGCGCGCTTGGCGGCGGCGTAGGACGACCAGGCCGCCACGTCTTCGCCCACGCCGGGCACGATGCCCACGCCCGTGCCGATGAGGCCCGAGCGCAGGATGGTGCGCCAGTACTGCATCACGTCCCGCACTTTGGGAATCACCGTGTCGAAGGGGCTGATCTTCACTGGAGGCTGGCGGTCGCGCATGGCGGTGAGCAGCTCGGCGAAACCGAAGGCGCCCACCAGCGCGGGCACCAGCTGGATGCCCCCGGCCAGATCGCGCACGCCCCAGGCGAAGCGCTCGTAACCGTACTGCGGCTCCTGCCCGATGGTGGCGATGAACAGGCCGGCGATGCCTGCAATCCAGCCCTTGAGCGGGTCGTCGCCTGTGAGCGTGCCGGCGATGATGACGCCGAAGAGCGCAAGCCAGAAGAATTCGTACGCACCGAACTTGAGTGCCATGTTGCCCAGCACCGGCGTGAGCGTGGCGAGGAAGAACATGCCGATCAGCGTGCCCATTACCGAGCCGGTGGTGGCAATGCCCATGGCGCGGCCTGCCATACCCTGACGCGCGAGTGTGTAACCGTCGAGGCACGAGGCGGCCGAGGCCGGCGTGCCCGGGATGTTCAGCAGGATCGCCGAACGCGAGCCGCCGTAGATCGAACCGACGTAGGTGCAGATCAGGATCAGCAACGCCTGGCTGGGCGGCAGCTTGAGTGTGAGCGTGGTTACCAGCGCCAGCGACATGGTCGCGGTGAGACCGGGCAGCGCGCCAATGACCACACCGACCAGCGAGGCCAGCAGGGCGTAGGCGATCGTCTCGGGCGCGGCGAAGCGCCCGATCGACTGCCCGAACATGATCAGTCCATCAAACATACAGATTGCTTAGGGAAGGCGGACGAGAAAGACTTGCTGAAAGAGCAGCGTGACGACGGCCGAGGTGAGAACGCCGGCCAGCATCGCCACCGCGGCTCGGCGCATCGGGGTCGAGCCGGGGGGCATGAAGATCGCCACGAAAGCCGCGACGAACAGGGCCGTCACCAGCCAGAAAGGCGCGCGTCCGATCAGCAGGCCGGCATAGACCAGCGTGAGCAGCATCGTCGTGACGATGCGGCGGTTCAGCAGCGGCTCGACAGCCTCCGCCCCGGGCACTGGGGTTTCGCTGCCGCGCCGTACCCAGCCGCGCAGCATCAGCACCAGGCCGAGCAACGCGACGAGGCCGCCGATCATTCCGGGCACAAAACCCGGCATCGTGTAGAGCTCCGCGCCCATGGACTCGAAGCGCTCCATGCGCACGGAGCCGATCACGATCGCCAGGCCGAACACCACCCAGCCCGCTCCACCGATGAGGTCGGAGCGGGCGGTCTTTCCACCCTCACTCATGTTGTGTTCCGTGTGTGAAGGTCAGGGCTTGGGAATGCCCACGGTGTCGGGCGACACCTTGGCCTTGCCGGCCGCCTGCTGCGTCCAGGCGTAGGACTGGATGGCCGGGAACACGGCCTTCTGCGCTTCATCACCCGACATGGGGGCGAACATGGCGCCGCGCGACTGCGCGTACTTCTTCAGCGCATCGCTCTTCACCATCTCCGTGCTCCAGATGCGGTTGAGCGTCTGCGCCACTTCCGGCGGTGCGGCCTTGGGCACGAAGATGCCGAAGTAGTTGATCGGGTCCTTGAAGCCGGGGATGAACTGCGACAGCGGCGGGATGGTGCCGTAGCCTTCGATCTCGATCGACTTGTCACCCACCACCGCGAGGGGACGGATGCGCTTGGCGCGGATCATGTCGGTCTGCTCGGCCGCGAGTTGCGTCGTCACTTCCGTCTCGCCGGAGGCGGCCGCCACGGCGGCCGGCGCGCCACCGTCGTAGGTGACGTGCTTGTAGGTGACGCCGGCCGCGCGCGAGAGCGCCTCGATCGCCGAGTGGCCGCTGGAATTCACGCCCGCCGTGGCCACGGAGACCGCACCCGGTTTGGCCTTCATCGCGGCCAGCAGTTCGTTCATGTTCTTGTACGGCGCGTCCGCGTTGACGCCCACCACAGCGATGTGCGCGACGTTCAGGTAGAGGTTCCAGTCCGCGGCGGACGTGTCGAGCATGCCCAGCACCTTGTAGGTACCCAAGTCCTTCGCGCCACCGGCGGTCCAGGTGTAGCCGTCTGCCGGGGCGGCCATCGCGTTCTTGGTGCCCACCGAGCCCGACGCGCCGGGCTGGTTCATCACGACGATCTTCTGGCCGAGGTGTTTCTCCAGCTCGGCGGCGGTCACGCGGCTGACCTGATCGGTGGAGCCGCCGGGGGCCCACGGCACGATCAGCGTGATCGGGCGGTCGGGTTTCCACTGGGCCAGGGCGCTGGCCGATGCGGCGGCCAGCAAGGAGGTGATCAACAGGTGGCGAAGGGGCAGGGCGGTCTTCATGCGTTGTCTCCAGGGGTTTAATTCACCGAGCGGTTAATAGTAGAAACCGCCCCCTGCGACGTCAAGCCGCCAGCCGCCTCAGCTCATCAGGACATACCCTAGGATCACGTCGCACATGTGCGAGAGCCGCTCGTTGTGGGCCTTGGGCGTCATGAGGTCGCGCTCGAAGATCGCCGACAGCGTGTGGTTGTTCGACAGGTAGAAGTAGGACAGCCCGGCGATCGACACGTAGAGCTGCAGCGGGTCGATGCCGCCCCGGAAGGTGCCTTCGGCCCGGCCGCGCTCGATGATCTCGGCGAGCGTGGCGATGAGCGGGGAGTTGAGCTGGCGTGCCCGCTCGGACTGGGCCAGGTGCCGCGCGCGGTGCAGGTTGGCGCTGTTGAGCAGGGTGAGGAATTCGGGATGCTCCAGGTAGTAGTTCCAGGTGAACTCGACCAGGCGGCGCAGCGCGGTCTCGGGCTTGAGGTGCAGCAGGTTGAGCTGCTGTTCTTCGGCGCGGATGTCGCGGTAGGCCTGTTCCAGCACGGCCTGGAACAGGCGTTCCTTGTCCTCGAAGTAGTAGTAGATGAGGCGCTTGTTGAGGCCCGCGCGCTCGGCGATGCGGTCCATGCGAGCGCCGCCCAGGCCGTGCTCGGAGAACTCGTCCCGGGCCGCGATCAGAATGGTATTCTGCGAGCGGTCGGCGTCTCTCAGGCGCTCTTCTGCTGCCGGTGTGGGTGGGGTGCTCATGCCGAGATAATTCTCCAATTGGTTAATAAAGTCAAATGACCCGGATCGCTGGCCACCTGCTTGTCGAATGCCTCATTGTCCAGGGTGTGACCCATGCCTTCGGTGTGCCGGGCGAAAGTTATCTCGCGGTGCTCGACGGCTTTCACGCGCACGCCGACCGCATCCGTTTCATCACCAACCGGCAGGAGGGCGGCGCGGCCTTCATGGCGGAAGCCCAGGGCAAGCTCACGGGCCGGCCTGGCGTGTGTTTCGTGACGCGTGGACCCGGTGCCACCAACGCCTCCATCGGCCTGCACACCGCCTTCCAGGATTCCACACCCATGGTGCTGTTCGTGGGTGACGTCGCCAGCGATGCGCGCGACCGCGAGGCCTTCCAGGAGGTCGACTACGCGGCGTTCTTCGGCCCCTCCACCAAGGGCATGGCCAAGCGCGTGGAACGCATCGACGATGCGCGCCGCATTCCCGAGTACGTGGCGCGTGCCTTTGCCACGGCCATGAACGGACGTCCCGGTCCGGTGGTGCTGGTGTTGCCCGAAGACATGCTCACGCAGACGGTGGAGGCCGAGCCGCTGCCGCGTGTGGAGCCCGTTCAGGCCTGGAGCGACCCGGGTGCGTTGCGTGAACTGCGGACGCTGCTGCTGGCCAGCCAGCGCCCGCTGGTGATCGCCGGTGGTGGTGGCTGGACGCCGCAGTCCGCCTCGGCCTTGCAGCGCTTTGCCGAGAACTGGCAACTGCCCGTGGCGAACGCGTTCCGCTTCCAGGACACCTTCGACAACCACCACGCCCTGTACGCGGGCGACGTGGGCCTGGGCATCAACCCCGCACTGGCGCGCCGCATACGCGAGAGCGACCTGCTGATCGCCATCGGCCCGCGCCTGGGCGAGGCCACCACGGGTGGCTACACGCTGGTGCAAGCGCCGGTGCCGGCGCAGAAGCTGGTGCACATCCACGCCAGCGCCGAGGAACTGGGCCGCGTGTACCAGCCCACGCTGGCGATTCACGCCACCATGAACGCCGCCGCGCGCAGCCTGGAGGTGCTGACCGCACCGCCCTCCGTGCCGTGGAGCGACTGGGCACTCGCGTGTCACGCCGACTACACGGAAAACCTCGACGCCGCCAACGGCGGCATCACACTGCCCGGCACCATCGACATGCCGGCGATCATTCACACGCTGCAGCAGCACCTGCCCGCCGATGCCGTGCTGACTAACGGTGCGGGCAATTTCGCGAGCTGGCTGCACCGCTTCTTCCGGTACCACGGCCTGACGAAGGGCCACAAGACCCAGCTCGCACCCACCAACGGCGCCATGGGTTACGGCGTGCCGGCGGGCATCGGAGCGGCCATCCTCACCGGGCGCACCGCCTTCACCATCGCGGGCGATGGCGATTTCCTCATGAACGGCCAGGAGCTGGCCACCGCCGCGCAGCATGGCGCCAGGAGCATCGTGCTGCTGCTCAATAACGGCAGCTTCGGCACCATCCGCATGCACCAGGAGCGCGAGTACCCGGCCAACGTCAGCGGCTCGGCGCTCGCCAACCCCGACTTCTGTGCGCTGGCCCGCGCCTATGGCTACGCGGCCGAGCGCATCACCCACACGGCCGAGTTCGAACCGGCGCTGCGGCGCGCGCTGGCCGCACCGGTGGGCACCGTGATCGAGGTGATGCTCGATGTGGATGTGATCACCACCCGCGGCACGCTGAGCGCCATTCGCCAGAACGCCCAGCGCAAGACGGCGTGAATACATCACAAAAGCGGCGGCACCTGCACACACCCTGACGGCGGGGCCCCTGCCTAGACTGGACCTATCCATCACAGGGGTATGTCATGTGGCAGGCAACGGACTCGGTTTGGAACGGCGGCATCGACAGGGCGGGGGCTCTGGGCATGCGCCCGCCTGACATGGACTCGCAACACCTCCTGCGGGTGTTCGACGAGATCGACTACGGCATGCTCATCATCGATGCGCAGGGCCACATCCTGCACGCCAACCACCTGGCGCGCCATGAGCTGGCCAACGGC
This sequence comes from Hydrogenophaga laconesensis, assembly GCF_031457235.1. Lineage (NCBI taxonomy): Bacteria > Pseudomonadati > Pseudomonadota > Betaproteobacteria > Burkholderiales > Comamonadaceae > Hydrogenophaga > Hydrogenophaga laconesensis. The sequence goes on from NZ_JAVDWE010000004.1 coordinate 282,531, forward strand.
CGCGTCATCATGTCGTACGGCAACAACCTGCTCGGCAGCAACGCCGGCTTCACCTCGCAGATCCAGCAGGCCATGGAGTCGTCCTTCCGCGGACAGCGCCGGCTGCTGATGCTGGTCGAGGGCGAGAAGGAGTTGTCGCTGGCCTTCACGCCTCTGAGCCACCCGCTCGAAACGGATGCGCCTTCGGTGCTGGTGCTGATGTCGCGCCAGAGCACGAGCGACAACCTGGCCGTGCGCATGTTCGCCCGCTCGCTGAACCTGAGCCCGAGCGAAGAGTCTGTCCTCATGGGGCTGTGCCGGGGGCTCCAGATCGCGGACATCGCCGAACAGCACGGGGTGGCGGAATCCACCGTGCGCAGCCAGATCAAGACCCTGCGCGAGAAGGCCGGGGCACCCAGCATCCGCCGCTTGCTGCACAGGATCAACAGCCTGCCGCCGGTGGTCCCTGCCTTGCGCATCATCACGCCCATGCCTCACAATGCCACGGAGTTTTCCCACCCGTGACGTGAGCCTGGATGCCTGCCCCTACCGTTTCTTTCGTTTCACCCCCCAACACCCACCACGTCGAAGCGCTCGCGGCCCTTGGCGTACCGCGCAAGTACCGCCGGGGGGCCCTGCTGATCCAGGAAGGCGAAACCGGCGACACGCTTTACATCGTGCTGCAGGGTCGCCTGCGCGCGTTTGTTGCTGACAACCACGGCCGTGAGCTCACGCTGGGCATGTATGGCCCCCTCGAGTACGTGGGCGAGATGTCGCTCGACGGTGGGCCGCGTTCAGCCAATGTGGAGGCCGCCGAGGGAAGCACGTGCTCGGTGGTGTCGCGCGCCACGCTGCTGGACTACATCGCTGCCCACCCCGAATTTGCCCTGGAACTCATGTCGCGGCTCATCCGCCGGGCCCGCCTGGCCACCGACAGCGCGCGCAGCGTGGCGCTGATCGACGTGTATGGGCGTCTCGTGCGCCTGCTCAACGAGCTGGCGCGGCAGCCGGACGAGAACGGCGAGCGCCCGCTGAAGGAGCGCCTCACCCACCAGCAGATGTCGCAGCACCTCGCCTGTTCGCGCGAGATGGTCAGCCGCCTGCTGAAAGACCTGGAGACCGGCGGCTACATCGACGTGCGCGACCGCTGGATCGTGCTGCGCAAGCCGTTGCCAGCCCGCTGGTGAGCACGGTCAGAGGTCGTTGACCATGGCCCGCGCCTGAAGCGGCGCCGCCGAGCTGGTGCCGGCCAGGCGCACCACACTGCCGCTGCGGCTGCCCGCGCCGAGCACACCCCACAGTGCGGGGTTGTCATCGCAAGGCTCCAGGGTTTCAGGCACCTTTTTCACGCCTGGCCGCTGGGGCCGGCTCGCATCGGGGTCTGGCTTGCGGGGTGAGTAGAGCGCAAAGTGCCCACCCGCCGACGGATGCGCGCGCAAGCCTCCCACGCTCACCGTGTTGCGGCCCGTGGAAAGGCTGTTGAACGTTCCACTGCGCCGGATGGGCGTGGGGTTGCTGGCGTGGTCCACGAAGGAGCCCAGGTTGCCGCTGGTGTCGTAGAGCACGTCTTCCAGGTAGGACTGCCGCGCGCCGGTGTTCTGGCCGATGGCGACGTCGTCGCGCTCGATGTAGGCGTCGAACAGCGTCGGTGTCGCGCCCGTGTTGTGCAGGACGACCTTCCAGGTGCCGAACGGGCCAGTCGTCACCGACTTCCGGCGGCTGAAGGTCGGGGCCAGCGCCAGCAGGGCACAGGTGCCATTGCTGCCCAGCGCGGTCGTGCTGGGGTAGATCAGACCACACAGGGGTGAGCCTTCCGCGTCGACCCAGACGCCGCCCTGGCCCATGGACATGGGAGGCAGCGGCTGTGCGTGGCCGGGCGGTGCCACGCTGATCTGCACGCCCTGCGCGCCTGCGGGCAACCAGAGTTCGAGGTAGCTCTCGGTGCGGTCGTCGGGTTGTACGCGCCAGTGCAGGGTCACCGAACCGCTGGGAGGCAATGTGGCGTTGGCGTGTGTGCGGCTCTGGTAGGCATTGCCGGCGGGCACGGCGATCTGCAGGCGGCCGCCGAGCAGGGCGATGAGCTGGTCCATCGCCGCTTCCAGCACCGAGGTGCCGTCGTGCGGGCCGGCCAGCGTGCCCCAGCTGATGTTCACCACGACCTGCGCGCTCGGCGCGCAGCGCGCCAGGATGTACATCAGCCCGTCGAGCACGCTCACGTTCATCGCGCCGCCCGAGGTGTCGAGCACGTTCGACCAGTCGAGCTGCACGGCCACCAGGTCGCAGCGGCTGGCCTCGTCGTCCATGGGGTGCAGCAGGTTGCCCTTGCCGCAGGCCAGGCTCATCACGTGCGTGCCGTGGTTGACGGGGCGGGTCAGATCCCAGAACTGCAGGTGTTCGTAGAGCGCGTCTTCGTCTACCTGGCCGTGGCGCGTGTAGGTGGCCATCGCTGCGTCGATGTCCGCACCCGAGAGCTCGTGGCCGTAGCCCATGTCGTGTGGCGTCGGGCCGGCGCGGGCGGGGTCCAGCGGCACGCAGTGGTGCGGCTGGTTGCCGGGCCAGTTGCCATTGACGGTGTCGTCCTGGCGCCAGAAGTGCTTCACACGGGTGTGGCCATGTGCGTCGAGGAACTGATCATTTGCGAAAGCCAGGCCGCCATCGATCAGGCCCAGCACCTTGCCGTCGAGCAGGCCGGGCGCAGGGGTGGGCACGCTGTCGGGCGTACACGGATCGACCAGCGCGTGAGCGTGGTGGCCCACCGGCAAGCCGAGTTCGAACCGGAGGATCAGGCTGCGCAGGTGGGGGTTGTTGCGCCACTGGTCGAAGAACCGCTTCTTCACCCGCGCGGTGCAGAAGCGCAGACCGGGCACGTCCAGGTACACGCGAGGAATCTGCAGCCACGCGGTGGAGGAGGCGGCCACCAGGGTCGGCACATCGGCCTCGGCGGTGAGCTCGATCACGATCGGCAGCCACTTGGGCGGCCTCTTGCCGCGGCCGAAGTGGTAGCCCGCGAAGCGATCGGCCTCCGCCCAGATCAGGTAGGGGTCTTCGTTGTCGATGGCGCCTGGGGCATTCCAGTCGATGCCGGTGAACTCACCGGTGGGCAATGGTTGCCAGGCCGCGCTCATTGCCACTCCTTGAGCGCTTCCTCCCAAAGCCAGTTCAGCAGCGGCGCATTGCCCACCGCCGTGGACGTGGCCGAGCGCGTGTAGGCGTTGCCGCTGGTGTGGTCCATCGACTGGTTCAGGCTGAAGTCCAGCGGTTCGCCGTTGGGGCCTTCGAACAGACGGCCGTCGAAGCCGCGTTCGTGAACACGTGTGCCGGTGGCGCGTGCCACCAGGAATTCAGCCAGCGCCGTGCCGAGCAAACGGCCGGCAGCGCTGTCCACCGGGTAGTGCACGCCGGCGACCACGCGGTTGGTGGCGATGCGCGCGGCCAGCCGCTGCAGTTGTTCACGGGCCAGCGTGCCATTGGGTGGAGAACCTGTACCCGGTACAGCATCCAGCAAGGCCTCAAGAAGCGTGGCCACCGCGAAGGCCTCCGTGGCGTGGCCACTGGGCCAGCTGCCATGCCCCGGGGTCTCGATCATGGGCTGGATCTGCGGCGAGAACGCCACCGGGCGGATGCTGGCGAAGATCTGCTTGAAGCGCATTTCCACCAGCACGCTCAAGGAAAACACCAGATCGATCAGTTGCAGGGTCTTCTTGTGGCGGTGAGCCGTGAGCCCGAGCAGGGACGACCAGAACGCGATCGGCGGGATTTTCTGGTCGACGATCTCGATCGCACGGTCGGCGCGCAGGTCTGCGTAGGAAGCGACCAGGTCGAGCTGCTTCTTGAATTGCGCCTTGGAGGGCGCGCGCATGCGCACCAGCGGCTTGCGCTGGATGGTGCTGGCCTGGAGATTGGCGAACTCGAGTGTGGCGTCCTTCGGGCCGCTACGGGTCTTGAAGAGGAGGCCTTCGACCAACTGGGAGAAGCAGGCTTCGTGGCGTGGGCCTTCGGCCCAGAGGGCCAGGTTGGCCGAGTTATCGAAAGGGGGTTCGGTGACGTGCAGCACCGCGCCATTGAAGGGGCCGACGATGGCAGCCCGGCTGAGTATCAGCGCATCCGCCGAGACCACCGCATTGGCCGACGCGCCGCCGCTGGCTCCTCCGCTCGCCCCTCCGCTGGCGCCCCCACTCGCTCCTCCACTCGCGCCCCCACTGGCTCCTCCGCTCATGTCGATTCTCCTGTTGATGGATGATGGATGTTCAATGCTGGCGTAAACCCAGCTCCGCGAAAACCTTGGCGCCGCGCTGCCGCAGGCGGCTGTGGCTGCCAGCGGCTGTGTACTTGGACAGGGTGAGATCGGGCTGCAGCGCGAGGATCAATTCAAACGTTTCCCGTGCATCCTGCCTGTGCCCGAGTTCATACTGGGAAATCAGCATCGCGCGCAAGGTCGGCAGGTGGTACCGGTTCTTGGCCAGCGACGAACGGCACAGTGCAACAGCTTCTTCGAGGCGTTCCATGGCCAGGTAGCTGTTGGCCAGCATCATCTCGAAATAGTATTTCTGGGGATCCAGCGGGGACAGGTGCAGCGCTTTCTCGGCCTCCATCATGGAGTCCTCAGGCGTGCCCCACATGGTCGACCACACGCTGTTGTACAGCCAGGCCATCGGGTCGTTCGGGTTGCTTTGCGTGGCTTCCTGCAACAGGCGATGTGAGGCGTCCACATCTTCTCCCAGATGGCAGAGCGCGTGTCCCTTGATGGCCATCGCGAGCGAACTGTTTGGTTCGAGGTCGAGTGCCCGGTCGGCGGTATCGATCGCTCGTTTAAAGTCACGTGCGGGTTCGCCGGAGAGGCCTTGCACCACCTGCATGATGTGCCACTTGGCCATCCAGGCCCAGGGCGTGGCCACGCGCTTGTGGCGTTCCACCACGGCCTCCAGCAGTTGCTGGCTGCGCTGCAGGTCGCGCGGCGTGGAGCGGTGCATGAGCGTGATGCCACCGAGCATCAATGCGTTGCTGTCGAGCTGCGGCACCGGCAGCACCAGGGTGCGCTGCACCACGTCGTTCAACAGGGCCCTGGCGCAGGCGGCGCACAGTGTGTCGAGCAGTTGGCTCTGGGTTTCGAGCAGATCGCGTGTGTCGCCGCTGAGGCGTTCCGCCCAGATCACCTCGCCGCGCTTGCGGTCCGAGAGCTCGGCCATGATCACGACCTTGTCGCCGTACGTCACATAGCTGCCGCCCAGCACGAAATTGGCATCCAGGTGCTGACCGATCTCGCCCGCGTTGGTCTGCCGTCCCCGGAACGCCGTGGTGGACATGCGCGAGATCACACGCAGGTTCTGGCTGCGGGCCAGTTGCGAGATGACACCGTCGGCAATCAGTTCGCCGATGACGAACTGTTCCGGCGCATGGCTTCGCGTCTCGAAGGGCACCACGGCGATGGAGGGGCGGAAGTCGGTGGCGCTGGCTTCGGGCACGCGCGGGCGCACGGATGCCGACGTCCGGGACACGGGGTACAGGTGCCAGGTGCGAACGGGCTCTGGCCAGTGCTTGAGATAGCTCTCGCCGCGGTCTTCCACCTCGGCGTCCACACCGACGACGATGCCGTCGAACACGCTCGTGGTGACCAGGGTCTCACCCGGTGAGGCGAGATCGGCCACCCTGGCGGCGAGATTTACGCCGTGGCCATACACGTCGTTCTCGTCCACGTACAGGTGGGTGGCGTTGAGCCCGGCGCGCAGATGCAGCTGCTGTGCCGGCGGCAGGGTTTCGTTCAAGGGCGCAAAGTACTTGTGCAGCGCCAGTGCGGCTCGCACACCGTCGGTGGGCTGGTCGAACTCGACCAGCATGCCATCGCCCAGGCTTTTTACCAGGCGCCCATGACACGCTGGCAGCACCTGGGTGGTGGCGTGGTGCATGAAGCCGCGCCATTGGTTCACCACCGCAGCTTCGTTGGCCGCCATGAGGCGCACCGACTCCACCAGGTCAATCACCAGCACCACCTTGTGTCGCTGCTGCGGCAAAGGGGGGATGGAAGGTTTGTCCTGGTCCGCTTGAAGGGTCGAATCGGTCACGGGATGGCGTGCGGTCATGCCTGTTGGTTATCGAAATTCCTGTTGCAGTTTCTCACATGTCTTGCGGAAAGCTGAAGAGCAGGCGCGCAAAAACAGCAAAGCCGACTTGCGTCGGCTTTGCTGAAACTGAATGCACCGTGAGAGGTGCAAACGGAAGGATTACTTCAGGTGGTCGTTGACCAGCTTGGTCATTTCAAACATCGAAGCCTGGGCCTTCTTGAAGATTTCCTTCAGCTTGGCGTCGGCGTTGATCATGCGACGGTTGACCGAATCCTGCAGCTTGTTCTTCTTGATGTAGTCCCAGATCTTCTTGGTGACTTCGGTGCGTGGCAGTGGAGCGCTGCCCACGATGGCGGCCAGGGCGGCGCTGGGGGTCAGCGCTTTCATGAACGCAGCGTTGGGGGTGCGCTTCTTGGCGGGAGCCTTCTTCGCAGGAGCCTTCTTGGCCGGAGCGGCCTTCTTGGCAGGAGCCGCCTTCTTGGCCGGAGCGGCCTTCTTCGCGGGAGCCGCCTTCTTGGCCGGAGCGGCCTTCTTCGCAGGAGCGGCCTTCTTGGCCGGAGCCGCCTTTTTAGCGGGAGCTTTCTTCGCAGTTGCCATGGTTGAATTTCCTTCTAGAAGTTGACGAGTCGCCAGTGGAAAACGCGCTTTCTCACTGGTGTCTCGGATGCTAATGGAGTTGCACCATCAATCCAAGGTGGAGAGCGCCCTTTTTTCAAGCTTTGCGCAGGGTAGATGCCGGTTTTTGGCGAGGAAAACAACACTTCTTCGCCGGTGTGCCCCTCGCGGTGTGCCCCCCGGGGTGTTTCTGCTCAAATCCGGCGCTGATTTCCTCATCTCTTTCGAGCGAGTTTCACCATGTCCAACCCACCTGTTTTCGCGACCTGCGATCTGTGCGATGTCCACAAAAACGATGGCTCCGGCGCCTTCCGTGTGCTGCCGCCGGTGTTCCGCAGTTTCGGTGCGCGGACCCGATTCGCCGGACCGGTGGTGACCGTGAAATGCTTCGAGGACAACTCTCTCGTGAAAGCCGCGGTGGACAGTGCGGGCGAGGGGCGCGTGCTGGTGGTCGACGGCGGTGCGTCCTTGCGGCGCGCGCTGGTGGGCGGCAATCTGGGCGCGGCGGCCGCGCGCAATGGGTGGGCAGGCGTGGTGGTCGACGGTTGCGTGCGCGATGTGGCCGAACTCGCGCAATGCGACGTGGGCATCCGGGCACTGGCGTCCATGCCGCTGCCCACCGAGAAGCGCAATGAAGGCCAGCGGGACCTCGCGGTCCAGATTCAGGGGGTGTGGGTGCGTCCGGGCGACTGGCTGTATGCCGACGAGGACGGCATCGTCGTAGCCGACCGCGCCTTGTGATGCGGCAGCAACGCGGAGCGTGAGGGGCGGAGATCCAGCGCCGGGCCGCCCCACGCTGGATCAGTCCCCTTGGGGGGCAGCGACCCGCGAAGCGGCGGAGCGTGGGGGCTCTTTCAAGCCGTGATGCCCTTGTAGAGCATGTAGCTGGCGAGCAGATACAGCAGGACCGCGAACACGCGCTTGAGCGACTTCACCGGCAGAGCGTGCGCGGCCTTCACGCCGACGGGCGCCATCAACACGCTGAAGACCGCAATCACCAGCAGCGCGGGCAGGTAGATGTAGCCGAATGAGCCGGGCGGCAAATCCTTGAGACCCTGGCCCGCGATCACGTAGCCGACCGCGTTGGCCAGCGCGATGGGGAAGCCCAGCGCGGCACTGGTGGCCACGGCGTTGTGGATGGTGACGTTGCACCAGGTCATGAAAGGCACGCTGACAAAACCACCGCCCGCACCGACAAGACCCGAGAGCATGCCGATGACGCTGCCAGCACCGACCAGACCCGGTGTGCCAGGCAGTGTGCGAGTGGGCTTGGGCTTCTTGTCAAGCAGCATCTGCGTTGCCGAAAAGCCGACGAAGGCCGCGAAGAACAAGGCCAGCCACGAACCCTTGAGCAACGCAAAGATGCCCAGGCTGGCGATGGCCGAGCCGATCACGATGCCCGGCGCCAGGCCCTTGACGATGTCCCAGCGAACAGCGCCGCGTTTGTGGTGCGCGCGCACACTGGAGATGGACGTGAAGATGATGGTGGCCATGGAGGTGGCGATGGCCATCTTGACCGCGAGTTCGGCTTCGACGCCGCGCGCTCCAAGGATGAAGGTGATGAAGGGCACCATCAGCATGCCTCCACCAATACCCAGCAGGCCGGCGAGGAAGCCGGTACCGAGGCCGAGTGCGGCCAGTTCGACAATCAGGATCGGATCTAGAGGCATGAAAGGTGTCTGCAAGTGCCGCCGGACCGGCATCCTGAACCGGGGTTCAGGTGGGCGAGGGCAGCGTGGCTTCGGGTTCGTCTGACGCGAGACGCTCGCACCAGCCACGCAATGTACCAAGCCCGGGCTCTATGAGCATTGGTTCAAGGAAATATAAAGCCCGGCGCGCACTGCAGACAGTTCAAATTGTAGAGGTTGCGCGAGACGGGAGCAGACCATCGGTCGATATACCTGAGCGGGTGACAGGCGGTGTGTCAGAGCAGCCGGCCATCCTTGTCGAGCGTCTGGTCGAGTCGGCGCATGAGTTCTTCCACGCGCGCCTGCGTGTGCGGGTCGAGGGGTTCGTTGTCGAAGCCGCCACCGGCCTCCGCGAATGCGCTGTGCTCGGGCTGCCCGAACGACGATGCCTGGAAGCTTTCGGCCTCCTTCTGCGAGAGCTCGAACGCGAGGTTGAGTGAGGCCAGCACCGCGATGCGGTCGCGTGCCTTCACTTTGCCGGCATCGCGGATGCGGCACATGGCCGTGTCCACGCGTTCCACCGCGTCGAGCAGTGAGGCTTCGCCGCCAGGTGGGCAGGAGAGCAGGTAGCTCTGGCCCATGATCTGCACTTCGATCTGTTTGCTGCCGGGCTTGCTCATGAACGTTCCTTGCGGTTGTCTGGGGGGGCGTCGGTCACGCCGGGTGGCAGGCGATCAAGCAGCGCATCGATGCGGGCACGGGCGGCCATCAGACGGGACTTGAGCGAGTCGCGCTCGGCCTGCAGCGCATGCACCTGTTCAACCAGCAGGCTGTTGGTGCGCTGCAGTTCCTCGTGGCGAAGCAGAAGCCGCTCGACACGTTCGGTGATCTGGTCAATGTGCTTGGGATCGGCCATGTTGGGGGACTCGGTGTTTTTGCATTGTAGGGTTGCCCTGCGCGCCCTCGACTTAGAATGCGCGGTGTTGGTGCTCGCGGTGTGGTTCTCATGCCGCAGTTCAACGGGAAGCAGGAGGGTGAATCCCCAAGGATGAGCCTAACCTGCGCTGCCCCCGCAACGGTAAGCAGACGAGTGGTCGTGAGCGCATGCGCGAACGGCTGTCTCAACCTTCGTCAAGCAGCCACTGGGCGACACGCCGTGTCACCTGGGAAGGCGATGGAGGTCGGTCTGTCAGCCCGGATACCGGCCAACAAGGTGGTGGTGCGTCTGGCGACAGAGGCACCACCGTGATGCCCAGGCACCGTCGGGGAAGACGGTGAGGGCCTTGTCCGTTCTGTTTCATCATCATGAAAAATTGCACCCTGGCCGTGCTGCCGCTGGCGTTGCTGGCTGGCTTCGGTTCGTCCGCCTCCCACGCACAACAAGCCTCCGCTCCCACCACCCTGAAGGAAACCGTGGTCACGGCCACGCGGGTTGAAACCCGTACCGACGCCGTTCTCAGTGATGTCGTCGTCATCGAGGCCGAGACGATCCGGCAGTCGGCCGGTCGCTCCCTGTCGGAGATCCTGTCGCGCCAGGCGGGCATCCAGATGACCGCCAACGGTGGACTGGGAAAACAGTCCGGCCTTTTCATCCGTGGTACCGAGGCACGCCACATGCTGCTGCTGATCGACGGGGTGCGCTACGGCTCCAGCACCTCGGGCTCTGCCGTGCTGGACAACATTCCGCTGAGTGCGATCGATCGCATCGAGGTGCTCAAGGGCCCTGCATCGGGTCAGTATGGCAGCGATGCCGTGGGCGGCGTGGTGCAGGTGTTCACCCGACGCGGGGCGAAGGGGTTCCATCCGCAGGCCAGCGTCACGGTGGGCAGCTATGGTCACCGTGAGGCCACCGCCGGCTTCAGCGGCGGTACCGATGAGCTGACCTACAGCCTGAACGTGGGCAGGTTGCGCGAAGATGGTTTCTCAGCGACCAACAGCCGGGTGGCTTTCGGCAACTACAACCCGGACAAGGACGGCTTCGAGCAGGACAGCGTGTCCGGCTCGCTGCGCTGGGCGTTCGCTCCCGGCTGGAGCACCGACGTGCATTTCACCCAGGCCGACGGAACAAGCCGGTTCGACCAGGGGCCGGGCACGTTCGACGTGCGTTCTGAAACCACCACCCGGGCGGCGGGCTGGGGCCTGGAGCGCAAGTGGTCGGCCGATTCGCGCACGCAACTCCGCCTCTCGCGCAGCAACGACAAGTCCGACAGCATCAGCTCGCCCGCACCGGCGGATGTGTTCAACACCGCCCAGACGCAGATCACACTGCAGCACGACTGGAACACCGCTCTGGGCAACCTGCTCGTGGGTGTGGAGTCGATCAAGGAAGAGGTGACGGGAACGCAGGCGTACGCGGTGCGCTCGCGCACCACGGATGCGGCCTTCATCGGTATCACGGGGCAGGCGGGCAACCACCTCTGGCAGGCCAACATGCGGCGGGACGACAACTCGCAGTTCGGCGGGGCCACCACAGGCTTTGCGAGCTACGGCTACCAGCTCACGCCGAACTGGCGCCCCCACGTTGCCTACGGCACGTCGTTCAAGATGCCGTCGTTCAACACGCTTTACTACGTGTCGCCCTTCTTCAACGGCAACCCCACCACCCAGCCGGAGCGGGGCAAGAGCAGTGAAGTGGGACTGACCTACACACAGGGGCTGCACGAAGTGAAGCTCACGCGGTTCGACAACCGCGTGCGTGGCTTCATCACCCTGCAGCCGGTGGTGGCCAACGTGCCGCGTGCGCGCATGGAGGGCTGGACGCTGGCCTACACCGGCTCGGCGGGCGCCTGGAGCTGGTTCACCAACCTGGAGTTGCTGGATGCCCGCAACGAGATCACGGGCCGCAAACTGCAACGCCGGGCCGACGAGGTGCTGACTGCGGGCCTGGACCACAAGCTGGGCGCCTGGAACTGGGGTGCCTCGCTGCAGCTCGTGTCGGACCGTTACGAGAACGCCACCAACACGCAACGCCTGCCGGGCTTCGGTACCCTGGACCTGTACGCACGCTACGCTCTGGGCAAGGACTGGTCGCTGGCGTTGCGTCTGAACAATGTGGGTGACAAGGCCTATGAAACGGCCTACGGCTACAACCAGCCGGGGCGTGCCACCTACGTCACGCTCAACTGGGCGCCCAAGCCGTGATGTTCGATCCCGGCCCTGGGTGGCGATTGCCGGAAAGGGCCGGGTGGAAACTTTCGGGAGAGATCACGTGAGCCTCACACCAGGCCCCCAGCGTATCGTCTGCCTCACCGAGGAGACCACCGAGTGGCTGTACCTGCTGGGGCAGGAGCATCGCATCGTCGGCATTTCCGGCTACACCGTGCGGCCGCGCCGCGCGCGTGAGGAAAAGCCCAAGGTCAGTGCCTTCCTGAACGCGAAGATCGACCGGATCCTCGCCTTGCAGCCGGACAGCGTCTTCGGGTTCTCCGACCTGCAGGCCGACATCGCCGCCGAGCTCATCCGCGCGGGCGTGCAGGTGACGGTTTTCAACCAGCGCAGTGTGGAGGAGATCTGTTCCATGCTGTACCAGGTGGCTGCGGTCGTGGGGTGTACCGGCGAAGGGCTGGCCTGGATCGACGCCACGCGCCGGCAGCTCGACGGCATCCGTGCCGCCGTGCAGGCGCTGCAGGCCCAGGGGCGGCGACGCCCGCGCGTGTTCTTCGAGGAGTGGGACGAGCCCCACATCAGCGGCATCCGCTGGGTGTCGGAGCTGCTGGGCATCGCAGGCGGTGACGACGTGTTCCCCGAACTGGCTGCGATGCCGCTGGGCAAGGACCGCATCATCGCGGACGGCGCCGAGATCGTGCGGCGCAACCCCGACATCGTGATCGGCTCCTGGTGCGGCAAGAAGTTCCGCGCCGAGAAGGTGGCCGCGCGCACTGGCTGGGAAGCCGTGAATGCGGTGAGGAACGGCCAGCTGTTCGAGATCAAGTCGGCCGACATCCTGCAGCCCGGACCGGCCGCGCTCACCGACGGTGTGGCGCAGATGCACCGCATCGTCATCGACTGGATGCAGCGCCATGGCTGACCCCATCGCGCGCAGCGAATTCGTTCTCGGTGGGCAGCGCAGCGGCAAGTCGCGCCGCGCGGAATCGCTGGCCCGCCAGTGGCTGGCGGATGCAGCACTTCACCGCGCGGTGCTGATCGCCACCGGCCAGCCCTGGGACGACGAGATGCGCGAGCGCATCGCGCGCCACCAGCGCGACCGCGCCGAACGCGTGCCCGGCATGGACACGGTGGAAGAGCCACTGGCGCTGGCGGAGGCGCTGGCGCAGCACAGCGCGCCGGACACGCTCGTGGTGGTGGACTGCCTCACCCTGTGGCTCACCAACCTGCTCATGCCCGCCGAAGGCGCGGGCGTCGATGCGACGCGACCCACCGCCGCGCTGTGCGACGCGATCGCTGCCGCGCCCGGTCCGGTGGTGCTTGTCGGCAATGAAATCGGCCTGGGCGTGATTCCCCTGGGGCGCGAAACCCGCGCCTTCGTGGACGCGCTGGGCGCCCTGAACCAGGCCGTGGCGGTTGCCTGCGAGCGCGTGACGCTCATGGCCGCGGGTCTGCCTCTCACCTTGAAAGCGCCTGCGTGATGTCGCGTGTCTTCTTCTTCCGCTGGGCCGTTGCGCTCACGCTGTCGTCCGCTGGTGTGCTGCACGCAGCCGGTGTGCAGGTGACGGACGACCGCGGTGTGACCGTGGCGCTGCCGCAACCGCCGCAGCGCATCGTGTCCGTGCTGCCGTCGCTTACCGAGACGGTGTGCGAACTCGGCCAGTGCCACCGACTGGTGGGCGTGGACCGTTATTCCAACCACCCGGCCCCGGTGCGCGCGCTGCCGCAGGTCGGTGGTGGCATCGACCCGAACATCGAAGCCATCGTGGCCCTCAAGCCCGACGTGGTGCTCATGGCCACCTCGTCGCGAGGCGTGCAGCGGCTCGAGTCGCTCGGTGTGAAGGTGCTGGCCATGGAGCCAAAAAGCTCGGCAGACGCGCAACGCGTCATGGGCAAGCTCGGTCAACTGCTCGAGGTGCCGGATGCCGAGCGCATCTGGCGCGCCATCGATGCCGGCGTGTCGGCGGCGGCGCAGTCGCTGCCGCCGGGCGCAAAAGGCCTGCGCGTGTACTACGAGGTGAGCGCGGGCGGCTATGCGGCCGGCACGAAGTCCTTCATCGGCGAGATGATGGCCCGGCTCGGTCTTCAGAACGTCGTGACGCCCGCCATGGGGCCCTTCCCGCGTGTCAATCCCGAGTACGTGGTGCGCACCAACCCGGACCTGATCATGATCGGCGCGCGCAATGTGCAGGGCCTGGAGTCCCGGCCGGGCTGGCGCAGCATCCGTGCCTTGCGAGAGCAGCGGGTCTGCGTGTTCACCGCCGACGAGTCCGATGTGCTGGTGCGTCCCGGCCCCCGCATGGCCGAGGCCGCGCGGCTGATGGCACGCTGCATCACCGAAAAGGGCGCGCGATGAGTGGTGCACGCCACAGCCTCTGGCTCGCCAGTGCCCTGCTGGTGGCCGCCGTGGCCGTGCTGGTGCTCGGTGCGGGCGTGGGCAGCACCGGCTTCGACAGCGTGCTGCGCGCGCGGCACGACCCGGTGGCCTGGCAGATCCTGTGGGACATCCGCCTGCCGCGCACGCTGGGGGCGTGGGTGGCCGGCGCGCTGCTTGGCCTGGCGGGCGCGGTGGCGCAAGGGCTTTTCCGCAACCCACTGGCCGACCCGTACCTGCTGGGCAGCGCCTCGGGTGCCGCGCTCGGCGTGGCGCTGGCCCTGGCGCTGTTCGGTGCCACGCCGTTCGCCACGCAATGGCTGGTGCGGCTGGGCCTGACGGGCGCGGCCTTCGCGGGCGCGGTGATCGGCGTGGTGCTCACGCTGGCGCTGGCCAAGGGCGTGCAGCACACGCTGCGCCTGCTGCTGGCGGGCGTGATCGTGGGCGTGGTGCTCGGTGCTGCGCGCGATCTGGTCACCATCGCCTCGCCCGACGTGCTGCAGGCCATGCAGGGCTTCATGCTGGGCAGCACCGGTTTTGTGGGCTGGGCGGCCTGCGGCGTGATGGCGGCCATGCTGCTGGCCGCGCTGCTGGTGGGGGCTTCGCTGGGGCGCGTGCTCGATGGCCTGGCACTGGGCGAGGCCACGGCCGTCAGCCTGGGCCTGCCGTTGTCCGTCGTGCGTGTCGTGCTCGTGGCGGTGCTGGCCCTGGCCACCGGTGCGTCCGTGGCACAGACCGGCCTGATCGCCTTCGTGGGACTGGCTTCGCCTCACCTCGTGCGCTCCATCGTCAAGACCACGCACGGCCGGTTGATCGTCCTCAGCGCACTGATGGGCGGGCTGCTGCTGATGTCGGCCGACGTGCTGGCGCGCTGGGTCATCGCCCCGCAGGAATTGCCGGTCGGTGTGCTCACTGCCGTGCTGGGTGGCAGCTACCTGCTCTGGCTGATGCACCGGCGCCGCCGGCCGGGAGGTGGACTGTGAGCGCCGTCCAGCCCATGGCGCTGCAAGCGCAAGGTATCGGCGTGGTGCTCGGTGACGCTCCCGTGCTGCATGGCATCGACATCGCCTTGCACGCCAGTCGCTGGACCAGCGTGGTCGGCCCCAACGGCGCGGGCAAGTCGACCCTGCTCAAGGCGCTGGCCGGGCTGCTGCCGCACAGCGGGCAGGTGCGGCTGCTGGACCGCCCGCTGGCCCAGTGGCGTGGCCGCGAACGCGCGCGGCACCTGGCGTGGCTGGGGCAGGGCGAGCAGGGCGCTGATGACCTCAGCGTGTGGGATGTGGCCATGCTGGGCCGCCTGCCCCACCAGGCCTGGCTGGCCGCGCCGTCCGACGCCGATCGCGCGGCGGTGGAACAGGCTCTGCGCGCCACGCAGGCCTGGGACTGGCGGGAGCGTCCGCTGGGCGCGCTGTCGGGCGGCGAGCGCCAGCGCGTGCTGCTCGCGCGCCTGCTCGCCGTGCAGGCCGACGTGATGCTGATGGATGAGCCGCTGGCCAACCTCGACCCACCGCACCAGGCCGACTGGCTGCTCCTGGTGCGCGAACTCGTTGCCCATGGCAAGACCGTGGTGAGCGTGCTGCACGAGATCGGCATGGCGCTGCACGCCGACCAGATGGTGGTGATGGCCGCCGGCCGTGTGCGCCACCAGGGCACCTGCGACGACCACGCGACCCACCGCGCCCTCGAACAGGTCTTTGACCATCGCATCGCGATCCACCCCCTCGGCGACCAGTGGGTCGCGCTGCCCCGCTGAACATGACACACCCCCCCTGCGCCGCTTTGCGGCTTCCCTCCTCTCTGGCGCGCCTTCGGCGCTGGGCGGGGGACGGCATCTCGGGCCGGCGGAGCCGGACCCTTGATGCCTCTGATGGAGGTTGTCTCTCCTTCTCTCGTTGTGGGCCGCATGCCGGTGCGGTGAAAAACTGATATGCAGATCGAAACTCCACCCGTGTTGCGGGACACCCCCAAACCCCAGGGCGAACGGCGCGGCCTGGTGCTGGTGCACACCGGCACCGGCAAGGGCAAGAGCACCGCTGCGTTCGGTCTTGCGCTGCGTGCCCACGGCCGTGGCAAGACCGTGAAGGTCTACCAGTTCATGAAGGTGCCGTCGGCGCGGTTCGGCGAACACCGCCTGTTCGAGCAGCTCGGCATTCCCATCGAAGGGCTGGGGGACGGCTTCAGCTGGAAGAGCCGCGATCTGGACCACTCCGCCGAACTCGCGCGCGACGGCTGGGCGAAGGCCGAGGCCACCATCCGCGCCGGCGGGCACTTCATGGTGGTGCTGGATGAAATCATGTACCCGCTGCGCTACGGCTGGGTGCCGCTGGACGCGGTGCTCACCTGCCTGCGCGAGCGGCCGCCGCAGGTGCACGTGGTGCTCACCGGGCGCGGCGCGCCGGCGGAACTGATCGAGCTGGCCGACACGGTGACGGAGATGACGCTGATCAAGCACCACTTCAAAGCTGGCGTGCCCGCGCAAAGAGGCATTGAAGACTGATGGATCTGAAACACCCCCGCCGCGCTCCGCGCGTCCCCCCTCAAGGGGGCGATACCTGCCGCCCGGCCAAGCCGGTTCTGCGGTATCCCTTGCTGGGGCCTTTGGCGTTCGGGCTGCTCGGCGGTTTCGGCGTTACCCCCGCACTCGCGCAGCACCGCATCGTCACCCTCTCACCCTCGCTCACCGAAGCCGTGTGCGCGCTCGGCCACTGCGCGCAGCTGGTCGGTGTGGACCGCTATTCGAGCGGGCCGGGACCGGTGGCGAAGCTGCCGAAAGTCGGTGGCCTGCAGGACGCGCAGATCGAACACATCGTCGCGCTGCGCCCAGACATGGTGTTGCTCGGGCCGCGAAGCCGCGCCGGCGAGCGCCTGAGCGAACTCGGCGTGCCGGTGCAGACCTTCGACGCGCGCACCCATGCCGACCTCAAGCGCATGCTGCTCGCGCTGGGCCAGTCGCTCGGCGAGACCGCGCGCGCCCAGGAACTGGTGCAGCGCATCGAACAAGAGCTGGACGCCGCCGCACGCCGCGTGCCGGCGGCGCTGCGCGGCCGTACGGTGTACGTGGAGGTCGGCGTCGGCCCCACGGCGGCGAGCGCGAAAAGCTTCATCGGTGAAACCGTGGCGCGGCTGGGCCTGGTCAACATCGTCAGTGGCGATGCGGGCCTGTTCCCGCGCGTCAACCCCGAGATGGTGGTGCGCCGCTCGCCCGATCTGATCATCGGCCCCGCCGCCACCTTGTCGGCGATGGCCGACCGCCCGGGCTGGGCCGCCTTGCCCGCGCTGCGCCGGCAGCAGGTCTGCCAGCTCGACGCCGAGCGCATTGACCTGCTCTCGCGCCCCGGCCCCCGCCTCGGCGAGGCCGCCCACATGCTGGCCGACTGCCTGCTCGCCCTGCCCACACGCCCCTGAACCGGAGACCCCATGCAGACCCGAAAGATTCCCGCCACCATCGTCACCGGCTTCCTCGGCGCCGGCAAGACCACGCTGCTGCGCCACCTGCTCACGAACGCGCAGGGCCGCCGCATCGCTGTCATCGTCAACGAGTTCGGCGAACTGGGTATCGACGGCGAACTGCTGAAAGGCTGCGGCATCGGTTGCGACGAGAACGGTGAAGAGAACGGCCAGCTGTTCGAGCTCGCCAACGGTTGCCTGTGCTGCACCGTGCAGGAAGAGTTCGCGCCCGTGATGGAGCAGCTTGCCGCGCGGCGCGACCAGATCGACCACCTCGTCATCGAGACCTCGGGCCTGGCCCTGCCCAAGCCGCTGGTGCAGGCCTTTCAGTGGCCAGCGCTGCGCAACGCCTTCACGGTCGATGCCGTGGTGACCGTGGTGGACGCACCCGCCGTGGCCGCGGGCCTGTTCGCCGAAGACCCGGCGGCGGTGGACGCCCAGCGCCGAGCCGACGAGAACCTGGACCACGACTCGCCGCTGGCCGAACTGTTCGAAGACCAGCTCGCCACCGCCGACCTGGTGGTGGTGAACAAGACCGACGGCCTGGACGCGGCCGCTCTGGTGGGCGTGGAGACCACGATCCGCGCCGAGACGCCGGCCGGCGTGAAACTGGTGCACGCGCAGCACGGCCGGCTGGACCTGGGCGTGCTGCTCGGCCTGGAGCGCGCGGTGGAAGACGTGATCGACCAGCGCAAGACGCACCACGACGAGGAGGAGGACCACGACCACGACGAGTTCGATTCGGTCTCGCTCACGCTGGACACGCCGGACCGCCAGCGCCTGCTGGACGCGCTCGTCGCGCTCGTGCAGCGCCATGAGATCTACCGCGTGAAAGGCTTCGTGGCCCTGCCCGGCGCCGCCATGCGCCTGGTGGTGCAGGGCGTGGGCCAGCGCTTCGACAGCCACTTCGACCGCGCGTGGCGCGCAGACGAAGTGCGGGCCACGCGCCTGGTGTTCATCGGCGATCACCTCGACCGCGACGCGTTGCAGAGCGAACTGCAGTCGACCCTGAGCGCCGGCGCCAGCGCGGCCTGACATGCACCTGCTGTCCACGCGCCCGGGCGGCCACGTCGAGGACGGCGGGCAGGGCATCGTGCGCGTGGAGCAGACCCCGGGTGACATCGTGGTGCTCAGCGCAGCGGACACCACACTCTCGTTGCTGGCCGATGCCGCCAACAGCCTGGGCGATGGCTTTCCCACCGTGCGGCTGGTGAACCTCATGTGGCTGCGCCAGCCCGCCTCCACCGACATGTACGTGGACGACGTGCTGCGCCATGCCCGTGTGGTGGTGATCGACCACCTGGGCGCACCGAGCGACTGGGCCTACGTGGTGGAGCAGGCGGTGGCGCTGGCGGCGAAACACGGTCAGTGGCTGGCGCTGTTCTCTGGCGACAACGCGCAGGACCCGCAGTTGCTGATGCGCAGCACCGCATCGCCCGAGGATTGCGACCAGCTCTGGCGCTGCCTGCGCGAAGGCGGACGCGACAACGCACAGGCCTTCTTCTCCCTCATCGGCCACGCGGCATTCGGTCTCGGTCCAAGGCCACCGTTGCCGGTCCCGTTGCCGCCAGTGATGCTGTACACGCCGCAGGCCGTGGCGCCCTGGCGTGCCGGTGCACCCGTGGCCCTGCTGGTGTTCTACCGGGCACACCTGCAATCGGGCAACACGGCCGTGTTCGACGCCATGCTGGCCGCGCTGGCCGACGAGGGCCTCAACGCCATCGCCGTGGCCATCGATTCGCTCAAGAACCCCGGCAGCCTCGCCACGCTGCAAGGCATGGCCGCCGGGCGCGGCGTGGCCGTGGTGCTCAACGCCACCAGCTTTGCCGTGGCCTCGCTCGACGGCGACGGTGCGGACGAGGTCACGCTGGCCGGTGATGCGCCGGTGCTGCAGCTCATCACCGCCGGTTGCTCGCAGGAACAATGGCAGGCCGACCCGCACGGCCTGGCCCCCCGCGACCTCGCCATGCAGGTGGTGCTGCCGGAGGTGGACGGCCGCATCGGCACGCGCGCCATCAGCTTCAAAGGGCTGGCCTGGCGCTGCGAACGCACCGAGGTGGACGTGGTGCGCTACCAGCCAAAACCCGAGCGCATCCGCTTCGTGGCCGAACTCGCGCGCCGCTGGTGCACGCTGCGCGACAAGCCGAACGCGGACAAGCGCCTCGCGCTGATCCTGGCCAACTACCCGAACGACGACGCACGCCTGGCCAACGGCGTCGGGCTGGACACGCCCGCGTCCACCGTGACGATCCTGCGCAGCTTGCGCGAAGCGGGGTACTCCACTGGCGAACTGCCCGCAGACGGCGACGCGCTGATGGCGCGGCTGGTGCTGGGCGTCACCAACGACACCGACGCGAACGACCACCGGCCGGTCGGACAGAGCCTGGCCATGGCCGACTACCTGGCCGACTTCCACGCCTTGCCACAGGAGAACCAGGACGCGGTGAACACCTTGTGGGGCGCACCGGAACAGGACCCGATGCTGCGCAGCGGCCGCTTCATGGTGCCGGGCCTGCGCCTGGGCCAGGTGTTCGTGGGTATCCAGCCGGCGCGCGGGCGCGACCTCGATCTGGTGGCCACGTACCACGATGCCGACCTCGTTCCCACGCACGCCTATCTGGCTTTCTATTTCTGGTTGCGGCGCCGCTTCGCGGTGGATGCGGTGGTGCACGTGGGCAAACACGGCAACCTCGAATGGCTGCCGGGCAAGAGCGTGGCGCTCGGTGCGGCCTGCTGGCCCGACGCCATCCTCGGGCCCCTCCCGCACCTGTACCCCTTCATCGTGAACGACCCGGGCGAGGGCAGTCAGGCCAAGCGCCGCACGCAGGCGGTGATCATCGACCACCTCATGCCCGCCCTCACGCGCGCCGAAACCTACGGCCCGCTGCAGGAGCTCGAGCGCCAGATGGACGAGTACTACGAGGCGCTCTCGCTCGACCCGCGCCGCGCGAAGCGGTTGCGCGAAGGCATCCTGGCGCAGGTGCTCAAACACCGGCTGCACCAGGAACTGGGCTTCCAGCCACCGGCCGACGAGGCGCAGCGCGAGCAGCTGCTGGCGCGGCTCGACGCCTACCTGTGCGAGATCAAGGAATCGCAGATCCGCGATGGGCTGCACATCCTCGGCGAGTCGCCCCAGGGCCGTCAGCGCACCGACACGCTGGTGGCGCTGGCGCGTTTTCCCGGCGGCCAGGTGGCGGGGCAGGGCAGCCTGCTGGTGGCGCTGGCACAAGACCTCGGCCTGCAGAACTTCGACCCGCTCAGCCCGGAATGGGCCGAGACCTGGACCGGGCCACGCCCGGCTGTATTGCAGGCCCTGAGCGACGAGCCCTGGCGCCACGCCGGGCACACGCGCGAGCGGCTGGAGTTGCTGGCGAGCGCGCTGGTCGAGCGGCACCTGGGCGAGCACGCCATGGCGATGGACGCCGAGGCGTCGCCGCACACGGCGCCGGTCATCGAGCGCATGCGCCAGACCCTGGCGCCCCGGCTCGACGCTTGCGGCCCCAACGAGATCGGCCAGCTCATGCGCGGCCTCTCGGGCCGCTTCGTGCCCGCCGGCCCCAGCGGCGCGCCCTCGCGCGGCCGGCCCGACGTGCTGCCCACCGGCCGCAATTTCTATTCGGTGGACACGCGCGCCGTGCCCACGCCCACCGCCTACGCCATGGGCGCGCTCGCGGCCGAACGCGTGGTCGAGCGCCACGTGCAGGACCACGGCAGCTTTCCCGGCGCGGTCGGCCTCTCGGTGTGGGGCACGGCGACCATGCGCACCGGAGGAGAAGACATCGGCCAGGCCTTCGCGCTGCTGGGCGTGCGGCCGAAGTGGGCGCCCGGCAGCAACCGCGTGGTGGACATCGAGGTGCTGCCCATGGCCATCCGCAACCGGCCGCGCGTGGACGTGACCTTGCGCGTCTCCGGTTTCTTCCGCGATGCGTTCCCGAACGTGATCGACCTGTTCGACACGGCGGTGCGCGCCGTGGCCGCCATACCCGAAGCCGACGAGCCGGACGACGTGAACCCGATCCGTGTGCGCGTGCGGCGCGAAGCCGCCGAGGCGGTGGCCGCCGGCGCCCGGCTCGACGACGCGCAGCGTCAGGCGACCTGGCGCGTGTTCGGCCCGCGCCCGGGTGGCTATGGGGCCGGCCTGCAGGAGCTGATCGCCAGCGGGCGCTGGAACGACCGCGCGGAGCTCGCACAGGCCTACCTGCGTGCTGGCGCGTTCGCCTACGCGCAGGGCCAGCACGGCGAGGCGGCGCGCGCGGCCTTCGAACAGCGCCTGGCGCGCGTGGACGCGGTGCTGCACAACCAGGACAACCGCGAGCACGACATCCTCGACTCCGACGACTACTACCAGTTCCAGGGCGGCATGGCCTCCGCCGTGCAGCACCTCACCGGCGAGAGCGCCGCGCTGTACCACGGCGACTTCAGCACGCCCGGCGCGCCGCGCGTGCGGCCGCTGGGCGAAGAGGTGGCGCGCGTGGTGCGTGCGCGCGCCGTCAACCCCAAGTGGATCGACGGCGTCAAGCGCCATGGCTACAAGGGCGCCTTCGAGATCGCCGCCACGGTGGACTACCTGTTCGCCTTCGACGCCACCACCGGCGTGGTAGGCGACCACCAGTACGCGCTCGTGGCCGACGCCTACCTGCACGACGGCGCCACGCGCGACTTCCTGCAACAGCACAACCCCCAGGCGCTGCGCAGCATCGGCGAACGCCTGCTCGAAGCCATGCGGCGTGGCCTGTGGGCCGAGCCCGGCGACCACCGCGAACGCATCGAACACCACCTGCTGGCGCTGGAGCACACGCTCGAAGACCAAGGATTGCCCCCATGAACATCACGCCCGAACTGCAGACCGCCTCGCCGGCCAGCTTCCCCTTCTCCGCGCTGGTCGGCCACGAGAGATTGCAGCGCGCGCTGCTGCTCGCCGCCATCGACCCGGGCATGGGCGGCGTCCTTATCAGCGGCCCGCGCGGCACCGCCAAGTCCACGGCGGCGCGGGCGCTGGCGACCTTGCTGCCGCAGGCGCCGTTCGTCACGCTGCCGCTGGCCGCGGGCCTGGAGCAACTGGTCGGCACCCTCAGCCTGGAGGACGTGTTGCGCGATGGCTCGGTGCGTCTGTCGCCGGGGCTGGTCGCGCGCGCCCACGGTGGCGTGCTGTATGTGGATGAAGTGAATCTGTTGCCCGACGCGCTGGTGGACGCGCTGCTCGACGTGGCCGCCAGCGGTGTGAACACGGTGGAGCGCGACGGCGTGTCGCGCCAGCACGCCGCGCGCTTCGTGCTGGTGGGCACCATGAACCCGGAAGAGGGCGAATTGCGCCCGCAGCTGCTGGACCGCTTCGGCCTCTCGGTGGCGCTCGACAACCCGGCCGACGCCGCGCAGCGCCAGGCCATCGTGCGCGCCCGCCTGGCGTTCGACGCCGACCCGCAGGCGCTGCTGGCCACGCACACCGCTGCGCAGGCGGAACTCGCGGCCCGCGTGGCCGCCGCGCGCGAGGCACTGGCCGCGCTGGCATGGCCCGACGCGGTGGTGCAGCACGCGGCCAACCTGGCGCTGGCCGCCGGCGTGGACGGCATCCGGGCCGACCTCGTGATGCTGCGCGCCGCGCGCGCACTGGCCGCGCTCGAACAGCGCGACACCGTGTGCGTGGACGACGTGAACGCCGTGGCCGAACTCGCGCTGGCACACCGCCGTTCGCCGCACGTGGCACCGCCACCGGCTGGCGGCGCCTCTCGGCCGCACCCTTCGCCCGCTGCCGGGCAGGGCGACGCCGTTTCGCAGGAAGCCGCACCCGAGGGCGACTGGGGCGCGCTGCCGCCACAACCCGAAGCCATGGTGCGTGTCCCATCCACGGGGGGCTGGCCCCCAAAAAAAGCATGAGCCACCCCGGCCCGCACGCGCCGCAGGCGCCCGGCGGCCGGCGGTGGCAGGCACCCCAAGCCCTCGAGCGGCCCACCCTGGCCCGGCACGCGGCGCGTCCTGCCGAAGCGAAGGGCACCGGCATCCACTGGTTGCGCACGCTGCAGGCCAAGGGGTCACAGCGGCTGGCGGCGGCGCACCTGCGCCACCAGCCCGTGAACGCCCGCCCACCCGGCCTGCACCTGATCGCGCTCGATACCTCGGGCTCCATGCAGCGCGGCGGCCGGCTGGCCTGGGCCAAGGGCTACGCCGCGCGCCTGATCGAACAGGCCGCGCGCGCGGGCGACCACGTGGCGCTGCTGTGCTTCGGTGGCCAGGGCGTGCAACTCCTGTTGCCGCCAGGCCCGGCCCGGGTGGCCGGCAGCGCGCGCGTGCGACCGGTGGGTGGCGGCGGT
Organism: Hydrogenophaga laconesensis; assembly: GCF_031457235.1. NCBI lineage: Bacteria > Pseudomonadati > Pseudomonadota > Betaproteobacteria > Burkholderiales > Comamonadaceae > Hydrogenophaga > Hydrogenophaga laconesensis. The sequence continues at coordinate 306,046 of NZ_JAVDWE010000004.1, forward strand.
GGCACGCCGCTGGTGGCCTGCCTGCGCGAGGCCGAGCGCCTGCTGCGCAAGGCCCGGCACGCGCGTGGTGAGAACTGCCTGTGGCTGCTCACCGATGGCCGCACGCTCGAACAGCCCATGGCACCGGCGGCAGCGGGGCACATCGTCGTCGTGGATTTCGACGACCCCCTCAAGCCCGTGGGCCGCTGCGCGGCCTGGGCCGAACGCTGGCACGCCGAGCACCGGCTGCCCGTCTGAGCACCTCTGAACGAACGACATGTCCGCACCTGTTCCGCCATTGCCGGTCACCGAGGTGATCGTCTGCACCACCTGCCGTCCGCCGGGTGCCTCGCGCGATCTGCCCGCCGCCGGCGCCGCGTTGTTCGAGGCCGTGCAGGCCGCGCGGCAACACGGCCCCATCAACAACGCCGTGCGGGTGCGTGGCATGGCCTGCCTCAGCAGCTGCTCGCGCGCCTGCTCCGTGGCCTTCCAGGCGCCCGGCAAATACACCTACCTGTTCGGCGATCTTGTGCCCGATGCCGAGACGGCCGAGCACGTGCTGGCCTGCGCGGGCCAGCACGCCACCGCGAGCGACGGCAACCTCCTGCGCAACGAGCGACCCGCCCGCCTGCGCAGCGGCATCCTCGCGCGCCTGCCACCCGCGCTGGAGGTGCCGGACGCATGACATGCCTTTCCTGTTCCCGCCACGGCGCCAGAGGGCGCGGCACCGTGGCTTCCTTGTTCTCTTGCCCCGACTTTTCTTGAAATGGAGCACCACATGAATGGAACCAGCACCACCACGCCTTTGGGCACCGCATCCGCTGCGCGCAGCCTGCTGCTGCAACTCGCGGCCGGCGCCGCGCTGGGACTCGTCGTTTTGTACGGCGTGGCCTTTGCAGAGAGCCCGGTCGCTCACAACGCGGCGCACGACGTGCGCCACGTGACCGTCAAGCCATGCCATTGAGAACCACCCCCGCCGCGCTTCGCGCGACCCCCTCGAGGGGGCGGTGCCTGCAGCCTGGCAAAACCGGTTCCGCGGCACCTCTGGAAGAGGTCGCTTTGGTTCGTCTGTTTTTTGGAGTTTGAACATGATTTTTCAACGATTGATCTGGGTCAGCCTCGTGGTGGCCCTGTTCGTGGGTCTGGTGCAGACCGGTGTACAACAGCTGCAGGCCGTGCCGATCATCCTGGCGGCCGAGCAGTTCGAAGACCAGAAGGTGGAGGCCCCCGCTGCGCAACCTGCGCACGCGGGCCACGAAGGCCACGCCATGGACGAAGAGGCCGAGGAATGGGCACCCGCCGATGGCTTCGAGCGCACCGGCTGGACCCTCGTCGCCAACGTGTTGCACGCCTTCAGCATGGCGCTGCTGGTGTTCGCGGTGATGGGCGTGGCCACCTGGCGCGGCACCTCGTTGCGCGCGCTGCCGCTGGCGCTGGTGATCGCCGCCGCTGGCTGGCTGTCCTTCTACCTCTGGCCGTCGATCGGCCTGCACGCCGAAATCCCGGGCATGGACGCCGCGCGCCTCGGTTCGCGCCAGGGCTGGTGGACGCTCGCGGCCGCGAGCGCCGCCGGCGCCTGTGCCGTGGCCGCCGGCATGCGCAGCCATTTCCGCTGGCTGATCGCCGCCGCGCTGCTGGCGCTGCCCTACGTGGTGGGGGCGCCGCACATCACCGGCGACCCCCTGGCCGGGTTCCAGGGTGAGGCACAGACCACGTTGCGCGACCTGGGCACGCAGTTCGTCTGGGCCACGCGCTGGGTCTCGGTCTCGTTCTGGGCCTTGATGGGCATGGCCACCGGCCTGGCGTTCCAGCGCTGGCTGCAGCCCGCGTTGCGCGCCACTTTCGGCGAAGCCGGCAAGCTGTCGCAGATGGCCTGACCGGGGAGAAGGGGGCGGCCTGCCCGTCCGCAAGCACAGGCAGAATACCGCCTCCATAAGTCGAAAGAACTACGACATGACCACCACGCCCGATATCGCTCTGCCGCAGACTTCCCTCGCTGTGCAGCCCCTGCATTTCCATGCGAGCCCCACGCCCCAGCCCGCAGCCGAGGCCGGCACGCACGCCTGGCGCGTCGACGATGTGCTGGGGCTGTTCGACCTGCCGTTCCCCGAGTTGCTGCACCGCGCCCAGACGGTGCATCGCCAACATTTCGATCCCACCGAGATCGAGCTCGCGACGCTGCTGTCGGTGAAGACCGGCGGCTGCCCGGAGGACTGCGGCTATTGCCCGCAGTCGGTGCATTTCGACACCGGCCTCACCGCCGGCAAACTCATGGGCGTGGACGCCGTGCGCGAGGCGGCGCAGCGCGCACGGCAGGCCGGCGCCACGCGCTTCTGCATGGGCGCTGCCTGGCGCGCGCCGAAAGACCGCGACGTCGATGCCGTGGCCGAGCTCGTGCGCGCCGTCAAGGCCGAGGGCCTGGAGGCCTGCGCCACGCTGGGCATGCTGTCCGACGGACATGCCGAGATCCTGCGAGATGCGGGCCTGGACTACTACAACCACAACCTCGACAGCGCGCCCGACTTCTACGGCGAAATCATCACCACGCGCGACTACCAGGACCGCCTGGATACGCTCGCGCGTGTGCGCAACGCGGGCGTGAAGGTGTGCTGCGGCGGCATCGTGGGCATGGGCGAGACGCGTCTGCAGCGCGCCGCGCTGGTGGCCGAGCTGGCCAACCTCGAGCCCGACTACCCGGAGTCGGTGCCCATCAACCACCTGGTGAAAGTGCAGGGCACGCCGCTGGCCGATCAGCCCGACCTCGATCCGCTCGAATTCGTGCGCACCATCGCGGTGGCTCGGATCACCATGCCGCGCGCGCGGGTGCGCCTGTCGGCCGGGCGGCAGCAGATGAGCGAGGCGGTGCAGGCCCTGTGCTTCCTGGCCGGCGCCAATTCGATCTTCTACGGCGAGAAGTTGCTCACCACTGGCAACCCCGACGTGGCGGCCGACATGTGTCTGCTGGCCAAGCTGGGTTTGAGGCCACGCCACGTGTCGGCCGACTGAAGCAGGGTCACGCATGTCCTCGCTCAATGAGACCTGGCGCCAGCGCAGCCTCGCGGCGGTGTGGCACCCCTGCACGCAGATGAAGCTGCATGCACCGGGCGGCGCGGCCTTGCCGCTGGTGCCGGTGGCGCGGGCTGACGGTGTCTGGCTGTATGACCACGAAGGCCGACGCTACCTCGATGCGATCAGCTCGTGGTGGGTCAATCTGTTCGGGCACAACCACCCGGCCATCCGAGAAGCCCTCACGGATCAGCTGAACCGGTTGGACCACGTCATGCTGGCTGGCTTCACCCACACCCCGGTGGTGGAACTGTCCGAGCGCCTGGCCGCGGCCACTGGGCTGGGCCATGCCTTCTACGGCAGCGACGGTGCCAGCGCCACCGAGATCGCCCTCAAGATGAGCGCGCACCACTGGCGCAACGCAGGGCGGCCCCACAAAAACCGCTTCGTCGGGCTGGCGGGCGGGTACCACGGCGAGACCGTGGGCGCACTGGCCGTGACCGACATCACGCTCTTCCGCGAGGCCTACGCGCCACTGGTGCGATTGGCCGCCACCGTGCCGAGTCCCGATGTGCGTGCCGCGCTGCCGGGCGAACCCGGCGCCGACGTCGCCGAGCGCGCCGCCCGCGCACTGGCCGGTTGGCTGGAGGAGCACCATGAACGGACGGCGGCGCTGATCGTCGAACCCCTGATCCAGTGCGCCGCCGGCATGGCGATGCACGATCCCCACTACCTGCGGCGCGCGCGCGAGCTGTGCGACCGTTACGAAGTGCACCTGGTGCTGGACGAGATCGCCGTGGGCTTTGGACGCACCGGCACGCTGTTCGCGCACCAGCAGGCCGGCATACGGGCCGACTTCCTGTGTCTCTCCAAAGGCCTGACCGGCGGCACGCTGCCACTCTCGGTGGTCCTTGCCACCGATGAGGTCTACGCCGCGTTCTACGACGACGAGGTCGCACGAGGTTTCCTGCACTCGCACAGCTACACCGGCAACCCGCTGGCCTGCCGCGCCGCACTGGCCACGCTGGACCTGTTCGAGCAGACCGACGCGCTGCGGCGCAACGAGGCCACGGCCGCACGGCTGGCTGCGCAGTTCGCTCCGCTCTCGGCGCACCCTCGCGTGCGCCATGCGCGACAGCAAGGCATGGTGTTCGCGTGGGATGTGGCCAGCAGCCTGCTCGACTTTGGTCGCCGTTACGCACGCCACGCGCTGGAACAGGGGCTGGTGCTGCGGCCCATCGGCCACACGTTGTATGCCATGCCGCCCTACGTGATCGACGAGGAGGAGGGCGCGTGGCTGGCGCAAGGGGCGCGGGCCGCGTTGGAGGCCACGTTGGCGGAAGAGGACGCCGGTGCGGGGCTCGTAGGCGGGGTGGAGGTGCGCGATGGCGTTTGACGGATGCTTCGTCACTGGCACCGACACCGGTGTGGGCAAGACGCTGGTCAGCGCGGCCCTGCTGCACACGCTCGCGCGGCACCACCGGCGTGTGGTCGGAATGAAGCCGGTGGCGGCGGGGCTGGTCGATCATCAGGGGCAAGCGCTCAGCGAGGACGTGCTTGCCTTGCGCACGGCTTCCACGGTGCGCGTGCCTGCCGCGCTCGACAACCCGGTGGCCCTGCCCGACGCCATGGCACCCCACCTGGCGGCTGCGCGCGTGGGCCGCACCGTGACCGTGGCCGACCTGCTGGCCGCGCACCGCGCGCTGCGTGGCCACGCCGACGTGGTGGTGGTCGAAGGTGCAGGCGGCTGGCGCGTGCCGGTCAACTGCGATGAAACCCTGGCCGATCTTGCGTGCGCCATCGGTGCGCCTGTGGTGCTGGTGGTCGGTCTGCGCCTGGGCTGCCTCAACCACGCGCTGCTCACGGCCGATGCGATCCGCGCCGATGGCCTGCCTCTGGCGGGCTGGGTGGCCAACGCCATTGATCCCGACATGCCCTGCCGCGAAGAGAACATCCACACGTTGTGCCGCTGGCTGTCGGCGCCACTGCTGGGCCGGATAGCGTGGCAGACCACCGCGCCGAAGGCGGACGAAATCACGGTGGACCTGCCCACGGCTTGGCAATGAAAGAGACATGATGAGCTGGTTGGACGAATTCGATGAGAAGCTGGCGACGCTGGACACGCAGTCGCTGCGCCGCCGCCGGCGTGAGGTGGTGCCAGAGCAGGGCGCGCGGCTGTGCGTCGATGGTGCGTCGCTGCTTGCCTTCTGCAGCAACGACTACCTCGGCCTGTCGCAGGACCCGCTGCTGCGCGAGGCCGTGCACGCCGCCGTGGACCGCTACGGCGTGGGGTCCGGCGCCTCACCCATGGTCAGCGGCCACAGCGCGGCCAATGCGGCACTCGAGCGCGAACTTGCCCAGGCCGTGGGCCTGCCGCGCGCGCTCTATTTCTATGCAGGCTACGCCACCAACGCGAGCATCGTGCCGGCCTTGGTGGGCGAGGGCGATGCGCTGTTCTCGGACGCACTGAACCACGCCTGCCTGATCGACGGCGCGCGCCTGTCGCGTGCCACGGTGCACCGCTACCCCCACGCCGACCTGGCGCGCCTGGAGGCGCTGCTGGCGGCCAGCCAGGCGAGGCGCAAGCTCGTGATCAGTGACGCGGTGTTCAGCATGGATGGTGACGTCGCCGACGTCGCGGCGCTGCACGCGCTGTGCGAACGTCACGACGCCTTGCTGCTGTTGGACGACGCGCACGGTTTCGGCGTGCTGGGGCCGCAGGGGCGTGGCACCCTGGCCGCTGCCGGCCTGACCGGTGCCCAGGCCTCGCGGCGCGTGATCTACATGGCGACACTGGGCAAGGCCCTGGGCGTGGCCGGTGCCTTCGTCGCCGGCCCGGACAGTCTGGTGGAGTGGCTGCTGCAGAAGACCCGCAGCTACACCTACGCCACGGCAGCGCCCGCGCTGCTGGCCGAGGCGGTGCGGGCGGGCCTGCGCTGCGTGCTCGGGCCCGATGGCGAATGCCGCCGGCAACAGTTGCAGGCGCACATCGCGCAGCTGCGCGAAGGGCTCGCACCCGGCAGCGATCCCGCGCTTGATGCCGCCGGCTGGGCGCTGATGCCCTCGGCCACCGCGATCCAACCCCTGGTGATCGGTGACAACGATGCCGCGCTTGCTGTGATGGCCGTGCTGCGCGAGCAGGGGGTGTGGGTGCCGGCGATCCGCCCACCTACCGTGCCCGCCGGTACCGCACGGCTGCGCATCGCACTTTCGGCTGCGCACCGGCCAGCGGACATTGACGCGCTGCTGCGCGCTCTGCGGATCGCCGCCGCAGCCACGACGGCGATGCCTGCATGAACGTCCCGATGGACCTCCATCCTTTGCTGGCACCTGCGGCCATTCTGGTCGCTCTGCTGGTGGATCGCTGTTGGGGTGAGCCGCCCGCGCGGTGGCACCCGGTGGTGGGGATGGGGCGTTACCTCGGCGCGCTGGGCCCTCGCATCGCGCCGGCCTGGGGTGCGCCCGTCGCGGGTATGGCCCGTCCATTCGTGCTGGGGGCGCTGGTCTGGATCGCCGGGGCGCTGCTCGTGGTGGCGGTCGCCCTTGCGGCGCTCAGGCTCATGGGCAACTGGCCGATGTGGCTGCAGCTGCTGGTCACGGGCCTGCTACTCAAACCCATGCTCTCGTGGCGCATGCTGCGCGACGAGGTAAGCGCGGTGGAACACGCGCTGGGCGAATCGCTCGCGGCGGGCCGCGCCCGGCTGGCCTGGCTGGTGAGCCGCGACGTGAGCGCGCTCGACGCCTCGCAGGTGCGCGAGAGCGCCATCGAATCGCTGGCGGAAAACCTCAACGACTCCGTGGTGGCGCCGCTGTTCTGGTTTGCCGTTGCCGGCCTGCCCGGGGCTGCGCTGTACCGCTTCGCCAACACCGCCGACGCGATGTGGGGCTACCGGGGCGAGCGCAATGGCCGCGACTGGACCTGGGCCGGCAAATGGGCGGCGCGGGCGGACGACGTGCTGTCCTGGCTGCCGGCGCGCATCACCGCGGCCCTGCTCACGGTGCAGGGCGGGGTGGGGCACTGGCGCACGCTGCAGGCGCAGGCGCGGCGCACCCCGTCGCCCAACAGCGGCTGGCCCATGGCCGCCATGGCGCTGGTGCTCGACGTGCGGCTGTGCAAGCCGGGCGTGTACACCCTGCACGGTGACGGCCGTCTCGCACAGCCGGCCGACACGGCGCGAGCGCTGCGCCTGGCTGGCCGGGTGGTGCAGGGTTTGACAGTGGGCGCGCTCGCCTGGGCCGCACTGGCCTGGAGAATGCCGGCATGACGACGACCCTGCACGGTGGGCCCGATGCCCACGGCATTCCCCGGTGGGACTTTTCCACCAACGCCAATGCCTGTGGGCCGTGCCCCACGGCGCTGGCCGCCGTGCAGCACGCCGACGCCCGGCACTACCCCGACCCGTCGTACACCGCCTTGCGCGCAGCGCTGGCCGCCTTCCACGCGGTGGACGCGGAACGCATCGTCATCGCCGGCAGCGCGAGCGAATTCATCGGCCGCATCACCGCCTGGGTGGCGCGCGAAGGCGGGCAGCGCGTCTGGTTGCCGGCGCGCGCCTATGGCGACTACACGCGCGCGGCCGAGGCGTGGCGCCTGGAGCGCACGGCCTACCCGGCGTTGTCCGACCTGGCCTGGCTGTGCGAGCCCGCCAGCCCGCTCGGTCGCGCCGAACCCATGGCCATGGTGGTGGCGGCCACGGCCCCCCGCGTGGTGCTCGACCGGGCCTACGAGCCTTTGCGGCTCGGGGGACGCAGCAGCCTGGATGCCGCTGCACTCGGCCGGGTCTGGCAACTCTGGTCACCCAACAAGGCGCTCGGCCTCACCGGCGTGCGTGGCAGCTACGCCATCGCCCCGGTGGGCGCGGTGCCCATGGCGCGCGCGCTCGACGAGCTCGCGCCTTCCTGGCCGCTGGGTGCGCATGCCGTGGCCCTGCTCGCTGCCTGGGTGCAGCCCGCGTCGCAGGACTGGCTGGCACACAGCCTGGACACGCTGCGGGGGTGGACTGCCGCGCAGCGCAGCCTCCTCACCGATCTTGGCTGGGCCGTGCCGCCCGGTGACGCACCCTTCTTCTGCGCCACGCCGCCACACGCGCTGGATGCCGTGGCCCTGCGCGCGCGTGGCATCAAACTGCGCGATGCCACCTCGTTCGGCCTGCCTGGCCAATGGCGCGTGAGCGCTCAATCGCCCCAGGCGCAGGCCGCATTGCATGAGGCGCTTCTGGATCAGCGGGAGCGCGCGACATGAGCGCTCGCTGCGTCATGGTGCTCGGCACCACCAGCGGTGCGGGCAAGAGCTGGCTCACCACCGCGCTGTGCCGCCACTACGCCCGCATGGGCCTGAAGGTGGCGCCGTTCAAGGCGCAGAACATGAGCAACAACGCCCGGGTGGTCGCCCCCTCGCTCCACCGCTCACGCGGGTCGCAGCCGCCCGAGGCGGCTGATTTTCCTGGGGGTGGCCCGGCGGAAAGTCATTGGGCCGGCGGAGAGATCGGTTCCGCCCAGTATTTCCAGGCCCTGGCCGCACGCGCCGAACCCGATGTCCGCATGAACCCGCTGCTGCTCAAGCCCGAGGCGGACACGCGCAGCCAGGTGGTGCTGATGGGGCAGGTGGACGAGGCACTGTCGCGCATGCCGTGGCGCGGGCGCAGTCTGCGCGTGTGGCCGCAGGTGGCGGCCGCGCTGGACGCATTGCGCGAAGAGAACGACGTGGTGGTGATCGAGGGCGCGGGCTCGCCCGCCGAGATCAACCTGCACGCCAGCGACATCGTCAACATGCGCGTGGCCCTGCACGCGCAGGCGCGCTGCCTGCTCGTGACCGACATCGACCGCGGCGGCGCTTTCGCCCACCTGTACGGCACCTGGGCCTTGCTGCCACCCGAAGAGCGCGCGCTCATCCATGGCTTCGTGCTCAACAAGTTCCGCGGCGATGCCAGCCTGCTCGTCCCCGCGCCGCAACAACTGCGGGAACTCACCGGCGTGCCCACGGTGGCGGTGCTGCCCATGTGGTGGCAGCACGGCCTGCCGGAGGAGGACGGTGTGTTCGACGACAGGACCCGTGCCTCCGGCTCCGTGCACACCACCATCGCCGTGATCGCCTACCCGCGCATCAGCAACCTCGACGAGTTCCAGCCGCTGAAGAACGTGCCCGGCGTGCGCCTGCTGTGGGCGCGCACGCCGGCCGACTGCGCCGGTGCCGACTGGATCGTGCTGCCCGGCAGCAAGGCCACCGCCGCCGACCTCGCCTGGCTGCGGTCACAAGGGCTGGACCGCGCCATCGCCGCGCACGCCGCGCGTGGCGCCCCGGTGCTCGGCGTGTGCGGCGGCCTGCAGATGCTGGGCGAGGCGCTGATCGACACGCACGGCATCGACGGCAACGCCCCCGGCCTCGGCCTGCTGCCGCTGGTGACGCAGTTCGACCCGCAGAAAACCGTGCGCCGCACGCAGTCGCGTTTTGGCGACCTGGCTGGCGCCTGGGCCGCGCTCTCGCGCGTGGAAGCCACCGGCTACGAGATCCACCACGGGCAGACACTGCCACACGCCGCCATGGCCGCCGCTGGCGACGTGGCGCAGGGGGCGCTGCCCGATGGGCTGGGCTGGTGCAACGCGCAGGGCAACGTACTCGGCGTCTACCTGCACGGCCTGTTCGAAGACCCCCGCGTGCTGCACGCGCTGTTCGGCGCGACGGCCCCCACCCTCGATACCGTGTTCGACGGCCTGGCGGACTTTCTTGCCCAGCATGTCGAACCCGGCCTGCTCGACCAACTCATCGCACCCTGAACATGAACACCATCGCCGACATCAGCCAACCCGAACTTGCGCAGGCGCTGCAGCGCGCGCTGGACAACAAGACCAAGCCGCTGGGCTCGCTGGGCCGGCTCGAAGCGCTGGCGCAGCGCATCGGCCTCATCCTCGGCACGCCACAGCCCACGCTGCGCGCACCGCAGATGCTGGTGTGCGCGGCCGACCACGGCCTGGCGGCGCGCGGCGTCTCGGCCTACCCGAGCGACGTGACCTGGCAGATGGTGGAGAACTTCCTCGCCGGTGGCGCGGCCGTGAGCGTGCTGGCGCGCCAGCATGGCATCGGACTCAACGTGGTGGACTGCGGCGTGCGCCACGACTTCGCCCCCCGCCCCGGTCTGTTCGTGCGCAAGGTGGCGCCTGGCACGGCCGATGCATCGAGCGGCCCCGCCATGAGCGCAGCGCAATGCGCGCAGGCCATCGCCAACGGCCGCGAGGTGCTGCGCGGCCTGCCGGGCAATGCGCTGCTGCTGGGCGAGATGGGCATCGGCAACACCTCGGCCGCTTCCCTGCTGCTCGCGCGCCTGGCGGGGCTCGATGTGGCCGACGTCACCGGCGCCGGCACCGGGCTGGACGCGGCGGCGGTGCAGCGCAAGATCGGCATCCTGCGCGAGGTGCTGGCGCGCCACGGCGATGCGCAGGCGCCGCTCGATGCCCTCGCTGCGTTCGGTGGTTTCGAGATCGCCACGCTCACCGGTGCGGTGCTGCAGGCCGCCGAGGAACGCCGGGTGATCGTGGTGGATGGCTTCATCGCGAGCGCTGCGGTGCTGGTGGCTGCACACCTCGAACCGAACGTGCTGCAGCGCTGCGTGTTCGCACATTGCTCGGGCGAACGCGGCCACGCGCTCATGCTCGCGCACCTCAAGGTCGAACCTTTGCTGGATCTCGGCCTGCGCCTGGGCGAAGGCTCGGGTGCCGCGCTGGCCTGGCCGCTGCTGGTGAGTGCGTGCGCGCTGCTTCGCGAGATGGCGAGCTTCGAATCGGCCGGCGTGTCGCGCAGCGAGGAGCTGGAGCAGAACCCCACGGCGCACCGATGACATGAGCATTTTTTTCCGCCACTTTCTGCTCGCCCTCCAGTTCTTCACCCGCATTCCTGTGACGGGGCGGCTGGCCGGGTGGGTGGGTTACAGCCCGACCATGCTGCGCGCAAGTGCGGCGCACTTCCCGGGTGTGGGCTGGGTGGTGGGCGGGCTCTCGGCACTCGTGCTCTGGGCCTTGCTCGCGTTGCTGCCACCCGGGCTCGCGGGCCTGTGGGTGGCGGTGGTGCTCAGCACCGTGTTCAGCGTGATGCTCACCGGCGCCTTTCATGAAGATGGCCTGGCCGACCTCGCCGACGGCCTGGGCGGCAGCGCGCAGCGCGAGCGAGCGCTGGAGATCATGAAGGACTCGCGCATCGGCAGCTACGGCGCCATCGCGCTGGTGCTGGTGCTGCTGGCGAAGATCGGTCTGCTCGTCCTGCTGGCGCAGGGGGGCGGGCGGCTTGCGGTCGTCGCCCTGTTCGCTGCGCACGTCACCTCGCGCACGATGCCCCTGTTCGTCATCCGTACACTGCCGCACGTGGGCGATACCGCGCAATCCAAAAGCAAGCCGCTGGCCGATCGGTTGTCTGATCGGAGCCTGTTCGCGGGATTGCTCTGGTGGTTGCTGGCCATGGTGCTCGCGTGGTGGTGGCTGCCCGGCGCGCCGTGGGCACAGGCCGTGCTGGGCGCGCTGCTCGGTCTGGCGTGGGTGTGGCGGCTGCTGCGCCGCCGCCTGCAAGGCTTCACCGGCGATGGCCTCGGCGCCACGCAGCAGGTGAGCGAGGTGCTGTTCTACCTGGGCATTGCCTTGTCGTTGCCCGTGCTCTCATGAAACTCTGGTTGCTTCGCCATGCGCCCGTGATGCTGGGCCCCGGTCTGTGCTATGGCTCGAGCGATGTGCCCGCCCATGGCGAACTCACGCGCGAGGCCGCGCTGAACATCGCGCCGCTGCTGCCACCGGGTACGCCGGTGTGGATGTCGGGCCTGCTGCGCGCGCAGCAGCTCGCGGGGGCGATCCAGGCCGAGCGTTCCGACCTGGGTGCCGCGCGCATCGACACCCGCCTCAACGAGATGGACTTCGGCACCTGGGAATTGCAGCGCTGGGACAGCGTGCCCCATTCGGCTTTCAACGAGTGGATGGCCGATTTCGCCCACCACCGGTTCGGTGGCACCGAAAGCACGCAGATGCTGCTCTACCGCGTGGCCGCCGCGCTGGCCGACCTGCGGCCGGCCACCAGCACCGATGTGCTGTGGATCACCCACGCGGGCGTGATCCGCGCCGTGACGTACATCCTGAACAGCGGTGGCGTGCACATCCGCGAAGCCAGCGAATGGCCGAAGGACGCGCCCGAGCAGGGCGGGTGGATCACCGTCGAAGTCTGAGCCCGCCTACAGGCCAAGCCAGGCCAGCAGGTCGCGCAGGCGCTTTTCGGTACCGGTGTCGAATCCCTGCACGCCCACGCTCTTGAGCACATCCTGTCCGGCTTCCGAGTCGGGCAGGGCACGCAGCGCTTTCTGCATCGCCTCGATCTGGGTCGGCGTGAATTCGCGGTCCGCGATCAGCGGGAAGTAGGGCTGCGACACGCTGGTGTGCAGCACGCGGTGGCCGCTCTTTTCGAGCGATTTCGCCACGCCGGAGTACGACGCCACGCCGCCCACGTCGGCGAACTTGTTGCTCAGGTAGAACGGCACGGCGCCCTGTTCGCGCACGCGCTGCACGTTTTCCTTGCCGATGTCGACCCCTTCGTCGCGCAGGGCCGCCGCGCAGAACTTCGCCATGTAGGCCGCCGGTTCGGGCAGCACGAGGCGCTTGCCCTTGATGTCGGCGAGTGTCTTGTAGGGCGCCTCCTTCGGCACCACGATCAGGCACTGGCCGTCGGGCTTCGCCGAGGCCACGTAGCGGTAGCCGTAGTCGCGCATGCCGCGCGCGGGAAAGTCGCTCGGGCGGGCCATCGCCAGCGCGAAGCGCCGTTCCTTCATGCCGTCCTCCAGCGCGGAAAACTCGCGGATGAACACCACGTTCACTTTCTGGCTGAGGCTCTTGCCCAGCACGTCGGCCAGGCCCTGGTATTTGGCGATCACCCGGGCGTGGTCGGTGCCGCCCGAGGTGCCTTCGCTGATGGCGAGGATGAGGTCCCTTGCGTGGGTCGGCCCGGCACACAGCAGCAGGGCCAGCGCGGCGCGCGCGAAAAGTGTCTTTGTCATTCTGATCGTCTCCCCCGGATGGAAAAATGCCATCGTAGGCGCACCAAACAGGTGCGGATCGGGTGAGGGGATGAACGCAGGCTTTCTCACGCCTGGGCGGCATCGCTCAGGGGGCGGTCGTCTTGTCCTTGTAGTCGCAGTACGCGATGACGGCGCAACGCGGACACAGCGGCTTGCGCGCCTGGCAGACATAGCGCCCGTGCAGGATGAGCCAGTGGTGCGAGTCCACCGCGTAGGCGGGTGGCACTCGCTTCATGAGTTGCAGCTCCACCGCCAGCGGCGTCTTGCCCGGTGCCAGGCCGGTGCGGTTGCCGACGCGGAAGATGTGCGTGTCCACCGCCATGGTGGGTTCGCCGAACGCCACGTTGAGCACGACGTTCGCCGTCTTGCGGCCCACACCGGGCAAGGCCTCGAGCGCCTCGCGCGTGCCGGGCACCTGGCCGCCGTGCTGCTCCACCAGCATGCGGCAGGTCTGCATCAGGTGCTTCGCCTTGCTGCGGTACAGGCCGATGGTCTTGATGTAGCTCTCCAGCCCTTCCTGGCCCAGGTCGAGGATGGCCTGTGGCGTGTTCGCCACCGGGAACAGCTTGCGCGTGGCCTTGTTGACGCCCACGTCCGTGGCCTGTGCCGAGAGCAGCACGGCGGTGAGCAGCTCGAACACGCTGGTGTATTCGAGCTCGGTCTGCGGGCTGGGGTTGGCGGCCTGGAGCGTGGCGAAAAAGGCTTCGATCTGGGGTGGCGTCATGGGCGCGGATTGTCCCACGCGCCACGCGCGGGGCTCAGCCCCGTTCGGCCTCGGCGCGCAGCCAGTTCGCGAAGTCCAGCGCGTCGGCGTTGTCGTGCGCGTGGGCCGCCATCTCCACGTAGTAGCCCCGGCGCGTGGCTGCGCCACCGCTGCGGAACGGCGCCACCAGCTGCTTCGCGTCCACCAGCGACTGCAGCAGCGGCAGCCGGCCGATCACCACCCCCTGGCCGGCCACCGCAGCCGCCACCGCGTCGGCGTACTGGGTGAACTGCACGGTGTTTTTCATGCGCATGTCCTGCAGGCCCATCACCTGGAACCAGGGGTCCCAGTCGGAGGTGAGGGCCGTGCCCGCGTGCTTCTCCACCGTCAGCAAAGTGTGGCGGGCGAGGTCGGCCGGCTGGCGCAGCGGCGCGGTCTTCTGGCGCAGCAGCGATGGGGCGCACAGCGGCTGCAGGGTTTCCTCGAACAGTGCCTTGCCCGGTCCGATGCTGGAGGGCACGAAGCGCACCGCCATGTCGAGCCGGTGCCGTTCCAGATCCATGATGGCCATGGAGGCGGAGATGCGCACGTCGACCTCCGGGTGGTTCGCCGTGAAACGGGCCAGCCGCGGGATGAGCCAGAGCGAGGCGAAGCCCTGCGTGCACGTCATGGCCACCTGCCGCAGGCGCGGGCCGGGGCGCACACGCGCCGAGGCGTCGCGCAGCCGCTCCAGCGCATCGCGTGTGGCACGCTGCATGACCTCGCCGGCCTCGGTCAGCGCCAGGGCACGGTGGCGCCGTTCGAACAGCGGCACCCCCAGGCTTTCTTCCAGCAGCTGGATCTGCCGGCTCACGGCCGACTGGGTGAGGTGCAGTTCCTGCGCGGCCAGGGTGAAGCTCAGCGTGCGCGCCGCCGCGTCGAAGCAGGGCAGCAGGTCCAGCCGGAGCATCTGCGAGCGGGGGAGGGTGTCAGGGGTGGCTTTCACATTCTTCCTTCACATTCCTGAATGGCATGCGAAGCATTCGAAATGAGCGTTTGCGCAGTATAGGTTGGCTCCCTACATTCATGCACATCCCTGATGCGAAGGAGTGTTTCATGAAAACCGACACCTTGACCGTGGACCTGAACATGCCCCACAAGGCGCTGCAGTCCATCCCCTCTGGCGCGCTGCGCCTCGTGTGCCGCGAAGGCAGCGTCTGGCTCACGCTCGACCACGACGAGCGCGACGTGGTCCTCAACGAGGGCGACAGCTTCGTCACCCAGCCACAGCATCGCGTGATCGCCTACGCCCTGCAACCCGCCGTGCTGCGGCTGGAGCCGCATGCCTCCGCCTGCACCCGGCGCACCCCCGAGCCAGGCTGGCGCGGGCTGGCGAAGCGGCTGCGCGGCGCCCGCTTGCACGCCCCGGCGGGCACGGCCCTGGCCTGAGCCCGGAGGCGCCCCACGCCGGTGCGCGAGAATGGCGGTCGTTGTTCACGACTTCACGGAAACCGCCGCCATGACCTTTGCCATTCCTTTCGCCGACCGCCTCAACAACGTCGAAACCTCCGCCATCCGCGAGCTCTTCAAGCTGCTGGGCAAGCCCGGCATCATCAGCTTCGCCGGCGGCTTTCCCGACAGCGCGATGTTCGATGTGGATGGCATCCGCGAGGCGGTGAACGCGGCGCTCACCGAAGAGGCCGGCGGCGCCCTGCAGTACGGCGCCACCGAGGGTTACCAGCCGCTGCGCGAGCAGCTCGCCGCCTTCATGACCAGCAAGGGCGCGAAAGACGTGGCCGCGAACGACCTGATCGTCACCACCGGCAGCCAGCAGGGGCTGGACCTGCTGGGCAAGACGCTGGTCTCGCCCGGCGACAAGGTCATCGTCGAAGGCCCGACCTTCCTCGCCACCATCCAGTGCTTCCGCCTCTACGGCGCCGAACTCATCAGCGCACCGGTGGACGGCGACGGCGTGAAGACCGACGAACTGGAAAAGCTCATCGCCGAACACAAGCCCAAGTTCGTCTACCTCATTCCCACCTTCGGCAACCCCAGCGGCGCCATGCTCAGCCTGGAGCGCCGCAAGAAGGTGCTGGAGATGGCGGTGAAACACGACACGCTGATCGTGGAAGACGACCCGTATGGCGACCTCTACTTCGGCGCCCCCCCGCCGCCCAGCCTGCTCGCGCTCAGCGCCACCGTGCCCGGCAGCCGCGAGCGCCTGGTGCATTGCGGCAGCCTGAGCAAGGTGCTCAGCCCCGGCCTGCGCGTGGGCTGGATGGTGGGTCCGGCCGATCTGCTGGCCAAGGCGACCATGTGCAAGCAGTTCAGCGACGCACACACCAGCACCTTTGCCCAGGCCACCGCCGCGCAATACCTCAAGGCCGGCCGCATGCCCGCCACGCTGGACAAGGTGCGCAAGGTCTACGCCGAGCGCGCCACCACCATGGGCAACGCCCTGCGGCGCGAACTGGGCGATGCGATCGAATTCGTGCAGCCCCAGGGCGGCCTGTTCGTCTGGGCCCGCCTCACCGGTGCGGGCGGCAAGGTGGCCGACGGCGGTGAACTCGCCAAACGCGCCATTGAAAAGGGCGTGGCCTTCGTGCCCGGCGCGCCGTTCTACGCCCGCAACCCCGACCACGCCACCCTGCGCCTGAGCTTCGCGACCGTGGGGCTGGAGAAGATCGAGGAGGGCGTGGGGCGGCTTGGCCAGGCGGTGTGAGCCGCTGAGGGTGCCGCTCGGGTCAGCCCGAGCGCTTCTTCGTGTGGTTCTCCGCCTTGCGGCGTTCCAGTTGTTCCGCTTGTTCGATGGTCAGCGCTTCCTCGAGCGCCGCGATGATCACGGACATTTCCTTGCGAAAGACCGGCGCGGCCTTTGCGGCGTTGTGCAGCACAAGCCTGGCGCGTTGCGTATCGATCTCGCTGCCATAGCGCTTGCGGCCTACGTGGCGAAAACCGCGCAAGTCATCCAGCAGCCCGCGCAGCGCCTCGCTGATCAAGGGGTCGCGTGTTTCGGTGGCGATTGCAGCGATCTTGATCAACCGCGCGTGGTAACCCGAGTCCTGCTCCATGGGCGGGTCGGTCTGCTTGAGAACGGCCTCCAGAATCGTCTCCATGCCTGTGTAGACGCTGTTGACCGTCGACCCTGCCAGCTTGCCGTACTCCCATTCACCGGCGGCTGGGTTCTGCGCCTCCCAATGCCCGAATGCCTCGAGTTCTTTCTCGAGCTTGGCCATCTCGGCCTCGAACTCTTTCCTATGCATTCAGGCTTTCCTTGATGCGAGCGAAGGCGTCGGTCCCGATGGTTTCTGCGGCGACCACATCCACAGGAATCGTGAGGCGTTCGGCCAGCGTTTCGGAAATGGCACGCAAAGCCCCCATCGGCCCCGGGTCCGTGATCAGCAGGTCGATGTCGGAAAAGGGCGTGGTCCTGCCTGTCTTCATCGAACCAAAAAGTGCGATCTTCACGCCCTTCTTTTTCATGGCCTTGATGATCGTTTGCGCTTCCTGCCTCCCCAGGTGCAGGCGGGCCTTGGCCAGGCGCTGCGTTTCCGGATCTGGCTGATAAAGCGAGATTCGAGGCTTTGCCTGCGGCTGCGAGGGCGCACTGGGCTCGGTCACCCGCGGTTTGCAGGGCCTTCCTCTGGGCAGTCTGGGATCGGCCACATCCGAAGGAATGAGCCACATCGTCATGGGTCCCAGGGTTCGCAGGGTGGCACGGGGAATGCGGCCGGTGCGGCACAGCTGCCGCACCCGTTCCGCGCTGATGCCATGCAGGCGTGCGTACTCGGCAGGGGACAACAGTGAGACAGACGCACCCAGGCCACCTGAATGTGCAGGGGCGTGGCGGGAAGTCTGAGTCGAAATCATGGCCGCATTCTACAAAATAGTAGACCCCCACAACATTTATGAGTAAAGGCTGTAGGGCTGGATTTGCACTTTAATACTGTATTTAAATACAGTATATTGAGCGCACCATGCAGCCCGCCTTTTCCTGGCCGGAGGACGACCCGTCTCCGTCCCTTTCATCCCTCCGCTCGACCACACCCCCTGCGGTGGCCATGCCTGCGGCCGTGGTTGCCGCGCTCTGGCGGGGTGACCAGATCGGCGCGCCGGTCTCGGCTGTCTGGCCCACCGGTTTCGACGCGCTGGACGCGCAACTCCCCGGCGGTGGCTGGCCCGGCCATGGATTGACGGAAATCCTTTCGCCGCTCAGTGGCTCGCTGGAATGGCGCCTGCTAGGGCCGGCGTTGCGATCCATCTGCGCGGCCGGGCAGCCGGTGGTGGTGGTCGGCCCGCCGTTGCCGCCGCACCTGCCGGGCCTGCGTTTCGAGGGCATCGACGAGCGCCGGCTGGTCTGGGTGCGGGCCGACACCCCGGCCGAGCGCCTGTGGTCGGCCGAGCAACTGATCAAGGCCCAGGCCTGTGGCGCGCTCGTGGCCTGGCTGCCGCGCGCACGCGCCGAACAGATCCGCCGGTTGCAGGTGCTCGCGGCGGGGTTCGACGCGCCGGTGTTCGTGTGCCGGCCCAGCCGGGCGCTGCGCGAGTCGTCGGCCGCACCCCTGCGCGTGCAGGCCACGGTGGGTGTGGACTGGGAGCTGCACGTGCGCATTGCCAAACGCAAGGGCCCACCGCTGGACGACACCCTGCGCCTGGCCTCGGTGCCGGGCAGCCTGGCCGCCATCCTCCCGCCCCGGTTGCGCCAGCCCGGCCGGTGGATGCCTCACGAAGAGACGATCCATGTTGTGGACAGCCCTTCTGCCCAGCCCGTGCAGCGGCACAGCCGCGTGCACTGACGCCGCGCAGCGCGCGCTGGCCACCTGGGCGCTGCAGTTCACGCCCCGGGTGGCGCTGGCCGACGAAGCCGTGCTGATGGAGGTGGAGGCCAGCGTGCGCCTGTTCGGTGGCCGGCGTGCGCTGCGCGACCGCGTGTGGAACGAAGGCCGGGAACTGGGTGTGGCGCGGCTGGCCTGGGCGCCCAACGGCCTGGCCGCGCTCGCGCTGGTGCGCGCCGGCATCGAGAACGGCTTGCGCCACCCGCTGGAGGCGCTGCTCGACACCTTGCCCATGGACACGCTGAGCGCCGTGCACCCGCACCGCCTCACGCTCGAACACATCGGCTGCCGCACGCTGGGCGATGTGCGCGCGCTGCCCCGCGATGGCCTGGCGCGCCGCTTCGATCAGCACCTGCTGAATGCACTGGACCAAGTCTACGGCCTCGTGCCCGAAGCGCACGACTGGGTGGCGCTGCCCGAGCATTTCGAGGAACGCCTCGAACTCATGGCGCGCGTGGAGCAGGCGCCGGCCTTGCTGTTCGGCGCTCGGCGCCTGCTGCGCGTGCTCAGCGGCTGGCTGGCGGCGCGGCGCGCGGGCGTCACCGCGTTCACACTGCACTGGGCGCACGACGCGATGCGCTCGCGCGCGGCAGGCGAGGGCGGTGAGATCACCATCCGCACGGCCGAACCCACGCGCGACATCGAACACCTCTGCCGCCTGCTGGGCGAACACCTGGCGCGGGTGGAATTGAAAGCCCCCGTGGGCGACCTGCGGCTGGTGGCCACCGAGGTGCGGCCGCTGCACGACGTGAGCGCCTCGCTGCTGCCCGACACCGTGCGCCAGGGCGAACAACTCGGTCTGGTGCTGGAGCGCCTGGCCGCGCGCCTGGGGCCGCAGCGCGTGCTGCGCCCCGTGCTGTGCGAGGACCATCGCCCCGAATGGATGTGCCGCTGGCAGCCGGCCGCGCTGCCGCTGCCGCGCAAGGGCGCGCCCGGCACCGATCTGCCCCAGCCCGGCTTTCTGCTGCCCGCGCCGCTGCGCCTGCTGGTGCAGGGCGACCACCCCGTCTACCACGGCCGGTTGATGTTGCTGCTCGGCCCGCAGCGCGTGGAAGGCGGCTGGTGGGACCGCGCGGGCGACGAAGACCGCAACGTGGTGCGCGATTACTGGGTGGCCCTGTCTGCCGAAGCCGGCGTGGTGTGGGTGTTCCAGACCCGGCTGGACGGTGCGCCCGCCTGGTATCTGCACGGGCACTTTGCCTGAAGGTGCCGCATGAACACGCCCAGCACGCCAGCCACGCTGCCCGACTACGCCGAGTTGCGGTGCCTCTCCAACTTCAGCTTCCTGCAAGGTGCCAGCCACCCGGAAGAACTGGTGGAGCGCGCGGTGGAGCTGGGCTACCGCGCCCTGGCCCTGGTGGACGAATGCTCGCTGGCCGGCGTGGTGCGCGCGCACGTGGCCGCGAAGAAACACCGGTTTCCCCTGCTCATCGGCAGCCAGTTCCGCGTGCGCTGCGATTCGCCTTTCACCCTGGTGGTGCTGGCCTGCAACCTCAACGGCTACGGCAACCTCTGCGAGTTCATCACGCGCCTGCGCCGCGCCTCCTCCACGAAAGGCACCTACCGCCTCGACCTGAACGGCATCGACGCCGAGGCCCTGGCCGACTGCGTGGTGATCGCGGTGCCCGAGCGGGCCATCGAACAAGCGCAGGCCGATGCCGTGGCCCGCTGGCTGCTGTGGCACTTTCGTGGCCGTTGCTGGCTGGGCGTGGAACAGCTGTGCCAGTTCGATGACGAGATGCGCCTGCACCGCCTGCGCCAGAGCAGCGAACTCACCGCCGTGCCCCTGGTGGCCGTGGGCGACGTGCAGATGCATGTGCGATCACGCAAACCCCTGCACGACGTGCTCACCGCCATCCGCATCGGCAAGCCGCTCACCGGATGCGGTTTCGCGCTGGCGCCCAATGCCGAGCAGCGCCTGCGCCTGCGGTCCACGCTGGCCAGTCTCTACCCCGCCGAACTGCTCGCGGAAACGCTGGTGGTGGCCGCGCGCTGCCAGTTCTCGCTCGACGAGTTGCGCTACCAGTACCCGGGCGAGGTGATCCCCGAGGGCGAAACGCCGCAGAGCTACCTGCGCCGGCTCACGGAAGAGGGTGCCCGCCAGAAATGGCCAGACGGCATCAGCGGCAAGAACGCGAAGCAGATCGAGCACGAACTCGAACTCATCGCCTTCAAGCGATACGAACACTACTTCCTGACGGTGTACGACATCGTCGCCTTCGCCCGCTCGCAGAACATCCTGTGCCAGGGCCGCGGTTCGGCCGCCAACAGCGTGGTCTGCTACTGCCTGGGCATCACGGCGGTGAACCCGGACCTCACCGGCCTGCTGTTCGAACGTTTCATCTCGCGCGAACGTGACGAACCGCCCGACATCGACGTCGACTTCGAGCACGAACGGCGCGAAGAGGTCATCCAGTACCTCTACGAAAAATACGGCCGCGAACGCGCCGCACTCACCGCCACCGTCATCAGCTACCGCCCGCGCAGCGCCCTGCGCGACGTGGGCAAGGCGCTGGGCTTCGAGGAAGGTTCGCTCAGCGTGCTGGCCAAACAGTCGCGCTGGTGGGATGGCCACGGCATCGCAACCGAACGTCTGGTAGAGGCGGGGCTCGATCCTTCGCAGCTGAAAGTGCAGCAGCTGCTGGAATACACGTCCGCGCTCATGGGCTTTCCGCGCCACCTCTCGCAGCACACCGGCGGTTTCGTGCTCACGCAGCTGCCGCTCTCGCGTCTGGTGCCCATCGAGAACGCCACCATGGAAGATCGCACCGTCATCGAATGGGACAAGGACGATCTCGACGCGCTGGGCCTGCTCAAGGTGGACGTGCTGGCGCTGGGCATGCTCACCGCCTTGCGCAAGGCCATGGCGCTCATCAGCCAGAAAGAAGGTCGCATCTTCACCATGGAAAGTGCGACCCAGAACGACCAGGCTACCTACGACATGATCTGCGCCGCCGACACCGTGGGTGTGTTCCAGATCGAAAGCCGCGCGCAGATGAGCATGTTGCCGCGCCTGCGACCGCGCAACTACTACGACCTCGTGATCGAAGTGGCGCTGGTGCGGCCCGGCCCCATCCAGGGCGGCGCTGTGCACCCCTACCTCAACCGCCGGCAGGGCAAGGTGCCGGTGACCTTTCCCGGCCCGGAAGATGGCAAGGCCCTGAGGCAAGCCCTCGGCCGCACCATGGGCGTGCCCATCTTCCAGGAACAGTGCATGCAGATCGCCGTGCTGGCCGCCGGCTTCACACCCGATGAGTCGGACCAGCTGCGCCGCGCCATGGCCGCCTGGAAACGGCATGGCAACGTGCAGAAGTACGAAGAGCGGTTGGTGAGAGGCATGACCGATCGCGGCTACGAACTCGAATTCGCCCAGAGCATCTTCGAACAGATCAAAGGCTTCTCCAGCTACGGCTTCCCCGAAAGCCATGCCGCCAGCTTCGCGCTGCTGGTCTACGTCAGCAGCTGGATCAAATGCCACTACCCGGCCGAATTCCTCACCGCGCTGCTCAACAGCCAGCCCATGGGCTTCTACACGCCCAGCCAGCTCGTGCAGGACGCGAAACGCCACCACGTTGTCGTGCGCCCCATCGACGTGCTGCACAGCCACCACGACACCACGCTCGAACCCGATGGCGCCGTGCGCCTCGGCCTGCACCTCGTCAACGGCATCCGCAAGGACAGCGCCCAACGCATCGTGGCCGCGCGCGAACAACAAGCGCTGCGCAGCGCGCAAGACCTGGCCCGCCGCGCCGGGCTGGACCAGCCCCAGATGAAAGCCCTCGCCGCCGCCGACGCCCTCATGGGCCTGAGTGGCCACCGACGCCAGCAGGTGTGGGACGCCGCCGCGCTGCGCACCGCACCCGCCCTGCTCAAAGGCGCGCCGGTGGAAGAAGCCCCGCTCGCCTTGCCCGCCGCACCCGAAGGCGAAGCCATCGTGTGGGACTACGCCAGCACCGGCCTCACCCTGCGCCGCCACCCGCTGGCCCTGCTGCGCGAAGAGCTCAGCAAGCGCAGGCTCATGACCGCCGAACAACTCAAGGACGTGCCTGATGGCCGCCTCGTGCGCCACTGCGGCATCGTCACCCTGCGCCAGCAGCCCGGCACCTCATCGGGCGTGGTGTTCGTGAGCCTGGAAGACGAAACAGGCGTGGTGCAGGTCATCGTGTGGAAACGCATCCGCGAACGCCAGCGCGCCGTGCTCACCAGCTCGCGCCTGCTCGCCGTGTACGGCACCTGGCAGCGCGATGGCGAAGCCAGGAACCTCATCGCCGGCCATCTGGTGGACCTCACACCGCTGCTCAATGGCTTGTCGACGGTGAGCCGGGACTTTCATTGAACGAAGGTCAGACGATCGCGTGCTGGATGTCCGCGTCGACCAGCAGGACGCCGAAGGAGGCGTGGCTGTAAACGAGGTACGTCTGCATGCCTGAACCCAGGTCGCCGGTGATCTGGCCGCTGGCGTCGGTGGTGAACTGCTCGGCCGCGCTGAGCGAACCGTCGCCGTTCATGTCGACGGACACCGCCACACCCGCACCCGCTGGTGAGCCAAAGCCCATGGCGTCGACCGTGTCTGTCGCGCCCCCATTCACAACCAGTGTCGAGAGTGTCGGACCCGCCGCCCCGGTGAGTTCCAGCACATCGGCCGCCATGAGCGAGAGTCGATGGCCGTCTCTTTGCGTTGCGCCAGCAACGCGGCATCTCATCGGGCTTGATGCGACGGCGTGGGCTGCTGCCGGTTTCAAAGACACCTTGTTAAGGTGGAAGATGAAACCGGAGGTGGTTTATGGAGAGAAGACGGACATTCAGCCGCGAGTTC
>NZ_JAVDWE010000005.1:0-310907 GCF_031457235.1 Hydrogenophaga laconesensis
AACCCGGCGCACATCGTGGTCATGTACGCCGAAACATCGGACATCGAGAACGTGATCGTGGCCGGCCGGTTCGCCAAGCGCGACGGCAGGCTCACGTTCGACGAGAAGAAGCTGGCGAAGCTGAGCGAGGAACTCATGGCATCGCGCATGCGCATGTTCGAAGAGGGCAATTACCAATCCCGGCCCGTCGAGCGCGGGCCCCAACCGGAGAAGTTCTTCCTATGAAACGCAACACCTTCACCACCGCGCTGCTGGCGCTGGCATCGCTGGGCGTGCTGGGGTCATCCGCCCAGGCGCAGACCGCCGCGCCCGCCTGGCCCACCAAGCCGGTGCGCATCATCCACGGCTTCACCTCCGGTGGGCCGGTGGACAATCTCGCGCGCCTGATCGCCGCGCAGTTCGGCGAGCGCTTCGGCCAGCAGGCCGTGGTGGAGGGCAAGCCCGGAGCGGGCGGCACCATCGGCGCGAACTACGTGGCCAAGGCCGAGCCCGATGGCTACACGCTGTTCCTCATGGCCTCGGGCCATTCCGCTGCGCCAGGCTTGTACAAGTCGCTGCCGTTCGACCCGGTCAACGACTTCACCATGATCTCGATGGTGGCGCGCAGCCCGTTCGCGATCATCGCCAACCCCAATGCCCCGTTCAAGACGGTGCAGGAACTGGTGCAGCAGGCCAGGGCGGCGCCCGGCAAGATCGACTACGGCACCGGCGGGCAAGGCAGCGGCATGCACCTGGCGGGCGTGCTGTTCCAGTCGCGCGCGGAGGTGAAGCTCACCCACGTGCCCTACAAGGGCGGGAGTGCGCCGGCGCTGGCGGTGATCGCCGGTGAGGTGCCGCTGCTGTTCACCTCGCTGGCCGGCATGGCCGCGCACATCGAGAACGGCAAGGTGCGGCCGCTGGCGGTGACATCGAAGAACCGCTTCGCGTTGTTCCCGAACATTCCCAGCGTCGCCGAGACCGTGCTGCCCGATTTCGATGTGAGCGCCTGGTACGCCCTGGCCGGGCCGAAAGGCCTGCCTGCACCCATCGTCGCGCAGCTCAACGAGATGGTGCAGGCCACGCTCTCGAAGCCCAGCATCCTCGAGACGCTGCGGTTGCAGGCCGCTGACCCGTGGGCCACCTCGGCGCGCGATGCACAGACCTTCCTCGGCGTCGACGTGGCCCGCTGGACCAAGGTGATCCGGGACGAAAAGATCGAAGTGCAGAACTGAGGCGGCGGCCCGGCGCGGGCCCGTGGCAAGATCGGCAGCGGCCCACCCGGTGGTGGGCCGCTTCTTTTTTGGAGACACGCGTGTGCTGACACCGGAAATCGCCCTGCTGGCGCTGGGCGCCGCCGTCGCGGGCTTTGTGCAGGGGCTCTCGGGCTTTGCCTTCGGCATGGTCGCCATGTCGTTCTGGGTCTGGGGCATCGAACCGCGCGTGGCCGCCGTGATGGCGGTGTTCGGCTCGCTCACCGGCCAGGTCGTTGCCGTGGTGAGCAGCCGGCGGCCGTTCCGGATGCAGGCGCTCGCGCCGTTTCTCGCGGGTGGCGTGCTCGGCATACCGCTCGGCATCGCGGTGCTGCCGCACCTCAACCCGGACCTCTTCCGCCTCGTGCTCGGTACCGTGCTCGTGATCTGGTGTCCGTTGATGCTGCTGTCCTCACGCCTGCCCCGGGTGACGCGCGGCGGGCGCCTGGCCGATGGCGTGGCCGGCCTGGCGGGTGGCTTCATGGGCGGCATCGGTGGGTTCACCGGCGTGGTGCCCACGTTGTGGTGCACGCTGCGCGGCATGGCGAAGGACGAGCAGCGCGCCATCATCCAGAACTTCAACCTCGCCGCGCTGGCGTTCACCATGCTGGGCTATCTGGTGTCGGGTGCGGTCACGCGCGACATGTGGCCCCTGCTGCCGATCGTGGCCGTGGCGCTGCTCGTGCCGGTGCTGCTGGGCTCACGGCTGTACGTGGGCTTGAGCGAAGCGGCCTTTCGGCAGGTGGTGCTGACGCTGCTCAGCCTCTCGGGCCTGGCCATGCTAGTGGCCGCCGTGCCACGCCTGCTGGGCTGAGCGGGCCATGATCTCCTCCCAGTTCGTCCAGCGTGTGAGCCTGCGGCGCGACACGGTCGACAGCTTCGATCGGTATCCCTTCCACCTGCCGGCGGTGCGCTCGCTCGATCAGCTGGATCTGCACCCGCGCGTCACCTTCTTCATCGGCGAGAACGGCTCGGGCAAGTCCACCCTGCTTGAGGCGATGGCCGTCGCGCTGGGTTTCAACGCGGAAGGTGGCAGCCGGAACTTCCGGTTCAGCACACGCCGATCCCACTCCGTGCTCCACGAGCACCTGCGCATCGCACGGGGCTTCCGGCGGCCCCGCACCGGTTTCTTCCTGCGTGCCGAGAGCTTCTTCAACGTGGCCACCGAGATCGAGCAGCTCGATGCCGAGCCCGGGCCCGGCGCGCCGATCCTGCCATCGTACGGCGGGCGGTCGCTGCACGAACAGTCGCATGGGGAGTCCTTCCTCGCACTGCTCAACGAGCGTTTCGGAGGGCAGGGCCTGTACATCCTGGATGAACCGGAGGCCGCGCTCTCGCCCCAGCGGCAGCTCGCCGTGCTCGCGCGCATCCACGACCTGGTGCGGGAAGGCTCGCAGTTCATCATCGCCACCCACTCGCCCCTGCTCATGGCCTACCCCGATGCACGCATCTACCAGTGCGGTGCCGACGGCGTGGCGCCGGTGGCCTACGACGACACGGCACATGTGCGTGTGACGCGCGACTTTCTCGCCAATCCGGCGCGCATGCTGAAGGGCCTGCTGTCGCCCTGAAGCGACCGGCTGGCGGTGCGCGGCGCGCTTCAGACATGTCCTACACGTGGCGCGGTGCCGTGGCGCGAGCATCTTGCCCTGGCGTTCTTGCACAAATCAGGGAACGGACATGTGGCGTGATCTGTTGATGTACGGGGTGCTGCCCTTGTGGGTGCTGGGCGGCCTGGTGGAAGGCTGGTGCCATCGCCGCACGCATATCAACGCGCCCGCGAGCCGCCGGGAAACGGCGTACCACCTCACCCTGCTGGCCCAGATGGGCCTTGGCGGCCTCGCCGCGCTCTGGCTGGAAATCAATCTCGCCATGCTGGTCTTGCTGCTGGCGCTGTTCCTGCTGCACGAGGCCACCCACTGGCTGGAGATCGGCCGGCCCCGCGGCACGCGCGAGTTGCAGGCTGCCGAGCGCATGGCATACAGCTTCCTGGAGCTGCTGCCCTTGTTCACCGTGCTGTGCCTGATCGCGCTGCATGGCTCCCAGGCTGGTGGCTGGCTTGATCCGCGTGAATGGCAACTGCGCTGGAAGGACGAACCCCTGCCGCCCGGCTATGTGCTCACGCTGTGCACTGTGATCGCGCTCTTCCACATCGTGCCGCGGCTGGAAGACACAGTGCGCCACTGGCGTGCCGGCTCGCCGGGTGCATCGCTGCGCTGAGGCGCCGCTCAGGCCGGGCGCCAGCGGCGCACCAGCAGCGCCGCGAGGGCGGTGCCGGTGGCCAGGGCACTCACGGCCAGCCATCCCCATTGGGCCAGCAGCACGCTGCCCAGTGCGGCGCCCAGGGCCATGCCGCTGAACATCGAGACGAACAGCACCGCGTTGAGCCGGCCGCGCGCACCGGGGTCGATGCCGTAGATCAGCGTCTGGTGCGCGATGAGCGAGGCCTGGAAGCCCAGATCGAAGCCCACCACGCCCACCACCAGCCAGGCCATCTGCAGTTCGCGTGGCAGCCAGGGCGTGAGGGCCATGGACGCGAACGAGATCGCTGCGATCACGGCGCCCAGCTGTGTGATCGCGTGGGCACCGTGGCGGTCGGCCAGCCGCCCGATGATCGGGGCGGCCAGGGCAGCGGCCGCGCCCGCCAGACCGAAGGCGCCGGCCACCGCCGAGCCCAGGTGGAACGGCGCGCCATGCAGCCAGACCGCCAGCGTGGACCACACGGCGCTGAAGCCCACGCCCAGCAACGCCTGCGCCAGCGCGGCGCGGCGCAGGGCCGGGTGGTTGCGCCACAGCTGCAGCAGCGAACCCAGCAGCGCGCCGTAGGGCAGCTGGGTGGTGGGCGCGAAGCGCGGCAGGAAACGCCACAGCGCGACGCCGAGCGCCGCCGTGGCCAAGGCGACGCCAAAGAAGGTGGCGCGCCAGCCCACGTGCTCGGCCGCGAACCCGCTCACCACGCGCGAGAGCAGGATGCCCAGCAACAGGCCGGTCATCACCGTGCCGACCACCCGGCCGCGCTGGGCCTCGGGCGCGAGCGTGGCGGCGGCGGGCACGATGTCCTGCGCGAAACTGGCCGCCAGGCCCATGGCCAGGCTGGCCACCAGCAGCGGGGCCACCGACGGTGAGAACGCCGCCGCCGCCAGGCTGGCGACGAGCAGCGCCACCTTGATGAGGATGAGCGTGCGCCGGTCGTGGCGGTCGCCCAGAGGCGCGGTGAAGAAGATGCCGAGCGCGTAACCGAGCTGGGTGAGCGTGGGCATCAGTCCCAGTGTCTGGGTGCTGGCGCCGGTGTCCGTGGCCAGCACGCCCAGCATGGGCTGGCTGTAGTAGATCGAGGCCGCCCCCAGGCCCGCGCCGGTGGCGAGCACGAGCACGGTGCGTTGGGACAGCCCGGCCGCTGGCGGAGCGGCGTCGTTTGAGATATTCGGAACGCGGATAAGTGACATGGTGGATGCCTGGATGGACAGCTAGGAGGAGAGTCTGTCACCGGGAGGCACGCGTCGGTAGTGGCTTGGCGAGCACTTCAGATATACGATTGATGCATGAATTCGCGCAGAAACCGCCCCCATGCCCTGTCCGTGCCGACCGAAGCCACGGGCGACCGGCTGGAGCTGATGCAGACCTTCGTGCGCATCGTCGAGGCCGGCAGCCTCTCGGGTGCGGCGTTGCAGCTCAATACCACCCAGCCCACCGTGAGCCGGCGCCTGCAGGCGCTGGAGCGGCTGCTGGGCCTGCGCCTGCTGCAGCGCTCCACCCGGGCCATGCGCCTCACGGAAGACGGCGAACGCTGCTTCGAACGCGCCAAGGCCCTGCTGGAGAACTGGGCCTCGTTCGAGGCCGACCTGCGCGGCGTGGGTGAGGAGCCGCAGGGCAGCCTGCGCGTGCTGGCGCCGCACGCGTTCGGCCAGGAGCAGTTCGTGGGACCGCTCGCGGACTTTCTGCAAAGCCATCCCCAGGTGAACGTGGAATGGTTGTTGCGCGACGACGCGCACGACCTCATCGGCGAGGGGGTGGACTGTGCGCTGCAGGTGGGCGAGGTGCGCGATCCGGCCGTGGTGGCGATCAAGCTGGGGGACGTGCTGCGCATCGTGGTGGCCTCGCCCTCCGTGCTGGGCGGCGGTCCGGTGCCGGTGCACGCCAGCGAGCTCGAAGCCCTGCCGTGGCTGGCGCTGCGCACCTACTACCGCAACGAGGTCTCGCTCACGCACGCCGCCAGTGGTGAGACACACCGTTTCGCCATCCGGCCCCGCCTCAGCACGGACAGCCTCTATGTCACGCGCAACGCGGCCCTCACCGGGCTGGGGGTGGGCATTGTGTCGGCCTGGATGGTGGCGGACGACCTGGCCGCCGGACGGCTGGTGCGGCTGGCGCCCGAATGGCAGGCGTCTGCGTTGCCGCTGTACCTGATCTACCCGTACGCGCGCTTCTACCCCGCGCGGTTGCGGCGATTCGTGGCCGCGATGCGCGAAGCCGCACCTCGGGTGCTGGAGGGCGCGGTCAGCCGCCGATGAACATCTGCGTGGCCAGCCGCATGAGCGCGGCCACGGGCGCGTCCAGCATCGGCAGCGTGAAGGCGATGCCCACCAGGCCAGCCGACAGCGTGAGGGGGAAGCCGATGGCGAAGGCGTTCATCTGCGGTGCGATGCGCGAGACGAAACCCAGCACGATGTTGATGAAGATCAGCATGCCGATCATGGGCAGGGCGATCCACAGGCCATAGCGGAACACCACCGCACCCAGTTCGTGCAGCTGCATGCGGTTGATGGACTCGAAGGCGCTGCCCCCGATGGGGAAGGTGTTGAAGCTGGCGATCACGGCCTGCAGCAGCATGAGGTGGCCCCCCATCACCACGAACAGCAGCATGGTGGTGTTGCCGAAGAAGCGGCCCACCGTGCTCGATTGCGAGTTGGTCGAAGGATCGAAGAAACCGGCGAAGTTCAGGCCCATCTGCAGGCCGATGAGTTCGCCCGCGAGCTCGACCGAGGCGAACACGATGCGCACCGCCAGCCCGATGGCCACGCCCACGATCACCTGCTGCATCACCACGGCGAAGGCGGCGGGGTCGGTGAGGGCGATCACCGGCTGGTCGGGCAGGCCGGCCTGGGCGCACAGCGCCACCAGCATCGCCAGCGCCACGCGGGTGCGCATCGGCACCGAACGCGAGGAGAAGATGGGCGCGGAGGAAAACACCGCGAGGATGCGCAGGAACGGCCAGAACACCGGCGAGACCAGCGCCATGATCTGCGCTTCGGTGAAGGTGGGCATGGACGCGTTTCCTCAGCGCGCAGCGCAAGACCCAGAGGCAACAAGGGTCCGGCTCTGCCGGCCCGAGATGCCGTCCCCCCTCGCAGCGCCAAAGGCGCGCCACAGAGGGGGGAAGCCGCACAGCGGCGCAGGGGGGTGGTCCCTCATACAGCGAAGTTGGGGATCGACGTGATGGTGTTGCGGATGAACTCCACCATCGTCGTCATCATCCACGGGCCCGCGATGGCGAACACCGCGATGGCCGCGATCAGCTTGGGCACGAAGGCCAGCGTGGCTTCGTGGATCTGCGTGATGGCCTGGAACAGGCTGACCAGCAGGCCCACGCCGAGCACGACGGCCAGCACCGGCGCGGCGACCATGAGCAGCATGAAGAGCGCGTTCTGCGCCATCGTGAGAGCGGCTTGGGGATCCATCAGTCAATCAACCTAGTCGAAAAGAAAACGGGCCAGCCGCCGGGCCGCTCCCAAGGCAGGCCCAGCCCCCTCGGGGGGCAGCGACCCGCGCAGCGGTGGAGCGTGGGGGCTTTCTCATGTGGCGAACGATGCGGCCAGCGAACCCAGCAGCAGGTTCCAGCCATCGGCCAGCACGAACAGCATCAGCTTGAACGGCAGCGCCACCAGCACGGGCGACAGCATCATCATGCCCAGCGACATCAGCACGCTGGCGACGACCATGTCGATCACCAGGAAGGGAATGAAGATCATGAAACCGATCTGGAACGCCGTCTTGAGCTCGCTGGTCACAAAGGCCGGCACGAGCACGCGGAACGGCGCGTTCTCGGCGGTCACGTTCGCTTCCAGCTTGGCCAGGCGGGCGAAGAGTTCGAAGTCGGACTGGCGGGTCTGCTTGAGCATGAATGCGCGCATCGGGGCCTGGCCGCGTTCGAGCGCCTGGTCGAAGGTGATGGCGTTGCGCGAATAGGGTTCGTAGGCGTCGGCGTACACGCGGTCCAGCGTGGGGCCCATCACGAACAGCGTGAGGAACAGCGAGAGGCCGACGATCACCTGGTTGGGTGGCGCCGACTGCGTGCCCAGGGCCTGGCGCAGCAGCGAGAGCACGATCACGATGCGGGTGAAACCCGTCATCAGCAGCAGCACCGCGGGCAGGAACGACAGCGCGGTGAAGAACAGCAGGGTCTGGATCGGCACCGAGTAGCTGTTGCCACCCGCGCCCTGGCCGACCATCAGCGGCAGGCTGGGGCCGGCGGCGGGCGCACCTTGCGCCCAGGCGCCGGTGGCGAAGAGCGCGAGGGCCGCGAGCAGCAGACCGGTGCGCAGGAAATCAACGCGGCGCATGGGGGCCTTTTTGGGTCAGTTGCGCCAGGCGCGCGGCAAAGCCGGAGGCGGGCGTCACGATGGGGGTGGCGGGATCGACGAGTTCGGGCGGCAGCGCCATCTGGTGCAGCGCGTTCACACTGCCTTGCGAGACACCGAGCACCAGGCACACGGCGTCATCGCCCTGGCCGACCTGGACGGTCACCACGCGCTGCTGCGGACCCAGTGACAGGCTGGAGAGCACCTGCATGGGTGGGCCGCTGTGGCCCACCGCGCCAGGCAGGCGGCGACGCGCCCACTTCAGGGCGAAGGCCATGCCCACCATTAAGGCGAGCAGAAGCAGCGCGGGCATCGCGTTTTGCAGCATGTCAAAGGTCGTTGAGTGAGAGGGCGTCAGTCCATGGATGCCGAGAAACCGGCTTCGCCGGGCCTCTGGCATCGCCCCCCTTCCAGGGGGAGACGCCGAAGGCGGCGCAGGGGGTGTTCATGTCCTGCTCACGCGGCGCATGCGTTCGGAGGGGGTGACGATGTCGGTGAGGCGGATGCCGAACTTGTCGTTCACCACCACCACCTCGCCCTGGGCGATCAGGTAGCCGTTGATGAGCACGTCCATCGGCTCGCCGGCCAGCGCGTCGAGCTCGACGATGGAGCCCTGCGCGAGCTGCAGGATGTACTTGATCGGCACGCGGGTGCGGCCCAGCTCCACCGAGAGCTGGACGGGAATGTCCAGCACCATCTGGATGTCCTGCATCGGGTTCGCTCCCGATGCCGCCGGAGCGGTGCTGGCCTCGAACTCGGGCGCGCTGTCCGCGACCGTTTCGGTGGAGGCCTGTTCTTCCAGGGCCTGGGCCCATTCGTCGGCAACAGCAGCGTCGTTCATGGTGTTGGTGGTCTCAGTTGACATAGGAATCTCCCAACCAGTGCAAATCGGTGCCGCGCAGGTTGCGTTCCACGCGCAGCGCATACTTGCCCTTGTGGGTGCCGTACTGGCATTCGAAGACGGGAACGCCGTCCACATGGGCCTTGATCGAAGGGTTGCGATCGAGCTCGATGAAGTCGCCGATCTGCATCGCCAGCAGCTGTTCCACGGTGGCCTCGGTCTGGGCCAGCTCGGCGACCATGGTCACCTCGGCGGCCTGGATCTCGTGGCTCAGCAGCTTGACCCAGCGGCGGTCGACCTCGATGGCGTCGCCCTGGACGGCGGAATACAGCACGTCGCGGATCGGCTCCAGCGTGGCGTAGGGCATGCAGATGTGCAGCGAACCCGAGATGTCGCCAATCTCCAGCGTGAAGCTGGTGGAGACGACGATCTCGCTGGGCGTGGCGATGGTGGCGAACTGGGGCTGCATCTCCGAACGCTGGTAGGCCAGCTCGATCGGGTACACGCCGCGCCAGGCCTTCTTGTATTCCTCGCTGACCACGTCGACCAGGCGGTTGATCACGCGCTGTTCGGTGGCCGAGAAGTCGCGACCCTCGATGCGGGTGTGGAACTTGCCATTGCCGCCGTACAGGCTGTCGATCACGCCGAACAGCAGCGTGGGCTCGCACACCACCAGACCGTTGCCGCGCAGCGGGCGGATGGCCATGATGTTGAAGTTGGTGGGCACCACCAGCTCGCGCAGGAAGGCGCTGTACTTCTGCACCTGCACCGCACCGACCGAGATCTCGGGGCTGCGGCGGATGAAGTTGAACAGGCCCAGGCGCAGGTTGCGAGAGAAGCGCTCGTTCACGATCTCCATGGTGGGCATGCGCCCACGCACGATGCGTTCCTGGCTGGAGAGGTTGTAGTCGCGCACACCCCCGGTCTGCACCTCTTCCTTGGCGAGCTTCTGGCTCTCGCCTGTGACGCCTTCCAGGAGGGCGTCGATCTCTTCCTGGGACAGAAATGAGTCGGCCATGGTGGTTCGTCCCGTTTACTGAACGATGAAGCTGGAGAACAGGACGGCCTGCACCGGGTTGGGCGCGCCCTTCGCCTTCTTCTTGCGCGGCGCGTCCTGGCCCTCGGCGTCGGATTCAGGCACGGCGTAGCCCATCTCGCGAGAGATCGTGGCGATGATGTCGGCGGCCAGCTTTTCCTTGCCCTTG
Source organism: Hydrogenophaga laconesensis (assembly GCF_031457235.1). Taxonomy (NCBI): domain Bacteria; kingdom Pseudomonadati; phylum Pseudomonadota; class Betaproteobacteria; order Burkholderiales; family Comamonadaceae; genus Hydrogenophaga; species Hydrogenophaga laconesensis. Next base: position 9,854 of record NZ_JAVDWE010000005.1, read on the forward strand.
ATGCCCAGCATCTCGTCGGCGGTGCGCTGCGAGATCAGCATCAGCACATTGCTGCGAATGCTCGGCAGGAAGGCCTTGACGGCGGTCTCGGTGGCGGCGTCCTGCAGTTGCAGCGTCAGGCCGACCTGGACGAAACGGTTGCCACCGGGATCGGCCAGGTTGATGACCATGTTCTCCAGCGGCAGGAAGGTGGGCGGTGTCTTGGGTTTGCTGTGTTCGACAGCGGGGGCATGGTCGTCATCCCCGTAGTCGTCTTCGGCGGTGTTCTTCTTCAGGATGAACAGGGCGGCGCCCGCACCAGCGATCGCGAGCACGACCACGCCGAGCAGGATGAACAGCAGTTTCTTGCTCTTCTTCCTGGGCGCTTCGGGGGCGGCGGCGGTGGCAGTGGCGGCGGCAGCGGACATGGTCTTCCTTCAACGGTTTCACACGGGGCAAACCGTGTGGTGTTGAAAGAATTATTGGCCTCGCCCCCCCTGGGTGTTCCCGAGATAAGCGCCGGAAAAGGGGGCTATTCACCGCTTCGCTCGGGCGGTGTGAGGCATCGCACACCACCCACCGGGGCACCCACGGAACCGGCCTTGCCGGGCCGCAAGGTGCGCCCCCTGAAGGGAATGACGCCGCAGGCGGCGCGGGGGGTGATGCCGGTTCAGGCGAAGACGTCCAGGGGGCGGTTGCCGTCGGTGCGGGGCTGCCGAACCGCTGGCGCGGCGGTTTCGGCCGCCGGTCCGCTGCGGCCGATGGATTCGATGTTGCGCACCGTGGGCCGCGCGCTCGAACCGTCGCTGTGTGCCTGTCCTTGCGAGCCCACGGACACGCTGCCGAGCTGGATGCCGCTGCGTTGCATCAGATCGGCCAGGGCGTCGCCCGCGCTCTCGCGCAGCGAGGCGCGGGCCTCCGCGTTGTCGGTCTGGAACGCCACCTGCACCTCCTGCCCCTTCACGGCGAGCTGGATGTCGATGGCATCGGCACCGCCTTCGCCCACGCGCAGGCTGGCGTGGCGCAGGTGCTGGGTGCCCCAGTGGCTCACGGTCGGGCCTTCGGCCTCGGCGCCGGCTTCGGCGTGGTGCCGGCCATCGCCCTGGCCCTGGTCGGCCGAGGTCTGCGACGACGAAGCGTCGCCACCGCTGCTGTCGCCGGCGGACGTGCCGGTGGCGGCGGTCAGGCCACCGTCCTGTGTGGGGCTGTTCGTGGCCGTGGCGCCGGGTCCGGAGAGACCGGCCGGTGCGAACTCGCGCGGGCCGGCGGGGGTGGCGCCCGGCTCGGCCACGGCGGTGAGGCCCAGGCGTTCGTTCAGTGCCACGGTGGCACGGGCTTGCGCGAACTGGGCGCTTTGCTGTTGCTGCAGGGCGTCTGTGCTGGAGACCGCACCGCGCTGCCAGACCATGGCGGGCGTGGTGGCGGTGCCGTCGGGCGCGCGCTGGAGCGCGGCCGTGGTGTTCGCCACCGTGCCGGTGTTGGGGTTGAGCGGGCTGAAGGCCGGGCGCGAGGCCACGGCGGCGCGGGCCTGCGCGGTGGTGCTGGGCGCGGCGGGTTCGTCCACGCGCGCCATGCCGGTGATGTCGAGCCCTTTCTCCCTGGCAGTGCCTTCGGCCACCACCGGGGTGGTGGGTGCCGGGGCTGCCGCGGTCGCTGTGCCCGATGCCGCCGAAGCGCTCTGCAACGACGGCGTGCTCCAGGCGAGCAGGGCGGCCAGCGGGTTCTGGGCGGTGCCGTCGATGGGCTCATCGTCCTGCGGGGCGTCGGTCGCCTCGCCTTCGGCGGACGGGCTGGCCAGCGCCGCGTGGGCGTCGCTCACCAGGCTCAGCAGGCTGGCGAACAGATCGGTGTCGGCCGGTTTCTCGTTGCGCGTGTTCTGGCCCTGCTGTGCGGCCTTGGACGAGGCTTCAACCGGCTTGGGGGCGTGGGTGCTGGCGTGCGTCGTGGTCATGTCGTGGGCGTCTTCAGTTGCGGGCCTGGGCCTGTGCCAGCGCGTGGCGCAGGTGGATGGACAGGGCCATCTCGTCGGTCTGTTTCTGTTCCTGGCGCTGCACCTTCTGCTGGATGGCCTGCTGCTTGCGCTCGGTGAAACGGCGCAGGCCCATCAGGTCGCGCTCGGTGACGAGCACCTGCTCCTGGGCGGTGTCGATCAGTCGCTGTCGGTCGGCCAGCACGCCGCGCTGGAACTCCACCGCGTGGTAGATCTTGTGCATGAACTCGCGGTGGTGCATGAGCATCGCGGTGTCCACGCCGGAGGCGCTGCGCGCCACCCAACGGGCCTCGGCTTCGAGCGCGTAGGCCTGCAACTGGTCCATCTGGTCCTGCGCGATCTTCTTCTCGCGCTGCATCTGGGCCACCACGCCCAGCGCCTCGTCCCGGCGCTTCTCGGCGAGTTCAACCACCTTGTGCAAAGTTTGTAGTTGCGTCATGTGAGTCGATTCAGCAGGAATGGTGGCTTGAAGAGATGCGATCCAGAAACACCGCGGAACCGGCTTTGCCGGGCCGCTGGTGTTGCCCCATTGAGGGGGTGGCGCGAAGCGCCGCAGGGGTGGGCCTAGCCTTCATATGGGTTGTGATGGGGTCGGGTGGTGCGCTGTTGTGCCGCACCGCTCTTGTCTTTTTCCTCCTGCAGGGCGGCCTGCATCTGCTGCAGGCTGTCGGGCAGGGTCGCGGCTTCGTGCATGTCCTGCATCAGGAAGCGCTGCAAGGCGGGGTAGAGCACGATCGCGCGGTCGGTCTCCGGGTCGCTGCCGGCCACGTAGGCGCCGAGCTGGATCAGGTCACGGCTCTTCTGGTAGCGCGAGTACAGGCCACGGAAGCGGCGCGCCAGTTCCAGGTGCACGGCGCCGGCCACGTTGTGCATCACGCGCGAGGCCGAGGCCTCGACGTCGATGGCCGGGAAATGGCCCGATTCGGCCAGGGCGCGCGAGAGCACGATGTGGCCGTCCAGGATGGCGCGTGCCGCGTCGGCGATCGGGTCCTGCTGGTCGTCGCCTTCGGAGAGCACGGTGTAGAAGGCGGTGATCGAGCCCTTGCCGTTGAGGCCGTTGCCGCTGCGCTCGACCAGCTGCGGCAGCTTGGCGAAGCACGATGGCGGGTAACCCTTGGTGGCGGGCGGCTCGCCGATGGCCAGCGCGATCTCGCGCTGCGCCATCGCATAGCGGGTGAGCGAGTCCATCAGCAGCAGCACATCCAGCCCGTCGTCGCGGAAGCGCTCGGCGATCGCCGTGGCGTAGGCGGCACCCTGCATGCGCACCAGCGGCGGCGCGTCGGCCGGGGCGGCCACCACCACCGAGCGCTTGCGGCCCTCGACGCCCAGGATGTCCTCGATGAACTCCTTGACCTCGCGGCCACGTTCGCCGATCAGGCCGACCACGATCACGTCGGCCTTGGTGTAGCGGGCCATCATGCCCAGCAGCACGCTCTTGCCCACGCCGGAGCCGGCGAAGAGGCCGATGCGCTGGCCACGGCCCACGGTGAGCAGGGCGTTGATCGCGCGCACGCCGGTGTCCAGCGGCTGGCGCACCGGGTCGCGCTCCATCGCGTTGAGCGGCGCGCGGTCCATCGGTTCGATGTCGACGTTCTCGATCGGCCCCATCTTGTCCAGCGGGTTGCCGTGCGAATCCACCACGCGGCCCAGCAGGCCGGCGCCGAGCGGCAGGCGCAGCGTGCCCCGGTCGTCCGGCGATGGCGGCTTGTTGGCATGGCCCACGCGCGGCACGGTGCGGTACGGTGCCAGCGGCGTGACGCTCGCACCGCTGGAGAGACCGTGCGTGTCACCGGCCGGCATCAGGTAGGCCTTGTCGTTGGAGAAGCCCACCACCTCGGCCAGCACCGGGTCCTTGTGGCCGTTGTCGATCAGGCATTGCGAGCCCACGGGCACTTTCAGGCCCACGGCCTCCAGCACCAGGCCCGCGAGGCGGGTGAGGGTGCCACGCACTTCCAGCGGCGTCTTGACCGCAGCGTTGGCGCGCACGTCTTCCATGAAGTGGCCCCAGCGGCTTTCCGTTCCAAAAGTGCTGTCAGACATCGGCGTTTTCCGGGTTCCAGGGGGTCTCCAGACCGAGGTTGCCCACGGCGCGCGACCAGCGTTTCTCGATGGTGGCGTCCACCGTCATGGTGGCCGACTCGATCAGGCAGCCGCCGGGGCTGACGGCCGGATCGGCCACGAACTCGGCGGGGTGGTTGCCCATGTTTTCCTGCAGGGCGCCTTTCATCATGGCGAGGTCGCCCGGGTTCATGCGCACCGTGGCCACCTGGCTGTCCTCGACCAGCTGGCCCAGGGCTTCGGCGATCACCGGGCGCAGGTGGGCAGGGTCGCTGCGCAGTTCCTGGCGCACCACCTGGCGGGCCAGGTCGCAGGCCAGTTCCAGGATGTGGCGCGAGATCTGGTCTTCGCTCTTTTTCAGGTGGTCGCGCGTGTTGTGCAGCAGCTGGGCCATGCGCACGGCGGTTTCCTCGGCGGTCTTGCGCAGCGTCGCTTCCATGGCGTCGCGCACTTCCTGGCTGCCGGCGTCGTGGCCGCGCGAGAAACCCTCGGCGTAAGCCTGCTGGCGCGCTTCCTGCAGCACCTCCGAGGTCACGCCCTCGCCGGGCGTGCCTTCGGTGTGCGGGGCACGGGGGGTGTCGTCGCTGCCGTCCACGGCCGAGAAGTGCCAGGCAGCGATGCCTTCGATTTCCTCGCGTGGAATGAAGCGGGAGTGGGGGTTGGGTTTGGAAGATGCCATGTTCAGACAGCCCATGAATTCGATGCGACCCGCAACGAGAGAGACAGCCCTTCCAGAGGCATCCAGGGTCCGGCTCCGCCGGCCCGAGATGCCGTCCCCACTCGAAGCGCCGAAGGCGCGCCACGGAGGGGGGAAGCCGCGCAGCGGCGCAGGGGGGTGTTCATACAAACGCTTCTTCTTCGCCGCCGCCCATGATCACGATCTGACCCTCGTCGGAGAGGCGGCGCACGACCTTGAGGATTTCCTTCTGCTGCGCCTCCACCTCCGACAGGCGCACGGGACCACGCGATTCCAGGTCCTCGCGCAACGCTTCGGCCGCGCGGCTGGACATGTTGCCCAGCACCAGATCGCGCAACTCGCTGCTGGCGCCCTTGAGCGCGATGACCAGCGAGTCGGTGGCCACTTCCTTGAGCACCATCTGCACCGACTTGCCGTCAAGCTTGAGCAGGTCCTCGAAGGTGAACATCTTGTCCATGATCTTCTGGGCGAGGTCGGAATCGAATTCGCGGATCGACTCGATCACCGAGGTTTCGATCTGGGTGCCCATCATGTTGATGATTTCGGCCGCGGTCTTCACGCCGCCCATGGAGGTCTTGCGGATCTTGTCGCCGCCGGCCAGCACCTTGTAGAGCACCTCGTTGAGGTCTTTCAGCGCGGTCGGCTGGATGCCTTCGAGGGTGGCGATGCGCAGCATCACCTCGTTGCGGGTGCGTTCGGTGAAGTTCTTGAGCACGCCGGCGGTCTGGTCGGATTCGAGGTGCACCAGGATGGCGGCCACGATCTGGGGATGTTCGTTGCGCAGCAGTTCGGCGATGGACAGCGGGTCCATCCACTTCAGGCTCTCGATGCCCGAGACGTCCCCGCCCTGCAGGATGCGGTCGATCAGCAGCGAAGCCTTGTCGTCGCCCAGCGCGCGCTTGAGCACGGCGCGCACATAGTTGTCGGTGTCGGACACCAGCAGGCTCTGCGAGGAGGCTTCGGTGGCGAACTTCTGCATCACCTGGTCTACGCGCTCGTGCGACACCGCGCGCGTCTTGGCGATGGTCTCGCCGAGCTTCTGCACCTCCTTCGGGCTGAGGTGCTTGAACACCTCGGCCGCTTCCTCTTCGCCCAGCGACATGAGAAAGATGGCGGCGTCCTGGATTCCCTGGTCTTCCATGGGGGGTCTCTCGGTGGTGTGCGTGGGGTGGGTCAGGCGGGTGCTTCGCCGTTCACCCAGCCTTTCACGATGTTGGCCACGGCGGCCGGGTTCTCGAGGGCCAGGCGCTTGGCGTCGGCCAGGCGCTGCGTTTCGGGGGTGACTTCGGCCGACGCGCCAGGCATCGGCAGGCCGGGGCGGTCGGGCGTTTCGTTGAGCACCGCGCTCAGCGGCTGGACCTGCGTGGCCTCCAGGCGCTGGGGCGGCGTCTTCATCAGCTTGAGGCCGGGGCGCACCATGCCCATGAGCACCACCAGGCCCAGGGCGACCATGCCCAGCGGCCAGGCCAGGCTGCGCAGCAGCTCCTGATTGTCGGACTGCTGCCACCAGGGCAGGGCGTCGGCTTCGATCGGCTTCTCGACGTTGAAGGCGGCGTTGACCACGTTCACCGAGTCGCCGCGGTCGCTGCTGAAACCGATGGTCTCGCGCACCAGGGCGGTCATCTGTTCCAGTTGCTGCGGGGGAATCGGCGTGGTGGTTTCCTTGCCGGCCTTGTCCACCGTGGTGCGGTGGTTGAGCACCACTGCGGCGCTCAGGCGCTTGATCTGGCCGGTGGACTCGCGCACCACCTTGACCGTCTTGTCGACTTCGTAGTTCACCACCGATTCGCGGCGCGAGCTGCCGGCCTGGGTGGTGCCCTGGCCGCTGTTCACGCCCACGGGGGCGGCGGCGCCGTTGATGGGCGAGGTGCCGGTGGCCGGCGGCTGGTTGCTCACCGCACCGGGAACGCCCGACGGCTGGGCACGCGGGCCGCTGCCGTCTTCCACCATCTGCTGGCTGCGCACGGCGGCCGGCGCGTCCGGGCCCTGGTTCGGGCGGTGCTGTTCGCTGGTGGATTCGACCTGCGAGAAATCCACCTCGGCACTCACCTGCGCCTTCACGTTGTTGCGGCCCACCAGCGGCTCGAGCATGTCCATGATGCGGCGGGTGTAGAGCTGTTCGAGCTGTTGCACGTACTGCAGCTTCTGCGTGTCCACGCCCTGGGACTGGCCATCGGGCGGGCTGGAGAGCAGGGTGCCGGCGTCGTCGACGATGCTCACCGCCTTGGGGTTCATCTCGGGCACGCTGGAGGCCACCAGGTGCACGATGCCAGCCACCTGGGCGCGGTCCAGTGTGCGGCCGGGGTGCAGGCTGAGCAGCACCGAGGCGCTGGGCTTCTGCTGCTCGCGGAAGAAACCGTTCTGGTTGGGCAGGGCCAGGTGCACGCGGGCGCTCTGCACCGAGGACAGCGACTGGATCGAGCGGGTGAGCTCGCCTTCGAGGCCGCGCTGGAAGGTCAGGCGTTCCTGGAACTGGGTCATGCCGAAGCGGTTGGCTTCCATGATCTCGAAGCCGGTGACCGAACCCTTGGGCAGGCCTTGCGAGGCCAGGCGCAGGCGCGTGTCGTGCACCTTGTCGGCCGGCACCATGATGGCCTGGCCGCCTTCGGCGTGCTTGTAGGGCACGTTCATCTGGGAGAGCTGGGCCACGATGGCGCCACCGTCCTTGTCGCCCAGGTTGGCATAGAGCACGCGCCATTCCGGCTGGCGGCCCATGAAGAAGAAGGCCAGGGCGATCGCCAGCAGCGCCAGGGCGCCCAGACCGAGCTTGATCTTCTGCCCCTGGTCCATGCGCGCGAAGCCATCACCGAACGCACTGCGGTTTTTTGCGGTCGGTGTGATATCCAGTTCGGCAACGGCGGTGGTGCTCATGGGATTCGGGACTCGGTAAGTGATCGACGCCAGGGGGGGATACACCCTGTTGCAGTCGATTATTCGGTCCCGGCCCCCTCGCCATAGCCATGAAAAGGCGGGGGTTTGTGCCTTTATTCCCGTCCCTTGGGCTCGGGGCGCCCTCTAGCATCAGGGCGTCATATCTCGTCGAAGGAGTCCGCCATGGACATGCGCATTTCCCCTCTCAGCAGCCAGGGCCTCAACGGCATCGGCCAGTCCGCCCTCAAGCGCCCGGGCGCCGTGGGTGGCGCCGAATCGGGCTTCGCGGCCAACTTCAAGTCGGCGCTGAAGGAAGTCAGCGCGTCGCAGGAAGCCGCTTCCAAACTGCAGACCCAGGTTCAGCTGGGCGACCCCAAGGTCAGCCTGGAAGAGACCATGCTGGCGATGCAGAAGGCCCAGGTTGGCTTCCAGGCCACGCTGCATGTGCGCAACCGGATGGTCCAGGCCTATTCCGACATCATGAACATGAGCGTCTAGCACGGGTTCCACCCCGTTGCTTGCTCACTGCGTGTGGCCGCATCCCCCTTCCAGGGGCGATACCTGCGGCCCGGCAAAGCCGGTTCCGCGGTATCTCTGGTTTTCAATCTTCTCGCTCCGTGACCCGGTCACTCAGTGCATCGGGGCGGGGCTGCTCTTGTCGAACATCTGCGCCAGGTCGTTCAGCCAGGGTTCGGCCAGGTTGCGGATCTCGGCGTCGATGCGCAGGATGCGCTGCATGATCTTCGTCTTTTCCTTGCGCTGATCGGCATCGAGCTGTTCGGTGTTCGACTTGTGGCGCAGCTGGGCGATCAGCACGGCGCAGGCGCCTTCCAGACGCACCACCTGGTCCCAGTTCTCGGTCTGTGCGGCTTCCAGCATCTGCTGGCTGGTTTTCTCGATGGCTTTGTAGTAGTCCAAAAGGTGGTGCTCCATGTCAGGCTCCCTGGAGGGCGCCGGCGCGGATCTGTTTCCAGGAGTCCGCCAGCGGCTCGATGAGGTTCAGGACCTCGTGGATGGGGGCCACTTCGTTGCGCAGATTGGCCAGGGTGAGGCGCTGCACGCTGTATTCGTACAGCCCCTTGAGGTTGGCGGCGAGTTCCCCGCCCTCTTGCAGATTCAGGCCGGCCTTGAGGCCTTCCTCCATGATCCGGATCGCCTTGCCGATGGCCGCGCCCTTGCTGGCCACGTCGCGGCGCTCCATCGCGCCACGGGCCAGGTTCAGGCTCTGGATCAACGCGTCGAACAGCAGGCTGACCAGCTGGTGCGGGTCGGCGGTCTGCACGCCGGTATCGACGGCCACACGTTTGTAGGTGGAAGCTGCGCGGGTGTTGACGGAGGTGAACATGGCTTGGGTTCCTGAGGTCTGATACCTCTCTGTATCGGCACTCAGCGGGCGGACTGTAGGCATGAGCGGCTCCATTTGGCGGGTGAAGTTCATGCTTTACATCCTTTAGTGAACATTTTTCCGGGCGCTGGCCCTTTGGGGCCTGATGCATGGATGTTTCGGTTCGGTGACCCGAATCTTGAGCCCTGGCGCCCGGATTGAAGGGCCGAAAAGCGGGCCAAAAGGAAAAGGGCGGTGGCACGGCAGTTGCCATGCCACCGCCCGTGAGGCGATGTGGCGCGAAACGCGATCAGCGCAGCAGCGAAAGCACGCCCTGCTGGGCCTGGTTGGCCTGGGCGACCATGGCGGTGCCGGCCTGCTGCAGGATCTGTGCGCGCGAGAGGTTCGACGTTTCCTTGGCGAAGTCGGCGTCGACGATGCGGCCACGGGCGGCGGAGATGTTCTCGCCGGTGATCTGGATGTTGGCCACGGCGTTCTCGAAGCGGCTCTGCAGGGCTCCCAGGTCGGCGCGAGCCGAGTTGATGGTGGTGATGGCTTTGTCGGCGATCGTGATCGCCTGGCCTGAGCCGATCACGGTGCTGACGTCCAGGTCTTCCAGCCGGTGGACCCAGGAAGCTGCGGGGCCACCAGTCAAGCCAAAGGTGCTGACACCTGCGGCGCTGCTGGTCCCCCCGTTGATGTTGAAGCCCGCTGCAGCGCCGCTGCCGTCCACCCATTCTGTGACGGAGTCGAGCGACATCTGGGCGGTACCCGCGACCGCGCGCGCGACCAGCCCGGTGTCGGCGGTGGCGGCGTTGAAGGCTGCCTCCATCTTTTTCGTGACTTGCGCTGCCGTGTCCCCCAGCGCAACTTCCACATCCCCCACCGGGATGATGTTTCCCCTCGGGCCGGTCACCGATATGCCGGTGATGGTGCCCGCCGAGGTGGCCGTTCCTGCGGCCCAGGCCATTCCCGTCGTGGTGAGGAAGGTGGCGCTCCCGACGCTCTCGGCGCGCACGTCGGCCGTGCCCTGAACAGAGATCGACTCGCCGGCGTTGGCGCCGACCTGGAAGGTGGCGTTGGCGAAGGTGCCGTCGAGCAGCTTGGTGCCGTTGAAGGAAGTGGTCTTGGCGACGCGGTCGATTTCCTGGCGCAGCTGGGTCACTTCGGCCTGCAGGGCGGTGCGGTCGCTGCTGTTGTTGGAGGCGTTGGCCGACTGCACGGCCAGTTCGCGCATGCGTTGCAGCATGTCGCCGACCTTGCCCAGCGCGCCCTCGGCGGTCTGGGCGAGGGAGATGCCGTCGTTGGCGTTGCGTGCGGCGACGCTGAGGCCGCGCACCTGGGCGTTCATGCGCTCGGAGATGGCGAGGCCGGCGGCGTCGTCCTTGGCGCTGTTGACGCGCAGGCCGGAGGACAGGCGCTGCATGGAGGTGGCCAGCGAGCTGGAGGTGGTGCCCAGGTTGCGCTGGGCGGTCATGGACATGACGTTGGTGTTGATGGTGGTCATGAAGGACTCCAATGCACCGGCGCAAGCGCCGCTTCAAGCGGGTAAGAAAAAGGGCGGTGCACGGCCTTGGCCGCGCAACCGCCCCATCGTGCAGGCGATGCCTGCAGCGTGATCAGCGCAGGAGCGAAAGCACGCCTTGCTGAGCCTGGTTGGCCTGGGCGACCATGGCGGTGCCGGCCTGCTGCAGGATCTGTGCGCGCGAGAGGTTCGACGTTTCCTTGGCGAAGTCGGCGTCGACGATGCGGCCACGTGCGGCGGCGACGTTCTCACCGGTGATCTGGATGTTGGCCACGGCGTTCTCGAAGCGGCTCTGCAGGGCACCGAGGTCGGCGCGCGAGCTGTTGATCGAGTTGATCGCGGCGTCGATCACCTGCAGCGAGAGCTGGGCGTCGCCGAAGCTGTTCACATTGATGTTGCCCAGGGTGGCGCGGTCGGCGGCAGCCAGCGGGGCGGCGTCGGCGGGCACGGCAGCGCCGGTGACGTCGTCGGCCCAACCGCCGGTGAAGGCGCCGTCATCGAAGTCGGTTGCGCTGAACAGCTGGTAGCCGGTGTCGGTCATGCGGGCGAAGATGCCGGTGTCGGACGAGCGGGCGTTCACCGCGTCCACGACCTGCTGCGAGCGCTGCGCGCCGGTGGTGGCCGCGGCGATCGGGCCCAGTTCCACACCGCTGATCACGAGGTCGCCAGCGTCCAGGGCCGCCATCGCGCCGTCGGCACCGTGGGTGACGTTGGAAACGAAGAGATCGGTATCGCCCAGCTGGCCCAGCGTGGCGGAGCTGGCCGACACGATGGAGTCGATGGCGATGCCTTCACCGGCGTTGGCGCCGACCTGGAAGGTGGCGTTGGCGAAGGTGCCGTCGAGCAGCTTGGTGCCGTTGAAGGAGGTGGTCTTGGCGACGCGGTCGATTTCCTGGCGCAGCTGGGTCACTTCGGCCTGCAGGGCGGTGCGGTCGCTGCTGTTGTTGGAGGCGTTGGCCGACTGCACGGCCAGTTCGCGCATGCGCTGGAGCATGTCGCCGACCTTGCCCAGGGCGCCTTCAGCGGTCTGGGCGAGGGAGATGCCGTCGTTGGCGTTGCGTGCGGCGACGCTGAGGCCACGCACCTGGGCGTTCATGCGCTCGGAGATGGCGAGGCCTGCGGCGTCGTCCTTGGCGCTGTTGACGCGCAGGCCGGAAGACAGGCGCTGCATGGAGGTGGCCAGCGAGCTGGAGGTGGTGCCCAGGTTGCGCTGGGCGGTCATGGACATGACGTTGGTGTTGATGGTGGTCATGGCTAACTCCTGTGAGGTGGTTGGGCTGTCTGCCCGGATCACCCGGGCCACGAACCCATGGAGAAGTTCGTTGCTCTTGTTTTCGGTGCTGTCGCGAGAATCTTTAGTCTTCAATCGCCATCGCGCGCAGGGTCCGTGATCCCACGCCGCCCATGAAAAAAGGGCGGTGACACGGCTTGCGCCATGCCACCGCCCTGTGAGGCGATGCGCGGGGTGCGATCAGCGCAAGAGCGAGAGCACGCCTTGCTGAGCCTGGTTGGCCTGGGCGACCATGGCGGTGCCGGCCTGCTGCAGGATCTGGGCGCGCGAGAGGTTCGAGGTTTCCTTGGCGAAGTCGGCGTCGACGATGCGGCCACGGGCGGCAGCGACGTTCTCGCCGGTGATCTGGATGTTGGCCACGGCGTTCTCGAAGCGGCTCTGCAGGGCACCGAGGTCGGCGCGCGAACTGTTGATGGCGTCGATGGCCTTGTCGATCACTTGCAGCGAGAGCTGGGCGTCGCCGAAGCTGTTCACGTTGATGTCGGCCAGCGTGGCCAGCGTGGCGGGCGGTGCGGTGTCACCAGGGTCGCCGGTGGTGGCGGCGGTGAAGGCGGCACCGAAGTCACCTGCGGCCAGGTCGCGGCTGGAGAAGATCTCGTAGCCACCTGCAGCCAGTTCGCGGGCGAACACGCCGGTGTCGGCCGAGCGTGCGTTGATCGCGTCCACCACTTGCGTCGTGCGTTGCGCGGCCGAGGTCGATGCGGCGATGGCGCCCAGGGCCACGGCGTTGCCGTTGGCGTCGTTGATGGTCCAGCCTGCCGTGCCAGCGGGGATCGCCGCGTTGGCTGCGGTGGTGGGGGCTGCCACGGTGGCCACGAAGTGTTCGGTGGCGGTCAGCTGGCCCAGGGAAGACGAGTTGGCGGAGACGATGGAGTCGATGGCGATGCCTTCACCGGCGTTGGCGCCGACCTGGAAGGTGGCGTTGGCGAAGGTGCCGTCGAGCAGCTTGGTGCCGTTGAAGGAGGTGGTCTTGGCGACGCGGTCGATTTCCTGGCGCAGTTGGGTCACTTCGGCCTGCAGGGCGGTGCGGTCGCTGGTGTTGTTGGAGGCGTTGGCCGACTGCACGGCCAGTTCGCGCATGCGCTGGAGCATGTCGCCGACCTTGCCCAGGGCGCCTTCAGCGGTCTGAGCGAGGGAGATGCCGTCGTTGGCGTTGCGTGCGGCGACGCTGAGGCCGCGCACCTGGGCGTTCATGCGCTCGGAGATGGCGAGGCCGGCGGCGTCGTCCTTGGCGCTGTTGACGCGCAGGCCGGAGGACAGGCGCTGCATGGAGGTGGCCAGCGAGCTGGAGGTGGTGCCCAGGTTGCGCTGGGCGGTCATGGACATGACGTTGGTGTTGATGGTGGTCATAACTAACTCCTGTTGAAATGGTCGGGCTGACTGCCTGGAGGGCTCCAGGCCACGAACCCATGGAGAAGTTCGTTGTTTCTAATTTCGGAGGGGTTTGAAGAATCTTTAGCGCCGCATGGCGACCGTGTGTCGTGTCAAGTCCCGTCTGTCGGCACCAGACAACCGCCCATGAAAAAAGCGGTGGCACGGCTTGCGCCATGCCACCGCCCTGTGAGGCGATGCGCGGGGTGCGATCAGCGCAGGAGCGAGAGCACGCCTTGCTGAGCCTGGTTGGCCTGGGCGACCATGGCGGTGCCGGCCTGTTGCAGGATCTGTGCGCGCGAGAGGTTCGACGTTTCCTTGGCGAAGTCGGCGTCGACGATGCGGCCACGTGCGGCGGCGACGTTCTCACCGGTGATCTGGATGTTGGCCACGGCGTTCTCGAAGCGGCTCTGCAGGGCACCCAGGTCGGCGCGCGAGCTGTTGATCGAGTCGATCGCGGCGTCGATCACCTTCAGGGCCTTCTGGGCATCACCGAAGCTGTTGACGTTGATGTCTTCGAGCTGGCTGCTGGCGGCTGCGCCCACGGCCACGGTGCCGGTGGCGGCGGCGGTGAAGCCACCGAAATCGGCCACGGCGATGGCGTCTTCCGAGAACACTTCGAAGCCGGTGACAGCGCCAGCGGTGTAGGTGGCACGGGCGAAGACGCCGGTGTCCGACGAGCGGGCATTGATCGCGTCGATCACTTGCGTGGTGCGCTGGGCGGCGCTGGTGGCCGCGGCGATCGGGCCGAGGTCCACGCCCTTGACCGACAGCGTGCCGGCGTCGATGGCGGCGTTGGCGCCGGCCGTCGTGGTGATCGTGCCGACCGAGGTGATCAGCGAGGTGTCGCCCAGGGAGGCGGAGTCGGCGGAGACGATGGAGTCGATGGCGATGCCTTCACCGGCGTTGGCGCCGACCTGGAAGGTGGCGTTGGCGAAGGTGCCGTCGAGCAGCTTGGTGCCGTTGAAGGAGGTGGTCTTGGCGACGCGGTCGATTTCCGAGCGCAGCTGGGTCACTTCGGCCTGCAGGGCGGTGCGGTCGCTGCTGTTGTTGGAGGCGTTGGCCGACTGCACGGCGAGTTCGCGCATGCGCTGGAGCATGTCGCCGACCTTGCCCAGGGCGCCTTCAGCGGTCTGGGCGAGGGAGATGCCGTCGTTGGCATTGCGTGCGGCGACGCTGAGGCCGCGCACCTGGGCGTTCATGCGCTCGGAGATGGCGAGGCCGGCGGCGTCGTCCTTGGCGCTGTTGACGCGCAGGCCGGAGGACAGGCGCTGCATGGAGGTGGCCAGCGAGCTGGAGGTGGTGCCCAGGTTGCGCTGGGCGGTCATGGACATGACGTTGGTGTTGATGGTGGTCATAACTAACTCCTGTTGAGCGATCAAGTGGTTGATGGACTTGTCCGGTTGCCCGGGCCACGAACCCTCAGTGAAGTTCGTTGCAACCTATTTCGGTGCCTGCCCTGTTTTCTTGAGCATTTCCAGAGGCCGCGCGCGAGGCCGTGGCAAACCGCACAGAAAAAAGCCCCGGTCGCGGTGCGCCGGGGCTTGTCGTGGGGCGAAAAATCTGCGGGGGTCCGCAAAGCGGCGCAGGGGGGTGTTCAAGATGTCGTCTTGTTCCACTGCGCGATTTGTTGGCTGACGAAGGCGTTGAGCGAGTTGAGCTGGCCCACCATCGCGTCCATCGCGTTGTACTGCTTGAGGTAACGCGCTTCGGCGCGGGTGGCGCGCTCGTTCACCTTGTCCTGTTCCTTGGTGTTGCGGGTGGCCGCCGCGCGCAACGATTCGGTGCGCGAGGTCAGCGTGCCGCTGGCACCCGAGAAGCCTTCGGCGAAGGCCTTGAGCTTCTCGCCGAAGCCTTGTTCCGTGGGGCTGATGTGGTCGGCGTTGAAGAGGTTCTGCACCGCCTCGGGGTTGTCGAGCGCGGTGTTGAGCCGGGTGGTGTTGATGCTCATCTTGCCGCCCGCCTTGATCTCGATGCCGATGTCGGCCAGCGTGGTGAACTCGCCTCCTGGGGTGGACGAGCGCATCATGCCGCGCAGTGCGTTCTGCAGGCCGACCGCCGTGCTGTCGCCCTGCATCGAACCCGCCACCTTCGTGTCCGGGTTGTAGCCGGTGACGCTGGTGAGCATGTCGTTGAGCTGGTTGTACGCGTCGACGAAGGACTGGATGGTCTTGGTCATCGCCTCCTTGTCGAGCGTCACGGCGACCTCGACCGGTGCGGTGGTGACCTGCGAGAACTGCAGCGTGACGCCGGGGATGCCGTCGGCGAACGTGTTGCTGGTCGATTCGATGGCGATGCCGTTGAGCGTGGCCAGCGCGTTCGCGCCGTGCGTGATCTGCACGCCGGAGGCCACGCCACCCTGCACCGCCAGGCGCGAGAGGCCCGAGGCGGGATCGCCATCGGCGTCGGTGACCTGCATTTCGAAGCCCATGGCTTCGCCGGTTTCGCGGGAGCGCATCAGCAGGCGTTCGCCGGAGGCGTCGCGCAGCACGGTGGCGGTCACGCCGGCGTTGGCCGTGTTGATGCGGGCCGCGATCTGGGTGAGGGTGTCTTCGCCCTCGACGATGTCGATGTCCACCGCGGCGGCTTCGCCGGCGACGAACGAGCCCGAGCTCCAGTCGCCCAGCGTGATCCGCAGGCTGCCCGCGCCCATCGCCGTGTCCCGGGGGACCGCCAGCGAGGCCGTGGATTGGGCCCGGGCCAGCTGCTGCACCTCGATCGACATCGAGGTGGGTGCCGTGCCGGCGGCGACGGTGATGCCCACGGCGGTGGGGGTGGAAGAACTGCCCTTGACGGCCTGGAACGAGCTGGGGGTGGCGAGTTTGGTGCCGAGTTCACCGAACGCGGTCATCATCGAGCTCAGCGTGCCCATGACAGAAATCTTGCTCTGGATCTTGGTGGCCTGCGTCTGCAGCGGCTTGAGCGCGCCGCGCTCGAGCGCGACCAGCTGAGAGACGATGCTCTGGATGTCGACGCCGCTGCCCAGGCCGGTGGAGGTGATTGCCATGTCAGTTCACGTGGTGTTGGTCTGTCCGGGATGGACGCACCGCACGCGGTGGCATGCGGTCTGTGCATCCCGCTCATCCCGCAAGGCCGCGCGTTGACGGCGCCTGCGGATGTGCGGAGGGTTCGGTCACGAACGCAGCAGCGAGAGCACCCCCTGAGGAATCTGGTTGGCCTGCGCCACCATGGCGGTGCCGGCCTGCTGCAGGATCTGTGCGCGCGAGAGGTTCGACGTTTCCTTGGCGAAGTCGGCGTCGACGATGCGGCCACGGGCGGCGGAAATGTTCTCGCCGGTGATCTGGATGTTGGCCACGGCGTTCTCGAAGCGGCTCTGCAGGGCACCGAGGTCCGCGCGCGAGCTGTTCACGGCGTTGATCGCGTTGTCGATCACGCGCAGCGCGAGCTGCGAGTCACCGAAGGAGTTGACGTTGATGTCTTCGACGAAGGAGTCGGCGGCGGCGGCGGTGGCGGCACCCGCGCCGGTCGTGCCGGCGGCGAAGTTGCCGAAGTCGCCGGCCACGAGGGCACGGTCGGAGAACACTTCGTAGCCGGTCATCACGCCGGCGGTGTACACCGGACGGGCGAACACACCGGTGTCGGTGGACTTGGCGTTGATCGCGTCGATCACCTGGCCGGCGCGCTGGGCCTGCGTGGTGGCTTCGCCGATCGGGCCGAGGTTGACGGCAACACCGTTGGCGTCGTTGATCGACAGCGGCGTGGCGCCACCGGCGGGGATCGCGGCCAGCACGGCGGGTGCGACGGGCGTGGCCGGTGCCGAGATGGCGGCCGTGGCGTGCACCGAGGTCTGGCCCAGTGCGGCGGAGTCGGAGTTGACGATGCTGTCGATGCTGATGCCTTCGCCGGCGTTGGCGCCGACCTGGAAGGTGGCGTTGGCGAAGGAACCGTCGAGCAGCTTGGTGCCGTTGAACGAGGTGGTCTTGGCGACGCGGTCGATTTCCTGGCGCAGCTGCGTCACTTCGGCGTTCAGTGCGGTGCGGTCGCTGCTGTTGTTGGAGGCGTTGGCCGACTGCACGGCGAGTTCGCGCATGCGTTGCAGCATGTCGCCGATCTTGCCCAGCGCGCCTTCGGCGGTCTGGGCGAGGGAGATGCCGTCGTTGGCGTTGCGGGCGGCGACGCTGAGGCCGCGCACCTGGGTGTTCATGCGCTCGGAAATGGCGAGGCCTGCGGCGTCGTCCTTGGCGCTGTTGACGCGCAGGCCGGAAGACAGGCGCTGCATGGAGGTGGCCAGCGAGCTGGCCGAGCTGCTCAGGTTGCGCTGAGCATTCATCGACATGACGTTCGTGTTGATGGTGGTCATAACTAACTCCTGTAAATGGTCCTGGAAAGTGAACCGGTACCAGGGCCGGTATGCCCTTGTGCCGTGCGACCCTCTCGGGCCCCCACCGTCGCTGCTCGCCGCCATGCTTGGCCGGACGACGAACCCATTTGGAAGTTCGTTGAGTCAATTTCGGTGATAGGCCCAGATTCTTGAGGTTTGTGCGCCAGCCAACGGGCGGATAAACCGGGCCGTTCGGCGCCAGTTTGTCGTTTAACCGGGGCTCCCCCCTGCGCCGCTGCGCGGCTTCCCCCCTCTCTTGCGCGCCTTTGGCGCTTGGAGGGGGGACGGTGTCTTGGGCCGGCGTAGCCGGACCCTTGACGCCTCTGGATTTGCGCTTTCTCTCGCCGGGGGCGCTTGTACGGGTCAGGCCATTTTGAATACCAAGGTTGTAGGTGTCTGTCCTACAAGGGGGTGGTGTGCACCTGACACGTTGCACAGCCATTTACCGATTCAAGTTTTTTTACCGATCGACACAATTCAACCATCGGCCCAACAAACAGCGGCCTTTACTGAAAGAAGGAACACATCATGGACAGCGAACAACTCCTGGCAGAAATCCGCGAAGCCAACCTGACCTACCTCATGCTGGCGCAGAACCTGATCCGCAAGGACCGTGCAGAAGCCCTGTACCGCCTGGGCCTGACGGAAGAGGCCGCCGACCTGCTGGGCATGCTGTCCACCGCCCAACTGCTCAAGATCGCCTCCAGCAACATGCTGCTGTGCCGCTTCCGCGTGGACGACGACCTGGTGTGGAACCTGCTGACCAGCCACAACGTGAAGAAGGTGGACAACGCCACCACCACCCAGCTGCACGCCAGCATCCTGATGGCCGGCCGTTTCGCCGAGTCGATGGCCGCTCACTGATCCCCGTTTCCTTCTTTTTTCCCTCTTTCTCCGTTTTCACTCCAGGAGCCCACCATGGCCGCAGGCAAGAGCATCCTCAACGAGTCGCGCGACATCGAGCGCGCAGTCGCCCTGATCCAGCTCGGCGCCCGCCTGCAGGTGCTGGAGTACGAAACCAGCCTGTCCTACGAACGCCTGCTGCGCCTGTACAAGGAAGTCGCCGGCAAGTCGCCGTCCAAGGGCCAGCTGCCCTTCTCGACGGACTGGTTCCTGACCTGGCAGCCCAACATTCACTCGTCGCTGTTCCTGAACATCCACGAATACCTCTCCAAGACCAGCGAACTGGAAGAGATCGACACCGTGATCAAGGCCTTCCGCCTGTACAGCGAACAGATGCAGGCCAGCGCCATCGAGCCGCTGCTCTCCGTCACCCGCGCCTGGCGCCTGGTGAAGTTCGTCGACAACGGCATGCTGACGCTGACCAAGTGCTCCTGCTGCGGTGGCCATTTCGTCACCGAGCCCTATGAAAACCGCCATTTCGTCTGCGGTCTGTGCCAGCCACCGGCCCGCGCCGGCAAAGGCTCCGCCAACGGTGGACTGCGCTTGCACTGAGCCCGCGACCGGTTGCTCAAACCCCGAAATGGACCCCGATGCGGGTCCATTTCGCGTTTATGGCCACCCTCAATCGGACCTAGAGTTGACCGATAGAAAACGCATCCCTTCAAGTCACGCGTGCGCCTGTGTGCCGCGTCCTCTTCCAGGCACAAGAACATGTTCGTCATCATTGGTTTCGCCGTTTCGATGGTCTGCATCTTCGGGGTATTCATATTCCACGGAGGCAACATCGGTGTCGTGCTCAAGGCACTGCCTTTCGAGCTGACGACCATCCTGGGCGCGGCCCTGGGCGCCTTCCTCATCAACAACCAGATGAAGGTGGTCAAGGCTTCGTTCAAAGGCCTGGCCCAGTGCTTCAAGGGCAGCCGTTACACCAAGGCGCGCTACATGGAACTGCTCGCGCTGCTGTTCGACATCCTGCAGAAGGCGCGCAAGGAAGGCCTGATGGCCATCGAGCAGGACGTGGAGAACCCGCACGAGTCCGCGCTCTTCAAGAAATACCCGACCATTTCCGCTGACCACCATGTGGTCGAGTTCATCACCGACTACCTGCGCATGATGGTCTCGGGCAACCTGAATGCGCACGAGATCGAGTCGCTGATGGACGCCGAGATCGAAACCCACCACCAGGAAGCCCATGCGCCCGTGGCGGCCATCGGCCGGCTGGCCGGCGGCCTGCCGGCGTTCGGCATCGTGGCCGCCGTGTTGGGCGTGGTGAACACCATGGGCTCGGTCGGCCAGCCGCCGGCGGTGCTGGGCGGCATGATCGGTTCGGCCCTGGTCGGCACCTTCCTCGGGATTCTGCTGGCCTATGGTGTCTTCGAACCCCTGGGCGGGCTGCTGGACCAGAAGATGGAAGAGGGCAGCAAGGAGCTGCTCTGCGTCAAGACCACGCTGCTCTCCAGCATGCAGGGCTATGCGCCGCTGACCGCCATCGAATTCGGCCGCAAGGTGCTGTTCGCCGACGTGCGACCGACCTTCTCCGAGCTGGAAACCCACGTCAAGAAGAAATGAAACACCCCCCTGCGCCGCTGTGCGGCTTCCCCCCTCTGTGGCGCGCCTTCAGCGCTTCGAGGTGGGACGGCACCTTGGGCCGGCAAAGCCGGACCCTCGTTGCCCCAGCAAGGGGCGGCCTCGCTTGTTGCATAGGAGCTTGTCATGGCGGGTGATGGCAAAAAGCTGCAACCGATCATCATCAAGCGCATCAAGAAGGGTGGCCATGCCGCCCACGGGGGTGCGTGGAAGATCGCGTACGCCGACTTCGTGACCGCGATGATGGCGTTCTTCCTGCTCATGTGGCTGCTGGGCTCGACGGCCAAGGGGGAGCTGCAGGGGATCGCGAGCTATTTCCAGTCGCCGGTGAAGGTGTCGCTCATGGGCGGCCCCGGTACCGGCAACAGCAGCAGCATCCTGCCCGGTGGCGGGCGCGACCTGAGCAAATCGTCCGGCCAGATGGACAGCGGCGAAGCCGAACGCGCCGCCAAGCTCATGGGCGCCCAGATGGCGCGCGCCGAATCCATGCGCCGGGATGCCCAGCGCATTGACGCGCTGGAGCGCAAGATCACCTCCCTGATCGAGCGAAACCCCAGGCTCTCCGAGTATGGATCGCAGATCCAGATGGAAAAGACGCCCGACGGCCTGCACATCCAGATCGTGGACCAGCAGAACCGCCCCATGTTCGACACCGGCAGCGCGCTGGTCAAACCCTACATGCGCGACATCCTGCGCGAGATCGGAGCGGCGCTGGGCGACGTGGAGAACCACATCGCCCTGGCGGGCCACACCGACGCCACGCCCTACGGCAGCGGCGACCGGGGTTACAGCAACTGGGAACTCTCGGCCGACCGCGCCAACGCCTCGCGCCGCGAGCTGGTGGCGGGCGGCCTGCCCGACAACAAGCTGCGCCGGGTCGAAGGCCTGGCGTCGAGCCGGCTGCTGCGCGCCGATGCGCCCACCGATCCCGTCAACCGCCGCATCAGCATCGTGGTGATGACGCAGGAGGGCGAGGAACGCCTGCTGCCCCGCGCCCCGGCCCTGCCCGGCACGGCGATCGAACCGGTTCAGCCACCGCCCGCCCTGCCCACCGCCGCCGTGCCGGTCGAGACCGACACCCCGGTGGCCGCGCCCGCGCAGCCCATCACGCCCGCCATTGCCCTGCCCACGCTTCAGATTTCCGGCCAGGTGACGAAAACCCCTTCACAGAGCGGCGGCTGATGCGCGGCACGCTCCATTTCCCTTGATCCTTTCCTCCCACGGAGGCTTCCATGTCCACCCCGATGAAATTCCTGATCGTTGACGACTTCTCCACCATGCGCCGCATCGTGCGAAACCTGCTCAAGGAGATCGGGCACACCGATGCCGATGAAGCCGAGGACGGCGCGATCGCGTTGAGCAAGCTGCGCAATGGTGGTTTCAACTTCGTGGTGTCGGACATCAACATGCCCAACATGAACGGCTTCGAGCTGCTCGCGGAGATCAAGAAGGACGAAAAACTCAAGCACCTGCCGGTGCTGATGGTGACCGCCGAGGCCCGCAAGGAAGACATCGTGATGGCCGCGCAGAACGGCGCCGCCGGTTACATCGTCAAGCCTTTCACCAAGGCCACGCTGGAAGAGAAGCTCGCGAACATCTTCAAGAAGCTCGGCATCTGAGAGGGGCCGCCACATGAACAAACAACAAGAAGCGGCCGCGTCGGGCAATCCCGACATGTTCCGCCAGCTCGGCTCGATCACCCGGCAACTGCACGAAGCCCTGAAGGAACTGGGCTACACCGACAAGCTCAAGGGTACGGTGGACCAGCTGCCCGATGCGCAGAGCCGCCTGTCCTACATCGCCCGCCTCACGGGCGAGGCCGCCGAAAAGGTGCTCAACCACGTCGACGAAGGCAAGGCCGAGCAGGCGAAGATCGCCGAGCGCGGCCGCCAGCTGGCCGACACCATCTCCCGCGTGCCGGGCCTGGCCCGCGCCATGCCCGAACTGCTGGAATGGTCGAAGGACATCGTCGACCTGAGCGGCAAGTCCGACGCGCGTCTGACCGACATCATGATGGCGCAGGACTTCCACGACCTGACTGGCCAGGTGATCGGCCGCGTGGTGCAGCTCGCCGGCACCATCGAAGAACAACTGCTCGGCCTGCTGCTGCAGTCCGCTCCCGGCGGCCAGCCCGGCCAGGACCACGCCATCGTCGAACAGCCCGCGCTGGCCGGCCCGGTGGTCGACCCGGAAGGCCGCACCGATGTGGTGAGCGACCAGAAGCAGGTCGACGACCTCCTGGCGTCACTGGGTTTCTAACCCCCGCGGCGCTTTGCGCCACCCCCTTTCAGGGGGCAACGCCTGTGGCCCGGCAAACCCGGTTCCACGGCATTTCTGGAGAAGACGTTCGCTCACCCGCCACTGGCTCCCGGATGCCGGGCGGTCTGTGAAGCGAAATAGAGGGAGGAGGCGGCACCAGCCGCCGGGGGACATTCGCGGAACAGAGCGCCCGGCGTCCGGGAGCCCGCGATGTACATGAATGAAAAGAGCCACCGAAGGGCGTCTTATCCCCCTTTAGTTTTTCCGTGCGGATTCCAGAATCGGTCTCACCGATCGAGTGAACCCGCACCATGGACTCTTCCGCCCAGGACAAGACCTTACCCGCCACCCCGCAGCGCCTGAAAAAGGCGCGTGCGGACGGCCAGGTATCGCGCTCCAAGGACCTGTCCAACCTCGCAGTCCTCGGCGGTGGCGCCGTTGTGCTGCTCGCCCTGGCTCCCACCGGTTTCGAAAAACTGCGCAGTGCCCTCCAGGGCCAGCTCCGCTTCGACCGCCAGACCCTGCTCAAGCCCGAGCTCTCCACCGAACGCCTGATCGACGGCTTCGCGCAGGGCCTCATGCTCTTCCTTCCGCTGGGCCTGGCCGTGCTGGCCCTTGTCCTGCTCACCGCATTCGCCTCCGGCAGCTGGGCCATCAGCACCAAGCCCATCATGCCGGACCTCAGCCGCATCAACCCCCTCAAGGGCATCGGCCGCCTGTTCACCAAACAACAGCTGTTCGACACCGCCAAACTCGCCGCCATCACCGCCATCGTTGGTGTGGTGGGCTGGCAGTTCGTGGCTTCCCACGTCGAAGACTTTGCCTCCCTGGTCATGCAGCCCCTCGAGTCCGGCATCGGCCAGCTCGGTCAGTGGCTCATGGTCGGCGTGGGTCTGCTGCTGCTGGTCGTCGGTCTCGTCGCCGCCATCGACTTCCCGGCGCAGAAATTCCTGCACGCGCAGCGCATGCGCATGTCGCACCAGGAAGTGAAGCAGGAACACAAGGAAGCGGAAGGCGACCCGCACGTCAAATCGCAGCGCCGCGCGCGCCAGCGCGAGATGGCCCAGCGCAACAGCATCAACGCCGTGCCCAAGGCCGACCTTGTGGTCATGAACCCGACCCACTATGCCGTGGCCATCCGTTACGACGACGCCTCCATGAACGCGCCGCGCGTGATCGCCAAGGGGGCCGACCTGCTGGCCATGAAGATCCGCGACGTGGCCAAGGCCCACAAGGTGCCCGTGCTGCAGTCGCCCATGCTGGCCCGTGCGCTCTACGCCCACGCCGAGATCGACCAGGAAATCCCCTCGGCGCTCTACACCGCCGTGGCCCAGGTGCTGGCCTACGTGTACCAGCTCAAGGCCGCGCTCAAGGGCCAGGGTGTCATGCCCGCTGAACAGCCTGTGCCCGTCGTGCCGCCCGAGCTCGATCCGCACTTCAAGAAAGCCGCCAAGGAGGCGACGGAATGAACTTGCAAGCCCTTCAGCAATGGCTGAACCGCAACGCCGGCTGGGCCGGCGGCCTGGCCGCGCCGATGCTGGTCATCACCGTCCTGTCGATGATGGTGCTGCCGCTGCCGCCCTGGCTGCTGGACACCTTCTTCACGCTCAACATCGCGCTGGCGCTGGTGGTGATGATGGTGGCCGCCTACATGAAGCGGCCGCTGGATTTCTCGGTCTTCCCCACCGTGCTGCTGCTCACCACGCTGCTGCGCCTCTCGCTCAACGTGGCCTCCACCCGCGTGGTGCTGCTCGAAGGCCACACCGGCCCCGGCGCGGCCGGCGCGGTGATCGAGGCCTTCGGCCACTTCCTGATCGGCGGCAACTTCGCGGTTGGCCTGATCGTGTTCGCGATCCTGGTGGTGATCAACTTCGTGGTGATCACCAAGGGTTCGGAGCGCATCGCCGAGGTGTCGGCCCGCTTCACCCTGGACGCCATGCCCGGCAAGCAGATGGCGATCGACGCCGACCTGAACGCCGGCCTGATCGACGAGAAGGAGGCCAAGCGCCGCCGCGCCGAAGTGGGCGAGGAAGCGAACTTCTTCGGTTCCATGGACGGTGCGGCCAAGTTCGTGCGCGGGGACGCCATCGCCGGCATCCTGATCCTGTTCATCAACATCATCGGCGGCTTCGTCATCGGTGTGCTGCAGCACGGCCTCTCGGCCAGCCAGGCGGCCGACAACTACATCCTGCTGGCCGTCGGCGACGCGCTGGTGGCGCAGATTCCCGGCCTGCTGATCTCGGTGGCTGCGGCCATGGTGGTGTCGCGCGTCGGCAAGGACGAAGACCTGGGCGCCCAGGTGATGGAGCAGATGTTCCTTTCGCCCAAGGTGCTGGGCATCACGGGGGCCGTGATGTTCATGCTGGGCATCGTGCCGGGCATGCCGCACATGGTGTTCCTGAGCTTCGCCGCGATCTGCGGTGGCGGGGCGTACTGGCTGATGCGCGAGCAGGCCAGGCCGGCGCCTGAACCGGAAGCCCCGGCAGTGCAGGGCGATGGCGAAGCCACCTGGGACGACCTGCAGCCGGTCGACCTGCTCGGCCTGGAACTGGGCTACCGCCTGATCGCCATGGTCGACAAGACCCGCCAGGGCGACCTGCTGACCCGCATCAAGGGCGTGCGCAAGAAGTTCGCCCAGGAAGTCGGCTTCCTGCCGCCGGCGGTGCATGTGCGCGACAACCTGGAGCTGCGCCCCAGCGCCTACCGCATCACCCTGCGTGGCGTGGTGGTGGGCGAGGGCGAGGTGTTTCCCGGCATGTTCCTGGCGATCGATCCGGGTGGCATCGGCACGCCGCTGATCGGCACCCCCACCACCGATCCCGCTTTCGGCCTGCCCGCGCACTGGATCGACGAAAAGCAGCGTGAGAACGCGCAAATGGCGGGTTTTACGGTCGTTGATTCCGAGACTGTGCTGGCCACGCATCTTTCACACTTGATGCAAGTCCAGGCCGCCAAGTTGCTGAGCCGGACGGAGACCCAGGACCTGGTTGAACACGTCACCCGCCTGGCCCCCAAACTGATCGAAGAAGTCGTTCCGAAAATGGTCCCGGTTGCCACTTTCCAGAAAGTTCTCCAGCTGCTGCTGGAAGAGTCTGTGCATGTGCGCGACATCCGCACCATCATCGAATCCCTGGCCGAACACGCCGCCCACACGCAGGACCCGGCCGAGCTGGCCCGCCGCGTGCGCATGGCGCTCTCGCCGGCCATCGTCCAGCAGATCTACGGCCCCGTGAAGGAGCTGGAAGTCATCGCCATCGAACCCGGCCTGGAGCGCCTGCTGATGCAGGCCCTCTCGGGTGCCGCCAACGGCGCGCTGGACCCCGGCGTGGCCGAGATGCTCAGCAAATCCGCCACCGACATCGCCAACCGCCAGGAAGAGAAGGGCGTGCCCGCCTGCCTGCTGGTGCCCGACGCCATCCGCACCGCCATGTCCCGCCTGCTGCGCCGCGCCGCGCCGCGCCTGCAGGTCCTGGCCCACAGCGAAATTCCTGAAACCCACCTGATCCGCATCGGCCCGATCCTTGGAGAACTTGCAGCATGAACATCCAACGCTTCATTGCCCCCACGTCCCGCGAAGCCATGAACAAGGCACGCAAGACCTTCGGCGACAGCGCCGTGATTCTCTCCACCCGTTCCACCGGCGAGGGGTTCGAGGTGATGGCCGCGGCCGAGGAAAGCCTGGCCACGATGGCCCAGCACGCGAACAACGAACGCGGCCTGATGCGCCCCGAGTCGGCGCCGGCGCGCGCCAGGCCCGCCGCGGCTGCTGCCGCCGCCAGCTCCCTGGCCGCGCCACAGTCGGTGCAAAGCGACACCGAAACGCTGGCCATGAGCACGCTGTCGTTCCAGGACTATGTGCGCGAACGCATGCTGCGCAAGCGCCGCGAAGCCCTGCACGGCACGTCCGCCACGACTGCTGCCGCTGCCGAAGAGCCGTCTGCCCTGGAGCGTCGCGCCCAGCAGCAGATCGCTGCCCCACAGATGGCCGCGCCGATCATGGCCCGCCCCGAACCCGTGGCCGTGCCGGTGCAGCGTGTCAACCAGCCCGACCCCATCGTGGTTCGTCAGCCCGCGCCCATCCGCACCCGCAGCAGCGAACCTGCCTGGGAAGACTCGCAGCCCGCGACCCGTTTCCCCAGCCACGACGACAGCCGCATGGCGGTCGAGCTCTCCGCGCTCAAGGACATGATCGAAGAGCGCTTCAACACGCTGGCCTGGCTCGGTTCCTCCAAGCAGAACCCGATCCAGTCCAACCTGATGCTCAAGATGATCCGCGCCGGCTACTCGCCCGCGATGTCGCGCGCCGTGCTCGAGCGCGTGCCTTCCGAAGGTGGCGCCGGTGAAGCCGTGCGCTGGCTGATGGACGTGATCACCCGCAACCTCAAGGTCGCCACCCCCGGTGCCGGGCTGTGCGACGAAGGTGGCGTGGTGTCGCTGGTCGGCGCCACGGGCGTGGGCAAGACCACCACGGCCGCCAAGCTGGCCGCCCAGTGCGTCAAGCAGTACGGTGCCGGCAGCGTTGGCCTGATCACGCTCGACACCTACCGCGTCTCCGGCTTCGAGCAGCTGCGCGCCTTCGGCCGCATGCTCGGTGTCGTCGCCCACCTCGCGCACGACCGCGCCGCGCTCAAGGACCTGCTGAACCTGCTGGCCAACAAGCGCCTGGTGATCATCGACACCGCCGGCCTGGGCCAGCGCGACGAGCGCATCCAGGACATGCTGGACATGCTCGACATTCCCAAGGTCAAGAAGACCCTGGTGCTCAACGCCGGCTCGCAGGGCGACACGCTGGACGAGGTGCTGACCTCGTTCAAGGCCAGCTCGCTGCACGGCGTGGTGCTCTCCAAGGTGGACGAAGCCGTCAAGCTCGGCCCGGCCCTGGACGCCCTGATCCGCCACCAGGTGGTGCTGCGCGGTGTGGCCAACGGCCAGCGCGTGCCCGAAGACTGGCAGAACCCCGATGCCGCGGCGCTGGTGCGCCTGTCCATGGGCACGCAAGGCAAGTCGGCCTACGACCCGCACCCCACCGACATGGGCTACTTCTTCGCGCAGGCTTCCAGCCGCGGCATCAACCTGGGGGCTTCGCATGTTTGAACCCGGCTTCGACCAGGCCGCCGGCCTGCGTGGTGAACCACCCCCGGGCGGGGCAGTGTTGATGCCGGTGGCCGCACCGGCACAACCCGCACGCGCCTACGAGTGGCTCTGCACGCTCGCGGCCAGCCTCACGGCACAAGGCCGTGCGGTGGTCATCGTCGACGCGACCGCGGTCGAGGCGACCAGCCGTGACCGCCACGACGGCGCTCACCTTGGTCTGATGCGCGTGCTGCAGGACCCCTCCATCGTCCACCTGGAACGCCCCGCCATCAGTGGCGACTGGCTGGTGATGCCCGGTGCCGCCGGCCTGCGCGTGTTGCAGGACACCGCACAGACCGCCGGCACGGCCATTGCGCTCTCCCGTCTGCTCGCGCCCTTCGCCTCTGGCGTGGTGGTGCTGCTGTTCGCTCCTGCGATGGCGCTGGGCGAGCTGCTCTTCGGCATGGGCGCGCACGCGCTGGTGCCCGTGCTTGAACAACCCCAGTCCAGCATCGACGCGTATGGCGCCGTCAAGGTGCTGGATGCGGCCGATCTCACACCAGTGCTCGCGCCGCTGGCCGGCCCGTCGCCTGCCGCGCTGCAGACCATCGTGAACACCGTGGTCGACACCGCCCGTCGCCACCTGGACCTGTCGCTGGATTGCTGGGCCACCCCCAGCTGGGCCCTGCGTGTGCAGGAAAGCGCGCTGGAGCGCCCGCGCCCCACCCATGCGCAAGGCCATGGTTACCACGGTCTCGTGCCGCGCGCCGCCGTCACCGCCTACGCGGCCAACGCTGCCGCACCCTCTCTCTGGAGTTGAAGATGTACACCGCCAAAGGCACCCTGAACCGGGACGACCAGCTGCGCAAATACAGCCCGCTGGTGCGCCGCCTCGCCCACCACATGATCGCCAAGCTGCCGCCGAGCGTGGAGCTGGACGACCTGATCCAGGTGGGCATGATCGGCCTGACCGAAGCCATCGCGCGCTTCGAGCCGACGCAGGGTGTGCAGTTCGAGACCTTCGCCAGCCAGCGCATCCGTGGCGCCATGATCGACGAGCTGCGCGACGGCGACTGGATGTCGCGCGGATCGCGCAAGAGCCAGAAAGACATCGAGACCGCCGTGCACCGCCTGCAGCAGAAGCTGCACCGCGTGCCCAAGGAAAGCGAGATCGCCGAAGAGATGGGCATGAGCCTGGCCGACTACCAGCACCTGCTGGCCAAGGTGCGCGGCACGCAGCTCGTGTACCTGGAAGACATCAGCGGGAACGGTGACGACGAGGACGGTTTCCTGGACCGCCACATGGGCGACCACGAAGCCGATCCGTCGGCCGTGCTGCAGGACCAGCGCATGCGCCAGGCCCTGGTGGCCGCCATCAAGGTGCTGCCCGAACGCGAACAGCAGATCATGTCGATGTACTACGAGCACGACATGAACCTCAAGGAAATCGCAGCGGTGCTCGGCGTGACCGAATCGCGCATCTGCCAGCTGCACAGCCAGTCGATTGCGCGGTTGCGCTCGAAACTGCGGGCGCATTGACAGAGCGCCCCCCTGCGCCGCTTTGCGGCTTCCCCCCTCTGTGGCGCGCCTTCGGCGCTTCGAGGGGGGACGGCATCTCGGGCCGGCGGAGCCGGACCCTGGATGCCTCTGGTGGGCACCGCTCAGGCGCGCTTGAACAGGCCCGGGTAGTCGAGCACGACGCCGTCTTCGTCCACCGGCAGATCGACCGTGAAGCCGCTGCCGTCCAGACTTTCGAACCGGTAGAGCCGCTCGGCCAGCCTGGTGTAGGCCTGTGGCTGCGGCTGCACGCTCAGCGTGGGGGCGGATACCCACGCCATGCGGAACTCGCGGCGCTCGCCCACGGCCATCGGCGCGCGCCGGATGGGAAAACTGTTGGTGAAGGGCGTGGGCCAGATGTCGATGTCCAGGCAGCCATCCAGTGCGTGCAGCACGCGGTTCTGTCCGTCGCGCCAGTGGCCATTCCCGTCGGTGCGCAGGCTGAGCGCGGCGGAGGCCTGGTGGGTATCGACCAGCAGGTCGGCCTGGCGCAGCTGCCATGTCGGCCCCCAGGCCAGGCGGTAGCTGAGCCGGAACGGGCCGGTGGTGTCGTCGAACGCGAGCACCACGGCGCTGGCTTCGCCTTCCGACAGCAGCAGGTGTTCCAGCCCGACGCCCGCATGGGCCGGATTCCATGTGGGTTGCCAGCAGACCGTGCGGGTGTCCGTGTACGCCATGGTCGCTCCTGCCGGCTCAGGGCGTCAGCCGGGCTTCCTTCATGACCTCCGCCATGGCCTGCTGCAGCTTGGGCATGAAGGCCTGCAGCTGTGCCTGCGAGGCGTCCATCGAACGCTGCATCACCAGCGGCATCTTGGCCACGAACGACTGTCCGACCGGGCTCTGGTAGAAGGCGATCAGGCCATCGATCTCGGCCTGGTCGAAACTTTCGCGGTAGACCTGGACGATCATCGGTTCCATGCTGGCCCAGGTGATCTCCTCGCGCATGAGCCTGGCGATCCGCGTGGGCGCCAGTTCCATGACGCGTTTCTGCTCGTCGCTGAGCGCCTTGCCCGCGGTCGCCTGCTGCATGCCCTGACGGATCATCTGCTCCATGTTCGCGTACATCGTGTCCAGCATCTTGTCGGATTGGGTAACCGACAGCAGCGTGGCGATGGACGCGTCCGAGGGTGGGGCGGCGTGGGCCGTCAAACTCACCATACTGCCCAGAAGGGCAGCGGCAAGGGTTTGCTTCATGTTCAAGACAGTGTCCTCCGGTTATGGTGCAGGCACGGCGTGCCGGCCAGGCGGCACACGGCCAACGATTGAAACATGAAGGAGAAGCGATGTCGGGTGGCGACTGGAAGGAACTGTTCAAGGCGGCCTGCGAGGGCGAGATCGAACTGGTGCGTTACCACGCGCGCAATGGCGTGGACCTCAACTACGCGCACCCCGAGTTTCTCTCCACGCCGCTGGTGGCCTGCATCCTCGAACGGCAGGAAGCGGTGGCCGGACTGCTGCTGGACCACGGCGCCGACCCGCTGCTGCTGTCCGAGTTCGACAACCTCACGCCCGTGCAGGCCGCGCGCCAGGTGGGACTGGGTGCGCTGGAAGCACGGCTGCGCGCCATGGGCGCCCCCGACCCCGCCGTGGCAACCCGGCATCGGGGTGGCTGGCTGGCGCCCGTGCTGGGGCGCTGGCTCTGGTGGGCGAGGTGAATGCCGGGTTGTTCGGACGGGCCTACGATACGGAGATTCCCATCCCTGACGAGGCGTTCCCATGGTTCCCCTGAACGACTGGCTGCTGTTCGCCGGTGCGGCCCTGCTGATGGCGCTCACGCCCGGCCCCAACATGATCTACCTGATCTCCCGCTCGATCTGCCAGGGCAGGCGGGCCGGTGTCATCTCGCTGTTCGGTGTGGTCGCCGGTTTCCTGGTGCACATGTTCACCGCCGCGGCCGGCCTCACCGCGCTGTTCATGGCGGTGCCCATGGCCTACGAGATCCTGAAGTGGGCCGGCGCGGCCTACCTGCTCTACCTGGCCTGGCAGGCCGTGAAGCCCGGTGCGCGCTCGCCGTTCGAGGCGCGTGAGCTGCCGCAGGATTCGCCGCGCAAGCTGTTCGCCATGGGCTTTCTCACCAATCTGCTCAACCCCAAGATCGCGGTGTTCTACCTGGCGATCTTTCCGCAATTCATCTCGCCCGGGCACGGTTCGGTGTTCGCGCAGAGCGTGGTGCTGGGACTGACCCAGATCGTCTTCAGCTTCAGCGTGAACCTGAGCATCGCGCTGTCGGCCGCCCGGCTGGCACGCTGGTTCCAGCACAACCGCCGGTGGCTGGCGGTGCAGCAGTACGTCATGGGCGGGGTGCTGGCCGCGCTCGCGGTGCGCCTGGCCGTGGAACAGAAGCGGATCTAGCTGGCGGACTGCCGGACGACCGGCACACCCTTGCGCAGGGTGTTCTGCACCTCGGCCACCGCGTCCGTCTCGCGCAGCAGGGCGCTGATGGCTTCCGGCGAGGCGGGCGAATTCACGCTCGCGGTGTAACGGATGTCGGTGGCGGCCAGGCCGATGCCGGCGAACCGCGCGCTGGCCTGCACCTCCACCCCGTCGATGGGAATCCGCAGGCGTCGGGCCTCGCGGTAGAGGTCGTTGCAATAACAGGTGGCCAGTGCCAGCACCAGGAATTCACCACCGCTGACGGCGGAACCTTCCCCCGAGGTCTTGGCCGGCACGATGAGGGCCTGCGCGGTGGCCCCGGTACGCACCTCGACGTCGTAGCGGGCGGCATTGTGTCTGACGGTGGCGCTGATGTTCATCGTTGACTCCCTGACACGCCGCCGACACCGGGACAGGCGCGGCGGGAGTTTGATGCTATGCCTGCCAACGGCGCCGTCAAGCGCGAGGCGCAACCATCCGTAAGGGCATCGACAGGCGAGGGCTGGCCGTACCGAGCGCCGAAGCGGCAACGCCAGAGGCAACGCCAACCAGAGGCATCCAGGGTCCGGCTCCGCCGGCCCGAGATGCCGTTTCCCCCTCTCAGCGCCGCAGGCGCGCCAGAGAGGGGGGAAGCCGCAAAGCGGCGCAGGGGGGTGTTCAGCCCTGCAAGCAGAGCGCGCCGGGTTGTTCCCAGCCAGAGCCGTTGCGCGGCCATTCGACCAGCACGCCTTCGTCGGTGTGTGCAACGACGCGGCCGTCGACGCGGTCCAGGCTGCCCTTGTACAGGCGGTTCACACGGGCGCCCGCGGGGAACTGGGGCGTCTGGAAATAGGATTTGAGAAGTTCGATCATGGTGTCGGTCCCTGCGGGGGATCCAGGTTCTTCAATAGGCGCCATGGTGGTGCGGGTTGCGATGCGCCCGGTCCCATTGGCGTTGCATGTCCTCCAGCTGGTGGAGGGTCTTGGCCGAGCTCAGGTATTCCTCGAGCCCGTCGGATGCGCCGGTGGCGGCGCGGCGAAAGAAGTGGCGCGCCGTGTCAGCCAGGCGGGTCCACAGGGAAGTGATGGGGGAGTTCATGGCATGTCATCTAAGGGTTAACCCGTATTTTAAAAGACATGCCACTGAAAATGCCTGCTTTATCAGATTGTCTAATGACATATCAGGCAAAGCCGCTCAAAAACCGCATTGTCCGAAGAAGGCGTGAGAAGGCGTAAAAAAACCGGCAAATGCCGGTTTTTTGATGAAAGAAACGTAGATTCAGGCGGTGATGAAGCCGCGGCCGGCGCCGCCCAGTGAGGACGGTTTGACGATGCGACCGTAGGTCGGCTGGCGTTGCATCGATTGTTGCGGCAGCAGGCTGGCAACGGCGCGTTCGTTTTGGGCGCTGGTGCGCAGGACGGCCTGGCGCAGCTGGGCGAAACGCTGCGCGGCGCTCTGCGTGTCGCGGTGCAGGGCGCTCTGGGGATCGGCGAACTCCGGGGTTCTGGGTGCTTGCTGCAGCACAGCCTGCATGGCGGCGCTGGCGCGTTCCACACCGGGGGCGTCGCCGCGCAACAAGGCGGCCTGCAGCCCATCGAGCTCGGCCTGCAACGATCCGATCCAGGGGTGGTGGGACGTTGCGGCATTGGTCATGTTGCGTTCCTTGAAATCAGGCCCGGCCGCCGTTGAGCATTTCGGCGGCGTTGGCCAGCATCTTGTCGGCGATGGCTTCAGCGTTCACCTGGAAGGTGCCGTTGGAGATCGCCAGTTTCATGGCTTCGACCTTCTCGGTGTTGAACACTTCGCTGCCGCCCGAACCCAGCGCCGAGACGGTGGAGGACGACAGGGTGACGGTCACGCCCTGGGGCTTGGCCGCAGCGCTGCCTGCGACGGCGGCCAGTTCGGCGCTCGCTGCGGGCTTTTCGGCGGTCTTCTGGGGACCACCGGCCACGGAACCAATATAGGAATCGGGTGACGAATCGACTTTCATTTCACGCTCCAAACCCCGTAGTCAGGGTGATGTGTGAGAACTATCGACCCGGCTGACACGAACTTTAGGCATTTTTCCGGTGGGGGACTGGCATTCCGTCACAGGTGGCAGGGCATCCCGGATATCCGGTTCACAGCGCCATCTCGACGGTCTGGTCTTGCTGGACCAGGCCGGTGACCACCCGCCCACCCGGCAGCCGTACCCGGGCGGACTGGCCGACCAGCCCGGCGGTGAGCGCCAGTCCGGTCGCGGAAATGCTGAACCCGCTGCCCGTGCTGTTGACCCGGACCTGATCGCCAGCGGCGAAAGCCCGTGTCGGTCGCACCATGTTCTGGCGGATCGCCGAGCCCGGGGTGAGGGCGAAGGCCGTCTGCTGGCCGACCCACATCTCCGGACGGGCCAGCACCGTGACGGGGCTGGCCGCCCAATCCACTTCGGCCAGTTCGGCGTCTTCTTGAGTCAGGGTGGCGCCGGCATCCACCGGGCGCTTGATCACCCAGGCCGGTCCGAAGGCCTTGATGGTGACGGGCACATACACATTCCAGCGCGTCGGTCCCTCCACACAGCGCAGGCCGATGCGGCTGCGTCCCCACAGGCGCGAGCCGGGCGGCAGATGGGGTTCGACGCGCGCGCAGGGCGCCAGGCGCAGGCGGGTGTCCAGCGAGCCCATCACGACCTCGGTGCGCAGGGGCGAGGTGCCGTCCGTGGGCTGGGCGGCGTCCAGCGCGGGCTGCAGCCATTCGCGGGCGGTCTTCTCGAGCTGTTCGGTCTGGCCGCTGGCGTGGGCCGTGCCCATGCCCGCCGACAGCAGGGCCAGGGCTGCGCCGCAAGCGGCGAGCAGGCGATGCAGGGTGGGACGCATGGGACGGGCTCCTGTGATCCGGGGGGTGGGCGAAGGGCCCGCGCGAGGCAGGCACACCGTGTGTTCAGGGCTGCACTGTAGGCCCAGGGCGGACCGGACAAAGGCGGGAAATGGCTTGAAAACCAGCGCTTGTTCCGGCCATTGCCGACCCTCAAGATTTTCATAATTCTTCCAACCCCCGGTGTCAGGTGCCTTCTCTTCAGAGGCCCGGCCGGCCCCGAAACCACTGGAGCTGACGATGCTTGAACAGATGACCGGACGGCTGGACTTCCACGGCAACGCCCTGCTGTTGCGCTCACAGCGCCAGCAGACGATCGCGAGCAACATCGCGAACGCGGACACCCCCGGCTACATCGCGCGCGACTTCGATTTCGCGTCCGCGCTGAAGAACGCCTCGGGCATGCAAAGCGGTGCCACCGCCGGCGTGACCCAGACCAACGCGATGCACATGCGCCTGGGCACCACCAGTGCGGGGCCGGCCCGTCCGGACATGGCCTACGCGGTGCAGACCCAGCCCAGCCAGGACGGCAACTCGGTTGACCTCGACCGTGAGCGCGCCAACTTCGTGGACAACAGCGTGCGCTACGAGTCCACGCTGCGTTTCATCAACGGGCACGTCAAGACGATGCTCAGCGCCATCACAGGCCAATAAATATGAACACCCCCCGCGTCGCCTATGGCGCCACCCCCCTCAAGGGTGGCAACACCAGCAGCCCGGCAAAGCCGGTTCTGCGGTGTTTCTGGCGCGCACCTTCTCACGCGTGGCGTGGTTGAAAGGATCAGGTATGTCGATGTTCTCCATCTTCGGTGTCTCGGGCAGTGCGGTCAGCGCGCAGTCCCAGCGCCTCAACGTCGTGGCCAGCAACCTGGCCAACGCCGATGCCGTGGCCGGGCCGGACGGCCAGACCTACAAGGCGCGCCACATCCTGTTCCAGACCGTGCCCATGGGCAGCGACGGCAGCGCCGGCGTGAAGGTGCAGAACATCGTGGAGAGCGACGCCCCGGGCCGCCGCGTGCACAACCCCACCCACCCCAGCGCCGACGCCGAGGGTTACGTGACGCACGCCAACGTGAACCCGGTGGAGGAGATGGTCAACATGATCTCCGCCTCGCGTTCGTACCAGAACAACGTCGAGGTCATGAACACGGCCAAGTCGCTGCTGCTCAAGACCCTGCAGATGGGCCAGTGAGCCTGTCGCTGCATCCCCTCCCTTTCAGGAACTGACACATGTTCATCCAGCCGCTCGACCTTTCCAACCTGGGCACGACGGTGGGCAGCACCACCGGCACCACGGCCAAGAACAGCATGACGCCGGAAGCCTCGCAAGACCGCTTCCTCAAGCTGCTGGTGGCACAGCTCAACAACCAGGATCCATTGAACCCGATGGACAACGCGCAGATGACGACCCAGATGGCGCAGATCAACACGGTCAGCGGCATCCAGGAACTCAACGCCACGCTCAAGGGCATGGCCACGCAGTTCTCCTCGCTCACCGCGCTGCAGGGCACGTCGCTGATCGGCCGCGAGGCGCTGCTGCCGGGCGATTCGCTGACGTTCAAGAACGGCCAGGGCCGCGCAGCCTTCTCGCTGGAGGCCAAGACCACCGACGTGAAGGTCGACATCATGGGCACCAACGGCGAGGTGCTCGACACCGTCGAAATGGGCGCGCTCAGTGGCGGCCTCAACGGCTTCACCTGGGACGCAACCGCCAGGGGCATCGACCCGGCCGCCGTCAAGGGCTTCAAGGTGCGAGCCTTCGACGGCGCCACGCGCGTCGACTCCGTGTCGCTGCAGCGCCTCTCGGTCGATTCCGTGAGCTTCTCCAGCGGCTCCATCTACATGCTGCTGGAGAACGGCAGCACCCGTGCCTACAACGACGTGCTTGCGTTCATGTGAACGCCTGACGGATTCCATCCACTGACCTCCCGACCCCGCTTCCCCCTCCCAAGGACACCACCATGGCATTCCAGCAAGGACTCTCCGGCCTGAACAGCGCCAGCCGCAATCTCGACGTGATCGGCCACAACATCGCCAACGCGAACACCGTGGGCATGAAGAGCTCGCGCGCCGAGTTCGCCGAGCTCTACGCAAGCTCCATCAACTCCGGCGGAGGCAACAAGGGCATCGGCGTGACCGTGGCGACCGTCTCGCAGCTGTTCACGCAGGGCAACATCACCGTCACCGGCAACGATCTGGATCTTGCCATCAACGGCAACGGCTTCTTCGAGGTGCAGCAGCCCAACGGCACGCTGGCCTACACCCGTTCGGGCATGTTCAAGCTCGACCGCGAAGGCAACATCATCAACCAGCAGGGCGGCCGCCTCATGGGCTACCCCACCGATCCCGAAGGTAACCGCCTCAGCTTCGATCCGCAGCCGCTCTCGCTGCCCACCGGCGCCCCGATTCCTGCGCGCCAGACCAGCGCCATCACCGCCGAATTCAACCTGGACGCGCGTGCACCCGTCGCCGCCACGCAGACGCCGCCCACGCCCATCACCACCTATGGCACTTCGCTGGTGGCCTACGACCCGCAAGGCATGGAAGTGCCGGTGGGCCTGGCCTTCACCAAGACCGGCAACAACACCTGGGAGGTGTATTCCAGCGTCAACGGCGGCACGCCCGCGCCGTTCACGCCGCCGGTGGTGCTGAACTTCAACGCCGATGGCACGCTCAACCCCGCCTCCATCACGCCGCCGCCCACCATCACACTGGCCTCGCCAAACGACCCGACCGTGACGTTCCCCGTCACGCTGGACCTCACTGGTGCGAGCCAGTTCGGTACCGACTTCGCTGTGCACGACCTCGACCAGGACGGCTACTTCCCTGGCGAATTCGTGGGGCTGAGCATCGACGAGTCCGGCGTGGTCACGGGTCGCTATTCCAACGGCGAGACGCGCGCCGCCGGCCAGGTCGCCCTGGTCAACTTCCGCAATTCCCAAGGCCTGTCGCCCTCCAGCGGCGGCGTCTGGTCGGCGACCTATGCGTCGGGCGAACCGGTGCGCGGCGAGCCGGGCGCGGGCAATTTCGGCGGCATCCGTTCCGGCGCGCTGGAAGACTCCAACGTCGACCTCACCGCCGAACT
Source organism: Hydrogenophaga laconesensis (assembly GCF_031457235.1). Lineage (NCBI taxonomy): Bacteria > Pseudomonadati > Pseudomonadota > Betaproteobacteria > Burkholderiales > Comamonadaceae > Hydrogenophaga > Hydrogenophaga laconesensis. The sequence continues at coordinate 46,969 of NZ_JAVDWE010000005.1, forward strand.
GGTGAACATGATGACCGCGCAGCGCGCCTACCAGGCCAATGCCCAGACCATCAAGACGCAGGACCAGGTGTTGAGCACCCTCCTGAACATGCGCTGAACATGAAACACCCCTGCCGCGCTGCGCGCGACCCCCTCAAGGGGGCGGCACTGGCCGTCCGGCAAAGCCGGCCCGGCGGTGCCCCTGGTCGAAGCCATCTCGCGCGCACCGGCACTTGTTATCGAAGGAGCCCTGCATGGACCGCATGATCTACACCGCGATGACCGGCGCCAACGCCGCGCAGTATCGCCAGCAGGTGTTGGCCAACAACCTGGCCAACGTGTCCACCGCAGGCTTCCGCGCCGAGCTCTCCACCTTCCGAGCCGTGCCCGTGCGCGGCGACGGCGCGAGCACGCGCGTGTTCGCGCTCGAAGCCACCCCGGGCCACTCCGACCTGCCCGGCGCCATCACCTCCACCGGCAACAAGCTCGACGTGGCCGCGCGCGGCAACGCCTACTTCGCGGTGCAGGGGCTCGATGGCACCGAGGCCTACACCCGCGCCGGCGCGCTCGAGGTGACGCAGGACGGAACGCTCGTCAGCGCCCAGGGCCTGCCCATGCTGGGCGACGGCGGCCCGATCGTGATTCCCGACGGCGCGCGCGTGGACATCGGCAGCGATGGCACGGTGACCACCACCATCGGCGCCGAACCCCCGCAGACGGTGGGCCGTCTGAAGATGGTGATTCCCGATGCGGACAACCCGTTGCGCCGCAGCGAGGACGGCCTGTTCCGCGGCCCGCAGGGCGACCCCCTGCCCGCCAGCGATGTCGCCCGCCTGCAGGACGGCGCGCTCGAAGGCTCCAACGTCAACCCCATGGAGGCCATGATCGGAATGATCGCGGTGTCCCGGCAGTTCGAGACCCAGATGCGCATGCTGCAGAACGGCGAAACCAACGACAAAACCGCCAGCCAGTTGCTGAGCATGAACGGCTAATCACTCTTCCCTTGCGGAGCACACCATGATCAATTCGCTGATGATTTCCAAGACCGGCATGCAGGCGCAGCAGATGCAGCTGGACGTGATTTCGAACAACCTGGCCAACGTGTCCACCAACGGCTTCAAGCGCGCCACGGCGGTGTTCGAAGACCTGATGTACCAGAACCTGCGCCAGGTGGGCGCCAACACGGCCGAGCAGGCCGAACTGCCTACCGGCCTGCAGGTTGGCCTGGGTGTGCGCACCGTGGCCACCTCGCGCAACTTCTCGCAAGGCAGCATGCAGCAGTCGGACAACCCGCTGGACATCGCGGTCAACGGCAACGGCTTCTTCCAGATCGAGATGCCCGATGGCTCCACCGCCTACACGCGCGACGGCAGCTTCAAGCCCGACGCGCAAGGCCGCATCGTCACCAACAGCGGCTACCCGCTCACCGCCGGCATCACCGTGCCGGCCGAGGCGCAGAGCATCACCGTCTCCGCCGATGGTGTGGTCACCGTGAAGCTGCCCGGCAACGCCGCGCCCCAGCAGGTCGGCACGATCGAACTGGCCAGCTTCATCAACCCCGCCGGCCTGGAGCCCCTGGGCCAGAACCTGTACGGCGAGAGCCTGGCGTCGGGCAACCCCATCAACGGCGCACCCGGCTCGGCCGGCATGGGCACGCTGATGCAGGGCTTCGTCGAAACCTCCAACGTCAACGTGGTGCAGGAACTGGTGACCATGATCCAGACCCAGCGCGCGTACGAAATGAATTCGAAAGCCATCCAGACCTCTGACCAGATGCTCCAGCGTCTGAGCCAATTGTGATCACCCCCGCCACGGCCTGGTGGCCGTGACCCCCTCAAGGGGGCAACACCAGCGGCCCGGCAAAGCCGGTTCCGCGGTGTTCCCGGCTTGAGGCACTTCTCTCGAAAGATGTGTATGAAACGTTCCGTCTCTTCTCTGCTGGCCCTGTTGTCCGCCACCTTGTTGCTGGGCGGCTGCGAGACGCTGCAGCGCACGCCCCAGGTCGATCTGGCGCCCGCCCAGCCGGTGCGTTACGCGCAGACGGCACCACTGGCGGCGCCGGCCGTCACCGTGGCGCCCGGTGGCAGCCTGTTCCAGGCGGTGAGCTATCGGCCGGCTTTCGAAGACCCGCGCGCGCGCATGCCGGGCGACACCCTCACCGTGCAGATCACCGAGCGCATCAGCGCCACGCAGAAGTCATCGTCTTCCGTCGATCGCAGCGGCAGTGTGTCGGGGGGTGTTTCCGCGTTGCCCTTCGTCAGCCCGGGCAGTTCGATCCTGGGCAAGCTGGACGTGGGCGCGAACTCGTCCAACAAGTTCGCGGGCAACGGCGAGACCGAGAACGCCAACACCTTCACCGGCTCCATCACCACCACGGTGCAGGACGTGCTGCCCAACGGCCACCTGGTGGTGGTGGGCGAGAAACAGATCGGCGTGAACCAGAACGTGGACGTGCTGCGTTTCACCGGCACAGTGGACCCGCGGCAGATCCGCCCCGGCAACGTCGTCGCCTCGACCCAGGTCGCCAACGTGCGCATCGAGTCGCGCGGACGCGGCCAGCAGGGCGAAGCGCTCTCAATTGGCTGGTTGGCACGGTTCTTTTTGACGGTTCTTCCGTTCTGAACCCGTTGCAAGATAGATCACCCCTGCCGCACTGCGTGCGACCCCCTCGAGGGGGCGGCGCTGGCAGACCGGCAAAGCCGGTTCTGCGGCGCCCTGGATGAGGACATGTCACTCTGGCTCAGTTGGATCAATGAAATGAATATCGACCGCTTCCTCCGAACCTTGATGCTTTTGTGCGGCGTGCTGGCTGTCTGGCCCGCCACCGCGCAGTCCATCCGCGTGAAGGAGATCGCGGCGGTGCAGGGCGTGCGCAGCAACCAGCTGACCGGGTACGGCCTGGTGGTGGGCCTGGACGGCACGGGGGACCAGACCACCCAGATGCCTTACACCTCGCAGAGCCTGAACAACTACCTGCAGCAGCTGGGTCTGTCGCTGCCCCCGGGCGCGAGCATGCAGCTCAAGAACGTGGCGGCCGTCATGGTCACCGCGCAGCTGCCCGCCTTCGCGCAGCCCGGCCAGGCCATCGACGTCACCGTGTCTTCCGTGGGCAATGCCAAATCGCTGCGCGGCGGCACGCTCATCACCACACCGCTCAAGGGCGCCGACGGCGAGATCTACGCGCTCGCGCAAGGCAACCTGCTGGTCGGCGGCGCGGGTGCTTCGGCCGGTGGCAGCAAGGTGCAGATCAACCACCTGAGCGCGGGTCGCATTCCCGGTGGCGCGCAGGTCGAGCGCGCGGTGGCCACGCCCTTCGCGCTGGGCGAGACCATCGATCTTGGCCTGAACGCCAACGATTTCCAGACCGCCAGCCGCGTGACCGACGCCATCAACCGCGTCATGGGCGCGGGCGTGGCCAGCGCCATGGACGGCCGCGTGGTGCGCCTGCGCGCACCCGCCGACCCGAGCCAGCGCGTGAGCTTCCTGGCCAAGGTGGAAGACATCCGCCTCGACGCGACCATCCCCACCGCGCGCGTGATCATCAACTCGCGCACCGGCTCCATCGTCATGAACCAGGCCGTCTCGCTCGGCGCCTGTGCGGTCTCGCACGGCAACCTGTCGGTGAGCATCAGCTCCACCCCTGTCATCAGCCAGCCCAACCCGCTGTCGGTGGGCGGGCAGACCGTGGTGGCCGAGAAGGCCAACATCCAGATCAGCCAGGACAAGGGTTCGCTCATCAAGCTCGACACCGCGCCGCAGCTCGCCGACGTGGTGCGCGCACTGAACTCGCTGGGCGCCACGCCGCAGGACCTGCTCGCGATCCTGCAGGCCATCAAGGCGTCCGGCGCCATGAACGCCGAGCTGGAAGTGATCTGACATGAACACCAACCCGCTCATGCCCGGCGGCCTGGCCGCAGACCCGACGGCGCTCAACGCGCTGCGCTTCGGTGCGGGCAAGGGCGGCGACGACAAGGCCGCGCTGAAAGAAGCGGCCAAGCAATTCGAATCGCTGTTCATGCGCGAGCTCATCAAGAGCATGCGCGAAGCCACGATGAAATCGGGCCTGATGGACGGCGAGGGCAGCGACCTGGGCAACGACCTGCTCGACCAGCAGTTCTCGGTGCAGCTCTCCGGCCTGCCGGGTGGGTTGTCCGAAGCGATCGAGCGCCAGCTCTCGCGCCAGATCTCGGGCAGCGACGCCAGCAAGGGCCTGACCAAGGGCGACTCCAACCCCCTGTCCATCAGCGACGCCAGCACCGTGGGCCGCGCCAGCGCGGGCCCGCGCCAGGCCGGCTTCGTGGAACAGCACAGCGAGGCCGCGGCCACCGTGGCGCGCGAGTCGGGCATTCCGGCCAGCTTCATGATCGGCCAGGCCGGCCACGAAACCGGCTGGGGCCGCAGCGAAATCAGGAACGCCGACGGCTCGCCGTCCTTCAACCTGTTCGGCATCAAGGCGACCGACAGCTGGAAGGGCAAGGTCGCGGAGATCACGACCACCGAATACGTCAACGGCGAACCGCGCAAGGTGACGGCCAAGTTCCGTGCCTACGACTCCTACGCAGACTCCTTCCGCGACTACGCCCGCCTCATCGGCAACAGCCCGCGCTACGAAGGCGTGATGGACCAGCTGCATTCCGTGCAGGGCTTCGCCAGCGGCCTGCAGAAAGCCGGCTACGCGACCGACCCGCAGTACGCGGCCAAGCTGAGCCGGGCGATCAACACCACCCTGACGCTCCAGCGGGCGCAGGGCTGAAAGAGAGCACGTCATGTCTGCCCTGAACATCGGCGCCCGCGCGCTCAATGCCAACCTCGCCGCGCTGCAGGTCATCGGCAACAACATCGCGAACGTCAACACGCCCGGCTACTCGCGCCAGAACGTCATCCAGCAGACCTCTGGCTACCAGCAGATGGGCAACGGCTTCTTCGGCAAGGGCATGGAGATCGCCACCGTCGAACGTTCGCACAACCAGTACCTCACGCGCGAAGCGCAGAAGGCCGGTTCGGTGGCCGCCGCCGACGCGTTGCGTTACGCGCGGCTGCAGCAGCTGGAAGCCGCCTTTCCCACCGGTTCGGCCGGTCTGGGCACTGCGCTCAACGACATGCTCAATGCCTGGACCGATGTGGCCTCGTCGCCGGGCAACCTCACCGCACGCACGGTCGTGATCGCCAAGGGCGAGGAATTCGCCTCGCGCCTGCGCAACACCGCCAGCCAGATCGACTCGCTGCAGCAGACCACCAAGAAGCAGGTGGAAGGCACGGTCAAGACCATCAACACCCTGGCGCAGGACCTGGCCAGGGTGAACACCCGCATCACCGAAAGCCAGGGCAGCGGCCACACGCCGAACGACCTGCTCGACCAGCGCGACAAGATCCTGGGCGAACTCAACAAGTACGTGCAGACCACCAACGTGCACGCCGCCGACGGCAGCGTGAGCGTGTTCGTGGCCGGCAGCCAGCCGCTGGTGCTGGGCTCGCGCTCCAACACGATGGCGGTCGGCGCGGACAGCACCGACGCCTCGCGCGTCGTGGTCTCCTTCGTGCAGGGCGGCGTGAGCACCCCGATTCCCGATGGCAGCCTGGGCGGCGGTGAACTCGCCGGCCTCATGCGCTTCATGAACGAAGACCTGGTGGACGTGCAGAACCTGGTGGGTCGCCTGGCCCTGGCCACCGCCACCACCGTGAACAACCAGCACCGCCTGGGTGTGGACCTGCAAGGCAACCCGGGGCAGAACTTTTTCAACCAGCCGGCGGCGGCCACAGGCCTGGCCCGGCCGGGCAACAGCGGCAGCGCCCAGGTCAGCGCCAGCGTGGCCGACCCGACCGCGCTGATCGCGTCCGACTACGAACTGCGCTTCGAAGCCACCGGCATGAGCGTGATCCGCCTGTCCGACGGCACCGCCACGCCCGTGGGCTCGCTGCCCGCCGTGGTCGACGGCCTCACCTTCAACCTGGACAACGGCGCCGGCAACCCGGGTGACAGCTTTCTCATCCGGCCCTACGAAGCCGCCGCGCGCAACCTGCAGGTGGCCATCGGCTCGCCCGACCGCCTGGCGGCCGCCAGCCCGGTCATGGTCACGCCCGGCACCGGCAATTCCGGCGGCCTCAGCGTGGAAAGCCTGTACGCCTCGTCCGCCTCGGCCAACCTCACCGACCCGGTCACCATCACCTTCCTGGCCGACGGCAGCTTCACCGCCACCGGCCTGGGCCCGGGCAACCCCGCGCCCGACAACCCCGGTCCGCCACCGAGCTACACCTTCCGCCCCGGCGAGCCCATCACCCTCAATGGCTGGAGCCTCACGATGCGCGGCAGCCCGGGCGCCGGCGACACCTTCAGCGTCGGCGCCGCACCGACGGCATCGATCGGCCAGAACGCCGGCAACGGCACCGGCATGCTGGCGCTGCGAGACCTCGCCACCTTCGAAGGCGTGCCCCTGTCCGACGGCTATGTCAGCCTGTTCTCCGACATCGGCACGCGTGTGCAGGGGGCCGAGTTCGCGGCGAGTTTCTCCGCCAACATCGCCGACACCGCCGAGACCGCGCGCGTCAACGTCGCGGGCGTCAACCTCGACGAGGAAGCCGCCCGCCTGCTGCAGTACCAGCAGGCCTACCAGGCGTCCGCCAAGTTTCTCCAGATCGCGCAGAGCACCTTCGACAGCCTGCTCCAAACAGTCGGTCGTTGATATATGAACACCCCCCTGCGCCGCTTTTCGGCTTCCCCCCTCTCTGGCGCACCTTCGGCGCTGGGAGGGGGGACGGCATCTTGGGCCGGCGGAGTCGGACCCTCGATGCCTCTGGAAGGGACAGCTTCGTGCGGTGCGGGTCGCGCTCCGGCATGGAGCATTGGATACCGGAAGTCAGAGTGATTGAGGAATCGTCATGCGAATCGCCACCGCCCACAGTTACGACAACACCATCGCCATCCTCACCCGCCGCCAGGCCGAACTGGCCTCGCAGCAGGAGGGCGTGGCCACCGGCCTGCGTGTGCGCAAGGCCAGTGACGACCCCGTGGCCGCCACGCTGGCCGAGACCGCGGCCAACCGCCTCTCGCGCACGCAGGCCGATCTGCGTGCCCTTGAAGCCTCGCGCGCCAGCCTGCAACAGGCCGAAAGCGGCCTTGCCGAATCGGGCGACCTGATCCAGCGAGTGCGCGACCTGCTCATCACCGCCGGCAACGCCACCTTCACCGACGCCGAGCGCGAAGACGTGGCCAAGCAGCTCGAAGGCCTGCGCGAACAACTCATCGCCGTGGCCAACCGCAAGGACAACGCCGGGCGCACCCTCTACGGCGGCCTGGGCGGCAATTCCACACCGTTCGTGGACGTGTACGGCCCCGGCGGCAACGGCGTGCAGTTCGGTGGCCAGCGCGGCCAGGCTGCGGCCGGCAACAACTCGCTGCCGCAGGCGCTCGATGGCGACGCCATCTGGATGCGCGTGCCCCAGGGCAACGGCACCTTCACGGTCGGCCTGCCCACCAGCAACACCGGCAGCGTCAACACCACCGTGGGCCAGGTGACCAACGCCACCGCCTACACCGGCAACGACTACGACATCACCTTCGCCGAAGTGGGCGGCGTGATGCAGTACACCGTGACCAATACCACCACCGGCACGCCCGTGCCTGGCCACACCGGCCAGCCCTACGTGGCCAACCGCACAATCGAATTCGACGGCATGTCGCTGGAAATGCGCGGCACGCCCGCCGCGGGCGACCGCGTGGAAGTGCGCCCGTCGCCCGCGCCCACCGACATCTTCTCGGTGGTGCAGAACGCGGTGGATGCGCTGCGCTACAACGGCCCCAACGACACCGCGCACCATACCCAGGCCCTGGCACGTGCCATCACCGAAGTCGATGCCGGGCACGACCGTGTGCTCGCCGCCCGTGGCCGCGCCGGCGAATGGCTCAACCGCGCCGACTCGCTCAACACGCAGATGGAAGACGCCTCCGTTGCCCTGAAGACGGAGAATGCACGTCTGGTGGAGATGGACCCGATCAAGGGCATCTCCGACCTGCAGACCCAGCAACTCGGCCTCGAAGCCGCCATCAAGACCTACGCGCAGGTGCAACGCCTCTCGCTCTTCCAGGTGATCAATTGAGTTTTCCAGGTTTCCCATGCTGACAATGAGCCACACCGTGCTGGACAGCGTTGCGCTGGGCTACGAGCCCGTGTGGAACCGCTCGCGCGAACTGGCCGCCGTGCGGCTGGGCGTGCGCGCCGTGCACCCCGAATCCATCGACGCCGCGCACCTCATGCAGGCGCTGGGCGACGACTGGCCCGAAAGCGCGCCCGTGCTCATCCTCAGCGTGGAGAGCCCGAAGCTGCTGCAACAGGCGCTGGCCTGCCCCCCTGTGCACAACACCTGGCTGGAAGTGCCCGCCGCGCTGTTCGAACAACCCGACACCCTGGCCCGACTCAACACCGCGGCCAAGCGTGGCCACCGTCTGCTGCGCCACACCGACCTGGCCGCCGTGCGCGGCGAGGCCGTGGCCCCCGCCGACGCGCGCAACCTCCTGCGCCTGGGCGCCGAACCCGTGCCCGCCGGCCTCATCGGCCAGCTGGTCGAAGGCGTCACCACGCAGGCCGTGGTGAAGCAATGCCTGGACGACGCCAACGCCTGGGGCGTGCTCGGCTGGCCCGATGCCGACGTGCTGCACGCGCACCGGCACCAGCCGCTGAACTACGACGCCGACGTCATCCGGCAGATCCTCATGGTCATCGGTGACGAGGACTGCTCCATCGAACGCCTCGAGCGCATGGTGCGGCAGGACCCGGTGCTGGTCTACCGCATTCTGCTGCTGGTGAACTCCGCCGCGTTCGGCGGGCGCCATGAAATCGCCTCCCTGCGGCACGCCCTCATGATGCTCGGCTTCAAGGAACTCGGCCGCTGGCTGGCCGAGCAACTGCCCGGCAGCGAACCCGACCGCGACCTGCACCCCGTGCGCTACGCCATGGTGATGCGTTCGCGCCTGGCCCAGCACCTGCTGGCCTCCGGCTCGGAGGACGCGCTGCGCGGCGAGGTCTACACCACCGCGCTGCTCTCGCAGCTCGACCGCCTGCTGCACCAGCCGCTGAACGAACTGCTCAACCGCCTGCCCATGTCCGGCCGCGTGTTCGACGCCGTGCTGCGCAACGACGGCCCGTACCACCCTCTGCTCGACGTGGCCCGCGCCATGGGCAACCCCGACCAGATGCACCGCCTGCCGGCCGTGTGCCAGCGGCACGACATCAGCCTGGAACACGCCAACCGCGCTCTCATCCGCATGCTCGCCACCAGCCGCAGCCACGCCGGCCCGCGCTCGGAACGCCTGACCTGACCACCCCTGCCGCGCTGCGCGCGACCCCTCCAAGGGGGCCACACCTGCGGCCTGGCGGAGCCCGTTCCGCGGTGTTTCTGGGCGATGCGGATTCATTTCGCGAGCTACGATGGTGGCCATGACCTCCGCTCCCGCTTCCACTCCCCACCACACCAGCGCCCTGGTGCTGTTCTCTGGCGGGCAGGACTCCACCACCTGCCTGGCCCACGCCCTCTCGCGTTACCCGCGGGTGGAAACCATCGGCTTCGATTACGGCCAGCGCCACAGCGTGGAAATGACCGCCCGCCTGAACGTGCTGCGCGAACTGCGCCAGCGCTTCCCGGCGTGGTCGCAGCGCCTGGGCGAAGACCATGTGCTCGACCTCGCCGTGCTCGGCAAGGTCAGCGAAACCTCGCTCACCCGCGACATGGCTTTCCGCATGGAAGAAAGCGGCCTGCCCAACACCTTCGTGCCCGGCCGCAACCTGCTCTTCCTCACGCTCGCGGCGGCGCTCGCCTACCGGCGCGGCATCCAGGTCATCGTCACCGGCGTGTGCGAAACCGACTTCTCCGGCTATCCCGACTGCCGCGACGACACCATGAAAGCGCTGCAGGTGGCGCTCTCGCTCGGCATGGACCACCGCTTCCTCATCGACACCCCGCTCATGTGGATCGACAAGGCCGACACCTGGCGCCTGGCCCACGCCCTCGGCGAAGACGCCCTGCTGGTGGGCGGCGGCAACGCACTGGTGGAACTGATCGTGGAGCACACCCACACCTGCTACCTCGGCGACCGGGAACACCGGCATCCGTGGGGCTACGGATGTGGCGGCTGCCCGGCTTGCGGGTTGAGGGCGCGGGGCTGGGACAACTACGCCAGCCCCATCGCCTGAGGGCCGTCAGTCCGCCTTGCTGACATCCAGCCGGTAGCGCGGCCCGCCCGCAACCTGTTCGTTTGCCCGCAGCGCCCATTGCTGCTGGTGGTGCGCTGCCAGTGTCGAGCGGTGCGCGATGGACACGATGGCGCCGTGGGCCTGTTTCACCCGCTCCACCAGGCGTTGGTAGATCGTGGCTTCGGCCTGTTCGTCGAGCGCGCTGGTGGCTTCGTCGGCCAGCACCCAGGCGGGTTTCTTGAGCATCACGCGGGCGATGGCCAGGCGCTGGCGTTCGCCGCCCGAGAGCTTCTGGCTCCAGGCGTCTTCGCGGTCGAGTTCGCTGGCCAGCTGCGGCAGCAGGGCGGCGTCGAGCGCCTCGCGCAGTGCCTCGTCGGTGTAGTTCTCGGCCGGGTCCGGGTAGGCCAGGGCGTCGCGCAGGCGGCCGTCGGGGAAGTAGGGCCGCTGCGGAATGAACATGGTGTCTGCCGGCACGCTCACGCGGCCGCGCGCGTGCGGCCAGATGCCCGAGATCGCGCGGAACAGGCTGGATTTGCCGCTGCCCGAGGGGCCGTGCAGCAGCACCGTGTCGCCGGGTTTCACGTTCAGGTCCACACCGGCCAGCAGGGTGCTGCCGCCGGGCAGGCCCACGGTGAGGTCCTGTGCGGTGATGCCGCCTGCGGTTTCGGTGGTGGCGAGGCCGTCGCTCGTCTTCGACTGGTGCGCCAGGCTGGTCTCGAAGCCCACCAGGCGGTCGGTGGTGGCCTTCCACACGGCCAGCGCCATGTAGTTGTCCACCAGCCAGGAGAGCGAGTCCTGCACGCGGCCGAAGGCAGAGTTGATCTGCATGAGCTGGCCGAGCTGGATGGCGCCGCTGAAGTAGCGCGGCGCGGCCACGATCATCGGGAAGATGATGGCGGCCTGCGAGAAGAAGCTGCTGAACCAGGTGAGCTGCTTCTGGTTGCGGATGAGGCTGAAGTAGTTGCCCATCACGTCGCGGAAACGCAGGTCGAGCTGGCGGCGCTCCACCTGTTCGCCGCCGTCCAGTGCGATCGATTCACTGTACTCGCGCACGCGCACCATGTGGTGGCGGAAGTTGGCTTCCAGCATCTGCTGCTGGAAGTTCAGACGCACCTGCGGCCGGCCGATCCAGTGCGCGATGGCGCTGCCCACGGCGCAGTACAGCACGGCGGCCCACACCATGTAGCCGACGATCTCCATCTCGCCACCGCCGAGGAAACCGGGCAGGGGCACGTTGATGGAGCCGCTGAGCGTCCAGAGAATGCCGACGAAGCTCACCAGCGTGATGAGGGCATTGAAGATGCCCATGGACAGCGACACGGTGTAGCTGGTGAAAAGGTTCAGGTCTTCCTGGATGCGCTGGTCCGGGTTGTCGGGGTTGCCGTGTTCGTCGGCGGTGAAGCGCGCAAGCTCCATGCGGTAGAAGGCCTTGTTGGCCAGCCAGCGGGCCATGTAGTGGTCGGTCAGCCAGACGCGCCAGCGCAGCTGCAGGATTTGCGTGAGGTAGAACTTGTAGACCGCGAGCACGATGTAGATCAGTGCCAGCCAGCCGAAGCGGCCGATCTGTTGCCAGAACACCGGCTGGTCCTTGGCCTGCAGGGCGTCGTAGAACACCCGGTACCACTCGTTGATCTGCACCAGCATGTAGACGGTGCCCAGGTTGAGCAGCACCACCGCCAGCAGCAGGCCGCGCGCGCGCCATTTTTCGCTCGACTGGAAGTAGGGCAGCGCAAACCCCCAGATGTTCTTGAGCGTGGGCCACAGCGATGGCGGGCGGGAATCGGGGGCGGATGTCGTTGTCATGAAAAAGCCCTTGGCAGGTCGGGCGCGGACCGCGCCCCGTGAAGACGCATCGTAGCGGCTAGCCCGGCCCGCTCAATGAGGCAAGACTTATGCCGCGGTTCGGCGAACCAAAGCGCAAGTCGCAGCGAACGAAACGCCCCTTCAAGAGGCATCCAGGGACCGGCTCCGCCGGCCCGAGAAGCTGTTCCCTTCGGGGAAAGGGCAGCGCAGGCCAGAGGCATCAAGGGTCCGGCTTCGCCCGCCCGAGATGCCGTCCCCCCTCGAAGCGCCGAAGGCGCGCCACAGAGGGGGGAAGCCGCGTCAGCGGCGCAGGGGGGAGTCAACCATTACTGATGCCGCTGGCCACATGCCCCGCCGGCACGTGCAGCGCGGCCGATTCGATGTGGCCGGTCTGGTCGTCGAAGAAGAAATCGGGCTCGAACTCGCGCAGGAACTCGCCCTTGGGCAGTCCGCCGAGGAACATGGCCTCGTCGACCTCGATGTTCCAGTTCATCAGCGTGCGGATGGCGCGTTCGTGCGCCGGGGCGCTGCGCGCCGTCACCAGCGCGGTGCGCACCCGCATCATCGGCGTGCCTTCACTCTGCAGCCGGTGCAGGGCCTCCAGCAGCGGCTTGAACGGGCCGCCGGCCAGCGGCAGCGAGGCCTTGTTGGCTTCGTGCTCCTGGAAGGCCGACAAGCCCTCGGCCTGGTAGACGCGCTCGGCCTCATCGGAGAACAGCACGGCGTCGCCATCGAAGGCGATGCGCACCTCGTTCGGGTGCTGGTCGCTGGCGTGCACCGATTGCGGGTAGGCCTGCGCGGCGGGCACGCCCGCTTCGAGGGCGGCACGCACGTCGGCCAGGTGGGTGGAGAGGAACAGGTTGGCGCGCAGCGGGCGCAGGTAGCGCCAGGGCGGCTGGCCGCGCGTGAAGCTGCCGCGCTGGATGGGCAGGCCGTAGTGCTTGGCGGAGCGGAACACCCGCATGCCCGAGACCGGGTCGTTGCGCGAGAGGATGACCACCTCCACGCGCTGCGCCTCGGCGTCGTTGAAGGCCAGCAGCTTGTGCACCAGCGAGAAGGCGACGCCCGGCCCGGCGGGCTTGTCCAGCCGCTCCAGCTGGAGCTTCATGTAGGCGCGGTCGTCGCCGGTCTCGAAGACTTGGTTCTCCTCCTCGAAGTCGAACAGCGCGCGGGAGGAGATGGCAACGACGAGCTTGCCGTCGAGCGTCACGGGCATGGTCAGGACACGAGTTGGTTGAGCTGGATGATCGGCATCAGCACCGCGAGCACGATCAGCATCACCACAAGACCCATGCCCACGATCAGCAGGGGTTCCAGGATGGTGGCCATGTGCATGGCGCGGCGCTGCACCTCGTCGCCCAGTTGCTTGGCCGCGCGTTCCAGCATGTTGGGCAACTGGCCGGTCTGTTCGCCCAGCCGCGCGAACATGGACACCAGCGGCGGAAAGCGCTTCTTGCTGCCGAGCGCGGACGCCAGCGGCGCGCCCTCGCGCACCAGCACCACGGTGTCGAGCGCGTCGGCACGCATGGCCTGGTTGGAGAGCGTTTCGGCGGCGGTCTGCAGCGCGCGCAGGATGGGCACACCAGCGGCGGCCAGCATGGCCAGCGTGGCCGAGAAACGCGCCGCGTTGTAGCCGCGCGCGAGGCGGCCCACCAGCGGCAGGCGCAGCCAGGCGGCGTCCATGCTCAGCCGGATGGTCGGGTTGCGGCGCGCGAACACGACGCCGGCACCCCCGGCCACCAGCACGCCCAGCATCAGCCAGCCATAGGAGCGCACGAAGTCGCTCAGGCCGAGCATGACCACGGTGAGGAAGGGCAGGGCGCGCTTGCTGCCGGCGAACACGTTGGCCACCTGCGGCACCACGTAGGAGACGAGAAAGACCACGATCACGATCGCCACCAGTGTGACGATGGCCGGGTAGAGCGAGGCCGCGACGATCTTGTTCTTGAGGGCTTCGCGCGCTTCGAGGTCGTCCGCCAGGCGTTCAAGCACGGTGCCCAGCAGGCCGCTTTGCTCGCCGGCGGCGATCACCCCGGTGTAGATGGGCGAGAACTCTCGCGGGTGCTGCGCGAGCGCGCGCGCGAAAGGCGAGCCGGCGTTGACCTCGGAGCGCAGCGTGGCCATGAGGTTGCGCTGCTTCTCGTCCTCGGATTCTTCGGTCAGCGCCGACAGCGCGCGTTCCAGCGGCAGGCCCGCGGCCACGAGGCCGGCGAGCTGGCGCGTCCAGACCGCGAGCGCGGTGGCGCTGAAGGCCCGGCCACCCCAGAGCGTGATGTTGAAGCCCTTGGCCACCGTGACGCCAGAAGCCGCCGCGGCAGGCTCCACCAGCAGGGGCACCAGCGCCCGTGCGCGCAGCATGCTGCGTGCGGCGCGCGCGGTGTCGGCGTCGATCAGGCCTTTCTGCGTGGCGCCCTGGGCGTCGAGGGCTTCGAAGGTATAGGCGGGCATGTCAGTACGTGCGCATCAATCCCGCGTCACGCTCATCACCTCTTCGGGTGACGTGATGCCCTCGTCGATGAGGCGCTGGCCGTCGGCGCGCATGGAGCGCAGGCCGGCGGCTTCGGCGGCCACGTAGAGCTTGCTCTCGGCGGCGCGGTTGTGGATGAGCGCGCGGATCTTGTCGTCCGCCACCATCAGTTCGTAGATGCCGGTGCGGCCCTTGTAGCCGGAGTGGTTGCACTGTTCGCAGCCCACCGGGTGCCACTGCCCCTTGTCGTCCTGGCGGCGGCAGTGTGGGCAGAGTTTGCGCACCAGGCGCTGCGCGAGCACGCCGAGCAGCGAAGAGCTCAGCAGGAAGGGCTCCACGCCCATGTCGGTCAGGCGGGTCACGGCGCTGGGGGCGTCGTTGGTGTGCAGCGTGGCCAGCACGAGGTGGCCGGTCAGCGAGGCCTGGATGGCGATCTGCGCGGTCTCGAAATCGCGGATCTCACCGATCATGATCACGTCAGGGTCCTGCCGCAGGATGGCACGCAGGGCCTTGGCGAAGGTGAGCTCGATGCGGGAGTTGACCTGCGTCTGGCCGACGCCGGGCAGCTCGTACTCGATCGGGTCCTCGACCGTCATGATGTTCTGCGCGCTGGCGTCCAGGCGCTGCAGGGCGGCATAGAGCGTGGTCGTCTTGCCCGAGCCGGTCGGGCCGGTCACCAGGATGATGCCGTGCGGCTGGCCGATGAGCTTGCGGAAGGCGCCCAGCACGTCGCCCTGCATGCCCACGGCTTCCAGGCTGAGCTTGCTCTCGCTCTTGTCGAGCAGGCGCAGCACCGCGCGCTCGCCGTGCGCGCTGGGCAGGGTGGAGACGCGGACGTCCACCGCGCGGGTGCCGATGCGCAGCGAGATGCGGCCGTCCTGCGGCAGGCGTTTTTCCGAGATGTCGAGCTCGGCCATGATCTTCAGGCGCGAGATCAGCGCGGCATGGAGTGCGCGGTTGGGCTGCACCACCTCGCGCAGCGAACCGTCGACCCGGAAGCGCACGCTCGAATGCCGTTCGTAGGGCTCGATGTGGATATCGCTCGCGCCGTCCCGCGCGGCCTGCGTGAGCAGGGCGTTGAGCATGCGGATGATGGGGGCGTCGTCGGCGGTCTCGAGCAAGTCCTCGATGGCCGGCAACTCCTGCATCATGCGGCTCAGGTCCGCGTCGCTCTGCACCTCGCTCACCACGGCGGCCGCGCTGGATTCGCCCTGGGCGTACGCCGCACTGATGCGCTGCTTGAGCACCTCGCCGGTTTCCCAGAGGATGTCGTTGACAGGGTGCACGCGCAGGATTTCCGACAGCGCCGACAGGCGCCGCGTCTGCGCGCCCGACTCGGTGGCCGGCGTGCTGCTGCCCAGCAGGGTCAGGGTGGAGCCGTCGTCTTCCAGCAGCCAGTGGTGCTCACGGGCGAATGCGTAGGGCAGCGGGTACTTCACGGCCGCGGCCTCACTGCTGCGGTGCCGTATTCTGCGGCGGCTGGTTCACCGGAGGGGTGGTCAGCGGATCGGCCAGCGAACGCACGGGTGCGGTGCCGTCGGGTGACAGGTTGCGTGGCGGTGCCTGCGGCGGCATGACCGGCGCCTCGTTCACGCCCAGCACGCTGCTCTGGCGGGGCTGCGCTTCCTTCTGCACCGCGCGCATCAGCTCGTAGCGGTCCAGCGCCAGGCTGCTGGTGTCGCGCGCATCGCGCATCACCACAGGGCGCAGGAACACCATCAGGTTGGTCTTCCTGCGCGAGCGGGTTTCGTTGCGGAACAGGCCGCCGAAGATCGGCACATCGCCCAGGCCCGGCACCTTGTCCTGGTTGCCCGCGTACTCGTCCTGCAGCAGGCCACCCAGCACCACGATGGAGCCATCGTCCACCAGCACCGTCGACTCGATGGTGCGCTTGTTGGTGATGAGGCCAGTGGTGGAGTTGACCGACGACGCCACCACGCTGCTGACCTCCTGGTAGATGGTCATCTTGATGGTGCCGTTCTCGCTGATCTGCGGCTTTACCCGGAGGGTCAGGCCCACGTCCTTGCGTTCGATGGTCTGGAACGGATTGACCGAACCTTCGTTGCTGCCTGTGTTGGTGAACTGGCCGGTCACGAAAGGCACGTTCTGGCCGATCACGATCTTGGCTTCTTCGTTGTCGAGCGTCAGCAGGTTGGGGGTGGAGAGCACATTGCCCTCGCCGTTTTCCTGCAGGAAGCGGGCCAGGAAACCCAGCACGTAGACGCCATTGGTGCGGCGCGCCAGGCCCAGGTTCAGGCCGGGCGATGGCGTGGCGTTGCCCTGGGCGAGGTCGAGGATGTTGCGGCCGCCGGTGCCGAAGTTGGTGCCCAGGAGACCGATGACGCGGTCGCCCGAGCTGCCCAGCGCGCCCTGCCACTGGATGCCGAATTCCGATGCCTTTTCGGCGTTGACCTCGGCGATCAGGCTTTCCACATAGACCTGGGCGCGGCGCGAATCGAGCTGGTCGATCACGGCGCGCAGCTGGCGGTACTGCGGCTCAGGGGCGGTGATGATGAGCGAATTGGTGGCGGGGTCGGCCTGGATCTGGCCACCGGTCGATGGCGATGCGCTGGCCGCCACGGCGGCGGTGGCCGGATTGCTGGTGGCGCTCGCGGTGCCGTTGGCAGCGGTGGGGGTGAGGGCCGTGCGGCTGGCGGCCGAGGCGGTGCCGCCCAGGCTGTTGCCGTTCACCCCGCCTTCGCCGGCCATGGCGGCACGCAGTGTGGTGGCGAGCGAGGTGGCGTCGGCGTTCTTGAGGTAGACGACGTGGATGTTGCCGCTGATGTTCTCCGACGACGGCTGGTCCAGCCGGGCCACAAGCGAGCGCACCAGCGCCAGACGGGCGGGATTGGCGGCGCGCAGCACCAGGCTGTTGCTGCGTGGTTCGGCCACCAGCGTGGTGCGGTACGACTGGTCGGCCTGTGCGCTGCCTCCGGTGGTGGCGGGATCGATCAGGCGCCCAACCAGCGCGGCCATGTCGGCCGCCACGGCGTAACGCAACGGAATGATTTCAACGTCAGTTGCGCCGGCCACGTCGAGCGAGGCAATGATGCGGCCGATGCGTTGCAGGTTGTCCGCGTAGTCGGTGATGACCAGCGAGTTGTTGCCGGGGTTGACGTTGATGGTGTTGTTCGGGCCGATCAGCGGGCGCAGCACCGGCACGAGGTTGTTGGCCGACTCGTGGTTGAGACGGAATATCTGCGTCACCACCGTGTTGGAGGCGGGCAGCGCGGACACCGAGCCCGCGCTCACCACATTGCCTTGCAGCTTGGCATCGGCCTCGGGCACGATCTTGTAGAGACCGCCCGTGTCCACCAGCGAGAAACCCTGCAGCCGGAGCACGGCCGCAAACTGGTTGAGCGCCGCCGTGGGCGACACCGGTCGTTCGGTGACGAGGTTGACGGAGCCCTTCACGCGCGGATCGACCACCACATTGCGGCCGGTGATCGTCGCCATGGTGCGGGCCACCGACTCGATGTCGGCCGCGACGAAGTTGAGGGTGACGGGTTCGCTCGCCGCGGCCGGCGCGCGGGCGGTCTGTGAAACACCGTTGCCCGATACCAGGCACAAGGCCAGTGCCAGCGCCGTGAGCGCACCGCCGTGGGCTGCACGGCCCGGGGCGACACGGAGGAGGTTCGGTTTCATGAGCGGATCGTATCGTGAAGTGTGGTGAATGGGACGCCTGCGAGCCTCAGCCAATGCTGAGCAGCGAGCGTGGGCCCTGCCGGCGGCCCATGATGTTGAGAAGGTTGCCCAGTGCGGCTTCTGCCTCGGGAGCTGCTTCCGCCACGCCTTCGAAGCGCAGCCGGCCACCCACCCACTGGCCCATGCCTTGCAGCTTCAGGGCGCCGCCGAGGGTCTGCAGATCCAACGTGGTGATATTGCCTTCGGCGTTGGCGCGCATGGTCATGCGGTAACTGCCCAGCGGACGCAGGGCCGACAGGCGCGAGGCGATGTCGATGGCCTCGATGGCGGCCTCGCCCTGCAGGCTGGTGCGGCCCTGGTCCCAGCGCAGTGTCATGCCGGGTGTGCGCAGGGCAAGCCGGCCTTCGACGCGCAGCGTGTTCCAGGGGGTGCCCAGGCCACTGAGCAGCTCGGCAGGCCACTGGCTGTCGGAGCTGGCCACGCGCATTTCCGCACCGCCCAACCGCGGGATCAGGGTGATCGCCATGGGCTCGGGGGTGCAGCACGGCGCGGTGAGTCGCAGCGCCATGGCTGGCGAACCCGACACCAGGCGCGGCGCCAGCTGCCATTGCAGGCCTCGCGGTAGCGCGGTCTGGGTGCGGCTGCCTTCGCCGCCGGTGAAAACCATGTCCGCCTGGCCGTTCCACACGGTGCCGCGGGCGTTCACCAGCTGCAGCTGGCCTTGCGTGGCCGAGGTCACGCCATTGGCCAACCAGCGTGCGGGGGCGAAGAAGAGCAGCGCCGCCAGCAGGCCCAGCAGGCCACCGATCCATGCCAGTCGGGTGGGCCAGGCGCCGTTCATGGCGCACCACCCAGACCGGGTCCGGTCAGCACCACCGTGCCGTTCCAGCCCGGCGCTCCCGGGTCGCGGGAAATCTGGCTGTCCAGCGGGAGCATGCGGGCATTGATGCGCACCTGCGCCAGCCATTGGGCCAGGGCCTCGGGCGGCGTGTTGCGCAGCGTGAGGGTGGCACGGTCGCCCAGCACCGCGAGCTGGCCGGTGCCACCCAGGCCGGTGGTGGCTGCCTCCAGGGCGCGCAGGACTTCGTCGCGGCCCGGCGGCTGGCCGGTGCTCTGGCTGCGCAGATTCTGGACGGTGGCGGCCATGCGCTGCATCTGCCCGAGCTGGGCATCCAGGCGGGCATGGCGCGCGGGCGCCTGCCTGAGGGTGTCCAGGGCCGGCGCCACGGCCAGCCACCAGAGCAGGCCCAGGCCAATGACCCAGGCGGCGACGGTGACGGCGTTGCGCTCGCGCGAGGACAGGCGTGCCATGGCCACCGAGAGGGCGAGGGTGAGCCTGGCAATGGGAGAGGCGTTCGCTGTGGTGGCCATGGTCAGGGTTCCGGCGGGCGCAGCGCCAGTTCGTTGCCGTCGAAGCGGACCCGCCAGCCGCTGTTCTGGAGCGACTGTTGCAGGGCGCGCAACTGGTCTTCGGTGGCGCGCCACCCGGAAAAACGGCCCTCACCGGTGCTGTACGCCACGGTGGAGGGAAGCAGCGCCTCGCCGGCCGAGGCCTGATCGATGGCCGCCAGCAGGGTCTCGAGGTCGCCGTCGGAGAGCGCGCCGCTGGCCTGTTGCAGGCGGGCGACTTCGCGCTGCATCTGCACCGGCGCATCGAGCACCAGCGTGATCTGCGGGAAGCTTTGCTGCAGGGTCTGCACCATCGCCTGTTGCTTGGCCTCCAGGCTACTGCGTTCGTGCCACGCGGCGGCGTTGAGTCCCACCAGCTGAACGCCCAGCAGGGCGGCCAGGCCCCAGCGGGCAGGGCGCCAGGCCGGGGCGTTGCGCCACTGTCTGAAGCTGCGCTTGAGCCGTTGGCCCCGGCGCGCGCCGGCCGACAGGCTGAGGTCGAATTGGGCCAGATTCCAGTCGGACTGGGCACAGCGCAGCAGCCAGGCGGGGTGGGCCACCAGCTCGAAGCGCTGCTGCATGATCTGCTCGGCCTGCCCGGCAACGGTCGGGTCGGCCAGCCAGACGTCGTATTCGCCAGGTTCGCCGGGGGCGTTGCTCGGCGGGGGCATCAGGGCGGTCACCACCATGTCACCCGCGGTGCCATGGCCCAACGGGGTTTCGCGCAGTGGCGTGCAGCTCACGCCGAGCAGGCCGGCGCTGCCCAGCCATACCTGGCCGTTCTCGTTGTAGGCCCAGTGGATGTTGGATGGCACGTCCAGCGAGAAGCTGCGCGAGGCGCCCGGCGACACGCCCGGCGTTTCCGAGGGCACCAGGGGCCACAGCGCCGGGGCGATGCGGCCGACGGGGCGCGCGGCACCTTCCAGGATCTGCAGCCAGCCACGCAGCCACACCTTGTGGCAGGCGGCCACCCACACGGTCTGGCCCGAGCGGCCCTCGGGTTCGAGGGCGAAATGCAGGTCGGCCGTGTCGGCGAGCAGGCGATCTTCCAGCAGGCCCTCGAGCGCGGCACGCAGCCGTGCCGTGGCCACCTTGGGCAGCGCCACGCGGTGCCAGGACACCGCGCGCGGCGGCAGCACCAGAACCACGTCGTCGTCGCGTGGCAGCAACGCGGCCGCGCACTGACCGTGGTCGGTGATCTGTTGGCCGTTGCTCGACGAAGCCCAGTCGAACAGGGCGGTCGGGCCAGCGGGAGGCGCGGCAGAGAAGTCCGAAGGGGTGACGATCAGCACGGTGACGAAGTCATGCGAAGGTTTTATAAATTGGGCAAACGCACCATTCTAGATAGGCTGAGTGACGGTTGGTGATCGATATGAGTCGGTTCGTACTCTGTGAATCAGCGCCGGGCAAAGCGTTCACGCCACACCACCCGGACGTCCAGGTTGCTGCGCACGACGAGAGAACGCTCCTCGATGATGGTGTCGTCCAGCCGCAGTCGACCGCGAACCTCGAAGTGGTTGCTGCGCACACCGTGGTACGTATCCGACAGTTCGGCCACCATCGCGGGCACCACGGTGCGGACGTCGGACAGCGTTCTGAACGGCTCGCGCTCGCGCGCGGTGACGATCTGGCGGGCCTGCGCCATGTCCAGGCTCGGCACGCTGGCACAGATGGCCTGGGCGCTGGCGGTGTTGAGGTTGAGTGTTGAGCGGGTGGGCAGCACCGTCACGTGCGGCTCCAGAACCGCCAGGCTGTTGCGGCTGATGCCCAGCCAGCCCAGCTGGGCGTACTTGCGGGGCATCAGGGCGGTGCGTGAGGGCATGGGGTCGCTCAGTGCCATGGCCAAGGTCGCGCGCAGTTCGTTGGCGGCCGCATTGAGCTCCGACGTGGGCAGCCCGAATTGCTCATACAGCTTGGTGAAGGCGCGCATGTCGGTTTCCGACAGTTCCACCCTGGTCTGGGCGCCGGTGCCCACCGTGCGCACCACGTTCATGAAGTTCATGCGCGACTGCAGGTCGATCACCTCGCCCGAGAGAAAGGCTTCGAGCATGCCGTCGGTGTTGTTGTTCTTGTCGACGGCGAGGAAGCTGGACAGGCGTGCTTCCTCCAGCGGCATGGCCCAGGGTTCGCCCAGGTGGTCGGCGTTCCCGCTGGTCTGGTTGTCGCGCGCGTCTTCGCGCAGGATGAGCCGTGCCCAGTCCAGCGCGCCCGTGAGCACCCATCCCGCCTGAACGCGCCGGCGCTCGGCCTGTTCGACTTCCGCCGATCGCCACTGTTGCCACAGCGCGGCGGCCGCCAGCGTGGCCACTAGCGTCACGACCAGCATGGCGAGCAGCAGTGCGGCCCCTCGCTCGGCGCGGCGCGCGCGAGGCGGCTGGGCGCCGGGTCTCATCGGCCGGCCTCCAGCGTGGGCCGCACCCAGTCGCGCACCAGGCTGCCGCTGAGGCCTTCGCCCTGGCCGAGGATGAGTTCCAGGCGAACGCCGTTGGGCAGGGTGCCCGCGCCCGAACCTGCAGGAGCTCCGGGGTCCTCGTTGCCCAGGGAAGACTGTGGGTTGGCCCAGGTTTCACCCCGGTGGTAGAAGAGTTGCCAGTTGTCGATGCCCAGCAGGGCAATGGCGCTGTCGGTGCCGGGGTTGCCGCTCTGGGACGGCAAGGTGCCACGCCCCCACTCGGCCGCGCGCTGCCACGCGCGTGCCAGTTCGTCCCGCCGCAGCACGGGCCCCGATTGCCAGCGCGCCCACTGGCCGCTGGCGTTGATGCTGGATGAAATCTGGGGCAGCCCGGCCAGGGCCACGCCGGTGAGTCGTGTCCAGGCCACGACGCGGATGCCACGGCTTTCCAGGCCGACTTCGCCGCTGTCGCGCCGCGTCATGCGCAGCACCTGGCCGTTGAAGTCCAGCGGATTGACTTCGCCGGTGTCGATCAGCGCATCGAGATCAGCGGCCCATTGGCCCATGGCCGCCTGCATGCGCAGCAGGTCGTCGGCGCGTTGCTGGGTGAGGGTCTGCGTGCGGGTCATGCCGTCGATCGAACGCCAGCTCAAGAGGGCGAGCATCGACATCACGACGATGGCCACCAGCAGTTCCACCAGGGTGAAGCCGCGCGCGGACTCCGGCGATGGAATGCGTTGGGCGGCCCTCATGCTCAGTAGCGGCCCATCACCGTCGAAAGGTTCAGCAGGCGCACATTGACACCATCCACCGCCGCCTCCACCACGGCGTCCACACGCCGGAAGTTGGGGTTGGGTGTGGGCAGCACCGACACCCGAACGAGCATTTCCCGGCCCGCCTGCTGACACACGATGTCGGTATCGCCCGTGCCGGGCAACTGGCGCTGCAGGCGCAGGCGGGTGAGTTCATTCTCGGCGCAGAGCTGGGCCAGCCACTGGTCGCTCTGTCGCGCCGATGCGCGCGTGAGTGCACCCGTGGCCTGCAGTCCGGCGGCCAGTGTGATGGCCACCACCGCGAGGGCGACAAGCACCTCGATCAGGGTGAAGCCGCGCTGACGGGTCATGGTGAGCCGGCCAGCACGGCAAAGGGCGCGAGGCCGTCAGTGCCGACGGTGATCCGCCGATCGCCTTGCACCAGAATCACGCGCTGGGCGGCGATCAGCGGCTCGGGTCCGAGCACGAGGGTCTGGGCACCCGGCGGCTGCAGCACCTGTGCTTGCGTTTCCGCGTTGAGCCATGGGCGAGGCCCCGAGCCGGTCGAGCCCTGCGTGGGCAGGCCGATGAATTCGAAACCCTGGGGCAGGCTGCGCCACATCACGGGCAGGCCACTGGTGCGGGACTGAGCGCGCGCGGATTCCAGCATGGCCGTCAGTCGCAGGCCCTCGCGTTCCAGCTGCGTGGCGCTGCTGTCGCGCATGGCCAGACTCACGCCTGCCGTGGCGAATGCCACGATCACGAGCACAACCATGAGTTCGAGCAGGGTGAAGCCGCGCGCCTTGCTGGGCATGATCAAGGCATGAGAAGGCTCGCACCGGCAGCGGCTACCACCATGCCATGGCGTTCCGGGCGGAACCGCGCCGATGGGGTGGCGGCGCCGGGGCGCCCGAAGATGTTCATTGCCAGCTGCCGATGTCGGCGTCCTTGCCTTCGCCGCCAGGCTGACCATCCGCACCCAGCGACAGCACATCGACCTCGCCTCTCAGGCCAGGATTGATGTACTGATAGGGGCGGCCCCAGGGGTCGCTGGGCAGTTTGTCCAGGTAGGGGCGCCAGTTCGGCGGCACCGGGTTGACGGTCGGCTTGGTCACCAGTGCATTGAGGCCCTGCTCATTCGACGGGTAGCGCTGGTTGTCCAGCCGGTACAGCTTCAGCGCCTGCATCAGGTTGTTGACATCGGTCTTGGCGGCGGTCACGCGCGCGTCGTCGGCGCGATCGAGCACGTTGGGCACAATCAGTGCGGCGAGCACGCCAATGATGACCAGCACCACCATCAGTTCGATGAGGGTGAATCCGCGCCGCAGCGCCTGGGTCGTTCGGGCCACGACGCGTGGCCTGCGGATGGGGTGAAGGGTGTGGTGTTGCAAATCAATCTCCCGCAAGCGCGGGCCTCTGGAAGGCCCGATGGACAGGCCCGGAACCGGTGTTGGTCGATCATAATGCGCCCATATGAACAAGGCACCTGCGTTCGGTCATTCCGGTTTCCTGATGGAAAGTCCCGCTGCCCTGCAGACGGCGGGCCGCCGGGGGCCGACCATCGCAGCCGGCTTGCTGTGGCTGGCGGCGGGCTTGAGTGCGGGTTACTGGGTGTTGCTGGCCTGGGGGCGTTCGCCTGTGACGCCTGTGTCGGCCATGGCGCCGGCCCGGACGGCGGCCGAAACCACGGCGGTGGCCCGCACGCTGGGCGCCTTGCCGGCAGCGGTGCCCACGGGGGCCGTGGCCAGCGCGGCGCCACCCCGATACAACCTGCTGGGTGTGGTGGCCGTGGGCACGCGGGATGGTGCGGCGCTCATCGCCATCGATGGCCAGCCACCCCGTCCTTACCGCATCGGGGCACCTCTGGATGGGGGGCTGATTTTGCAAAGCGTTACGCGTGGCGGGGCTCGCCTCGGCCCTTCGCTGGAGGCCCCCACCAGCATGGAGTTGACCGTGCCGCAGGTGGCCACGACACCCTGAAGGTCGCGGTTCAGCGTTGCAGCAGGCCCCGGGCTGCGAGCAGCAGGGGCCACGCCAGCAAGGCTCCTGTGCCTTGGCCCATGCGCATGCCCATGTCCAGCAGCGGCTGCGCCTGCAGATGGATCAGCATCAGCCGGTGCCCGCCTTCGGCCGATCGGTGGGCAAACACGAAATAGTCCGCCACCGCCGGCATCAGGCTGCGCGCGACAAGGGCCGCGGCGCCCGCGACGTACCCGTCCACCAGCACCACGCGCCGTTCACTGGCGGCCTGCAGCATGGCGCCCACCATCATGGCAATCTCGAACCCGCCAAGCGCGGCCAGAGCGTCTATCGGTCCCAGTGCCTTCCGGTGGCGGCTCGCGGCGGCGGAGAGCTTTTCGATGCGCTGTGGATGCTGGGCGTCGTCCGCGGCCGCATTCTGGAAATCGTCCCGGGCACACGCGTCGGAGAGCGGCACGCCACACAGCCTGGAGAGCAGCATGGAGGCGCTCACGTTGTTGGCCACGCCAACATCGCCCAGGGCGATCACATTGCCGGGCAGGTGCCGCACCACATCCATGCCCGCATGCAGGGCGGACACGACCTGCGCCTGCGACATGGCCCGCCCTATCATCAGATTGCGGGTGCCATAGCCGATCTTGCGGCGCAGCAATGGCGCCTTGCGAACCGCGTCGTCGGGCAGATCAATGTGCGAGGCCACGCCCGCATCCACCACGGTGAGCTCGAAACCGTGCATCTGGGCCAGTGCACTGACGGGCGCAGCGCCGAGCAGAAGTTGCAACACGTGTTCGCAGGTCATGGACTGCGCGTGCTCCGACATGCCTTCATCCGCCACTCCGTGGTCGGCTGCAAAAACGACGAGTTGCGGCGCGTCGAAGACCAGCTGGTCGAAAGGTTGCTGGCTGCTGTTCTGGATGCGCGCCAGCTGCAACACCAGGGCTTCCATCCGCCCCAGCGCATGTTCCGGCGCGCCTTCTGGCGCCAGGCGTTGCATCACCGAGTGGTCGAGCAGCGTGTCGGCGGTGGCTGCGATGTGCGGCAAGCGAAGATTCGCGGGCAACTCGGGCGCTCGCCGGGTGATCGGTTCGAAGACGGGATCAAGTGCCATGGTGCGGTTCAGCTTTTGAGGAACAGGCGGTACACCGGGTTGGCGGTTTCCTCGACATACGGGTAACCCAGTGTCTCGAGAAATTTGTCGAATGCCTTGTGGTCTTTCGCAGGCACCTGAAGGCCGACCAGGATGCGGCCATAGTCGGCGCCCTGGTTGCGGTAGTGGAACAGGCTGATGTTCCAGCCCGGCCGCATCAGACTCAGGAACTTCAGCAGTGCGCCCGGCCGTTCCGGGAACACGAAGCGCAGCAGGCGCTCATCGTGCGCCAGTGGCGAGTGGCCGCCCACCATGTGGCGGACATGCTCCTTGGCCAGCTCGTCGTGCGTGAGGTCCAGTGTCTCGAATCCGTGCCGGATCAGGTTGGCAGCGATCTTGCCGGATTCGCCCTTGCCATGGGTGGTCAAGCCGACGAACACGTGGGCAGCGTTGCCGTCGTGGATGCGGTAGTTGAATTCGGTGACGTTGCGCGGGCCTCCGGGCAATTGCTCGATGGCCTCACAGAAGCGCCGGAAGCTGCCGCGCTCTTCGGGGATCGTCACCGCGAACAGGGCTTCGCGCTCCTCGCCGACCTCCGCGCGCTCGGCCACGAAGCGCAGCCGGTCGAAGTTCATGTTGGCGCCGCACAGGATCGCGGCATAGGTCTCTCCGCGCGTCTTGTTCTGGGCCACGTATTGCTTGATGGCGGCCACCGCCAGTGCACCGGAAGGCTCGACGATGCTGCGCGTGTCCACGAACACGTCCTTGATGGCAGCGCACACGGCGTCGGTGTCCACGGTGATGTAGCCGTCGACCAGCTCGCGTGCGATGCGGAACGTTTCCTCGCCAACCAGCTTCACTGCCGTGCCGTCCGCGAACAGGCCCACATCGTTCAGTGCGACACGGGAGCCGCCTTCCACCGAGCGGAGCATGGCATCCGAATCGGTGGTCTGGACGCCGATCACCTTGATCTCGGGTCGCACGGCCTTGATGTAGTTGGCGACGCCTGAAATCAGGCCGCCGCCACCGATCGCCACGAAGACCGCATCGAGGTGGTCCGAGCCCAGGCTCTGGAGCTGGCGGAGGATTTCCATCGCGATCGTGCCCTGGCCGGCGATCACATCCGGGTCGTCGAAGGGGTGTACGAAAGTGAGTCCCTGCTTCTTCTGCAGCAACAACGAATGGTTGTAGGCGTCCGTGTAACTGTCGCCGTGCAGCACCACCTCGCCGCCGAAGCCGCGCACCGCGTCGATCTTGACCTGCGGGGTGGTGGTCGGCATCACGATCACCGCGCGGGTGCCCAGTTTGCGGGCACCCAGCGCCACGCCCTGGGCATGGTTGCCCGCCGACGCGCAGATCACGCCCTTCTTCAGTTGTTCTGGCGACAGGTGCGCCATCTTGTTGTAAGCGCCCCGCAGCTTGAAGCTGAACACCGGTTGCTGGTCCTCGCGCTTGAGCAGCACGGTGTTGTGCAGCCGACGACTGAGGTTGCCGGCGTGTTCGAGGGCAGACTCCACGGCCACGTCGTACACGCGGGCGTTCAGGATTCTTTTAAGGTAATCCGCCGGCCCCATGGCGGTGATCGACGAGGTGGAAGGGGTGTTTTTGCGTTGTGTGGAGCGGGCTGACGGCATGGTGATCCTCGGCGCACATCATATCGAGGGCGAAAAAAAGCCCGGACTGGCAGTGCCAGGCCGGGCTTGAATCCACCCGTGGAGGGTAGAGGAGACAACCGTAAATACAATGCCGCCAGTATAACGTGCGAATGCTGCGTTGCAACATCCAGTCTGCGATTTCTATGATTTTTAGAGCGCGGGCTCCAATACCTTGGTTATTTAACGACAGGACACACCATGGAATGCACCGTCACCTGGACCGGCGCCGCCGGCACCCGCTCGAACATGGGCTTTGTTGCCGAGACCGGCAGCGGCCATGTGCTGACAATGGACGGCGCCCCGGATGAGTCCAAGCCCGAGAACGGCGGCGCCAACCTGGCCGCACGTCCCATGGAAACCGTTCTTGCGGGCACCGGCGGCTGCACGGCCTACGACGTGGTGCTGATCCTCAAGCGCGGCCGGCACGACGTGCGTGGCTGCAGCGTCAGGCTGGTGACCGAGCGCGCCCCGGTCGACCCCAAGGTCTTCACCAAGATCCACATGCACTTCACCGTGAGCGGCAAGGGCATCCCGGCGGCGGCTGTGGAGCGTGCCATTGCCATGAGCCACGACAAATACTGCTCCGCCAGCATCATGCTCGGCAAGACGGCAGAGATCACGACCAGCTTCGATCTGCTGGAAGCCTGAGCGTCAGGCTTCGTGGCCTGACGCTCAGATGCGGTGTGCCACGGTGGTCATCACCTTGGCCGCTGCACGCATCAGTCCCTTGACAGGCGTGGGCAGCTCGACAGCCCCGGCCTGTTGGGCTTCGCGGGCATGCCGCGCTTCGTCGTCCTTCATTTGCGCCACGATGGCGCGAGAGGCATGGTCCCTGGAGGGCAGGCGGTCCATGTGACTGGCCAGATGCGCTTCCACCTGGCGCTCGGTTTCGACGACGAAGCCCAGGCTCACGCCGGGTCCCACGCGTCCCGCAAGCAGGCCCAGCCCGAACGCGCCGGCGTACCAGAGCGGGTTGAGCAGCGAGGGGCGTGCGCCCAGTTCCTCGAGACGTGCCTGGGTCCAGGCCAGATGGTCGGTCTCCTCGCGGCCAGCGGCTTCCAGTTGCTGTGCCAGCGCCTCATTGCCTTGTGAGTGGCCGCCTCGGGGCCAGCGTGCGGCCAGGGCTTGCGCGGTGTAGAGCGCCTGCGCGCACACCTCGCCGACGTGATTGACCCGCATCAAGGCACCCGAGAGTCGGCGCTCATCGTCTCCGAGTTCCGGATCCGATGCACGCTCGGGCAGGGTGGGGCATTCGCGGGACGCACGGGGAGCCACAAACAGCGTTCGAAGGGCCGAATCGGCGGCGTTCAGCAGGGCATCGGTGGCGGTAGTCATGGTTGTGAGATGCAGGGAAGCAAGGTGTACATGCTGCCATGGTTTGCGAAGGGCTCTGTTGCGGCAGGTCACAGCCTCATCACGTTTCCTGGGTTGAACGGTTCGCCGCGTGGTGGCGACTCCACCGCCTATACATATGCGGGTATTTACTAACAGCGTGGCACAGGTGCAACGAATGCACCGCCATGAGGCGAGAAAAGCCGTCAACACCATGGCGTCATAAGAAACTTTCTGATGCAATTGCCCCAGCTTCCTGAAAGGAGGTTGGCTCGGCGGCAAAGACTTCCGGCCCTTATTAACCCTTGGAGAACCCTTCCATGAAAAAGACCCTGATCGCTCTGGCCGCCGTGGCAGCCACCAGCGCCTCCTTCGCCCAGTCGACCGTGACCCTGTCCGGTACCGTTGACGTCGGCCTCGAAAAGCGTTGGTCTGGCGACGCCACCCGCATGACCGCCAACCGCAACGGCACCAGCAACTGGACCCTGTCCGGCGCTGAAGACCTCGGCGGCGGCCTGAAGGCTGTGTTCCAAGTGTCGACCTCGTTCAACAGCGACACCGGCACCGTTTCCTCCACCGACGGCCTGGGCAACAACGGCATGTTCGTTGGCCTGACCGGTGGCTTCGGTACCCTGCGCGCTGGCCGTCCGGTCAACACGCTGTACGGCAACGTCCTGCTGGCCAACGGCACCAAGGGTGTTTCTGGCCACGATGCCAACACCGTGCTGGGTGGTAACGCCACTGTTAACGCCAAGACCTCGAACGCTTCGAGCTCGGTGTACGTGCCCAACGCCGTGCAATACCACTCGCCCCGTTTCGGTGGTGTGCAAGTCCAGCTCGAGTACGCTCCTTCCGAGTCGACCGCTGCTGGTGCCAAGGCTGGCAAGGCCCTCGGCGTGCGTTACGACGGTGGCCCTCTGAGCCTGACCTTCGTGAACTACACCGGTGCAACCGCTGCTGCCACGACCCTCAAGGCCGTGAACCAGTTCGCCGTGTCGTATGACTTCAGCGTCGTCAAGGTGCTGTTCACGATCCGTGACCAAGGTGGTCTGGCTTCCGACAGCGACAACTCCTGGGCACTGGGTCTGACCGCCCCTGTGGGCCCCGGCCTCGTGTACGCCTCGTTCAACAACAACGAGCAAGTGGGCGACGATGGCCGCACCATCATCGCTGGCTACAAGTACAACCTGAGCAAGCGCACCCAAGCCTACGTGAACGTGGCACGCCGCAATGCAGCCTGGATCCCCGCCACCGTGACCGCTGCTGGTGGCGACGGCACCAAGTCCAGCACCGGCTTCGGCTTCGGTCTGCAGCACAACTTCTGATCCTTCAGCTGGCCTTGAGCCAGCCGGATTCGATGTTTGAAAAACCGCCTGTCCTTGACAGGCGGTTTTTTTGTGCCTCTGAGGCATTACCGGGATTCGCGGTGTGTCTGTGCACGAGTTGTTGCACCAAGGCAACGAAACGCCAGGTATTTGAGCCGTTTTTCAGGGCTTACCCTTAGCGCCGCGATCTTTCCTCCTAATATTCATCGGTCAGTTTTCTAACTTTGTGGTGGTTCTCACCGCAATATTTTTAAGGAAGTAACCATGAAAAAATCCCTGATCGCCCTGGCGGTTCTCGGCTCCGTGGCTGGTATGGCCCAGGCCCAGTCCAGCGTGACCCTGTACGGTTTGGTCGACGTCTACGCTGCTCGCGTGAAGTCGGGTCCCGTGGGCGCTGAAACCTCCACCACCGTGCTGAACTCCGGCGGTCTGCTGACCAGCCGTTTCGGCCTGATGGGTTCGGAAGACCTGGGTGGTGGTCTGAAGGCCATCTTCAAGCTGGAGCAAGGTTTTGACGCTTCGCGCGGCACCGCCAACACCGGCACCGCTTTCGATCGCCAATCGTGGGTTGGCCTGGAAGGTGGCTTCGGTACCGTGCAATTCGGTAACGTCTGGTCGGCTTTCGATGACGTGTTCTACATCGGCAACTCGGTGTTCGACTCGTTCGTGTTCTCGCCCGGTTCCGGTGGCTTCAGCCTGGCTGGCAACCCCGTGATGAGCGTGTACAACTACAACGACAAGCCGCGCAACGCTTTCCGCTACACCACCCCCAGCTTCGGTGGTTTCAGCGCTGCCGTGTCGCATGGCCTGGACGAAAACGCCGCCACCAGCGCCGACCAGACCGACTTCAACCTGCAATACGCCAATGGTCCTCTGACCGTGGCGTTCGCATACCAGCTGCGTCGTGAAGCAGGTATCACCGCCGGTGAAGACCAGAAGTACGCCTACCTGGCTGCTGCCTATGACCTGGGCCCGGTGGTCCTGCGTGGTGGCGTGGGCCAGACCCGCCAGGTGCTGGCTGACAAGACCAACGACTACCAGTTCGGCGTGGACTTCCCCCTGTCCTCCGCCCTGACCCTGTCGGCTGGCTACGCCGGTTCGAAGGATAAGGACGTGACCCCTGAAGTCAAGCGTCAAGGTCTGGCATTCGGTGCCACCTACACCCTGTCCAAGCGCACCCTGGTGTACGCAGCTCTGAACAGCTCCAAGCAGAAGGTTGGCGGTACCACGTCCGACAAGTATTCCTTCGTCGGCGCTGGTCTGCAGCACAAGTTCTGATCTCCGTTCCCCGGAACACCGATCAGCAAAAAGCCACCCGTTTCGGGTGGCTTTTTTTATGCGCGGGTGTTCCTACTTCGAGGCCGCAACGGGTTTTTTCTTCTCGGCCGGTGAGGCAGCGGCGGGTTTGAAGCCTTCGCCGTTGACGGTCAGTCCTTCGGACGACAGCTTGGAGGCACGCTTACCTCCAATGCCGGGTACCCTCTGGATCAGGTCGTTCCAGTCCTTGAACGGGGAGGCCTTCCGTGCGTCCAGAATCTTGGTGGAGGTGCTGGGCCCGATGCCCTTGATACTGTCGAGATCGGCGACCGTGGCGGTGTTGATGTCGACCGCAGCGAAACTGGCGGCGGCGAGTAGCGAGAGCAGGCTGGCTGCAATTTTCTTGAGCATGGATCCTCCGTTTGAGATTTTTGAGATGCCATGGGTGGTGCGATGACCCGTGGCCGAAGTCCGTTTGACAAGGACTTCAGGCATGAAATTTAGTACCAAAGAATGATTTTTAGAAGAATTTTGGCAGTGAAAACTTCTTATATTGCGCTGTCTCTCGTGTTGGCGGGCTGCGCCTGGTCGCCACAGGAGCCGGGTGGCGCAGGCGATGAGCGCCCCCCCTCGCGACCGCAGAAGGTGTCTGGCGGTGCCAGCCCGGCGTTGCTGAAATCTGCCAGCCAGCTGTTTGTCACCCCCGCCATGGACGTGCCCTGGGAACCGCTCTCGTTTCCAGGCAAGCGGTACGTGGACTTCGAGCCTGTGCAGGTGGCGGGGCGTCCGGCCTTGCGGGTGCGGGCAGACAGTTCTGTCAGCATCCTGCGCCAGCGCTTTGATCCGGCGCTGCAGTCGGTGGGGCGCGTGTCATTCGCGTGGAGGGTCGACGGCCTGCCGAAGGATGCCGATCTCTCGGTGGCCAGTCAGGCGGATTCGCCCGTGCGTGTCGTCCTGTCTTTCGACGGGGATCGCACGAAGTGGAGTGCCCGCAACCATCGCCTGTCCGAGATGAGCCGTCTGCTGACGGGCGAGGAGTTGCCCTATGCCTCGCTGGTCTATGTGTGGAGCGCCCAGCACGAGCCGGGCACCGTTGTGGTGAATCCGCGCACCGACCGCATCCGCAAAGTGGTGCTCGACGCTGGCACAAGCCACATCGGCCAGTGGCGCGATCACGTTCGCGACGTGCGGGCGGACTTCCGTCTGGCGTTTGGCGAGGAGCCCGGACCTCTTCGCCTGGTGGCGTTGATGACGGACACCGACAACACCGAGAGCCGGCTCACGGCCTGGTATGGCGCATTGAAGCTGGAGTTGGCGAGCGAAGTGCGCTAGACATGCTTCTGTTGATCTGGGTCTGCAGAAGAACATAACGCAGCACCCAGGCATTCAAACGATGGTTTCACGAGCCGGATGGGATTCCCGTTCGGGTTACTCCGGTGCATCGGCGGGAACGTTTGTTGCATAGTGGCGGCACCTTCATTTATTTCAGGTGTCAACGATGAAACCGACCGTGATGGCAATGCGTACGATGGTGCTGGGCGTGGGTCTGGCGCTGGCGGGTGCGGGTCTGCAGGCGAAGACCTTCAAGTGGAGCAGCGCCAGCGACATTCCCACCTGGGACATCCATTCGCAGAACAATGCCTTGTCCAATGGCGTTCATGCGGCGGTGTACGAATCCCTCGTGTACTACAACAGCAAGACGTTCAAGCCCGAGCCGGTGCTGGCGACCGCCTGGAATCAGGTGTCTCCCACCCAGCTGCGCCTGAATCTGCGCACCGGCGTGAAGTTTCATGATGGTTCCACGTTCTCGGCCGACGATGCGGTGTTCTCGATCGAGCGCGCGATGGCCAAGACGTCCAACTTCGGCATTTACGCCCAGGGCATCGACCGGGTGGTGAAGGTGGATGCCAACACCATCGATATCTTCACCAAGGATCCCAACCCCGTGCTGCTGAACCAGCTCACGGAGTTGCGCATGATGAGCAAGGCCTGGGCGGAGAAGAACAACTCCACCACGCCCAAGGACATCAAGACGCAGGACGAGAACTTCGCGCATCGCAACGCCAATGGCACGGGTCCGTTCGTGCTCAAGGAGTGGCAGCCGGACCAGAAGCTGGTGATGACGCGCAATCCTAGCTGGTGGGGCAAGTCCGAGAGCAACGTCACCGAGGTGATCTACACACCGGTCAAGGCGGTGGCCACGCGGATGGCGGCTTTGCTGTCGGGCGAGGTGGATTTCGTGCTGGATCCCAGCCCGCAGGATCTGGCGCGCGTGCGCAATGACCAGAAGCTCAAAGTGATCGACGGTATCGAGAACCGCACGATCTTCTTCGGCATGGATCAGTTCCGTGAGGAGTTGCCGGGCAGCAACATCAAGGGCAAGAATCCGTTGAAGGATCAGCGTGTCCGCAAGGCGCTGTATCAGGCGATCGACATGAACACCATCGCCCGGGTGAGCCTGCGGGGCTTGGGCCAACCCACGGGCGCCCTGGTGGCGCCTCAGGTCAATGGCTGGACCGAGGCCGTCCACAAGCGTTATCCCTTCGATGTGGCGGCCGCGCAGAAGCTGCTGGCCGACGCAGGCTACAAGGATGGCTTCGAGGTGGACTTCGCGTGCCCCAACAACCGCTACATCAACGACGAACAGATCTGCCAGGCCGTGACCGCCATGTGGGCGCGTGTCGGCGTCAAGGCCAAGCTGCGCACCCTGCCTCTGGTCACCTACTTCCCGATGATCCAGCGCTATGAGGCCAGCATCTACATGCTGGGTTGGGGCGTGCCCACCTTCGATGCGCTCTACAGCCTGCAGTCGCTGGTGCGCTCGGTGGGCGCGGGCGGTGACGGCAACTACAACGTGGGCCGGTACAGCAACCCGCAGATGGATGCGCTGGTGGAGCGCACCAAGAAGGAAACCAACCTCAAGCTGCGCACCGAGCTGCTGACCAAGGCACTGGCGCTGCAGAACGAGGATGTGGCCCACATCCCCCTGCACAACCAGATCATTCCCTGGGCGATGAAAAAGAACATCGACGTGGTTCACCGCGCTGACAATCGCCTGGACTGGCGTTTGATCAAGGTAAACTGATTTTCAGGTTCGGTTGAGGGTCGCGTCTCCGTGGCGCGACCCTCTCTTTCTTTCATTCATGATTGCCTTCATCCTCCGGCGGTTCGTGCAGGCGCTGATCGTCATGGTCAGTGTCGCGTTGATCGCGTTCATGCTCTTCCAGTACGTGGGGGACCCGGTGGTGTTCCTGTTGGGTCAGGACGCCACACCAGAACAGGTGCGCCAGTTGCGTGCGGACCTCGGTCTGGACCAACCCTTCTTCATCCAGTTCTGGCACTTCCTCGTGAATGCCGCGCAAGGCGAGTTCGGCCTCTCGCTGCGTCAGGGGGCCAAGGTGTCGCGCCTCATCGCGGAGCGGTTCCCCGCCACGCTGGAGCTGTCGATGGTGGCTGCACTGCTCGCACTCGTGATCGGCATTCCCATGGGCGTGTATGCGGCACTGCGCCGTGGCACCTTCATGAGCCAGGTGTTCATGACGGTGTCGCTGCTGGGTGTGTCGCTGCCCACGTTTCTCATCGGCATCCTGCTGATCCTGGTGTTCGCGGTGACGCTGGGCTGGTTCCCCAGCTTCGGCCGTGGCGAGGTGACGCAGATCGGCTGGTGGAGCACCGGCCTGCTGTCGGCCAAGGGCTGGCATCACATCACACTGCCAGCGATCACGCTGGCGATCTTCCAGCTCACGCTGATCATGCGCCTGGTGCGTGCCGAGATGCTCGAGGTGCTGCGCACCGACTACATCAAGTTCGCTCGTGCCCGTGGTCTGTCCAACCGTGCCGTGCATTTCGGCCACGCGCTGAAGAACACGCTGGTGCCGGTGATGACCATCACCGGCCTGCAGCTGGGCGGCCTGATCGCGTTTGCCATCATCACGGAAACGGTGTTCCAGTGGCCCGGCATGGGGCTGCTGTTCATTCAGGCGGTGACGTTCGCCGATATCCCCGTGATGGCCGCCTACCTGTGCCTCATCGCGCTGATCTTCGTGGTGATCAACCTGGTCGTCGACCTGCTGTACTTCGCGGTCGACCCACGCTTGCGCGTGGAAAAGGCGGGCGGACACTGATGCCGACGACATCCCGCATCAAGGCGCATGGCCGTGCGTTCGCACACATCGCGGCCTTCCACCCGGAGCTCACAGCGCTGCGACGCGATCTGCATGCGCACCCGGAAATCGGCTTCGAGGAACATTACACCGCGCAGCGTGTGGTCGAGTCGCTCAAGGTGTGCGGGGTGGACGAGATCCACACCGGCATCGGCAAGACTGGTGTGGTGGGGGTGATCCGGGGACGGCGGCAGGCCAGTGGCCGCATGATCGGCCTGCGCGCTGACATGGACGCGCTGCCAATGACCGAGCACAACGATTTCGCATGGAAGTCCCAGCGGCCCGGCATGATGCATGGCTGTGGTCACGACGGGCACACCGCGATGCTGGTGGGCGCGGCGCGCTATCTGGCAGAGACGCGGAACTTCGACGGCACGGCGGTGCTGATCTTCCAGCCGGGTGAGGAGGGCTTTGCCGGAGCCAAGGCGATGATCGAGGACGGGCTCTTCGAGCGCTTCCCGGTGCAATCGGTCTTCGGCATGCACAACTGGCCGCAGATGCGACCTGGCATGGTGGGCGTGAACCCGGGCCCCATGATGGCGTCGGCCGATCGCATCACCATCGAGGTGACGGGCAAAGGGGGCCACGGCGCGCACCCCTACCAGACGGTGGATCCCGTGCTGGTGTCGGCGCACATCATCACGGCCGTGCAGAGCATCGTCTCGCGCAACGTGCGGGCCATCGACAGCGCGGTGATCAGCGTGTGCGCCATGCAGGCGGGCGACATGGGTGCCTTCAGCGTGATGCCCGGAAAGGCCACGCTGGTGGGCACGGTGCGCACCTTCAATCCCGAGGTGCAGGCCATGGTGGAGAGGCGTCTGCAGGAGGTGTGCTCCGGTGTGGCGCTGGGTCTGGGTGCCACCGCGCACGTAAACTACGAACGCATCTATCCAGCCACCATCAACACGCGCGACGAGGCCCGCTTCGCCGCCGACGTGGCGCAGAAGCTGGTGGGACACGAGTACGTGGACCGCAACATGGACCCGAGCATGGGGGCTGAGGACTTTTCCTTCATGCTGCAGGTCAAGCCCGGCGCCTACCTCCGGCTGGGACAGGGTGCGGAGAACGGCGTGGGCAGCTGTTTCCTGCACAACAGCCGCTACGACTTCAACGACGAGGTGCTGCCATTGGGCGCCGCGCTGCACGCGGGTCTGGTGGAGCAGGGCATGCCGCTGACAGACGAGACTCACCCGGTACCCAGAACCCATTCCACCACCACAAACGCAACAAGGAGCGAAGCATGAACTTCAGGAAAACGCTGGCGGCCGCACTGGTCACGTCCGCCATGGCCTCCATGGGGGTGGCCTCGGCACAGACGATCCGTATCGGCAATCAGGGCGACGCATTGTCGATGGATCCGCATTCGCTCAACGAGTCCTTGCAGCTCAGCGTGACGAACAACGTTTATGAGCCTCTGGTGGCGCGTGACCGCAACCTCAATCTCGTGCCAGGCCTGGCCACGAGCTGGAGGCAGACATCCCCCAGCGTATGGCGCTTTGAATTGCGCAAAGGCGTGAAATTCCACGACGGTGCACCGTTCACGGCCGACGACGTGCTGTTCACCTTTGCGCGTGCGTCGGGCGAAGGCTCCGACATGAAGAGCTACACCAACGATGTGAAGGAGGTTCGGAAGATCAACGACTTCACTGTCGACATCGAGACCAAGGGGCCGTTCCCGATCCTGCCGGATGTGCTCTCGCTGTTGTTCATCATGAACAAGAAGTGGTCGGAAGATAACCAGGCGCAGCGCCCGGTGGACCGCCGCAAGGGCATCGAGAACGCCGCGTCTTTCCGCGCCAATGGCACAGGCCCATTCCGCCTGCGCGAGCGCCAGCCCAACGTCAAGACCAGCTTCGTGCGCAATGGCAGTTACTGGGGCAAGATTGAAGGCAACGTGGTCAACGTGGAGTACACGCCGATCGGCAACGATGCCACGCGTGTGGCCGCGCTGCTGTCCGGACAGGTGGACGTGATCGAACCCGTGCCGCTGCAGGACGTGGCGCGCATCAACGCCAGCGGCAAGAGCAAGGTGATGCAGGGCCCCGAGCTGCGCACCATCTTCCTGGGCATGGACCAGAAGCGCGACGAGTTGCTGTACTCGAACATCAAGGGCAAGAACCCGTTCAAGGACAAGCGCGTGCGCCAGGCCTTCTATCAGGCCATCGATATCAACGGCATCCAGCGCACGGTGATGCGCGGCGCCTCCAAACCCACGGCGTTGATGGTGGGGCCGGGCATCAATGGTTTCGACGCCAGCATGAACAACCGCCTCCCGTACGATCCCGATGGCGCGAAGAAACTCCTGGCCGATGCCGGTTACCCGAACGGCTTCGAGGTGGCCATGAATTGCCCGAACGACCGCTATGTGAACGATGGCGGCATCTGCCAGGCGGTGGCAGCCAATCTGGCGCGCATTGGCGTGAAGATCAACCTGCAGGCCGAGACCAAGGGCACTTACTTTCCCAAGATCCTGCGCCGTGACACCAGCTTCTACATGCTGGGCTGGACACCAGGTACCTACGACTCGCACAACGCCCTGAACGCGCTGATGCGCTGCGTGGACGACAAGGGCAGCGGTCAGTTCAATCTGGGGGCGTACTGCAATCCCAAGCTCGATGAGCTGACGGTGAAGATCCAGTCGGAAACCGACAAAGCCAAGCGCGACGCCATGATCAAGGAAGCCTTCCAGCTGCACACCGATGACATCGGCCACCTGCCGCTGCACCAGCAGGCCCTGGCCTGGGGCGTGGCCAACAACGTGGAACTTGTGCAACTGGCGGACAATTTCATGCCGTTCCGCTTCATGTCGGTGAAGGCGGGCAAGTAAGCCCGGTGACGACCCGGCTGGCGCGTGACCGAGTGGCCGCGTCAGCCTCACCATAAAAAAACATACCCACGTGATCCGCCTGCTCCAACGCGCGCTCGACAGCGATGTCGGCCACAGCTTCCGCACCTCGCCCACAGCCATCGTGGCGGCCCTGATCGCGCTCGTCTGCGTGTTCTGCGCGGTCTTCGCGCCCTGGGTGGCGCCGCACAACCCGTTCGATCTCGCCACACTCGACCTGATGAATGCCCGCCTGCCGCCTGCCTGGAATGCGGAGGGCAGTCCTTCCTTCCTGCTCGGTACCGACGATCAGGGCCGGGACATCCTCTCGGCCCTGATGTACGGTGCACGCATCTCGCTGGCGGTCGGTCT
Source organism: Hydrogenophaga laconesensis (assembly GCF_031457235.1). Classification (NCBI taxonomy): domain Bacteria; kingdom Pseudomonadati; phylum Pseudomonadota; class Betaproteobacteria; order Burkholderiales; family Comamonadaceae; genus Hydrogenophaga; species Hydrogenophaga laconesensis. The sequence goes on from NZ_JAVDWE010000005.1 coordinate 85,575, forward strand.
GGCCTCGGTGGTGCTTTCGGTGATCATCGGCGTTTCCTTTGGACTGCTCGCCGGTTTCCTTGGTGGCTGGGTGGATGGCTTTCTCATGCGGCTGTGCGACGTGATGCTGTCGTTCCCTGCCATCCTCGTGGCCCTGCTGATTGCCGGCGTCGGGCGAGCCTTGTTCCCCAACGCCCACGAAACCCTGGCGTTCGGCGTGCTCATCCTGTCCATCACGCTCACGGGCTGGGTGCAGTACGCCCGGACCGTGCGCGGTTCGACGCTGGTGGAGCGCAACAAGGAGTACGTGCAGGCCGCGCGCGTGACCGGGGTGGCGCCGTTGCGCATCATGCGCAGCCATGTGCTGCCCAATGTCATGGGCCCGGTGCTGGTGCTGGCCACCATCCAGGTGGCCACGGCCATCATCACGGAAGCCACGCTGTCGTTCCTGGGCGTGGGCGCGCCGCCCACCTCACCGTCGCTGGGCACGCTGATCCGTGTGGGCAACGACTACCTGTTCTCCGGTGAGTGGTGGATCACCATTTTTCCGGGCGCCATGCTGGTGCTGATCGCACTGAGCGTGAACCTGCTGGGCGACTGGCTGCGCGATGCACTCAACCCCCGCCTGCGCTGAGACCACGATGAGCCTGCTTCAAGTCAAGAACCTCGTCGTCGAATTTCCCGGCCGCCGTGGCACGCTGCGCGCGCTGGACGACATTTCCTTCGATATCGCCCCGGGAGAAATCCTGGGTGTCGTCGGCGAGTCCGGTGCGGGGAAGTCGCTCACCGGTGCGTCCATCATCGGCTTGCTCGAACCGCCCGGCCGGGTGGCCTCTGGCGAAATCCTTCTGCATGGCAAGCGCATCGACAACCTGCCGTACGACCAGATGCGCAAGGTGCGGGGCCGCCAGATCGGCGCGATCTTCCAGGACCCGCTCACCTCGCTCAACCCGCTGTATTCGGTGGGCCGGCAGCTTGTCGAGACCATCATGACCCACCTGCCGGTGAGCCAGGCCGAAGCGCGCAAGCGGGCGATCGATCTCCTCAAGGACACGGGCATACCCGCCGCGGAGCAACGCATCAACCACTTTCCCCACCAGTTCTCCGGCGGCATGCGCCAGCGGGTGGTCATCGCGCTGGCGCTGGCCGCCGAGCCGCAGCTCATCGTGGCGGACGAACCCACGACCGCGCTGGACGTGTCCATCCAGGCGCAGATCATCACGTTGCTCAAGACCATCTGCAAACAGCGTGGTGCCGCGGTGATGCTGATCACGCACGACATGGGCGTGATCGCCGAAACCTGCGACCGCGTGGCCGTGATGTACGCGGGGCGCATCGCCGAGATCGGCCCGGTGCACGAGGTCATCAACCACCCGGCACATCCCTACACCGCAGGCCTGATGGCGTGCATTCCCGACATGAGCCAGGACCGCGAACGCCTGCACCAGATTGATGGTGCGATGCCCCGCCTCAACGCGATTCCCAAGGGGTGTGCCTACAACCCGAGGTGCGATCGGGCATTCGACCGCTGCCACACCGACCGGCCGGAGCTGTTGCCCGCCGGTGCCACACGGGCGGCCTGCTGGCTGCATGCGCAGGCAGGAGCCGTGGCATGAGTCTGGATATGACCGACAGCACCGCGACCACTTCCTCGTCGGCGACCGCCGCGCCGCTGGTGCGTGCGACCGATCTGGCGAAAACCTTCGACGTCTCGGCGCCGTGGCTCAATCGCGTGATCGAACGCCAGCCGAGGCAGTTGCTCCGCGCCGTCGATGGCGTGTCCTTCGACATCCCGCGCGGCCAGACGCTGGCCCTGGTGGGGGAGTCCGGTTGCGGCAAGAGCACGGTGGCGCGCCTGCTGGTGGGTCTTTACAACCCCACACGCGGGGGCTTCGTGTTCGATGGACAGGACGCGCACGCGGCCTTCAAGACCCCCGAGGGGCGCAAGCTGCGCCGCCGCATCCAGATGATCTTCCAGGACCCGTATGCCAGCCTGAACCCGCGCTGGCGCGTGGAGGACATCATTGCCGAGCCCTTGCGCGAGCACGAGATCGAGAAGGAGCCCGCAGCGCTGCGCGCACGGGTGGACGAGCTGTTGAAATCGGTGGGTTTGTCGCCACTGGACCGGGTGAAGTATCCGCACCAGTTCTCGGGTGGCCAGCGCCAGCGCATCTCCATCGCGCGGGCCCTGGCCACGCAGCCCGAGTTCCTCGTGTGCGATGAGCCTACTTCGGCGCTGGACGTGAGCGTGCAGGCGCAGGTGCTCAACATCATGAAGGACCTGCAGCGCGAGCGCGGCCTGACCTACCTGTTCATCAGCCACAACCTGGCCGTGGTGCGCCACGTGAGCGATCAGGTGGGCGTGATGTACCTGGGGCGGCTGGTCGAACTCGCGCCCAAGCACACCTTGTTCGAGCGGCCGCGCCACCCCTACACGCGCATGCTGCTGGACGCGATTCCGAAAATGCACGACACCGGCAAGGCCCGCACGCCGGTGTCGGGCGAGGTCCCCAATCCGTTGAATCCACCCAGCGGCTGTGCGTTCAATCCGCGCTGCCCGCATGCCAACGACCGTTGCCGCAACGAGCGGCCGCAACTGCTGGAGCTGGATGGCATCCGCATCGCATGCCATGCGGTGGAGGAAAAGCGGATCTGAGCGACGCCCGATGGGCGGGGAACACCCGTCTTCAGGCGTACCGCTTGCTTTTCAGGTTGTTCTTCATTTCCTTGAGCAAGGGCTGCAACTTGGTCCCGCCGATGCGCAAGGCCAGGCACGTGGCCACAATGTCAATCACCATCAGGTGCATCAGGCGTGAGGTCATGGGGCTGTAGCGGTCGTAACCTTCGGGGTGGTCCGCCGAGAGGTGGATGTGGCCGCTTTGCGCCAGCGGAGAACCGCTGGTGGTGATGACGATCACCGTGGCCCCGTGTTTGCGCGCGATGTCCGCCGCGTCCATCAGGTCGCGCGTGCGTCCCGAATTGGAGATGATCACCACACAGTCTCCGGGCCCGAGCAGCGACGCGCTCATCACCTGCATATGGCCGTCGCTGTAGGCAATGGCATTGATGCCGAGCCGGAAGAACTTGTGCTGCGCATCCTGCGCGACGATGCCCGAGTTGCCCGCGCCATAGAACTCGATGCGACCCCGGTTGCGGTAGGTGGCGACCAGCGCGTCCACCGCCTTCTCGATGGCATGGCTTGAGGCGTCGTTGCGGTACTTGAGGAAGGCCGCCACGGTGTTGTCGATCACCTTGACCAGCACATCCCCGGTCTTGTCGTCCACATCGACACTGCGGTGGATGAAGGGCACGCCCTCGCTCACCGTACCCGCGAGCTTGAGCTTGAAATCCGACAGGCCGTCGTAACCCATGCTCCGGCAGAAGCGCACCACGGTGGGCTTGCTCACGTGGGCGCGGTCGGCCAGCTCGGTCACGGGCAGGCTGGCGAAGGTGCGCGGGTCGAGCAGCACCAGCCTGGCCACGCGTTGCTCGGCGGGTGCCAGCGAAGGCAGGGAGGCTTTGATCCGGTCGAGCATGGTGTGCGATCGTTACATCGGTTGTGCGAATGGTGAAATTTTATTACCAGGACGGGCCCATAATTCGCTCATGAACCAACTCGATGCCCTCAAACAGCTCACCACGGTCGTGGCCGACACGGGTGATTTCAACCAGATTGCCGCCTACGCCCCCCAGGATGCAACGACGAATCCGTCGCTCATCCTCAAGGCGGTTCAGAAACCTGAATACGCACATCTGCTGAAAGACGCTGTCGCCCGGCATGGTGCGCAAGGTCTGGACGAGGTGATGAACCGCTTGCTGGTCCGTTTTGGTTGCGAGATCCTTCGCCTGATTCCCGGCCGCGTCTCCACCGAGGTGGATGCCCGCCTGAGCTTCGACACCGAGGCCACCGTGGATCGCGCGCGCCGGATCATCGATCTTTACCAGGGCGAAGGCGTGCACGTGGACCGCGTGCTGATCAAGATCGCGTCCACCTGGGAAGGCATTCAGGCCGCGGCCCGGCTGGAACAGGAGGGCATCCATACCAACCTCACGCTGCTGTTCTCGTTCGCGCAGGCCGTGGCTTGCGGCCAGGCGCGTGTGCAACTGATCTCGCCTTTTGTGGGGCGCATCTACGACTGGTACAAGAAGACCGCCGGGGCGGGTTGGGACGAGGCGGCCATGGCGGGCTCGAACGACCCGGGTGTGCGGTCGGTGCGCAGCATCTTCGAGTTCTACAAGAAGCACGGCGTGGCCACCGAGGTGATGGGCGCCAGCTTCCGCAACGTGGGGCAGATCACGGCGCTGGCAGGTTGCGATCTGCTCACCATCAGCCCGGATCTGCTGGCCCAGCTGGCGGCCAGCGAGGCGCCGCTGACGAAGGCGCTCGACGCCACCACCGCCAAGACCCTGGACATTCCGTTCGTGACGCACGACGAGGCCAGTTTCCGGTTCGCCTTGAACGAAGACGCCATGGCCACCGAAAAGCTGGCCGAAGGCATTCGCGCCTTCGTGGCGGACACGATCAAGCTGGAAGGTCTGATGAAGGCAGCCTGACCGCGGTCAGGCAATGCCACTTGGGTGGCAAGCCTTCGCGTCGGCGGACGGTGAAGCCTGAGGCCTTCAGACCGTCGCGCACGGCGCGCAGCACGCACCAGGTGGCGACCCGGGTACCAGGCCGCGCCAACGTGCCGATCACCTCCAGCAGTTCGCGGGACCACATGTCCGGGTTGAGCTTGGGGTTGAAACCATCGAGAAATACGCTGTCCACGCCGGGCGGCACACGCCGCAAGGCACCGATGGCGTCGCCTCCATGCAGGCGAAGCACCACATGGCCCGCGTCGAAACAGTATTCCTCACCTTGAAGCAGATGTTCCCATGCGTCGGCGAGGGTGTCGGCCATGGGGGCTAGCTGCTCGAATGGGGCTGCACTGCGCCTGACGTCCTCGGCTGAGGGGGGCCAGGCCTCCGTGCCCTCGTACACCAGGCGGGCCGGGCGCTGCGGGTCCTGTCGCCAGGCATACCAGGTGGCGAGGAAGTTCAACCCGAGACCGAAGCCGTTCTCCAGCATGCGCCATTCACAGGCGTTGCGCCACGCCGGCTCGGTCAGGCGTTCGCCGTCGGGGGTGGTGAGGGCACACCCCGCCAGGAACACGTGCCGGGCCTGCGCCCAGCCACCCTGGCGTTCGGTGCCCGCACTGCGGTATCGCTCGCCGAAGCGTGGGCTGTACGGCATGCCGTCGTCGTCCCAGGCCACAGGCCCGGTGACGGGAATGGGAGGCGCGTGAGCGGTATCGGGCATGGGCAGCACAAAAAGAAAACCCCGCGAGGATATCGCGGGGTTTTGCAGAGAGGCCTGCGGCAGCGGTTGCCGCAGTGGCGCTCACGGGCTGATTACATGCCCATGCCGCCCATGCCACCCATGTCGCCCATGCCGCCGCCCGGCATGGCCGGTGCATCTTCCTTCGGCGCTTCGGCGACCATGGCTTCGGTCGTCAGCATCAGCGAAGCCACGGAGGCGGCGTTCAGCAGAGCGGTGCGGGTCACCTTCGTCGGGTCCAGGATACCCATTTCGATCATGTCGCCGTAGGTGTCGTTGGCCGCGTTGAAGCCGTAGTTGCCCTTGCCAGCCAGGATGGCATTGACCACCACCGACGGTTCGCCACCGGCGTTGGCCACGATCTCGCGCAGGGGCGCTTCGATGGCCTTGAGCACCAGCTTGATACCGGCGTCCTGGTCGGCGTTGTCACCCTTGATGGCGCCAGCGGCCTGACGGGCACGCAGCAGCGCCACGCCACCACCAGCTACGATGCCTTCTTCCACTGCAGCGCGGGTGGCGTGCAGGGCGTCTTCCACGCGGGCCTTCTTTTCCTTCATCTCGACTTCGGTGGCGGCACCGACCTTGATCACGGCCACGCCGCCAGCCAGCTTGGCGACGCGCTCCTGCAGCTTCTCGCGGTCGTAGTCGCTGGTGGCTTCTTCGATCTGCACGCGCACTTGCTTCACGCGGGCTTCGATGTCAGCGGCGGCGCCGGCGCCGTCGATGATGGTGGTGTTTTCCTTGCCGATTTCCACGCGCTTGGCCTGGCCCAGGTCGGCCAGGGTCACCTTCTCGAGCGTCAGGCCCACTTCTTCAGCGATGACCTTGCCGCCGGTCAGGATGGCGATGTCTTCCAGCATGGCCTTGCGGCGGTCGCCGAAGCCAGGTGCCTTCACGGCCACGACCTTCAGGATGCCGCGGATGGTGTTGACCACCAGCGTGGCCAGGGCTTCGCCTTCGACGTCTTCGGCAATGATCAGCAGCGGGCGGCCGGCCTTGGCGACTTGCTCCAGCGTGGGCAGCAGGTCACGGATGTTGGACACCTTCTTGTCGTACAGCAGCACGAAGGGGTTGTCCAGCAGGGCCGATTGCTTTTCGGGGTTGTTGATGAAGTAGGGCGACAGGTAGCCGCGGTCGAACTGCATGCCCTCGACCACGTCGAGCTCGTTCTGCAGCGACTTGCCGTCTTCCACGGTGATCACGCCTTCCTTGCCGACCTTGTCCATCGCGTTGGCGATGATTTCGCCGATGGAGGAGTCGCTGTTGGCGGAGATCGAACCGACCTGGGCGATTTCCTTGCTGGTGGTGGTGGCCTTGGAGGCCTTCTTCAGCTCGGCGATCAGGGCTTCCACTGCCTTGTCGATACCGCGCTTGAGGTCCATCGGGTTCATGCCGGCGGCCACGTACTTCATGCCTTCGCGCACGATGGCCTGGGCCAGCACGGTGGCGGTGGTGGTGCCGTCACCGGCGTTGTCCGAGGTCTTGGAAGCGACTTCCTTGACCATCTGGGCGCCCATGTTCTGGAGCTTGTCCTTGAGTTCGATTTCCTTGGCCACGGACACACCGTCCTTGGTCACGGTGGGGGCGCCGAAGGAGCGCTCGAGCACCACGTTGCGGCCCTTGGGGCCCAGGGTGACCTTGACCGCGTTGGCCAGGATGTTCACGCCTTCAACCATGCGTGCGCGGGCTTCGCCGCCGAAAATGACGTCTTTTGCTGCCATGTGATTTCTCCGATTCAGTAAATGGTGATGAGTGAGCGAAGGCTTACTTTTCGACGACCGCGAACAGGTCGTCTTCCTTCATGACCAGCAGTTCGTCGCCAGCGACCTTGACGGTCTGGCCGCTGTACTTGCCGAACAGAACGCGGTCACCGACCTTGACGTTCATCGCGGACAGTTCGCCTTTGTCGTTTTTCTTGCCGGGACCGACCGCCAGGACTTCGCCTTGGTCGGGTTTTTCGGCGGCGGCGTCGGGGATGACGATGCCGGAGGCGGTCTTGGTTTCGCTGTCAATGCGCTTGACGATCACGCGATCGGCGAGAGGACGAAGGTTCATTGCATCTCCTGGATATGGAACGGATTGGGATGTGTTCAGAACGGCGGAAGCCAGCCAGAGGGCGGGCAGAAACCGCTGATCGACATGGCGACGGGTGTTAGCACTCATCGCCAGCGAGTGCTAATCATAAGGGCGCCGCCCCTCCATTTCAAGTTCGGGCCGGTTTATTTCTGGTTCACGTGCACAGGGTGCTGCTCCGTTCATGAAGGCGTTGTCACAAACATTTACGATACCGGGATGCGCCGCTCTCGTCTCATTTCGCTGCCTCGTGGTTCCCTCCTGCGTTGTCTGGCGATGCATGCCGTCCTGCTGCTGGGGCTTGGCCTGACCACGGCCGCGGGTACGGCCAGGGCCGAAGCGTCTGGCACGGACGTCACGCTGCACACCCATTTCTGGGTCGACACCACCGGCACGGCGTCCTTGGAGGAGGCGATGGCGCGGCCGGCCGATGACTTCCAGCCGATGGAGCGCTACCGCTCCTTTGATCTCGATCGAGCCGCCTTGTGGATCCGTGTGGATTTGCCGGCGCTGGATGCCGGGCGGCGCTGGTACCTCGCCCTGAGCGCGGCCGCCTTCACCAACCGGGTGGCGTTCCATGCCACAGGGCCCGATGGTCGGTGGGTTGCGCAGCAGGCGGGCGATCACCTGCCGGTGTCGCATTGGAGCCACCCGGACCAGACGCCGGTCTTCGCACTCCCGGCCGCGACGGCGGGCCCGGTGTGGCTGCGTCTGGAGAACCGCCCTGCCTCCTTGAGCCCGCGCCTGCTGCTGCTGGACGAAAACACGCTGCAGGCAACGCGCTACTGGACTTTCCTGCTCGTTGGCGGATACCTGGGGTTCGGCCTGCTCGTGCTGTTCTGGGGCTGGGTGCATGCGCGCCTGTACGGGGACCGCGCCTTCATCGCCTACTGCTGCTATGTCGCCGCCATGCTGGGTTTCCAGGCGGCCTTCACCGGTGTGGGCGGGGTGTTCTTCTGGCGGGACTGGGCCTGGTGGAACGACGCGGCGCCCGCCATCTTCATGCTGTGGCTGACCGCGTCGGGCATCTGGTTCGTGCGGGAGGCTTGCGCGGTCTCGAGACACCACAGCCGGGTGGACCGCTTCGTGATCGCCTGGTCGCTGTTTGGTTTGCTGTTCCCGGTCTTCTACCTGCTGTTGCAGAACCGCGAGGTCTTTCTGGTGCTCAACCTGTATGGCCTGCTGTCGGTGCTGCTCAGTTTCGCGCTGTGCATCTGGACCTGGCGCCTGGGTGAGAAGTACGGAGGATGGCTCGCGCTGGGGTTTCTGCCGGTCCATCTGAGCTACCCCTTCCCCGCGCTGCGCGCTGCCGGCGTGCTGCCCGACAGCTGGGCCACGCAGTACGCGGTGCTCATCGGCTCGGCGATCGAGATTCCCCTGTTGCTGTACATCCTGCATCGGCGGGCCAAGGAGTTCAACGAGAACCACGCCCGCCTCCGCGCGATCGAGAGCACCGACCCGCTGACGGGCCTGACCATCGCGCCGGTGTTGTTCCTGCGCCTGCACGACGCGGTGCGCCGTGCCCGCCGCTATGGCCACCGGTGCGGCCTGATGCTGGTCGAACTCGTCAACCACGCGGATATCGTCTCGCGCGAAGGTCGGGAGGTTGCCGACCGGGCGCTGGTGGTGGCCGCCTCGCGGTTGTCGCACGTGGCGCGGGATGTGGACACGGTCTGCCGCGTGGCCGATGCACGCTTTGCCATCCTGATGGAAGGCCCATTGCCTGCCGACGGGCTCGTGTTGCTGGCGCAGCACATCGTGGCCAAGGGACTGGAACAGGTGCCCTCGCTGCCGGCGGGCCTGTCGTTGCGTTTCCGGCTGGTCTCCATGTCATTGCCCGAAGGCACCGGCGAGGTGGAGGTTGAGCCCTTGCTCTCGCGTCTCGGCCAGGCGCTGGACCAGATGGCCGGCGAGCCGCGCAAGGTGGTGCTGCACCTGCCCGGCCGTCCTGCGGTACCCACACCGGCCTGAGTGTCTGTGCCGAACCTGTAGGCTGTCCCGTTCATCCCTTGTTCCATCACCCTTCGGAGAGGATTTGACATGAGTGGATTCCAGATCGGCGTCATCGTCGGCAGCCTGCGTCGCGACTCCTTCAACCGCCAGCTGGCGAACGCCCTCGGCAAGCTCGCATCCCGCGACTTCACATTCAAGCAGCTCGAGATCGGCGACCTGCCGCTGTACAACCAGGACGACGATGCCGACCCGGCGCCCCAGGTGCATCGGCTGAAGACCGAGATCCAGGCCTCGCAAGGCCTCATCTTCGTGACGGCAGAGTACAACCGGTCGATTCCAGGCGTGCTGAAGAATGCGATCGACCATGCCTCGCGCCCGTATGGCAAGAGCGCCTGGGCGGGCAAGCCGGCGGGGGTGATCGGCGTGTCGGTCGGGGCAATCGGTACGTCGCTGGCCCAGCAGCACCTGCGAAACATCCTGGCTTATCTGGACATGCCCACCCTGGGCCAGCCCGAGGCCTTCCTGCAGGCCAAGGAGGGGCTGTTTGACAAGGACGGAGCTATCGGGGCCGACAGCCGGGAGTTCGTCCAGAAGTGGTTGTCCGCCTACGAGGCCTGGGTGCGCCGGCACGTCAGTTGATTCTGGCGGCGTGGCCCGCTCAGAAATGCGCCAGGTAGCCGCCGTCGACCACCAGCACCTGGCCCGTCACGTAACTCGCGGCAGCTGAGGCCAGGAAGACCGCTGCCCCACCGATTTCGGTGGGCTGCCCCCACCTGCCCAGTGAACTGCGCTGAGACAGCCATTCAGCGGTGGAGGCATCGTCGACCATGGCCGCGTTGGTGTCGGTGGCGAAATAGCCGGGCGCGATGGCATTGACGTTGATGCCTTGCGGACCGAGTTCGGCGGCCAGGGCGCGCGTGAGCGCTTCCAGCGCGCCTTTGCCCGTGGTGTAGGCCGCATCACCCGCCCGGGCGATCGGCCCCGCGATCGAGGTGACATTGATGATCCGTCCCGAGCCCTTCGCGCGCATCGGGCGTGCCGCTTCGCGGCACAGATGCCAGGCCGATACCAGATTGGTTTCCAGCAGTTCCCGCAGCGCGCTCGCAGGCAGCTCGTCGAGCGACTGGCGACGTCGTTGTCCCACGTTGTTGATCAGGATGTCCAGCCGGCCGCTTTCGGCCAGTACCCGCGCCACGGCCGCGCTGGAGGCCGCCTCGTCGGCCACGTCGAAGGGCAGGGCATGCGCGGAGCCTGTGCCGGTTCCGTGCACGTGCTGGATATGCGCCGCTGCTCGGTTCAGCTGATCGGCATCCCGGCCGTTGATCCACACGGTGGCGCCATGCTGGGCGAGGGCGCAGGCCATCGCCAGGCCGAGGCCACGGCCGGCACCCGTGACCAGGGCCACCTGGCCCTGCAGGTTGAACAGGGGGGGAAAGTGCGGGGCGGGGGTGATCACCGCCCCATTATCGGCGTGCGCCTCAGACGGGCAATGCGGCCAGCGAAGATTCCGGGAAGGCCATTTCAGGCTCCATGCCATCGAAGGGCAGGGTGAAGTAGAAGGTGCAGCCTTCGCCCGGCGTGGTCTCGGCCCAGATGCGCCCACCATGGCGTTCGATGATCCTTTGCGACAGCGCCAGGCCCGTGCCCGTGCCCTCGAAGTCCATCGAATGGTGTTGCCGCTGGAACATGACAAACAGGTTGTGCGCCTTCTCCAGGTCAAAGCCCACGCCGTTGTCGGAGATGTAGAAGGTGCGGCCCCCGACGGGGTTCACTTTCCATCCCAGCTCGATGCGCGCCACATCGCGCAGCCGCGTGTACTTGACGGCATTGCCCAGCAGGTTCCCCAGCGCCTGGGCCAGCAGCATGGCGTCGCCGCGGACCACAGGCAGATCGTCCTCGATCACCCATTCGATCCGGCGATCCTGGTTTTCCTGCTTCAGGTGGCCGATCACGCCTTGCACCAGCTGGGTGATGGGGACCGGTTGTGATTCGATCGCCACGCGGCCCAGCCGGGCGTATTCCAGCAGGCCTTCGATCATCAGGCTCATGCGCTTGGATGCCTTGGCGATGGAGTTCTGGTATTGCAAGGCCAGCGCATCGGTGGAGTCGCCCATCTGCTCCTGCAGCAGGCTGATGAAGCTGGCGATGTGGCGCAACGGTGCGCGCAGGTCGTGCGACACCATGTGCGAGAAGACGTCGAGGTCCTTGTTGGCGGCCACGAGCTGCTGCGTGCGCTCTGCCACGCGCTTCTCCAGTTCCCGGTTGAGGTCGTTCATCACGTCCTCCAGGCTCTTGGCGGCGGTCATGTCGCGGGTGATGCTCGACAGTCCTTGCAGGTCGCCGGCTTCGTTGCGCAGCGCGGTGAGCACCGTGTGTGCCCAGAAGCGCGAGCCGTCTTCCCGCAGGCGCCAGCCACGGGTCTCCCATTGGCCATGGGCTTTTGCCAGGCGCAGCACCTGGCCGGGATCGACCTCATCCTCGCCGGCGTTGTCGGCAGCCAGCAGCACCTCGTACGACCGGCCCATGATCTGCGAGCGGGTGTGGCCGTGCAGGCGCTGGGCACTCTCGGTCCATTCGGTGATGCCCCCGTTCTCGTCGACGAAATAGATGCAGTAGTCCTGGATCGCGTCCACCATCAGGCGGTAGCGTTGCTCGCTGGCAAACAGTTCCGCCGAGCGCGAACGGACGCGCTCTTCCAGATCCTGGTTGGCGTGCAGCACGAACTCCTCCGTGCGGCGGCGTTCGGTGATGTCGTGGAGCTCGATGAAGATACCTTCCACCGAACCGTTCTGGTAGTCAGGGATGTAGTGGATCTCGAAGTAATTGACCGAGCCGTCGGCGGCGACACGTTCGGCTTCAAAAGTCTGCGTCTGTCCCGACAGCGCCTGTGCCACGCGCGGCAGGATGTCGGGAAGGATGTCGGGTCGTACCACCTGGCTCAGAGGTGAGCCCACCATTTCGGCCGGCGTCTTTCCGTAGCGCGCGGCGTGGGCCTGGTTCGCGAATCGGCAGATCAGGTTCTTGTCGTAGTAGGCCAGACGGGCCGGGATGCGATCGGTGATGCTGCGCAGCAGGCTGTCCTGTGGTGCAACGCTGTCGGCGGTATCGACCATGGTCACCACGCCACTGCCGTGCAGGAAATGGCCCTCGGCATCGAACACCGGGTTGGACGCAAGACGCGCGCGAAACACGCTGCCATCCGCACGCAGCCAATCCAGTTCGACCGGCTCGCATTGCCCGCTCTGGCGCAGGGATTCGACATGGGTGTTCAGGGCATCGCGCGAGCGCGGTGCGACCAGTTCACCAAGGGTCGCACCTGGCGCACCGTGGCCCAGCCAGGTTCGCAGCGCCTGATTGAGCTGCACGCATCGTTGTGCGGCGTCAAAAGTGAGCAGACCGCAGGTCGCCTGGTCGCACAGCGACCGAGCGCTGTCCAGCGCGGCCTGGAGTTCTTGCGTCCTCAGGGCCAGCAACCGCTCGAACTGTTGCTCGGGCGTGTCCATCCCTTCAGGGCAGATAGCGTTGTCCATTTTTCGAGGCTCCCGGGTCGTTGCAGTGCAAACCAGAAAGTGGCTTGTACTCTCCATATCGGTCACCGCCTCAGAAAATTCAAATTGTTACGACCAGTGGCTCCAATGAGGTGTCGGAAAAAGGTCATAAAAAAAGCCCCAGGGCCAAGGCCATGGGGCTTTTGTAACCAGGGTCTGTGAATATTTACAGTCCGGCCGCCTTGCGCAGTGCGGCTGCCTTGTCCGTGCGCTCCCACGAAAATTCGGGCTCTTCGCGACCGAAGTGGCCGTAGGCGGCCGTCTTGGCGTAGATCGGGCGCAGCAGGTCCAGCATCTGGATGATGCCCTTGGGGCGCAGGTCGAAATGCTCCTGTACGAGCGCGGCAATCTGCTCGTCAGGGATCACACCGGTGCCTTCGGTGTAGACCGTCACGTTCATCGGGCGTGCCACACCGATGGCGTAGGCCACCTGAATCTGGCACTGCCGCGCCAGGCCAGCCGCGACGATGTTCTTCGCCACATAGCGCGCGGCGTAGGCGGCTGAGCGGTCCACCTTGGAGGGGTCCTTGCCCGAGAACGCCCCACCGCCGTGTGGGCAGGCACCGCCATAGGTGTCCACGATGATCTTGCGGCCCGTCAGGCCACAGTCACCCTGTGGGCCGCCGATGACGAAGCGGCCGGTCGGGTTGATCAGGTACTTGGTGTCCTTGAGCCATTCCTTGGGCAGCACTGGCTTGATGATCTCCTCGATGATGGCTTCGTTGAACGAGGCCTTCATCTTGGTGGGGGACTCGCTCTGGTCCGGGGAGTGCTGGGTCGACAGCACCACGGTGTCGATGCTGTGCGGCTTGCCGTCCACGTAGCGCATCGTGACCTGGCTCTTGGCGTCGGGGCGCAGGAAAGGCAGACGGCCGTCCTTGCGCAACTGGGACTGGCGCTCGACCAGGCGATGTGCGTAATAGATCGGTGCGGGCATCAGCTCGGGCGTTTCGTCGCAGGCATAGCCGAACATGAGGCCCTGGTCGCCGGCGCCGGTGTTCAGGTGGTCATCGCTGGCGTGGTCTACCCCCTGGGCGATGTCGTTGGACTGCTTGTCATAGCAGACCATCACGGCGCAGCCCTTGTAGTCGATGCCGTATTCGGTGTTGTCGTAGCCGATGCGCTTCAGCGTGTCGCGCGCAATCTGGATGTAGTCGACGTGTGCATTGGTGGTGATCTCGCCCGCCAGCACCACCAGGCCGGTGTTGCAGAGGGTTTCCGCGGCCACGCGGCTGCGCGGATCCTGGGTGAAGATTGCGTCGAGGATTGCGTCCGAAATCTGATCGGCGACCTTGTCGGGGTGGCCTTCGGAGACGGATTCGGACGTGAAAAGGAAATCGTTCGCCATGTATATAAACTCCACAGTGGTTGACCCGCGTTGCCGGTCTGTCAGAGTTCGGCGAACGCTTTAGCGGTATTTGTGAATCGCCCCGCAATTAGTTCCATAACTCGGCGATTCCGGGATTCTAGATTAAGTTTTCAGGACGCGTTCTGCGCCCTCTCCCATCCGTGGCCTTCCTGATCCACTGTCTGTTTCGTGCGTTGAGCTGGATGCCATTGCCTGTGCTTCACGCCTTGGGCTGGCTGCTGGGCTGGCTGAGCTTTGCGCTCTCGGGGCGTTATCGGCAACGTTTGTTCGCCAACGCGGCGCAGGCGGGTTTCTCGCGGCAGGTGGCGCTGGCCTCGGTGGGGGAGGCTGGCAAGCTGGTGGCCGAACTGCCCCGCCTGTGGCTGGGTCGGCCTGTGCCTGTGTCATGGACGGGAGCGGAGCACATCGAAGCCGCGCATGCCCGGGGCGAAGGCGTGTTGTTCCTGACACCCCATCTGGGCTGTTTCGAAGTCACGGCGCAGTCCTATGCGAAGCGATTCGGCCATGCCAATCCGATGACCGTGCTGTTTCGCCCTGCGAGACAGGTCTGGCTGCGCGACCTCGTCGCCGGGGCGCGCCAACGGCCGGGTCTGTTTGCCGCGCCCACCACACTGGCCGGGGTCAAGCAGCTCATCAAAGCCCTCAAGGCGGGACAGGCGGTCGGGTTGTTGCCGGATCAGGTTCCCCCCGAAGGGCAGGGCGTGTGGGCGCCGTTCTTCGACCGGGAGGCCTACACCATGACCTTGTCGGCCCGCCTTGCGCAGGCCGGCCGTGTACAGATCCTTCTGAGCTGGGGTGAGCGCCTGGCGGGTGGGCGAGGATATCGCGTGCATGTGCGCCCGTTCGACCTGCTCAACGGGGGGGCGCTCGCGCAAGATCCGGCTGAGTCCGCCGCGCAGATCAATCGCGCCATGGAAGCGCTGGTGCGAGAATGCCCGACCCAGTACCTCTGGTCTTACAACCGCTACAAGTCGCCGGTTCGCGCGGCTCCTGGTTCTTCCTGATGTCCCCCCCATCCCCTGCTGCCGATACGCCGCTGCCGCGAGGCAACCTAGCCAACCGGCTCGGGGTGGCGTTCATGAGAGTGCTCGCCGCCTTGCCACTCTCATGGGTGCGTGGCGCGGGTTGGGTGCTCGGTCAGGCGTTGTACACCGTGGCGGCGCGCCGCAGGCGCATCGCTGGCGTCAACTGGTCGCTGTGTTTTCCGGAGAGCAGCGATGCCGAGCGCACGCGTGCGGTACGTCGGCACTTTGTCTATTTCGCGCAGGCCTGGCTGGATCGGAGCTGGCTCTGGGAAGCTCCGCTGGAGACAGTGCGCGAGCGGCTCACGCTCACAGGGGATATGGCTGCACTGGCGGGCAACGAACCTACCGTGATATTTGCGCCGCATTTCGTGGGGATGGACGCGGGATGGATCGCGCTGACGACTCGCATGGAGCGCCGTTTCTGTGGGCTCTATGCCGAACAGTTGAACGCCGATGTGGACCGATGGATGGCGCAGGGTCGTCAGCGATTCGGCAATCCTCATGTCGTGGGCAAGCGCCAGGGCATCAAACCGCTGGTGGCTGCGATGCGCCAGGGCCTGCCGCTGTATCTGTTGCCCGACATGGACCACGGCATGCGTGACGCAGCATTCGTCCCATTTTTTGGCGTGCAGACTGCCACGCTCATGTCACTTTCCAGGCTGGCTCGCCTGGGACGTGCGAAGGTCGTGCCGGTGGTGAGCCGGCTCACGCGCGACGGCTATGAAGTGCGTGTCATGTCGCCCTGGGGTGACTACCCGACCGCCGACGCCGAAGCGGACACGGCGGAAATGAACCGCTACCTCGAAGGCTACATCCGCGAGGCGCCGGAGCAGTACTACTGGGTGCACAAGCGCTTCAAGACCCGGCCTGGCACGGAGCCTTCGTTCTACGCAGATCTCTGATTGGCCAGAAATGCGCTGATGGATGACGCGAGGTGTGCGGGATGCTCGTGCACGATCCAGTGTGTGGCGCCCGGCACGCGCTCGATGCGCAGGTCGTCGACGTACGCCTCCAATCCATCGAGGAGCGTCTCGGGCAGTGCGGTATCGCCCTGGCCCCACACCACCAGGGTGGGAACCTTCACCGAGGTTTTGTCGCGGGGGACTTCCACAGTGGCAGCCCCTGGGTCCATGGCCGTGGGTGGGCGCAGGGGTGAAGCCGCGTAGTACGCGCAGGGGCCACTCAGGCCCTGGCGCCATACCTCGCGGTAGCGTTCGCGCATGGCATCGTCGAGCCAGTCGGTGGCGCCGCTGGCGGCGGCCATGTGCGTGAAGAACGGCCAGAGACGCGCGAAATCGTTCTCCGCGAGCAGGTCCGCGGCATCCGGGCGGGCCAGGAAGTTCATGTACGCGCTGGCCGCCTGCTGGGCTGGCGAATGGGCCAGTTCGCGCTGGAAGGTCGCTGCGTGCGGTGCGTTGACGATGACCAGCTTTCGCATCAGCGCCGGTTGTAGCGCGGCCAGACCCCAGGCCAGCGCACCTCCCCAGTCATGGGCGATCAGTCCCGCGACCTGGCCGGGCGTGGCGCTGTCTGAGGTGATGGCGTCGACCAGCGCACTGAGATCCTGCAGCAAGGGTTTGGCGCGGTAGGCAGACACTTCGGTGGGGGCGCTGGAATGCTCGAAGCCGCGAAGGTTGGGCGCGACACAGCGGTAACCCCCCTGGGCAGGTTGGGCGAAATGCGCCAGCAGCTCGTCCCACACGAACGCGGCTTCCGGAAAACCGTGGAGAAACAGCAGCACGGGCCTGCCGGCCTCGCCTGCGGCTCGGCAACTCAGGCGGATGCCGTGGGGCAGGGCTTGCTGGAAGGTCTGGATCATCGGGCTCTCCGGGATGGGCCCGCGCCGTGTCAGTCCAGTGCGGGAGGCTCTTCTTCGGGAACGGCCAGGGCCGTCGACGAGAGGTTGTCTCCGTGGGTCCATTGCCAGAGCAGCAGCGCCACCTCGTCCAGCCCCTTCTTTTTCAAGGCCGAGAAGAGTCTCGCTTCGCCGCCGCCCGACTGCAGTCGCGCAA
Organism: Hydrogenophaga laconesensis; assembly: GCF_031457235.1. Lineage (NCBI taxonomy): Bacteria > Pseudomonadati > Pseudomonadota > Betaproteobacteria > Burkholderiales > Comamonadaceae > Hydrogenophaga > Hydrogenophaga laconesensis. The sequence continues at coordinate 102,851 of NZ_JAVDWE010000005.1, forward strand.
TCGACAGTGCCTTTTGCGCCTCTGCGTGGTTGAGCTTGTCGGATTTGGTGAGCAGCACCAGGAATTTCAGGCCCTCCTCGACGCGTGGACGGATCACTTCCAGCAGGATTTCGTCGAGTTCGGTCAGGCCCAGGCGAGGGTCGATCAGCAGCACCACCCCTTTGAGGTTGTCGCGCGTGAGGAGGTAGTTGCCCATCACGCGCTGCCAGCGCAGCTTGGCTTCCCGCGGCACAGCGGCATACCCATAGCCCGGCAGGTCGGCGAGAACCGCATCTGTCACACCTTGCTTGCCCAATGAAAACAGGTTGATGCTTTGCGTGCGTCCGGGTGTCTTCGACGCGAAGGCGAGGCGCTTTTGCTGCGTCAGTGTATTGATGCAGGTGGATTTGCCCGCATTGGAGCGGCCCACGAACGCGATCTCGGGCACGTCGAGCGGGGGCAGATGTTCGAGCTGCGGCGCGGTGGTGAGAAAGCGGGCTGTGTGCAGCCAGCCGTGCGCGATCCTGGCATCCGGCTTGGGAGTGGTGTTGTCTTTTCCAGCTGGGGGTATCGGGGCTTTGGGCCCTGGGGCGTCCTGAGACGGCGAAACGGTCTGGGGGGCTGGAGTGGGGCGGTGGGTCATTTGGGGTGGTTCCCGGTGGGACATTGTAAAATCGATTGGCTTTGTCCAGATAAACCGAGAACTCCCACAACAGAACCCGTCGCAACCGACGCCCGCCCCGTCATGAAATTGCCTGTTTCCCTCCTTTGCGCCGCTGCCGCCGCAGCCCTGTCGTTCAGCGCCCAGGCGCAATCGGCCAAACCCGATCTGGCCAAGGGCAGCGCCATGTACGGCCAAGTTTGCGTGGCCTGCCATGCAGCGGATGGCAACTCGACGACGCCGGCAAACCCGAAACTCGCGCAGCAACACCCTGAGTACCTCATCAAGCAGCTGCAGGAGTACAAGTCGGGCAAGCGCGACAACGCGATCATGAAAGGCTTTGCTGGCGCCCTGTCGGACGACGACATGCGCAATATCGCCTACTGGCTGGCCGACCAGAAGGCCAAGGGTGGCGCAGCCACCGACAAGGATCTGGTGCGCCTGGGTGAGCGCATCTACCGTGGTGGCATTGCAGACCGCCAGATCGCCGCTTGCGCCGGTTGCCACAGCCCCAACGGGGCCGGCATTCCTTCGCAGTACCCGCGCCTCTCCGGCCAGCAGGCCGAGTACACCGCCACGCAGCTGAAGCATTTCCGCGATGGCACGCGCAAGAACAACGCGCAGATGACCGGCGTCGCCGCCAAGATGAACGATCGCGAAATCCAGGCCGTGTCGGACTACATCGCTGGCTTGCGTTGATGGTCACGAGGGCAAGCCCCTCATGGCTGGCCGGGATATAAGCAGACAATAATATTTGTCGGCACAATGCAATAAACCCGAGGGGCGTTGAACCGCCGACCACAAAACTCATCACAACAGGGCGCGTTCCGGGAACACTGGAACCGCCCTTTTTTGCTGCACCGTTCTTCCCCCGACCCACATGACCGTTTCCACCCAAGGCCTGCACATCCGCACCGGCTCGCGCATTGTCAGCGAGCTGGTGGAGCTGCTGTCTTCGATGCGGTTTGCCATCTCGCTGCTCACCGTGATCTGTATCGCTTCGGTGATTGGCACGGTGGTCAAGCAGCATGAACCCTTCATCAACTATGTCAACCAGTTCGGCCCCTTCTGGGCCGACGTGTTTGCCAGTGCAAACCTGTACTCGGTCTACAGCGCGTGGTGGTTCCTGTTGATCCTGGCCTTTCTGGTAGTGAGCACGAGCCTCTGCATCGCGCGCAACACGCCCAAGATCTTTGCCGATTTCAAGGCCTATAAGGAGAACATCCGCGAGCAGAGCCTGAAAGCATTTCCGCACCGTGCTGAAGGTGCCTTGGCAGAGACACCCGAGATCGCTGCCAACCGCATTGGCCAGACTCTGCTGGGTTCGGGTTGGAAGGTCAAATTGCAGTCGCGCCCCACACCGGCCGGTACGGGCTGGATGGTGGCGGCGAAGGTGGGTGCCGCCAACAAGATCGGTTATCTCGCAGCGCACAGCGCCATCGTGCTGGTGTGCGTCGGTGGTCTGGTCGATGGTGACCTCATGGTGCGCGCTCAGACCTGGTTCAACGGAAAGACTCCCTTCATGGGCGGAGGGCTGATTGCCGATGTGCCAGCCCAGCATCGCTTGTCCCCCAGCAACCCCACGTTCCGGGGCAATCTGCTGGTGACCGAAGGCACCACGGCGGGGACCGCCATCCTCACGCAACCTCAGGGTGTGCTGCTGCAGGATCTGCCTTTCTCCGTCGAGCTCAAGAAGTTCATCGTCGAGTACTACGACACTGGCATGCCCAAGCTGTTTGCCAGCGACATCGTGATCCACGATCATGAAACCGGCGAACGCAAGGAGGCACGCGTGGAGGTGAACCACCCCGCCAGCCACCGTGGCATCAACATCTACCAGTCCAGCTTTGACGATGGTGGCTCCCGCGTGAAGCTGCAGGCGGTGCCGCTGAACGGCCCCACGCGGCCGTTCGAGATCGAAGGCACCATCGGCAGTTCGACCTCGCTCAGCAACGGCGACGACAAGCTCACGCTGGAGTACACGGGGCTGCGGGTGATCAACGTCGAGAACTTTGCCGCGAGCAATGCCGCCGAGGCCGTGGACGTTCGCAAGGTCGACCTGCGCAGCTCGATCGAAAGCCGGCTCGGTTCTGGCCACAAGACCGTGACCGAGCGGACCTTGCGCAACGTGGGGCCCAGCGTTTCCTACAAGTTGCGTGACGCGGCCGGACAAGCGGTGGAGTACCACAATTACATGCTTCCGGTGGAGATTGACGGCTCGCGCGTGTACCTGCTGGGGCTGCGCGACACCCCGGCCGAGACTTTCCGTTACCTGCGCATTCCGGTGGACGACAAGGATGGCATGGACGGCTTTGTCCGTCTGCGCGCCGCACTCGGCGATGCGCAGTTGCGCGAAGAGGCGGTGCGCCGTTACGCCGCGTCGGCGGTGGAGGACGGGCGTCCTGAGCTGGCCGAGGCGCTGGCCGCGTCGGCTTCCCGCGCCCTGGGGTTGTTTGCGGGTGCCGAGTCGATCAACGTGCCGGGCGTTCAGCCTGTCGCTGCCAATGGTGCCGGGGCTCAGCCGGTTCGCGGGGGTCTGCAGGCCGTGTCCGCATTTCTCGAGAACAACGTGCCCGACGCCGAGCGTGAGCGCGCGAGCGACGTGCTGGTGCGCATCCTCAACGGCACGCTGTTCGAACTGATGCAGATCAGCCGTGAGCGCGCCGGCCTGCCGCCGCTGGAGCGCAACGAAACCACGCAGCATTTCATGGCGCAGGCCGTGATCAGCCTGAGCGACACGTTCTTCTATCCCGCACCCATGACGTTCCAGCTCAAGGACTTCACGCACGTGCAGGCCAGCGTGTTCCAGGTGGCGCGCGCGCCGGGCCAGAGCATCGTCTACCTGGGCTGCCTGTTGCTCATTCTGGGCGTTTTTGCCATGCTCTACGTCCGCGAGCGCCGCCTGTGGGTGTGGCTCTCGCCCGAGGGTGATGCGGCCTCGCAGGCCCGCATGGCCCTGTCATCGAACCGCAAGACGCTCGAGGCCGACCGCGAATTCGAACTGCTCAAGACCCAATTGCTGAAGGTGCATCCATGAACAGCGTCACTGCCACCCAGACCATCGAGCTGAAGAAGGGCCAGAACAGCGGCGAAGGTCTGAGACCCGGGTACTTTGCCCGTCGTGACGTCTGGGACTGGTTGTTTGCCGCCTTCGTGATCGCCAGTGCCGCGTGGGCGTTCGTTCGCTACAACGCGGCGATGGATGGCTATGAAAAGGCCATCCTGATCGGTACCGTGCCGGCCATGATCTGGCTGGGCTGGTTCTGGCGGCCGTTGCGCGCGCTCTCGGTGGTGGTGGCGGCATTCTCGATGCTGGCGATCTGGCTGTACCAGACGCCCAATGGTGCCGATCTGGCGCGCGCCGATCAGGTCTTCCTGCTCAAGTACTTCATCTCCAGCCAGTCGGCCATCCTCTGGATGAGCGTGCTCTTCTTCATGAGCACGGCGTTCTACTGGGTGGGCATGTTCAAGAGGGCGGGTGACACCTTCGAGCTGCTCGGCTCGCGCCTGGCCTGGGTGGCCGTCACGCTGGCCCTCATCGGCACGATGGTGCGCTGGTACGAGAGCCACCAGATCGGTCCTGACATCGGTCACATTCCGGTGAGCAACCTGTACGAAGTGTTCGTGCTGTTCTGCTGGATGACCACGGCCTTCTACTTGTACTACGAAGACCAGTACAGGACCCGCCGCATGGGCGCATTCGCGATGCTCGTGGTGAGCGCTGCGGTCGGTTTCCTGCTCTGGTACACACTGGTGCGTGAGGCGCACGCCATCCAGCCGCTGGTGCCCGCGCTCAAGAGTTGGTGGATGAAGCTGCATGTGCCAGCCAACTTCATTGGATACGGCACTTTCGCCATCGCCGCGATGCTGGCCTTTGCCTACCTGATCAAGCAGAGCGCCAGCGAGAGCCGCTGGTACAAGCTGGCGCCGCTGTGGCTGCTGGGCGTGGTGCTGTGCTTCGAGCCGATCGTGTTCCGCCAGTCGGCTGCAGAAAACGGCAGCAGCTATTGGTTCGTGTACTTCGGTGTTTCGGCGCTGATCGTTGGCGGGATCCTGTTCGGCCGTCGCCGCATCGCCGAGCGCCTGCCCAGTTTCGAGGTGCTGGACGACGTGATGTACAAGGCCATCGCGGTCGGTTTCGCCTTCTTCACCATCGCCACCGTGCTGGGCGCGCTTTGGGCGGCCGAAGCCTGGGGTGGCTATTGGAGTTGGGATCCGAAGGAAACCTGGGCGCTGATCGTCTGGCTGAACTATGCGGCCTGGCTGCACATGCGCCTCATGAAAGGCTTGCGGGGCACGGTGGCGGCCTGGTGGGCGCTGGTGGGCCTGGCGATCACGACCTTCGCGTTCATCGGCGTGAACATGTTCCTCTCGGGCCTGCACAGCTACGGCGAACTCTGACACCGGCTGACGGACATTGCGCGGCCCGTGCGGCCACGCTGGAACTTTGCCAGAATCGCTCTTGTCTCAAGACAGGTCAACAGCCCGCGCGGCATCTTCCGCGGTCGGGTGGCATTCAGCAAGGACGGCCCCATGCTTATCCGCACGCACGATCACGGTTTCGTTCACCCCCAGGCCAGCGAGATCACGCCGCGGGCCGTTTACCAGAACCGCCGGCAATGGTTGCTGACAGCGGCTGCGGCGGGTGGAATGGCTTCATGGGCAGGGCGGGAGGCGTGGGCGCAGGCGGCGTCCACCACACCCAAACCCGGCAAACTGGGGAGCTTGCCCGGCAAACGTTCCACGCTGGACGGCGCCGTGACCATGGAGGCGTTGACCTCCTACGACGACGCCAGCTCGTACAACAACTTCTACGAGTTTGGCACCGACAAGTCCGATCCCGCGTCCTACGCCAAGACGTTGAAACCCCGCCCCTGGACGGTGGCGGTTGAAGGCCTGGTCAACAAGCCGACCACTTTCGACCTCGATGCCTTGCTCAAGCTCAGTCCGATGGAGGAGCGCGTCTATCGCCTGCGTTGTGTGGAGGGATGGTCGATGGTCATCCCCTGGGTCGGCTACTCGCTGAGCGAGCTCATCAAGCAGGTGCAGCCGCAAGGCAGTGCCAAATTCGTGGAATTCGTGACGCTGGCCGACCCGAAGCAGATGCCGGGCCTTCGCTCCAGTGTGTTGGGATGGCCGTATGTGGAAGGTCTGCGGCTGGACGAGGCCATGCATCCCCTGACGCTGCTGGCGTTTGGCATGTACGGCGAGGTGCTGCCCAACCAGAATGGTGCTCCCCTGCGGCTGGTGGTGCCGTGGAAGTACGGTTTCAAAAGCGGCAAATCGCTGGTGAAGATCCGGTTCACCGACAAGGAGCCCCGCACGGCGTGGAACGTGGCCGCGCCGCAGGAATACGGCTTCTATTCAAACGTCAATCCCGAGGTTTCGCACCCGCGCTGGAGCCAGGCCACCGAGCGCCGCATCGGCGAAGGCAGTGGTTTGTTCGCCAAGCGCCGGCAGACCCTGATGTTCAACGGCTATGCACCCCAGGTGGGGCAGCTGTATGCCGGTATGGACTTGCGCAAGCTGTATTGATGGACGGCACTGTTCCGCGCCGTGCCTCGCGGGTGAATGGCTGGCTCGGGCATCGTTCGGCCAAGCCCATTGCCTTCGTGCTGGCCTGCCTGCCGTTCGCATGGCTGGTGTTTGCGGCTTTCACCGACCGCCTGGGTGCCAACCCTGCTGAGGCCCTGATCCGCTCCCTGGGGGAGTGGACCCTGAGGTTCCTCGTGCTGGTGCTCGCGATCACCCCTTTGCGAACGACGCTGGGCTGGCCTGCCTTGCTGCGTTTGCGACGGATGGTGGGCCTGTTCGTGTTCTTTTACGCCTGCATTCACCTGCTGGCCTACGCCGCTTTCGACATGGAGTTCGACCTGGCCGCAGTGGCGGCCGATGTGATCAAGCGGCCGTTCATCCTGGTGGGGTTTCTGGCCTGGCTGCTGCTGCTGCCATTGGCAGCAACCTCGTTCAACCGCGCCATTCGCGCACTGGGCGCAAGGCGCTGGCAATGGCTGCATCGCCTTGTTTACATGATCGCGGTGCTGGCGGTGCTGCACTTTTTCTGGATGCGCAGCGGAAAGAACAATTTTGCCGAGGTCGGCGTGTATGCCGCGATCCTCGGCAGCCTGCTGGCCTGGCGCCTGTGGCGCCGGCTGCGGGCCTGACGCTCCCGCAGGCTCAGGCCTGCTTGCCGCGCCAGCGCTCCACGAGCGCGATCACTTCGCCCATGATGCCGCGCCGGAAGGCCAGCACGCACACCACGAAGATGAAACCGATGACCATCGTCACGGATTCACCCAGGCCGTTGAACCATTCAATGCCCGTGGTGCTAGCGACCAGGTGTCCGAATTCACCCAGCTTGTTCTCCAGCGCGATCACCACGGCGGCCCCGACCAGTGGGCCCGACAGCGTGCCCAGGCCGCCCACGAGCGTCATCAGCACCACGGAGCCCGACATGGTCCAGTGCACGTCGGTCAGCGTGGCGAAGCCCATGGCCAGTGTCTTCAGGGAGCCTGCCAGCCCCGACAGGGCAGCGGACAGCACGAACACCATCAGCTTGAAGCGTTGCGTGTCGTAACCCAGAGAGATGGCGCGAGGCTCGTTTTCCTTGATCGCCTTGAGAATCTGACCGAATGGCGAGTGCACGATGCGCATGATCAGCAGGAACGCTGCTGCCGTGATCAGCAGCGTGACGTAGTACATCGTCAGGTCGTTGCCGAGGTTGATGAACCCGAGGAGCTGACCACGCGGAACGGCCTGCAGGCCGTCTTCGCCGCCCGTGAAGGGCATTTGCAGGCAGAAGAAGAACAGCATCTGCGCCAGCGCCAGCGTGATCATGGTGAAGTAGATGCCCTGACGGCGGATGGCCAGCGAACCGACGAGCCATCCGAGCACCGCGCCCGCCAAGGTGCCCAGCAGCAGGCCGACTTCCGTTGGCACGCCCCAGACTTTCAGCGCATGACCGGTGACATAGGCCGAGCCGCCCAGGAATGCGGCGTGCCCGAAAGACAGCAATCCGGTGTAACCCAGCAGCAGGTTGAAGGCGGAGGCGAACAGGGCGAAGCACAGCAGCTTCATGACCAGCACCGGATAGATACCGATGAAAGGCACGGCCAGCAGAACCAGCAGCAGCAAGCCGTAGAGGATGTTCTTGGACGTTTTGTTCATGCCGGCTTCACTTTTCCTTGCCGAACAGGCCAGCGGGCCGGATCAGCAACACGATCGCCATGATGACGAAGACCACGGTGGAAGACGCCTCTGGGTAGAACACCTTGGTCAGGCCTTCGACGATGCCCAGCCCCAGACCGGTGAGGATGGTGCCGAGGATGGAGCCCATACCTCCGATCACCACGACGGCAAAGACGATGATGATGAGGTTCTGTCCCATCAAGGGTGATATCTGCATGACGGGTGCGGCGAGCACGCCAGCGAAACCCGCGAGCGCCACGCCGAAGCCATAGGTGAGCGTGACCATGAGCGGCACGTTGATACCGAAAGCCTCCACCAGGCGGGGGTTCTCGGTGCCCGCACGCAGGTAGGCGCCCAGCTTGGTCTTCTCGATCACATACCAGGTAAGCAGGCACACCACCAGCGACGCCAGCACGACGAAGCCGCGGTAGTTGGGCATGATCATGAAGCCCAGGTTGGTGGCACCCGAAATCGGCGCGCTGTAGGGCAGGCCAGAGACACCGTAGGCCGAACGCAGCACACCCTCGAGCATCAGCGTGAGCCCGAGTGTGAGCAGCAGCCCGTAGAGGTGGTCGAGCTTGTAGATCCAGCGCAGGAACAGCCGTTCGATGATGATGCCCACGAGTCCCACCGCCAGGGGGGCGAGCACGATCATCACCCAGTAGTTGAGCTCCAGGTAGTTCATGCCCATCCAGGTCAGCACCGCGCCCAGCATGAACAGTGCACCGTGCGCAAAGTTGATGACGTTGAGCAACCCGAAGATGACCGCCAGACCCAGGCTCAGGATGGCGTAGAACGATCCGTTGACCAGACCCAGCAGCAGCTGGCTCAGGAGGGCGGACAAAGGTATTCCGAAGAAGTCCATCGGCGGTGCGTCAGGTTGGGTGGGTCAGGTGCCGCGAACAGGCGGACACCGCGGGCGCCGGCCCGCGGTGCCGGATGTCAGATCACTTCCAGAGGGCGCACTTCGACTCGGCCTTGGTTGTGAAGACTTCCTCGCCCTTGAGCGTGGCGGCGACCTTCATGTAGTCCCAGGGCGACTTCGACTCGGACGGCTTCTTCACCTCGAGCAGGTACATGTCGTGTACGTAGCGGCCATCGGGGCGGATGCGCCCTTTGCCGAAGAAGTCGCTGATCTCCATGCTCTTGAGTTGAGCCATCACCTTGTCGCTGTCGGTGGTCTTGGCGGCCGCGACGGCTTTCAGGTAGGTGGTGGCTGCCGAGTAGTTGGCTGCATGGATGCTGGTGGGCATGCTCTTGGCCTTGGCAAAGAACTTCTTGGCGAAGGCACGGCTGGCGTCGTCCTTGTCCCAGTACCAGCTGTCGGTCAGGTACATGCCCTGTGTGTCCTTCAAGCCCAGGCTGTGGATGTCGGTGATGAACATCAGCAGGCCGGCGAGTTTCATGCTCTTGTTGATCCCGAACTCGCTGGCCGCCTTGATGGAGGCGATGGTGTCACCACCGGCATTGGCCAGGCCCAGGATCTTGGCGCCCGAGTTTTGTGCCTGCAGCAGGAAGGAGGAGAAGTCCGAGGTGTTCAGCGGTGCACGCACCGCGCCCTTCACCGTGCCGCCGGCGGCCTTCACCACGTTGCCCGTGTCGGTCTCCAGGGCGTGACCGAAGGCGTAGTCGGCCGTGAGGAAGAACCAGTCCTTGCCACCCTGTTTCACCACGGCGCCGCCGGTGCCCTTGGCCAGCGCCACGGTGTCGTAAGCGTAGTGCACGGTGTAGGGCGAGCAGGCTGCGTTGGTGAGTGCAGACGAACCAGCACCGTTCACGATGTAGAGCTTCTTCTTCTCTTCTGCCACCTTGGCGGTGGCCAGGGCGGTGCCGGAGTTCGTGCCGCCGATCATGACGTCGATGCCTTGTGTGTCGAACCACTCGCGGGCCTTGGACGCCGCGATGTCGGCCTTGTTCTGGTGGTCAGCGGTCAGCAGCTCGACCGGTTTGCCCAGCACCTTGCCGCCGAAGTCGTCGATGGCCATCTGGATGGCCATGGCGCCGTTCTTGCCGTCCACGTCGGAGTACAGGCTCGACATGTCGGTGGTGAAGCCGATGCGGACCTTGTCCTGCGCATGTGCGGCGGTGAACAAGCCGGCGGCACCCAGTGCCAGGATGAGCAGTTTGGCTGTGTGTTTCATGCTGTCAGTCTCCGTTGGTGTGGTGGTGGAAGAAAGCGGGTGATGGCGGGTCAGACGCCGAGCAACTCGTGCAGAACGGGCATCTTTTCATTCAATTGGGACGCATCGAACTGTTCGACCATGCGACCATGCTCCATCACGTAGAAGCGGTCGGCCAGCGGTGCGGCAAAGCGGAAGTTCTGTTCCACCATGACGATGGTGTAGCCCTTGCTCTTGAGCGTCTTGATCATGCGGGCGAGGGCCTGCACGATCACAGGTGCCAGGCCCTCCGAGATTTCGTCGAGCAGCAGCAGGTGAGCGCCCGTGCGCAGGATCCGGGCCACGGCGAGCATCTGTTGTTCACCGCCTGACAAGCGCGTGCCCTGGCTGTGCCGGCGCTCGGCGAGGTTGGGAAACATTTCGTAGATGTCGTCCACCGACATGCCTTTGCCTGACCCCTTCAGGGCGGGGGGGAGCAGCAGGTTTTCTTCGCACGAAAGGCTGGCAAAAATGCCGCGTTCTTCGGGGCAGTAGCCAATGCCGTGGCGCGCGATGCGGTGCGTGGGCAGGTGAATGAGTTCCTGGCCATTGCTCTGGATCGAGCCTTTGCGCGATCCGGTGAGACCCAGAATGGCGCGCAATGTCGATGTCCGGCCTGCACCATTGCGCCCCAGGAGGGTGACCACTTCCCCCGGCTGCACCACCATGTCGACACCGTGCAGCACGTGCGATTCGCCGTACCAGGCCTGCAGATTCCGGATTTCCAGGGCGGGCGTGGCCATCAGTGCGCCCCCTGCAGTTGGCCGTCCGTGGTGCCCATGTAGGCCTCCATCACGGCGGGATTGCCCGACACTTCGGCATACGAGCCCTCGGCCAGCACGGCGCCGCGTTGCAGCACGGTGATGGTGTGGGCAATGTTGGACACCACGCCCATGTTGTGTTCGACCATCAGGATGGTGCGACCGGCCGCGACCTTCTTGATGAGTTGGGTCACGCGGTCCACGTCTTCGTGGCCCATGCCTTGTGTGGGCTCGTCCAGCAGCATCAGCTCGGGCTCCATGGCCAGCGTGGTGGCGATCTCCAGCGCTCGCTTGCGGCCGTAGGGCAGATTCACCGTGGTTTCACGCGCGAAATCCTGCAATCCGACTTCGGTCAGCAGGTGGTGTGCCTGTTCATTGAGCTGGTTGAGCGAACGTTCGCTCTTCCAGAAGTGGTAGGCCGTTCCCAGTTTGCGCTGCAGGCCCACGCGCACGTTCTCCAGCACACTCAGGTGGGGAAATACTGCCGAGATCTGAAACGAACGGATGATGCCGCGCCGCGCGATCTGCGCGGGCTGCTCTCGCGTGATGTCCTGCCCGTTGAAGAGGATCTGGCCCTGGGTGGGTTCCAGGAATTTGGTCAGCAGGTTGAAGCACGTTGTCTTGCCTGCGCCGTTGGGCCCGATCAGCGCGTGGATCGAGCCGCGCTGGACGCGCAGATTGACGTCATTGACGGCTGTGAAACCCTTGAAGGACTTGGTGAGCTGACGCGTTTCCAGAATGGTGTCGCTGGTCTTGTCGTGCATGGATTTGTGGGGCTTCCAGAGTGCTGTCGGGCCATGTTGCTGTGCACAAGTCGACGGATTCTGGAGGACTCGATCTGCATGGCCTATAGGTGCAAACACCGAGGGCATGAGCTCGTTCCGTTGCACCACAAGAGGGCACGCACAAGTCTGGCAAGGCTGCGTTGCAGATCGCCATCTTCACTGTGGTCATGGATGTCGCGCTTGAGAGCGCGCGAGCGGTTCAGAGCAGGCGTTCGAGCCGCGTCTGATCGGCCAGCGATTCGCGTGCACGAATCAGATGCGCCTGTGTGCCATCGACCAGCACCTCGGCCGCGCGGCCCCGCGTGTTGTAGTTGCTGGCCATGCTCATGCAGTACGCGCCGGCCGACAGGACCGCGAGAACGTCGCCGGGGTGCACCGCCAGCTCGCGGTCGCGGCCGATCCAGTCACCGCTCTCGCACACCGGGCCAACCACATCCCAGGTGGACGCCGTGGCATTGTTGCGCGGCACCACCGGCACGATGCGGTGAAAGGCCTGGTACATCGCTGGGCGCGGCAGGTCGTTCATCGCCGCGTCCACGATGAGGAAGTTCTTCTGTTCGCCGGGCTTGAGGTAGAGCACTTCGGTCAGGCACACACCCGCGTTGCCCACCAGCGATCGGCCTGGTTCGATGCAGATCTTGCGATCGCCGAACCCCCGCGCATCCATCCGTTGCAGCAGGGCTTGCCAGAGCACATCGGCTTCGGGGGGGGTGTCGCCCTGGTAGTCGATGCCGAGCCCTCCGCCAAAGTCGATGTGCTCGATGTGCACACCTGCGGCTTCGATCCGTTCCACCAGGTCGAGCACACGGTCCATGGCATCCACATAAGGCCCGGTCTGCGTGATCTGTGAGCCAATGTGGCAGTCAATACCCACCACCCGCAGGCCTTTGCAGGCGGCCGCATGCGTGTAGGTCGACAGCACGTCCTCATGTGCAATGCCGAACTTGTTGCCCTTGAGGCCGGTGGAAATATAGGGGTGGGTCTGTGCGTCCACGTTCGGGTTGACGCGCACGCTCACGGGTGCGCGCAGACCCATGTCACGGGCCACTTCGTCGAGAACGTCGAGCTCGGCGCGGCTTTCCACGTTGAAGCATCCGATGCCCACCTGGAGTGCCTGCCGCATTTCAGCGCGGGTCTTGCCCACCCCGGAAAAGATGACCCTGGATGGATCGATGCCCACCGCCAGTGCACGCTCCAGTTCGCCGCCGGACACGATGTCCAGGCCGCAGCCTGCACGCACGAGCGCCTGGAGGATCGCCAGCGACGAGTTGGCCTTCATCGCGTAACAGATCAGGTGCTCGCGGCCTGCGAGGCCGCGCTGGTAGGCCGCCAGCGCGCTGAGCATGGCCGCACGGCTGTACACGAAAAGTGGAGTGCCGTGCTCGTGGGCCAGCGCGGCCAGCGGAACACCCTCCACCATCAGTTGCTGATTCTGGTAGCTGACAAACGGGGGTAGCGTGGCGGCGGTCGGGCCGGCGAGGGTGGTCATGCGGATGCGGTGGGAGGCGCGGCCGTTCAGCGAGGCGCAGGTGGGGATGGGGGGGTGGACGGCGTGGTTTGAACGGAGCCGGGCTTCTTCTGCGCTTCGGGCGTGTCGGGCCCGGGAAGGTACAGCGGGCCCTTCTGTCCGCAGGCCGCCAGCATCAGGACGCCGAACAGGCTGGCGATGAAGGCCATGCGCCGTGAGGGGCTGCAGGCCCGACCTAGAATGCGTTTCAAACCAAACATCGACGCATTGTAATGACCGACATTGAGTACCAGGACCGTGCAGAGGCGCTGCTGCGCGCGGTCGAACTGGCCTGCGACCGCATCAACGACGACACCGACGCGGACATCGACAACCAGCGCGTCGGCGGCATGATCACCCTGACCTTCGCCAACCGCAGCCAGATTGTTGTCAACCTGCAGAAACCGCTGCATGAGGTGTGGATGGCCGCCCGTGCCGGTGGCTTTCACTACAGATTCGACGGCAGCGTCTGGATGGATACCAAGGGCCAGGGCGAATTCTTTGCACACCTGTCTCGTTGCGCGTCCGAGCAATCCGGGCAGCCGCTGAGCTTCAGTTCCTGAAAAGGTCGAGGATGCTGCGGCGCTCCTCGGTGGGTGCCGGCGGCCTGGTCACCGGAACGCCATTGGCGTCCAGCTCAGGCGGCGTGCCCACGGCGCCCGGCCAGGAATCTTGCAGGCCCAATCCGTGCACGCCCCGGCCCGGTCCGAACTCTTCGTAATACCATTCGCCGCCCACGTTGATCACGCCAGAGGGCGGGGTGTACGACGCCACGGGGACGCCTTTGAGGGCCTCCGTCATGAAGGTGATCCAGATGGGCAGGCTCAGGCCCCCACCCGTTTCCCGGCTGCCGAGGTTGCGCGGTGTGTCGTACCCCACCCAGGCGGCAGCGACCAGCGTGGGCTGGTAGCCCACGAACCAGGCATCAACGGCGTCGTTGGTGGTGCCGGTCTTGCCGTACAGGTCGGTGCGTTTCAGTGTGGCCTGAGCCCGTGCGGCAGTACCTGAGCGGGTGATTTCCTGGAGCAGGCTGTTCATGATGAAGGCGTTGCGCGGCTCGATCGCGCGTTGCTCTTCGTTCAAGGTCGCCTCCGGGGTTTCATACAGCACCTTGCCCTTGTGGTCGCTCACACGCGTGATGAGCGTGGGGGAGATGCGGTAGCCACCGTTGGCAAACACCGCGTAGCCGGTGGCCATCTGCATCGGCGTGACCGAACCCGCGCCCAGGGCCATCGTCAGGTAGGGGGGATGTTTGTCGGCATCGAAACCAAACCGCGACACCCATTGCTGGGCACTTTGTGTGCCCACCAGCTGGAGCACCCGGATGGATACCATGTTCTTCGACTTGGCCAGTGCCCGTCGAACCGACATGGGGCCCTCGAACTGACCGTCGTAGTTCTTCGGTTCCCACGGTTTGCCACCGGTTTCCCCTGCCGAGTAGAACAGTGGCGCGTCGTTGACGACCGTCATGGGCGTCACGCCTTTTTCCAGCGCGGCGGAGTAGATGAAGGGCTTGAAGCTGGAACCGGGCTGGCGCCAAGCCTGGGTCACGTGATTGAACTTGCTTTTCTGGAAATCGAACCCGCCAACCAGCGCGATCACCTGGCCCGTGCGCGGGTCGAGCGCGACAAAGGCCGACTCCACTTCGGGCAATTGCGTGATGCGCCAGACCTTAGGTGCTGTCTGCACGACACGGATCACGGCCCCGGGCCGGATCTTGATGTTGGGGCCTGCCTTGTCGGACAAGCCGGATTGCACGGGTTTGAGTCCTTCGCCCGTGATCTCGAAAGGCTCACCATCCTGGCGCACCGCGACCACCCTGCGTGCGTTGGCTTCCAGCACGACCGCAGACAGCAGGTCGTCGTTGTCCGGGCGATCGGTCAGCGCCTCGTCGATGGCCTCATCCCGGGCGGTTTTGTCTTCGGGCAGGTCGATGAACAGCTCCGGGCCACGGTAGAACTGTCGCCGCTCGTAGTCCAGCACACCCTGACGCACGGCGCGGTAGGCCGCGACTTGTTCACTGGACTTGATCGTGGTGGTCACCACGAGACCGCGCGTGTAAGCCTCTTCACCGTACTGGGAAACAATGGACTGGCGCACCATTTCGGCCACGAACTCGGCGTGCGGGCGATTCGAAGGGTTCACCACCCGCAGTTTGAGTTGCTCGGCCTTGGCCTCTTCTGCCTGTGCGGCGGTGATGAAGCCGTTTTCCACCATGCGGTCGATGATGTGAAGCTGCCGCGCGCGCGCGCGGCGCGGATTTCTGACCGGGTTGTAGGCAGACGGGGCCTGGGGCAGGCCCGCCAGCATGGCAGCTTCCGCAATCGAGACGTCCTTGAGGGACTTGCCGAAGTAGATCTGGGATGCTGCCGAGAAACCATAGGCGCGCTGACCCAGGAAGATCTGGTTCATATAGATCTCCAGGATCTGCTCCTTGGTCAGCATGTGTTCCAGCTTGAAAGTCAGCAGTACCTCGTAGATCTTGCGGGTATAGCTTTTCTCTGCGGAAAGGTAGACGTTGCGGGCTACCTGCATGGTGATGGTGGAGGCACCCTGGCTCTTGGCCTGCCGCAGGTTCGCCAGAGCCGCGCGCATCATGCCGCGATAGTCGACGCCGTTGTGCTCGAAGAAGCGAGCATCCTCGATCGCCAGAACGGCGTTCTTCATGACCTCGGGAATCTCGTTGATCGTGAGCAGGTTGCGCCGCTCTTCGCCGAACTCGCCAAGCAGGGCGCCATCAGCGGAAATCACCCGCAGTGGCAGCTTGGGGCGGTAGTCGGCCAATCCCGCCACTTCGGGCAGATTGGGATAGGCCACTGCCAGCGCGATGCCCACCGCCATCAGCACGCACGCAACACCCGCCACCGCCAGTCCGGCCAGACCCACCACCAAGCGACCAGCCCAGATGAGTGCGCGTCGCCCAGTCAATACTGACGTGTCAGAGGAGCTGGACGGAGAAGTGTCTTTTTTGGGCATGCAATCGTTCGGAGCCGGAGCCGGCAATTATAAAAATCGGGATGCCGGGCGAAAACGGCCCGTCCGGCATATTGTGAGTTGTTGTGAATTTCCCGGCCAATCGGCCGATGAAGCGTTGAGCGGTGGGTCCAGAATACGTCGGGTTTTGACAACGTTTCACTTTGTCTCAAAGGCAAAAAATCTTTACTGGACAAAGGGCTTACTGCTAGCATTCAAGTGAATTCTTAAGTTTGGCGATACCTTTCGCCGTCATTTTTGGGGGCCACCTTGAGCTCATTGGGGTCGTTATTCAGCCGTGAACCGGCGCCGTTGCTCGGCATTGATATCAGCTCCTCCAGCGTCAAGCTGGTGGAGTTGAGCCGCAACCGGGCGGGCGATCTGGTGCTCGAACGCTGCGCCATGGAGCCCCTGGAGCGTGGCTGGATCACCGACGGCAACATCGAGAAGTTTGACGAGGTCGCCGAAGCGGTGCGGCGCGTGGTCCGCAAGAGTGGCAGCCGGACGAAAAACGTGGCGCTCGCGCTGCCTGCGTCGGCGGTGATCACCAAGAAGATCATTCTGCCGGGCGGTCTCTCGGAAAAGGAACTTGAGGCCCAGGTCGAATCGGAAGCCAACCAGTACATTCCCTTCTCGCTCGATGAGGTGAGCCTGGACTTCTGCGTCATTGGCCCCAGCGCCAATTCCGTGGGCGATGTCGAGGTGCTGATTGCCGCGTCCCGCAAGGAGAAAGTGTCGGATCGTCAGGGCCTGGCGGAAGCGGCCGGGCTGAAACCGGTTGTGATGGATGTGGAGTCCTACGCATCCCGCATGGCAGCTGGCCGGGTCATCGAGACGCTGCCCAACCAGGGCGTGGATTCTCTGGTCGCTCTCTTCGAAGTCGGGGCATTGACCACCAGCATGCAGGTGATGCGCAACGACGACGTGCTGTACGAGCGCGACCAGGCTTTTGGTGGCGCGCAGCTGACGCAGCTTATCGTGCGCCAGTACGGTTTTTCCTCCGACGAAGCAGAGGCCAAGAAGCGTTCGGGCGATCTGCCGGATGATTACCGTGCCGCAGTGCTCGATCCCTTCATCGAAAGCATGGCGCAGGAAGTGGGTCGAGCGCTCCAGTTCTTCTTCACCAGCACGCCCTACAACAAGGTCGATCACATCCTGCTGGCGGGGGGGAGTGCGGCGCTGCCGGGCTTGACCGAGGCCGTGACCCATCAGACGTCCTTCGCCTGCATGGTGATCAATCCCTTTGATGCGATGGAGATGGCCTCCTCTGTACAGGCGCGCAAGATGTCCCGTGAAGCGCCGTCTTACCTGACCTCTACCGGCCTTGCCCTGCGGAGGTTCTACCAATGATCCTGATCAACCTGCTGCCTCACCGCGAGGCGGCCCGCAAGCGGCAGAAGGACCAGTTCTTCACCCAGCTCGGCCTGTCGGTCTTGCTGGGTGGCGTGATCTGCGGCGCCATCTTTACCTGGTACCAGGGCCAGATTTCCTCGCAGCAGGAGCGCAACCTGTTTCTGCAGGGCGAGATCGCCAAGCTCGATAACGAAATCAAGGACATCGCCAACCTGCAACGCGAAATCGCCTCACTGCGTGCGCGTCAGACGGCCGTGGAGAACCTGCAGGGCGACCGCAATCTGCCCGTGCATCTTCTGGATGAGCTGGTGGCCCAATTGCCCGATGGCATTTTCCTTACCAGCATGAAGCAGGAGGATCAGAGCGTGCTGCTCGTGGGTGTGGCCCAGTCTCAGGAGCGCGTGTCCGATCTGCTGCGCAACCTGTCGAACAACAGTCCCTGGCTGGTGCGTCCTGAGCTGGTGGAAATCGTGGCGGCTCAGGCCAATGCGGGCAACCGTGACCAACGCCGGGTGTCGAACTTCTCGATCCGTGTTTCGTTGAAGCGTCCTTCCGCTACGCCTGCACCGGGCGCCTCTGCTGCCGCGCCAGGCAAGGTCTGAACAAGGGACAGCGCAAGATGGCCAAGACGCCCAAGATCGATGTGGATTTCAAGGGAATCCAGGACAAGCTCAAAGCCCAGTTCACCGGACTGGATCCGAACGACCCGTCGCAATGGCCGGGTTTGCCCCGTAACCTGTTGTTTGTGGCCGTTTGTGCGGCCGTTGTTGCGGCGCTGTGGTTCGCCTGGCTCAAGAATTCCGATGAAGAGTTGATCGCAGAGAAAGCGCGGGAAGAACAACTTCGCGAGGATTACCGCAAGAAGCTGGTGCAGGCCGTCAATCTGGACGCCCTGCGGAAGCAGCTCGAGCAGGTGCAGCAGTATGTGACACAGCTCGAGAAGCAGCTGCCGAGCAAGGCGGAAATGGATGCCTTGCTGTCTGACATCAACCAGGCTGGCCTTGGGCGCAGCTTGCAGTTCGAGGTGTTCCGTCCCGGGCAGGTGAGCGTAAAGGAGTACTACGCAGAGTTGCCGATCACAGTGCGCGTGACCGGCACTTACCACGATATCGGCCTGTTTGCTGCGGATATCGCCAACCTCTCGCGCATCGTCACCTTGAACAACATGACGCTGACGCCCATCAAGGACCGTGAGGGCGTGCTGATCCTGGATTGCACCGCCAAGACGTTCCGCTATCTGGATCAGGACGAAGTGGCCGCACAACAACGGGCATCGGGAGCCAAGAAATGATGCACGGTCGATGGATTCCCACTGTGGCGGGTCTTCTGCTGACCGGCTTGCTGACTGCCTGTACTTCGTCGGGCCAGGATGAGTTGCAGGTCTGGATGCAGACCGAGCGCAACTCGATCAAGCCGTCCGTGCAACCGATTCCGGAGCCGACGAAGTTCGTGCCGCAGGCGTATCTGGGCGAGCGCATGACGCAGCCCTTCAGCAGCGAGAAGATGGCCATCATGATGCGGGGCAGCCAGGTGGCGCCGGTGGCGAATGCCGCGCTCATCGAGCCCGAGCTGAATCGCCGCAAGCAGCCGCTGGAAGCCTACCCGCTGGACACCATGTCGATGGTGGGCAGCCTTAACCGGGATGGCAAGCTCGTTGCGCTCGTGAAGGTGGACAGCCTGCTGTACCAGGTTCGGCCAGGCAACTACCTGGGCCAGAACTACGGACGTGTCACCCGCATCACCGAAACCGAGGTGGTGATGCGCGAGATCGTGCAGGACTCAGCAGGGGAATGGATCGAGCGCGCTGCGGCGTTGCAGTTACAAGAGGATGCTTCTAAATGAACAAGCCAAAAAGGGCAACCGGATTCGCAGCCATCGGGCGGGGGGCGCTTAAAGGGGCGGTGCTGGCATGCATGACGCTGTCGGCCGTCTGGGCGCAGGCACAGAACGCGATCCAATCGATTTCGGGCGGCATACAGGGTGGTGTGGAGGTGGTTCGCATCAACACCTCGGCGCCCTTGGCCGCATTGCCGACGGGCTTCACCATCCAGGCGCCCGCGCGCATTGCACTGGACTTTCCTGGCGTGGCCAACGCGATCGGCCGCAGCGCGGTCGACATCAACGAAGGCAACCTGCGATCCGCCAACGTGGTGCAGGCCGGTGACCGTACCCGTGTCGTCATCAACCTGAAGCAGGCGGCCGCCTACGAGGCCAGGATCGAAGGCAATACGCTGCTCGTGGTGCTGGAGCGGGCGCAGCCGGTTTCAGCGACCACCACACCGCCCTCTGCATTTGCGGAGAACCGCAACCGTGATGTGGCTGCGCTGAGGGACATTGATTTCCGCCGTGGTGCTGGCAATGCCGGGCGTGTGGTGGTCGAGCTGGCCAACAACCAGGTGGGTGTCGACATACGGCAGCAAGGCCAGAATCTGGTGGTCGAATTCCTCAAGACATCCTTGCCGGAAGGTCTGCGCCGCCGGCTGGACGTGACGGACTTCGGTACGCCTATCCAGACCATCACAACCTCGCAGGCCGGGGACCGTGTGCGGATGGTGGTGGCACCGACTGGCAACTGGGAGCACTCCGCTTACCAGAGCGACAACCAGTTCGTGCTGGAGGTGCGCGAGCAGAAGATCGACTCCTCCAAGCTGACGCAGGGTCCCGGCTACAACGGTGAGAAGCTGTCGCTGAACTTCCAGAACATCGAGGTGCGCTCGCTGTTGCAGGTCATCGCGGACTTCACCAACTTCAACATCGTGACGTCCGACTCCGTGAGTGGGGCTGTCACGCTGCGCCTGAAAGACGTTCCCTGGGATCAGGCGCTGGACATCATCATGCAGGCCAAGGGCCTGGGCATGCGCAAGTCCGGCAACGTGCTCTGGATTGCGCCGAAGGACGAGATCGCCGCACGCGAGAAGCAGGAGCTGGAGTCCAAGGCCTCTATCGAGAGCCTGGAGACGTTGCGCACGCAGGGCTTCCAGATGAACTACGCCAAGGCGGCCGACATTGCGGCGCAGCTGGTCTCAACCGGATCCAGTTCGGGGACATCCAATACGGCCAGTGCCCGAATCCTGTCCGAGCGCGGCAGCGTGATCTCCGAGCCGCGAACCAACCAGCTGTTCGTGACCGACATTCCCTCCCGTCTGGAGCAGGTGCAGGACCTGATCCGCCGTCTCGATATTCCGATTCGTCAGGTGATGATTGAGGCGCGCATCGTCGAGGCCGACGACACTTTCGGCAAGTCACTGGGCGTGCGTCTGGGTGGCGGTGTCCGTGGGTTCGGCGTGGGCTCCGTCAATGGCAACCAGGTGCAAGGTAACTTCGGTTCCACGTATGGGGCTGTGACCACCGCGCCGACGTTGACATCGGCCCCGTTCGTGAACCTGCCGGCCAACCCCAGCAGTGCGCAGGCGGCTTCATATGCCCTGTCGCTGTTCAGCCCCAACGCATCGCGCTTCCTGAGCCTCGAAATCTCTGCGCTCGAATCGGACGGCAAGGGTCGTATCGTGTCGAGCCCGCGTGTGGTCACCGCCGATCAGGTGAAGGCGCTCATCGAGCAGGGTACGGAGTTTCCCTACCAGACGGCCACCTCCAGCGGTGCCACAGCGATTGCCTTCCGCAAGGCCAATCTGAAGCTGGAAGTGACCCCGCAGATCACCCCCGAGGGCAACATCATTCTGGACCTGGACATCAACAAGGACAGCCGCGGTGAATCGACGCCGGATGGCATCGCCATCAACACCAAGCACGTGCAGACGCAGGTGCTGGTCGAGAACGGCGGTACGGTGGTGATCGGCGGTATCTTCGAGCAGACCGAGCGCGACGAGGTCAACAAGGTGCCGCTGCTGGGTGACCTCCCCGCCGTGGGCAACCTGTTCAAGTCGCGCAACCGCATCGCGAACAAGTCCGAGCTCCTGATCTTCATCACGCCACGTGTGCTGGGGCGCTCGGCCATCAATTGAGCAGCGGTTCATCGAGTTTCCTGATCGGCTTGCCAGGTTCCGGCAAGTCGACGGTTGGGCGGCAACTGGCCCGGCGTCTCGCTCTCCCTTTTTTCGATTCCGACCATGTGATCGAGCAGCGTCTGGGCTGTTCGATCCGTGAGTTCTTCGAACGGGAGGGCGAGTCCCGTTTTCGCGACATCGAGGCGTCGGTTATCGACGAGTTGACGCAAGGGCCTGCGTCGATCGTGTCCACGGGTGGGGGCTCGGTTCTGAGACCCGAAAACCGCGAGCGGCTGCACCAGCGGGGCAGGGTGTTCTACCTGAAGTCCACGCCGGAAGAGGTGTACCGTCGGCTGCGATACGACCGCAACCGGCCCTTGCTTCAGGTGGAAGACCCGCTGCAGCGGGTGCGCGACCTGTTCGAGGTGCGCGACCCGCTGTACCGGGAGACGGCGCATTTCATCATCGAAACCGGGCGCCCTTCGGTGGCGACACTGGTCAACATGATCGTGATGCAACTGGAAGTGGGTGGCGATGTACCGCCCACACCTCCACCCCCTTTGTCCAGGCCTTAGCCTGGCGCAGGCGGCACCGACGCGTACCGAATAAACTCGGTGCCCATGACTTCACAGCAGCACAGCGCCTTGCAGACTCAGCAGGTGGACATCGATCTGGGCGATCGCAGCTACGGCATTCTGATCGGTTCGGGCGTGCTGGATGCCCAGGAAAGTTACGCTGGCCTGCCACGTGCCGCCAGCGCGATGATTGTTACCAACACGACCGTGGCGCCCTTGTACCGGGACCGCCTCGCCGAGGTCCTGAGGCCGGCCTATGCATCCATCCACACGGTGGTGCTGCCCGACGGCGAAGCCTACAAAACCTGGGAATCGCTCAATCTCATCTTCGACGCCTTGCTGTCCCACGGCTGCGACCGCAAGACCGTGCTGTTCGCGCTGGGCGGTGGTGTGGTGGGTGACATGACGGGCTTTGCCGCCGCGAGCTACATGCGCGGCATCCCTTTCGTCCAGGTGCCGACCACGCTGCTGGCGCAGGTGGACTCATCGGTGGGCGGCAAGACCGCGATCAACCACCCTCTGGGCAAGAACATGATCGGGGCCTTCTATCAGCCCCAGCGCGTGTTGTGCGATCTCGACGTCCTCAAGACCTTGCCCGATCGTGAACTCAGTGCGGGGCTCGCCGAGATCATCAAGTACGGCCCCATTGCGGATATGGGCTTCCTGGACTGGATCGAAGCCAGCATGGATGCCCTCATGGCCCGCGAGGCGCAGGCGCTGGCCTTCGCAGTGCGCCGCAGTTGCGAGATCAAGGCACTGGTGGTGGGCCAGGACGAACGGGAATCGGGCATGCGTGCGATCCTCAACTTCGGCCACACCTTCGGTCACGCCATCGAAGCAGGCATGGGCTACGGTGCCTGGCTGCACGGCGAGGCAGTGGGTTGCGGCATGGTCATGGCCGCGCGACTTTCCGCCGCCCTGGATCTGGTGGATGCGGCTTTTGTCGAGCGCCTCACGAGGCTGGTGAGCCGCGCTGGCTTGCCGACAGTGGCGCCGGTGCTGGACAAGCAAGACAACGTGGCACGCTACCTGGAGCTCATGAGGGTGGACAAGAAGTCGGAAGGTGGATTGATCAAATTTGTTGTGATCGACCAACCTGGCCATGCCACCATGCGCAGCGCTCCCGACGCTCTGGTGGCGCAGGTGATCGAAACCAGCTGCCAGGCGGCGTGATGACCGTATCGCCCGCTGCACCGCGCCCCGGGTTGGCGGCTTGTGCGAGCGATCCGGCCCACAGCCGAGGCCGGCGCCACCTCGAACCCGAAGCACCCACGCGCACTGCATTCCAGCGCGACCGGGACCGTGTGATCCACTCCACCGCGTTCAGGCGCCTGGTCTACAAAACCCAGGTCTTTCTCAACCATGAAGGTGATCTGTTCCGCACCCGGCTCACCCACTCGCTGGAGGTGGCCCAACTGGGCCGCAGCATCGCTCGATCGCTGCAGCTGAATGAGGATCTGGTGGAGGCCATTGCGCTGGCGCACGACCTCGGGCATACGCCGTTCGGGCATGCGGGCCAGGATGCGCTCAACACATGCCTCAAGGCGGCGGGGCACACGGCGCCGGATGAAACGGACGGCAACTGGGGGTTCGAGCACAACCTGCAGAGTCTGCGCGTGGTGGATGAACTGGAGGAGCGCTACCCGGCATTCGATGGGCTGAACCTGTGTTTCGAGACCCGGGAAGGCATCCTCAAGCACTGTTCCCGTGCCAATGCTCAGCGGCTGGAACAACAGGAACCCGGGGGGGTGGCGTCGAGGTTCCTGCATGGCGGCTCGCCCTCGCTCGAGGCCCAACTGTGCAACCTCGCGGATGAAATCGCCTACAACGCCCACGACATCGATGATGGGGTGCGATCGGGTCTTCTCACGCTCGATCAGATGGCCGACGTCGAACTGTTCGAGCACTACCATCGTGCAGCGCTGAAGGCACACCCGCAACTGCAGGGCCGACGGGTCCTGTTCGAGTCCATCCGCTTGATGCTCAGCGACCAGGTCTATGACGTGATCGACACCACGCGCGCACGCATCGCCGCCGCCGAGGTGGCCAGTGCAGAAGCCGTGCGCAGCCAGTCCCTTCTGGTCGGATTTTCAGACGAGATGAGGCACCGCTCGCGGCTGTTGAAAGCCTTTCTTTTCCGGAACCTCTATCGGCATCCGCAAGTGATGGAGACCACGGATCGCGCGCGGCGCGTGGTCTGCGATCTTTTCGAGTGCTACATGAACGCGCCTGAGGCCCTGCCCGAGGCGCATGGGCGCAAGCAGCATCTGGCCAGGGCAGTGGCCGACTACATCGCCGGCATGACGGACCGATTTGCCATTCGGGAACACGAGCGCCTTTGTGGCGCCGTGCTGTTTCCGTGACGGCACCGAACAGGCTTGGCCCCAGGCCCTTGGCGGCGCTGGTCGTCGCGGTCGGTGTGACCTGCGCCTTGCATGTGGGCAAGCTGCCGGTCGCCATCCCGGTGTTGCGCGACAGCCTGGGCTTGAGCCTGGTGCAAGCGGGCTTTCTGCTGTCGCTGGTTCAGCTTGCTGGCATGACGCTGGGACTGGTGGTGGGGCTGATGGCGGATCGGTTGGGGCCCAGGCGTGTGATGCTGGCCGGGCTGATGCTGCTGGCCGCAGGCAGTGCGTTGGGAGCGCTGGCGCCCAATGTGCACGTGTTGCTGATCACTCGCGTGCTGGAGGGCATGGGATTTCTGTCTGCGGTCCTGCCCGCACCTGGACTTCTGCGGCAACGTGTGCACCACGGTCCCACCTTGTCACGATCCCTGGGTTGGTGGGGGGCGTACATGCCTCTGGGCACATCGCTCGCCCTGCTGCTGGGTGTACCGCTGCTTGCAACGCTGGGCTGGCGCTGGGCCTGGGTACTGCTGGCCCTGTTGTCGTTGATGGCGGCGGCCGGTCTGGCGAAATGGGTGGCCCCGGATGATCAGTTTCAACCGGCTTCCACAACGGATTCGCGCAGCGCTGCGCTCGGTCCCAGGCTCCGCCGCACGTTGCAGTCACCGGGTCCATGGCTGACGGCGTTGGCTTTCTTCCTGTATTCGGGCCAATGGCTGGCGGTTGTGGGTTTCCTGCCCACGATCTACCACCAGGCCGGGTATGCCGGCTCCACCGTGGCCGTGCTCAGCGCGCTGGCGGCCGGTATCAACATGGTGGGCAACATCGGCGCTGGCTGGTGGCTGGCGCGGGGAGCCCGGCCTGGCATGGTGCTCACGCTGGCGTATCTGACCATGGGCCTGGGGGCTTGGGTGGCGTTCGCTGCGGTCGGGCATCCGGTCTGGCAATACCTGGCCGTGCTGGCATTTTCAGGTGTGGGTGGCTTGATTCCAGGAACCCTGTTCGGGTTGGCGGTCAAGCTTGCCCCCGACAGCGAAACCGTGTCCACCACGGTGGGCTGGATGCAGCAGTTCTCTGCACTGGGGCAGTTCCTGGGTCCACCCCTCGTGGCCTGGGTCGCCACGGTGGTAGGCGGCTGGCATTGGACGTGGACCGTCACCGGTGCTTCCTCGCTGCTCGGCATTCTGCTGGCAGGCCGCCTGCAGGCCGAATGGCGCTCGCGGCCTTGAGCCGCATCCATAATCGGGGTCGGATTACTATGCGGGGCTCCACGGCGCCCCGCGATCATCATGGCCCGTCTCCCTCGCCTCACCGTTGCTGGCTACCCTCATCACGTCATCCAGCGTGGCAACAACCGCCAGGCCATCGTGAAAAGCGATGCGGATCGCGAGTTCCTGTTGGAACTGCTGGGCGAAAACGCCAAGCAGCATCGGGTGGCGCTCAACGCCTATGCGTTGATGGACAACCATTTCCATCTGCTGCTCACGCCGGAGACAGCCGACGGCGTGCCAATGATGATGCAGTCGGTCGGACGGCGCTATGTGCGCCACTTCAACGACTTGCACTCGCGCACGGGGACTTTGTGGGAGGGGCGCTACAGGTCGACGCTGGTGCAGGCGGAACGCTATCTGCTCGCCTGCATGGTCTACATGGATCTCAATCCCGTGCGAGCCGGCATCGTGGCAGACCCGCGCGAACATCCCTGGTCCAGCCACCGCCACTACATCGGCCAGCTGATTGACCGGAGGGTTACGCCGCCTTCGTTGTACTGGAGTCTCGGCAACACGCCCTTTGCGCGCGAGGCGGCGTACACCGAATTGGTGCGGGCGGGGCAGTCCGCGACCCAGCAAGGCGCCATCACCGACGCGACCCTGCACGGTTGGGCCCTGGGTGATGAAGACTTCTCGGCTGCTTTGCAGAAGCGCACGCCACGCCGTGTCGCAAAAGCGCGGGCGGGTCGCCCGTTGTCTGCTCCCCGCTGAGAAAGATCAGGATTTGCGTCCTGTGTCTGCGATCAGATCAATCTGTCCCCAATTGAATTCTTATCGATTTTGTCGGAATTAAATTGGAATCTGACCCCATTTAAACTGCTTGGCATTGTTGTTGCAATGCAATAAGCTCGCACTCCGTTTTGCATTTCACGCCCACGAACCGAGAAGGAACGCGCCATGTCCACGGCAGCCGAACAACAACATCTCCAGCAGCACGGCCTGTATGACCCGGCCAATGAACATGACGCCTGTGGCGTTGGATTCGTGGCGCATATCAAGGGTGAGAAGAGCCATGCCATCGTGAAGCAGGGCCTCAAGATTCTTGAGAACCTGGATCATCGGGGCGCGGTCGGCGCCGACAAGCTCATGGGCGACGGCGCCGGGCTGTTGATCCAGTTGCCTGACGCGCTGTACCGCGAGGAAATGGCTGCTCAGGGCGTGGTGCTGCCGCCCGCTGGCGAATATGGCGTCGGCATGATTTTCATGCCGAAGGAACACGCCAGCCGGCTGGCCTGCGAGCAGGAAATGGAACGCGCAATCGCGGCCGAAGGGCAGGTGCTGTTGGGCTGGCGCGACGTGCCGGTCAACCGCGACATGCCCATGTCGCCCACCGTGCGCGAAAAGGAACCCATCATCCGTCAGGTCTTCATCGGCCGGGGCAATGACGTCATCGTGCAGGACGCACTGGAACGCAAGCTGTATGTCATCCGCAAGACGGCCAGTGCCAACATCCAGCGCCTGAAGCTCACGCACAGCAAGGAATACTACGTCGTCAGCATGAGCAGTCGCACGGTGGTCTACAAGGGCCTGCTGCTGGCGGATCAGGTGGGCACCTACTTCCGGGATCTGGAGGATGCCCGCTGCGTTTCGGCGCTGGGTCTGGTGCACCAGCGCTTCTCCACCAACACGTTTCCGGAATGGCCGCTGGCCCACCCGTACCGTTATGTGGCACACAACGGTGAAATCAACACCGTCAAGGGCAACTACAACTGGATGAAGGCGCGCGAAGGCGTGATGTCTTCGCCGGTGCTGGGTGCCGATCTGCATAAGCTCTATCCGATCAGCTTCGCGGGGCAATCCGACACGGCCACTTTCGACAACTGCCTGGAACTGCTCACCATGGCAGGCTACCCGCTGGCCCAGGCGGTGATGATGATGATCCCCGAGCCGTGGGAGCAGCACACCACCATGGATGGCCGCCGCAAGGCCTTCTATGAATACCACGCCGCGATGATGGAGCCCTGGGATGGCCCGGCCTCCATCGTGTTCACCGATGGCCGCCAGATCGGCGCCACGCTGGACCGCAATGGCCTGCGCCCCTCGCGCTATTGCATCACCGACGATGACTTCGTCATCATGGGTTCCGAATCGGGCGTGCTGCCCGTGCCCGAGAACAAGATCGTCCGCAAGTGGCGCCTGCAGCCCGGCAAGATGTTCCTGATTGACCTGGAGCAGGGCCGCATGATCGATGACGAGGAGCTCAAGGCCAACCTTGCCAACAGCAAGCCCTACAAGCAGTGGATCGACAACCTGCGCATCCGCCTGGATGACGTGGAAACACCGGTGGCAGGCGAGTCGGCTCAGGAACAGCGCATCACCGCCACCGAGCCACAGGCGGCCGGTGTCGAGCGCGTCGCGCCTGAGCTGCTGGACCGCCAGCAGGCTTTCGGTTACACGCAGGAAGACATCAAGTTCCTGATGAGCCCGATGGCCGCCAACGGCGAAGAAGGCATTGGCTCCATGGGGAACGACAGCCCCCTGGCCGTGCTCTCCGACAAGAACAAGCCGCTCTACAACTACTTCAAGCAGCTGTTCGCGCAGGTGACGAACCCGCCGATCGACCCGATCCGCGAAGCGATCGTGATGTCACTGGTTTCGTTCATCGGGCCCAAGCCCAACCTGCTCGATATCAACCAGGTCAATCCACCGATGCGGCTGGAAGTCAGCCAGCCTGTGCTCGACTTTGCCGACATGGCCAAGCTGCGCGACATCGACGCCGTGACGCAGGGCAAGTTCCGCAGCCATACCCTGGACATCACCTATCCCGCCGCCTGGGGCCGGGAAGGTGTCGAGGCCAAGCTGGCATCGCTCTGCGCGAGTGCGGTGGACGCCATCAAGGGTGGCAAGAACATCCTGATCATCAGCGACCGTGCCGTCAGCGCCACGCAGATCGCCATTCCTGCGTTGCTCGCGCTCTCGGCGATCCACCAGCATCTGGTGCGTGAAGGCCTGCGCACGACCGCGGGCCTGGTGGTGGAAACCGGCACCGCGCGCGAAGTGCACCACTTCGCTGTGCTGGCAGGCTACGGTGCCGAAGCCGTGCACCCGTACCTGGCGATGGAAACGCTGGAAGCCATCAGCAAGGGGCTGCCCGGCGACCTCAGCGCTGACAAGGCGATCTACAACTACGTCAAGGCGATCGGCAAGGGCTTGTCCAAGATCATGTCCAAGATGGGCGTGTCGACCTACATGTCGTACTGTGGCGCGCAACTGTTCGAGGCGATCGGCCTCAACAGTGAGACCGTGGACAAGTACTTCACCGGGACGGCCAGCCGGGTCGGCGGCATCGGCGTGTTCGAGATCGCCGAAGAAGGCATCCGCATGCACAAGGCCGCCTTTGGCGACGACCCGGTGCTGGCCTCGATGCTGGAAACCGGTGGCGAGTACGCCTGGCGCACCCGTGGCGAGGAGCACATGTGGACGCCCGACGCGATCGCCAAGCTGCAGCACAGCACGCGTGCGAACAACTGGTCCACGTACAAGGAGTACGCGCAGATCATCAACGACCAGAGCCGTCGTCACATGACGCTGCGCGGCCTGTTCGAATTCAAGTTCGACCCCGCTGGCGCGATTCCGATCGAAGAGGTCGAGCCGGCTGCCGAAATCGTCAAGCGCTTCGCCACAGGCGCCATGTCCCTGGGCTCCATCTCGACCGAGGCCCACGCGACCCTGGCCGTGGCCATGAACCGCATCGGCGGCAAGAGCAACACGGGCGAAGGCGGCGAAGATGCGCTGCGCTACCGCAACGAACTCAAGGGCATCCCGATCAAGCAGGGCCAGACCATGTCGGACCTGCTGGGCAAGGACACCTTCGAGGTGGACTACGAGTTGCAGGCCGGTGACTCGATGCGGTCGAAGATCAAGCAGGTCGCGTCCGGCCGCTTCGGCGTCACGGCGGAGTACCTCAACAGCGCCGACCAGATCCAGATCAAGATGGCGCAGGGGGCCAAGCCTGGCGAAGGCGGTCAGTTGCCCGGTGGCAAGGTCAGCGACTACATCGGCAAGCTGCGCCACAGCGTGCCGGGTGTCGGTCTGATCTCGCCGCCGCCGCATCATGACATCTATTCGATCGAAGACCTGGCACAACTGATCCACGATCTGAAGAACGTGGCGCCGCACTCGAGCATCAGCGTGAAGCTGGTGTCCGAGATCGGTGTGGGGACCATCGCCGCTGGCGTGGCCAAGTGCAAGGCCGACCATGTGGTGATTGCCGGCCACGATGGTGGCACGGGCGCGTCGCCCTGGTCGTCGATCAAGCACGCGGGCAGCCCGTGGGAGATCGGTCTGGCCGAGACGCAACAGACGCTGGTGCTCAACCGCCTGCGCAGCCGCATCCGCGTGCAGGCCGATGGCCAGATGAAGACCGGCCGCGACGTCGTCATCGGTGCGCTGCTGGGAGCCGACGAGTTCGGCTTCGCCACGGCGCCGCTGGTGGTCGAGGGCTGCATCATGATGCGCAAGTGCCACCTCAACACCTGCCCGGTGGGCGTGGCCACGCAGGATCCGGTCCTTCGCAAGAAATTCAGCGGCAAGCCCGAGCATGTCGTCAACTACTTCTTCTTCATTGCCGAAGAAGCACGCCAGATCATGGCGCAGCTGGGCATCCGCAAGTTCGACGACCTGATCGGTCGTGCCGACCTGCTCGACATGCGTCAGGGCATCGAGCACTGGAAGGCGCGCGGTCTGGATTTCGGGCGACTGCTGGCACAGCCTGTGGTGCCCGCCGATGTGCCCCGATTCCACACGCAGGAACAGGAGCACGGTCTCGAGAAATCGCTGGACAACATCCTGATCCAGAAGTCGCGTGCGGCCATCGACAAGGGCGAGCGTGTGCAGTTCATCGAGGTGGCACGCAACGTCAACCGTTCCGTGGGCGCGATGCTCTCGGGTGCCGTCACGAAGGTGCACCCCGAGGGCCTGCCCGACGACACCATCCGCATCCAGCTTGAGGGTACGGGTGGCCAGTCGTTCGGCGCGTTCCTGACGCGCGGCATCACGCTGTACCTGATCGGTGACGCCAACGACTACACGGGCAAGGGACTGTCCGGCGGCCGCGTGGTGGTGCGTCCGAGCATCGACTTCCGCGGCGAGGCCACGCGCAACATCATCGTGGGCAACACGGTGATGTACGGCGCCACCACCGGTGAGGCTTTCTTCAGCGGTGTGGCGGGCGAACGTTTCGCGGTGCGTCTGTCGGGTGCCACTGCGGTGGTGGAAGGCACCGGTGACCACGGCTGCGAGTACATGACGGGTGGAACCGTGGTCGTGCTGGGCAAGACGGGTCGTAACTTCGCTGCCGGCATGAGTGGCGGTGTGGCCTATGTGTACGACGAGGACGGCGATTTCGCCAAGCGTTGCAACACCGCCATGGTCAGCCTGGAGAAGGTGCTTTCTGCGGCAGAGCAGGAGGCCACGCTGGACCGAGCCATCTGGCACCGCGACCAGAGTGATGAGGCACAGCTGAAAAAGCTGCTCGAAGAGCACAACCGCTGGACCGGCAGCAAGCGCGCGCGCGAACTGCTCGATACCTGGGCGCAATCGCGCGGCAAGTTCGTGAAGGTGTTCCCCAACGAATACAAGCGCGCGCTGGGTGAGATCAACGCCCGCAAGGCCGCTGCCGTCGCCACCACCAAGGCCCAGTCCACGGCCAAGAAGGCCACGGTGCCCGCCAAGTAAGCCCGCCGCACGCAAGCAATCGAAGGAATCACCATCATGGGAAAAGTCACCGGCTTCATGGAGTACGAGCGTCTCGAGGAGGGCTACAAGCCCGTGCCGGAGCGTCTGAAGCATTACAAGGAATTCGTCGTCGGCCTGGATGACCCGCAGTCGAAGGTGCAGGCTGCGCGCTGCATGGACTGCGGCACACCGTTCTGCAACAACGGCTGCCCGGTCAACAACATCATTCCGGACTTCAACGACCTCGTGTACCAGGGCGACTGGCAGAACGCCATCACCGTGCTGCACAGCACCAACAACTTCCCGGAGTTCACCGGCCGCATCTGCCCTGCGCCTTGTGAGGCCGCCTGCACGCTCAATGTGAACGACGATGCGGTGGGCATCAAGTCGATCGAGCATGCCATCATCGACCGTGCGTGGGCCGAAGGGTGGGTGCAACCGCAGCCGCCGCGCCACAAGACGGGCAAGAAGGTGGCGGTCGTGGGTTCGGGCCCGGCGGGGATGGCCGCGGCACAGCAGCTCGCGCGTGCTGGCCACGACGTGACCATGTTCGAGAAGAACGACCGCGTGGGCGGCCTGCTGCGCTATGGCATTCCCGACTTCAAAATGGAGAAGAGCCACATTGACCTGCGCGTCAAGCAGATGGAGGCCGAAGGCGTTGTCATCCGCACTGGCGTTCTGGTGGGCGAGCTGCCCAAAGGCAGCAAGGTCACGAACTGGGCCAAGGAAACCATTTCGCCCGAGCAGCTGCAGAAGGACTTTGACGCCGTTCTGCTGACGGGTGGTTCCGAGCAGAGCCGCGACCTGCCGGTGCCCGGCCGCGACCTCGACGGCATCCATTTCGCCATGGAGTTCCTGCCGCAGCAGAACAAGGTCAACGCCGGCGACAAACTCAAAGGCCAGTTGCGCGCCGACGGCAAGCACGTCATCGTCATCGGTGGTGGCGACACCGGCAGTGACTGCGTCGGCACCAGCAACCGGCATGGCGCGGTCAGCGTCACGCAATTCGAAGTCATGCCACAGCCGCCCGAGCAGGAGAACAAGCCCTTGGTGTGGCCGTACTGGCCGCTCAAGCTGCGCACCAGCTCCAGCCACGAGGAAGGCTGTGTCCGCGAGTTCGCCATTTCCACCAAGGCATTCATCGGCGAGAAGGGAAAGGTCACGGGCCTGACCACGGTGAATGTCGAGATGAAAGAGGGCAAGCTGGTCGAGATTGCAGGCACGGAGAAGACCTACAAGGCCGATCTGGTGCTGCTGGCCATGGGCTTTGTGAACCCGGTTGCCACCATCCTCGAAGGATTCGGCGTGGAGAAGGACGCTCGCGGTAACGCCCGGGCCAGCACCGACTTCATCGGCGGCTACGCCACCAACGTGCCCAAGGTGTTTGCCGCTGGCGACATGCGCCGTGGCCAGAGTCTGGTGGTCTGGGCCATCCGCGAAGGCCGCCAGGCGGCGCGGGCGGTGGACGAGTTCCTGATGGGCTTTTCGGACCTGCCGCGCTGAAATCTAATGAAACAGCGCTGATATTTATCGAAACACAACGGCGCTCGGGGCTTGCCTCGAATCCCGTATCATCCAAAAACCGGGCGCTGAACAGCCCGGTTTTTGTTTGATGCCCACCGATTCCCCAACCCCTCTGGTCGAATTGCGCGGACTCACCTTTGGATACGGTGAGCGCGCCATCCTCGACAACATCTCGTTGACCGTGCCACGTGGCAAGGTCACGGCGCTCATGGGCGCCTCAGGCGGCGGCAAGACCACCGTGCTGCGTCTCATCGGCGGGCAGATCCGTGGTCAGTCGGGTCAGACGCTGTTTGATGGTCAGGATGTGACCACGATGGGTCCGAAGGCGCTGTATGAAGCGCGGCGGCGCATGGGCATGTTGTTCCAGTTCGGGGCCCTGTTCACCGACATGAGTGTGTTTGACAACGTCGCTTTTCCCCTGCGCGAGCACACCCGGTTGTCCGAGGCCATGGTGCGCGACATCGTGCTGATGAAGCTCAATGCCGTGGGCTTGCGCGGTGCGCGCGACCTCATGCCCAGCGAACTCTCTGGAGGCATGGCACGGCGGGTTGCATTGGCCCGTGCAATTGCCCTGGATCCGGAACTCGTGATGTACGACGAGCCTTTCGCGGGCCTGGATCCGATCTCGCTTGGGACGGCGGCCCGGTTGATCCGGCAGCTCAATGACGCCATGGGCCTCACCAGCATCGTGGTTTCACACGACCTGGACGAGACTTTTCACATTGCCGACCAGGTGATCGTGCTGGCCAACGGCAAGATCGCCGCCCAGGGCACGCCTGAGGAGGTGCGCCACAGCCAGGATCCGCTGGTGCATCAGTTTGTCAACGCTCTGCCGGACGGGCCGGTGCGTTTCCATCACCCGGGCCCTGGGCTTGCCGACGATTTCGGCCCGCAACGCCAGGGAGCACGCCCATGAATGCCCTGCATCCCGCGCGCGTGGGCCGAGCCGTGCGGCTGCAACTCGGCAGCGTCGGCAGGGGCACGCGCCTGTTCTTCCGCTTGCTCTGGCTCATGGTCGCTGCCTTGCGCCGTCCCTCATTGGTGCGAGATCAGGTCCACTTCCTGGGCAATCACTCGCTGGCCATCATCAGCGTCTCAGGCCTTTTCGTCGGTTTTGTGTTGAGCCTGCAGGGCTACTACACGCTTCAGCGCTATGGAGCGACGGAAGCGCTGGGCCTGCTGGTCGCACTCTCGCTCATGCGCGAACTCGGTCCCGTGGTGACCGCATTGCTGTTCGCCGGCCGTGCCGGCACCTCACTCACGGCGGAGATCGGCCTCATGAAGGCCGGCGAGCAGCTCAGCGCCATGGAAATGATGGCGGTGGACCCGGTGCGCCGCGTGCTTGCACCGCGTTTCTGGGCGGGCGTCATCGCCATGCCCATCCTCGCGGCGGTGTTCAGTGCCGTCGGCATCATCGGCGGATGGCTGGTGGGCGTGGTGCTGATCGGCCTGGATGGGGGTGCTTTCTGGAGCCAGATGCAGGGCGGCGTGGACGTCTGGGCCGACGTGGGCAACGGCATCATCAAGAGCGTGGTGTTCGGGTTTGCCGTCACGTTTGTGGCGCTGCTGCAAGGTTTCGAGGCGCATCCCACGCCTGAAGGGGTTTCTCGCGCCACCACCCGCACCGTGGTGGTGGCTTCGCTGAGCGTGCTGGCGCTGGACTTCGTCCTTACCGCCATGATGTTCAGCATCTGATTGGAGCGGATGGACATGCAAACTTCCAAAAATGACGTCTGGGTGGGTCTGTTTGTGCTGATCGGCGCGGCGGCCATCCTCTTTCTCGCACTGCAGTCGGCCAATCTCCTGAGCCTCAATTTCGAGAAGACCTACCATGTGGTCGGCCGCTTCGACAACATTGGTGGCCTCAAGCCCAAGGCAGCGGTACGCAGTGCCGGTGTGCTGGTGGGCCGGGTTGACTCGATCACCTTCGACGACAAGACCTTCCAGGCCAACATCCGCCTGGAGCTGCAGTCACGCTACGCGTTTCCCCGGGACAGCTCGCTCAAGATCCTCACCAGCGGCCTGCTCGGTGAGCAGTACATCGGCATCGAGCCCGGTGGCGACGAGAAGAACTTCGTCGATGGCGATGTCGTCAGTTCGACCCAGTCCGCCATCGTGCTGGAGAACCTCATCAGCCAGTTCCTGTTCAGCCGCGCGGCCGAGAACAGCGACAAGCCTGCTGCGGCCGACGGGGCCAGATAGTCGATCTGTGGGGGCTTTGCAACGCCCCGATTTGGCCTTTTCCCTCGCGGCTGAGAATGCAGACTGGTCATGTGAAACAGCCGGTGAGCAACCCAGGGATATCTACATCATGAAATACCTACACGAGTACCGCGGCGTGGCCGCGAAAGGCACAGTGCTGGCGGTGGTCCTGTCCTACGCGGCCGGGTGCGCCACCGGTCCCGATGCCAATCCGCGCGATCCGCTCGAACCGCTGAACCGCAGCGTCTACAAATTCAACGATGCGCTCGACACTGCGGTTCTCAAGCCGGTGGCCACGGCGTACCAGAACGTCACCCCCAGCCCGGTGCGCACCGGTGTGAGCAATTTTTTCGGCAACCTGGCCGATCTATGGTCGTCGGTGAATGCCGGTCTGCAACTGCGTCCGCGTGAGGCCACCGAAAATCTGATGCGCTTCAGCGTGAACACGGTTT
The DNA here is from genome assembly GCF_031457235.1 of Hydrogenophaga laconesensis. NCBI lineage: Bacteria > Pseudomonadati > Pseudomonadota > Betaproteobacteria > Burkholderiales > Comamonadaceae > Hydrogenophaga > Hydrogenophaga laconesensis. Next base: position 138,203 of record NZ_JAVDWE010000005.1, read on the forward strand.
TTGGCTTGGGCGGGGTGCTCGATATCGCCACCGAGATGGGCATTCCCCGCACCCGGCTCGACTTCGGCCACACCATGGGCCGCTGGGGTGCGCCGGCCGGTCCCTACCTCGTTCTCCCGTTGTTTGGCCCGTCATCGGTGCGCGACGGCACTGGTTTGCTGGTGGACGGCTATGGCGACCTGGTGAGCAGCGTCGATCACGTGCCGACACGCAACTCGCTGACGGCATTGCGCGTGGTGGACGGCCGTGCGAACCTGCTGCGGGCATCCAGGATGCTGGAGGACTCCGGCATGGAACCCTACAGCTTCGTTCGCGACCTGTATCTGAACCGCCGCCAAACCCAGATCGACGACATGATCGAGAAGGGGATTGGTATTGGTGACGGTGAAACCGCCGAAGAAGACAGCAAATAAGGATACGAATCGCAACGTTTGAAGGGGAATCCTTAACAAACGCGATCGTCCGATGGTTTAGGCTGCAGTGTCTTCAGCAGAGCCTCTGGCTCGAAAGGAATAGAACATGATGAAACGCCGCTCTTGGTTTGCCGTGATGGCCCTGACTGTCTCCAGCGCCTGGACCCTGCCCGCCCTCGCGCAGGGCGAAGCGCCCGATGCGCTGGTCAAGCGCATGTCGAATGAAGTCCTGGCTGACATCAAGGCCGACCCGGCGCTGCGCGGCGGCGATATGGCCAAGATCGTTGCGCTGGTCGACAGCAAGGTCATGCCCAACGTGAATTTCGAGAGCATCACCCGGTTTGCCGCAGCCCGGTACTGGGCCCAGGCCACACCCGAGCAGCAGCAACGCATCCAGGACGAGTTCAAGACCCTTCTGTTGCGCACGTACTCCGGTGCGCTCAGTGAAGTGAAGGACCAGACCCTGAGCTTCCGGCCGTTCCGGGCGAACCCCGCCGATACCGAAGTGGTGGTGCGTTCGTTCGTGAAGGGACAGGGCAGTTCGGACATCCAGCTGGACTACAAGCTGGAGAAGACCCCCGCCGGCTGGAAGGTCATTGACATCAACGTCCTGGGTGTCTGGTTGCGTGAGAACTATCGCACCCGCTTTGCCCAGGAAGCAGGCAGCAAGGGCGTCGATGGCCTGATTGCCTGGCTGGCGCAGACCAACAAGAACATGGTCGGCAAGAGCTGATGACTGCCGTGGCCGTTGCTGCCCCCCTGTCCCTGCCGGAGCGCCTCACGCTCGTGGAAGCTGATCACACCTTGGCGCGTCTGGGGGCTGAGCTGAGGTCACATTCGGACCAGACCGTGGAAATCGACGCCGCTTCCCTGCAGGTGTTCGACTCCTCTGCGCTGTCGGTCCTGCTGGAGTTGCGCCGCCGCGTGCTGGCCCAGGGCCGTGAGCTTCGGGTCAGCGGCTGGCCCCGGCGCCTGGAAGACCTCGCCTCGCTCTACGGCGTGCGTGAGTTGCTCGCTGCCTGAAGTGTGATGGGCAACCCCCCGCCAGCAGAGCGGGAGGGGGGCGCATAAAATACCGGGTTCACCGGCGGACGCCAGATGTCCTGCCCCGTGGCCGGTGACCCAAGGGTCCCGCCCGCGCATGCCAGCCGTCTCCTTCCAGCAAGTTTCCAAGACCTACCCGACTCCTCGCGGCGATCTGCACGCGCTGCAATCGGTGTCATTCGACATCGAGGAGGGCGAATTTTTCGGGTTGCTCGGCCCCAATGGTGCCGGCAAGACCACGCTCATCAGCGTTCTCGCAGGGCTGGCGCGGGCCAGTTCGGGCCGGGTGCTTGTGCACGGCAGCGATGTCCAATCCGATTACGCCACCGCACGTCGGCGGCTCGGTGTCGTGCCCCAGGAGCTGGTGTTCGATCCCTTCTTCAATGTCCGCGAGGCCCTGCGCATCCAGTCGGGCTACTTCGGCATGCAGCGCAACGACGCCTGGATCGATGAGCTTCTCGATGGTCTGGGTCTGGCCGACAAAGCCACTGCCAACATGCGTCAGCTTTCGGGTGGCATGAAGCGCCGTGTGCTGATCGCCCAGGCGCTGGTACACAAGCCTTCCGTGATCGTGCTGGACGAACCGACTGCCGGCGTGGACGTGGAATTGCGCCAGACGTTGTGGCAGTTCGTCTCCGATCTCAACAAGAGTCGCGGGAGCACCGTGTTGCTGACCACGCACTACCTGGAGGAGGCGGAGGCCCTGTGTGGCCGTATTGCCATGCTCAAGCAGGGCAGGGTGGTGGCGCTCGAGTCCACTTCCGCGCTGCTGGCGCGGGCTGCTTCCAACGTACTGCGCTTCAAGACCGATGCGGCCCTGCCGATCGACCTGGCGGTGCAGGCCCGGATCACCGGCCGTGTGGTGCAGTTGCCCGCGAACGATGCCCTGGCGGTCGAGCGCATCCTCGCGCGGCTGCGCGAGGTAGGGGTCTCGCCCGAAGACATCGAGATCCGCAAGGCCGATCTGGAGGATGTGTTTCTCGACCTCACGGGTACCGGTGGCCGGCCTGGGCCCGTCCCGTTGCCGGGTGAGACGCCTCCGGATGCCGGTGCCGCAGACACAGTGACGGGTGTAGGAGCGAGGAACGCATGACTGGCTGGCAAAGCCTGTTCTACAAGGAAGTGCTGCGCTTCTGGAAGGTGGGCTTCCAGACCGTTGCCGCACCGGTGATCACCGCCATCCTCTATCTCATGATCTTCGGCCATGTGCTGGAAGGGCGCGTGCAGGTCTATGACACCGTGAGCTACACGGCTTTCCTGTTGCCAGGTCTGGTGATGATGAGCGTGTTGCAGAACGCGTTCGCCAACAGCTCGTCCTCGCTCATTCAGAGCAAGATCATGGGCAACCTGGTGTTCCTGCTGCTCACGCCGCTGTCGCACCGCGCGTGGTTCGTGGCCTACGTGGGCTCGTCCATCGTGCGTGGCATGGCCGTCGGGATGGGCGTGATGGTGGTTACCTGGTGGTTTGCCCAGCCGTCGCTGGTGGCGCCACTGTGGATCCTGGCATTTGGCTTCATGGGAGCGGCCCTGCTGGGCACGCTGGGCCTCATCGCCGGCCTCTGGGCCGAGAAGTTCGATCAGATGGCCGCTTTCCAGAACTTCATCATCGTGCCCATGACCTTTCTCTCGGGCGTGTTCTACTCCATTCATTCCTTGCCCGACTTCTGGCAGCGCGTGAGCCACCTCAACCCGTTCTTCTACATGATCGACGGCTTCCGCTATGGCTTTTTCGGCGTGAGCGATGTGTCGCCCTGGATCAGCCTGGCCCTGGTGGGCGGCGCGCTGACCGTGGTGAGCGCGTTCGCGCTGCACCTGCTCAAGATCGGCTACAAGATTCGGCACTAGACAACCCATGACCGCTGAAGAATTGCAATCCCTCATCGCCGCCGGCCTCCCCTGCGAGCACATCGAAGTCACCGGTGACGGCCGTCATTGGGCTGCAGTGATCGTCTCGCCAGCGTTCGAGGGGCTGCGCGCGATCAAGCGCCACCAGGCCGTTTACGGCACCCTGGGTCAACGCATCCAGAACGACGAAGTGCACGCCTTGTCGATGAAAACCTTCACACCCGCCGAATGGGCAGGCCAACCCCGAAACTGACGCGCTCCATGGACAAACTGCGAATCAACGGTGGTCGCACCCTCACGGGTGAGGTGCTCATTTCCGGCGCCAAGAACGCCGCGTTGCCCGAGTTGTGCGCCGCACTGCTCACCCCCGAGCTGGTGACGCTGAACAACCTGCCACGCCTGCAGGACGTGGTCACCATGCGCAAGCTGCTCGACAACATGGGCGTGCAGACGCAGACCCGGGAAGACCGCAGCGGCATCACGCTGAAGGCGGCAGACCCGATCAAGGCCGAGGCACCTTACGAGCTGGTCAAGACCATGCGCGCTTCGGTGCTGGTGCTCGGGCCGCTGCTGGCGCGCTTCGGCCACGCCCGAGTGTCGCTGCCTGGCGGCTGTGCGATCGGCTCGCGGCCGGTGGACCAACACATCAAGGGCATGCAGGCCATGGGGGCCGAAATCGTGGTGGAGCATGGCTACATGGAGGCGCGACTGCCCATGGGCAGGACGCGGCTGCACGGGGCCCGCATCGCCACCGACATGGTGACCGTGACTGGCACCGAAAACTTCCTCATGGCCGCGGCACTGGCCCAGGGCGAGACGGTGCTGGAGAACGCCGCGCAGGAGCCCGAGATCGGCGATCTGGCCGAGATGCTCATCGCCATGGGCGCGAAGATCGAAGGCCATGGCACCAGCCGCATCCATGTGCAGGGTGTGGACAGCCTGCATGGCTGCACGCACCAGGTGGTGGCCGACCGCATCGAGGCTGGTACCTTCCTCTGCGCAGTGGCGGCCGCGGGTGGCGACGTGGTGCTGCGCCACGGCCGCGCGGACCATCTGGACGCTGTGATCGACAAACTGCGCGAGGCGGGGGCCGAGATCGAGGCAGGCCAGGACGGTGGTGGTGTTTTCATTCGTGTGCGAGCGACCGGTCGCCTGAAGGCGCAGAGCTTCCGAACCACCGAATATCCGGGGTTTCCGACCGACATGCAGGCGCAGTTCATGGCGCTCAACTGCATCGCCGATGGGCCCAGCAAGGTCACCGAGACCATCTTCGAGAACCGGTTCATGCACGTCAACGAACTCGTGCGACTGGGCGCCCACATCCAGACCGACGGCAAGGTGGCGATCATCGAAGGTATTCCGCGCCTGTCGGGTGCCACGGTAATGGCCACCGACCTGCGCGCCTCCGCCAGCCTGGTGATTGCTGGTCTGGTGGCCGAAGGTGAGACCATCGTCGACCGCATCTACCACCTGGATCGGGGCTACGACCAGATGGAAGCCAAGTTGCGCGGTATCGGCGCTGACATCGAACGCATCAAATGATCACTCTCGCCCTTTCCAAAGGTCGCATCTTCGACGAGACCTTGCCTCTGCTCCGTGCAGCGGGCATCGAGGTGCTGGAAGATCCCGAAAAGTCTCGCAAGCTCATTCTTGCCACGAGCCAGCCCGGCGTGCGCGTCGTGCTGGTGCGCGCCACCGACGTGCCGACCTACGTCGAGCATGGAGGTGCGGATCTCGGTGTGACCGGCAAGGACACGCTCATCGAGCACGGTGGCCAGGGCCTCTACCAGCCGCTGGACCTGAATATCTCGCGCTGTCGCGTGAGCGTGGCGGTGCGGGCCGACTTCGACTATGCCTCGGCGGTGCGCCAGGGGTCGCGCCTGAAGGTCGCCACCAAGTACACCAGCATCGCGCGCGAGTTCTTCGCGGGCAAGGGTGTGCACGTGGACCTGATCAAGCTGTACGGCAGCATGGAGCTGGCGCCGCTGACCGGCCTGGCCGATGCCATCGTCGACCTCGTGTCCACGGGCAACACGCTCAAGGCGAATCACCTGGTGGAAGTGGAGCGCATCATGGATATCAGCGCGCGGCTGGTTGTCAACCAGGCTTCTCTCAAACTCAAGCAGGCTGCGATCCGCCCCATCATTGACGCCTTCGCGCAAGCCATCGAGAAACCCGCTGTCCAGCCATGAGCCTTTTAGCCCGCCCTGCCCGACTCTCCACCGCTGACTCCGAGTTCGAGGCGCAGTTCGCGGCCCGTCTGCATTGGTCGGCCGAGACCGACGGCGCGATCGAGCTGCGCGTGGCCGACATCCTGACCGATGTGCGCGAACGGGGCGACGCGGCGGTGCTCGAGTACACCGCGCGCTTCGACGGCCTGTCCGCCAGCACGATGGCCGATCTCGAGCTCACGCAAGCCGACTTCAAGGCGGCTTTCGACAGCCTGCCCAACGCCCAGCGCGACGCGCTGCAGGCGGCCACGCGCCGCGTACGCAGTTACCACGAAGCGCAGAAGAAGGCAGGGGGCGAGAGCTGGAGCTACCGCGACGAGGACGGTACGCTGCTGGGCCAGAAGGTGACGCCGCTGGACCGCGTAGGTATCTACGTGCCCGGCGGCAAGGCAGCGTACCCGTCCAGTCTGATCATGAACGCCGTCCCCGCGCACGTGGCTGGTGTGCAGGAAATCATCATGGTGGTGCCCACGCCGGTTCGTGGCAGTGTGGCCACCGGCGGCAATGGCGAGAGCACGTCGGCGCGCGGTGAGCGCAACGACCTGGTGCTGGCGGCTGCCTACGTGGCGGGCGTCACCCGCGCCTTCACCATCGGTGGTGCCCAGGCGGTTGCGGCGCTGGCCTATGGCACCGCCACCGTGCCCAGGGTAGACAAGATCACTGGCCCGGGCAACGCCTATGTGGCCAGTGCCAAGAAGCGGGTGTTCGGCACGGTGGGCATCGACATGATCGCCGGCCCGAGCGAAATCCTTGTGCTGGCCGATGGCAGCACGCCTGCCGAATGGGTGGCGATGGACCTGTTCAGCCAGGCCGAGCATGACGAGCTGGCGCAAAGCATCCTGCTGTGCCCCAGCGAGGCGTACATCGAGGCGGTGCAGAGGGAGATCGACCGCCTGCTGCCGTCCATGCCCCGGGCGGCCATCATCGTGAAAAGCCTGAACGACCGCGGGGCGCTGATCCACACCCGTAGCATGGAAGAGGCCTGTGCCATCAGCAACCGCATCGCCCCGGAACACCTGGAGGTCTCCAGCAGCGACCCACACCGCTGGGAACCGCTGCTGCGACACGCGGGCGCGATCTTCCTGGGTGCCTACACCAGTGAAAGCCTGGGCGACTATTGCGCCGGACCGAACCACGTACTGCCCACCAGCGGAACAGCACGCTTTTCCTCGCCGCTGGGCGTTTACGACTTTCAGAAGCGCAGCAGCCTGATCGAGGTCAGCTCCGCCGGTGCCCAGACATTGGGCAGCATCGCCGCAGAGATGGCGTACGGCGAAGGCCTGCAGGCACATGCTCGTGCGGCCGAAATGCGGCTGGACGTCGTGCCCCCGATGCGGAGTGCGAAATGAGCGCGAGCCCGATGGACATGATCCGTCAGGACGTGCAGTCCATGCACGCCTATGCCATCCAGGATTCGACCGGTATGGTCAAGCTCGATGCGATGGAGAACCCGTACCCGCTGCCTCCAGCCCTGCAGGCCGGGCTGGGCGCGCGCCTGGGTGCTGTGGCCATCCACCGCTACCCTGGTGCCCGCATCGATGAACTCAAGCAGGCGCTGGTCCGCTACGTGGACCTGCCATCGGGTTGCGGCCTCATGCTGGGCAACGGCTCGGACGAGCTGATCTCTTTGCTTGCGATGGGCTGTGACCTGCCGGGTGCAAGCATCCTGGCGCCGCTGCCGGGCTTCGTGATGTACGCGATGAGTGCGCAGCTGCAAGGCCTGAAGTTCGTGGGTGTACCGCTCACCGCAGACTTCGAACTCGACGAGGCCGCCATGCTGGCTGCAATGCGGGAGCACCGGCCCGCCGTCACCTACATCGCCTATCCCAACAACCCGACCGCCAACCTATGGAATGCGGAGACCATCCGCCGGCTCATCGTGGAGGCGACTGGTTTTGGTGGACTGGTTGTGATCGATGAGGCCTACCAGCCGTTCTCCCGCCACAGCTGGCTGGACGAGATCCGCGCGCAGCCGACGGCCAATGCGAACGTGTTGCTCATGCGCACGCTGTCCAAATTCGGTCTGGCAGGGGTCCGCATTGGCTACATGATCGGCCCGCAGGCGCTGGTGCACGAGATCGACAAGCTGCGCCCCCCTTACAACGTGAGCGTGCTGAACGCAGAGTGCGCCCTCTTCGCGCTGGAACACGCAAATGTGTTTGCCGAACAGGCCGCCCAGATCCGCGAGCAGCGCACGCTGCTGGTCGAAACGCTGACCCATCTGCCGGGTGTGAAACCGTTCCCGAGCGAGGCCAACATGGTGCTGGTGCGCGTACCGGATGCGCAACGCAGTTTCGACGCCCTCAAGGCCCAGGGCATTCTGGTGAAGAATGTTTCTAAAATGCACCCACTGCTGACCCACTGTCTGCGCCTGACCGTGGGTACTCCGTCGGAAAACGCCCAGTTGATCCGCGCCCTCCAGACCGCCCTATGACCCAGACTTCCGTCCCCGCCGTGTCCGACCGCGTCGCACAGGTGCAACGCAACACTTCGGAAACGCAGATCGGCGTGCGCATCAACCTCGATGGCACGGGCCAGGCCAGCCTGTCCACGGGCATCGGCTTTTTCGACCATATGCTCGACCAGATCGCCCGCCACGGGCTGATCGATCTCGACATCCAGGCCAAGGGCGACCTGCACATCGACGGGCACCACACGGTGGAAGACGTGGGCATCACGCTAGGCCAGGCGTTTGCCCAGGCTGTGGGCGACAAAAAAGGAATCCGCCGCTACGGTCATGCCTATGTGCCGCTGGATGAGGCCCTGTCGCGTGTGGTCATCGACTTTTCGGGCCGCCCGGGCCTGCACATGCGCGTTCCCTTCAAGAGCGGCATGGTCGGCGCCTTCGACACCCAGCTCGCGTTCGAGTTTTTCCAGGGCTTCGTGAACCACGCCGGCGTGACGCTGCACATCGACAACCTGCACGGCGAAAATGCTCACCACCAAGCCGAAACCGTGTTCAAGGCTTTCGCCCGTGCCCTGCGCATGGCCCTGGAGCGCGACCCGCGCATGGGCGATGTGATTCCTTCGACCAAAGGCTCACTCTGAGTTTCTAGCCCGATGAAACGCAAGACGGTCGCCGTGGTGGACTACGGCAGCGGGAACCTGCGCTCGGTATCGCAGGCGGTGCAGCACGTGGCGCAGGCGCAGGACGTGGAGGTGCTGGTCACCGCCCGTTCACAGGATGTGATGGACGCTGATCGGGTGGTGCTGCCCGGTCAGGGCCACATGGGGGACTGCATGCGCGAGCTCGCTGCCTCCGGGTTGCAGGATGCCGTGTTGTACGCGGCGGCGCACAAGCCCCTGTTCGGCGTCTGCGTGGGCATGCAGATGCTGCTGGACCGCAGTGAGGAGGGGCCGACCGATGGGCTGGGCCTGATTCCCGGTGAAGTGGTGCGCTTCCAGCTGGAAGGACGACGACAGGACGATGGAAGCCGGTTCAAGGTGCCGCAGATGGGGTGGAATCCGGTGTTTCACGCCCTGGGGCGCGGTGCGCCACACCCTCTCTGGCAGGGCATTGCGGACGGGGCTTATTTCTACTTCGTGCACAGTTTTTATGCACGCCCTGCGGCGGCGGCACACAGCGTTGGCGAGGCCGACTACGGCGGGCGCTTTGCGGCTGCCATCGCCCGCGATAATATTTTTGCCACCCAGTTTCACCCGGAAAAGAGCGCCGATCAGGGGCTGGCGCTCTACCGCAACTTTCTGTCCTGGAATCCCTGAGTCCATCCGCCCTCCATTCACACCATCATGCTGCTGATTCCTGCCATTGATCTGAAAGACGGCCAGTGCGTTCGCCTCAAACAAGGCGACATGGACCAATCCACGGTGTTTGGCGACGATCCGGCCGCCATCGCTCGCGGCTGGGTGGACAAAGGTGCCCGGCGCGTGCACCTGGTGGATCTCAATGGCGCTTTTGCAGGCAAGCCCAGGAATGAGCAGGCCATCCGCGCCATCCTCAAGGAGGTGGGGGCCGAAGTGGACGTGCAGCTGGGCGGTGGCATCCGCGATCTCGATACCATCGAGCGCTATCTGGACGCCGGGCTGCGTTACGTCATCATTGGCACGGCGGCGGTCAAGAACCCGGGCTTCCTGCAGGATGCCTGCACCGCGTTCGGCGGCCACATCATCGTGGGCCTGGACGCCAAGGACGGCAAGGTCGCCACAGATGGCTGGAGCAAGCTCACCGGCCACGAAGTGGTGGACCTGGGCCGCAAGTTTGAGGACTACGGCGTCGAAGGCATCATCTATACCGACATCGGCCGCGACGGGATGCTCTCTGGCATCAATATCGAGGCTACCGTGAAGCTCGCGCGGGCTTTGTCCATTCCTGTCATTGCCTCCGGCGGCCTGTCCAACCTGGAAGACATCCGATCCCTGTGTGCCGTGGAGGATGAAGGTGTCGAGGGGGTGATCTGCGGTCGCTCGATCTACAGCGGGGATCTCGACTTCGAAGCGGCCCAGCAACTCGCCGACGAACTCAACGGATAAGGCGTTCATGCTGGCCAAGCGCATCATTCCCTGCCTGGACGTGACCGGCGGGCGCGTCGTCAAGGGCGTCAACTTTGTGGAGTTGCGCGATGCCGGTGACCCGGTGGAAATTGCTGCCCGTTACAACGAGCAGGGCGCCGACGAACTCACCTTTCTGGACATCACCGCCACCTCCGACGGACGGGATCTCATTCTGCACATCATTGAAGCGGTCGCGTCGCAGGTGTTCATTCCGCTCACGGTGGGCGGTGGGGTCCGCACGGTGGAAGATGTGCGCCGTCTGCTCAATGCGGGCGCGGACAAGACCAGCTTCAATTCGGCTGCCATTGCCAACCCACAGGTGATTCGCGACGCTTCCGACAAGTATGGCGCCCAGTGCATCGTGGTGGCGATCGACGCCAAGCGCCGCCAGGGCAGCGATCTGGAGCAGCGTGGCGAGGGGTGGGACGTCTACAGCCACGGCGGTCGCAAGAACACTGGGCTGGATGCGGTGGCCTGGGCGTCGAAGATGGCCGATTGGGGGGCAGGGGAGATCCTGCTCACCAGCATGGACCGCGACGGTACCAAGTCGGGTTTCGATCTGGCTCTCACGCGCGCGGTGGCCGATGCTGTGAGCGTGCCCGTGATTGCTTCAGGTGGGGTGGGCAACCTCGATCACCTGGCCGACGGCGTGCAGCAAGGTGGTGCAGATGCCGTGCTGGCCGCCAGTATTTTTCACTACGGCGAATTCACGGTGGCCCAGGCCAAGGCTCGCATGGCCGAACGCGGGATTCCGGTCCGGCGCTGAACCGCTGGTCAGATGGAAGCGCTGCCACTGGGCGGAAGGCGTCGCTCCATCCGGTCCTCCAGTTCCCCGATGCTCGCGCTCAGCCCGTTGCCGTTCTGTTCGATCACCTGAGTGAGTGCTGCCTGGACCTGATCCAGTTTCGCGTGCAGCCTCTCGGCCAGCGCATCGTCGCGCGCCGTCGTTGCGATTTGCTCGCCTTGCAGGTACTGCCGCAACTCCGTGAACCGCGACGCTTCGGCCTTGTCGGCCAGCACGCGCTGGTCGGCGGCCTCGCGCGTGATGCGGCGCACCTCCATCAGATGCAGCGTCTGGTAGTAGACCAGCGCAGCCAGGAAAACCACGAGGACCAGGGCCAGCATACCCAGCAGCACCAGGCCCATGGGGGCCTGTACCTGGGTGAAGCCGAAATTGAGTGCCGTTGGTTGAAGGATCTGTTCAAAATTGAGGGCAACGAAGCCGGCGATGAACAGGATGAACAAGACCAGGAGCAGGGTGCGGATCTTCATGGTTTTCCTTGTTGTTGGAGGGCCCCGGCACTCTGCCGCAGAGCAGGGGTTGAGCCATCCTAACGGCATTCCGGTGGCGAGGGGTTTCAGGGCGTAAGGCCCATGGTAGATTCCTCCCCATGAACTGGCTGGATGAAGTGAAGTGGGACGCACAGGGTCTGGTGCCCGTGATTGCGCAGGAGGCCGTCTCTGGCGACGTGCTGATGTTCGCCTGGATGAACCGTGAGGCGCTGCAGAAAACGGCGGAGCTCGGTCGGGCGGTCTACTACAGCCGGTCGCGCAACCGGCTGTGGTTCAAGGGTGAAGAGTCGGGCCATGTGCAGACTGTGCACGACATTCGCCTGGACTGTGACAATGATGTGGTGCTGCTCAAGGTGACGCAACTGGGGCACGAACCCGGCATCGCTTGCCACACCGGCCGCCACAGCTGCTTCTTCCAGCGCTTTGAGGGTGGGCAATGGCATGCCGTCGACCCCGTGCTCAAAGATCCAGAGTCGATCTACAGGTAACCGATCCATGTCCAACACCGATGACCTGGTCCGTCTGGCCGCTGTCATAGAGAGCCGCAAACCGGCCAACGGCGGCGATCCCGACAAGAGTTATGTCGCCCGTCTGCTGCACAAGGGCCCCGACACCTTCCTGAAAAAGATCGGTGAGGAGGCCACCGAGGCCGTGATGGCCGCGAAGGATCTCGACCACGGGGGCGATCGCCAGAAGCTGGTGAACGAAACCGCTGACCTCTGGTTCCATTGCATGATCGCACTGGCGCACTACAACCTCAGCCCTGCTGACGTGATCGCGGAGCTGGTGCGCCGCGAGGGTCTGAGTGGTCTGGAAGAAAAAGCGATGCGCAAGGTATTGCAGCGGGAAGCCGCTGGGCCGGCCGCTGGCTGACGAGAGGAGGATCCCATGAGCGACATCATCGACGTCAAGGCGGTCGACAGCGAGAAGGCCCAGTCTCTCAAGACGGTTGGCTGGGTCAGCTACGTCCTGCACCTGATCGTCGCGGTGGGGGCCGTGTTGCCGGGGGCGCAGGCCAGCCCCGTGCTGCTCATCATCGCGCTGATCATTGACCTGGTGAAAAAGGGCGATGCCGAAGGCACCTGGCAAGCCAGCCATTTCTCCTGGCGTATCCGCACGGTGATCTGGGCTGCTGTGCTCTATCTGGTGACGCTCCCCCTGTGGCTGCTGCTGGTGGCGCCCGGATGGGTTGCCTGGTGCCTGATCTCCATCTGGTTCCTGTACCGCATCGTCAAAGGCATGGTGCGCATGAACGCCAGCCAGGCGATGCCCGACTGAACACCACGATCCCATGAGTACTCACGATCCCAACTGCATCTTCTGCAAGATCATTGCCGGCCAGATTCCCTCCAGGAAGGTCTATGAGGACGAAGACATCTTTGCGTTCCATGACATCAATCCTTGGGCGCCCGTGCATTTCCTGATGATTCCCAGGGTGCATCTGCCCTCCATGGCCCAACTGGGGCCCGAGCACGAGCGCGTGATGGGGCGGATCATGACCCTGGCGCCACGTCTGGCGCTCGAGCAGGGCTGCAATCCATACCCCGAAGGGGGATTTCGCATCGTGTGCAACAACGGTGCTGAAGGTGGGCAGGAAGTGCACCACCTTCACGTGCATGTGATGGGTGGCCCGCGTCCGTGGTTGCGAGGCTGACCGCCGTCTGGCGGGCTACGGTATTGGGCAGCGAGGGTGGCTGAACTCCCACCCGGGCTTAGAATCCCACGAACAGCGTCTTTTCGCTTCCTAATTTTCCAATCTGGAGTTGCTCATGGGTTCGTTTTCCATCTGGCACTGGCTGATCGTGCTGCTGATCGTGGTGATGGTGTTCGGCACCAAGAAGCTCAAGAACATCGGTTCTGACCTCGGCGGAGCGGTCAAGGGTTTCAAGGACGGCATGAAGGAGGGTGGGCAAAACCCCGCCGACAACGCCGCACCCGGTCAAGTCACCCAGGACGCCTCCCGCGCTGACAAAAACGCCATCGACGTCGAAGCCAAGCAGAAGAGCTGACAGCCTCCCGGCTGACTGCCCCGCCTTTCTGGCGCCATACACCCACGGGTGATTTTCGCCCCCACCACGCCTGCAAGATGGCCGACACATGATTGATCTGGGCATTTCCAAGCTCGCCCTCATCGGTGCGGTGGCGTTGATCGTCATCGGACCGGAGAAGCTGCCGCGCGTGGCGCGCACCGTGGGCGCGCTGCTGGGCAAGGCGCAGCGCTATGTGGCCGACGTCAAGGCGGAGGTCAGCCGCTCCATGGAGCTGGAAGAGCTCAAGAAAATGAAGGACTCGATGACCGAGGCCGCGCGCGACGTGGAGAATTCGGTCCAGAGCACGGCCAGCGACTTCGAGAAGTCGTGGTCCGAGGCCACATCTGGCCTCGATGGCCCGTCCACGTCGTACGACACGGGCAGTTCGATGGGCTCGCTCGAGACTCCGCCGGTCTACAAACACCCCAAGAAAAACTGGCGCCTCAAGCAGAAGGCGATGCCTCAGTGGTTCAAGGCCCGTACCGGCGTGCGGACTCGCACCCAGTCGGGTGCGGCCCGCGTGGCCCGCTTCCGGCCGCGTTCCTCTTCCACCCCCCGTTGATGTCCGACTCCAAAGATCCCACCGACGAGCTCGCCGGTTCCGAACAGCCGTTCGTGCAGCACCTGATGGAGCTGCGTGACAGGCTTCTGCGCGGCATCATCGGCCTCGCCGTGTGCATGGCCCTGCTGGCGCTGTGGCCCGGTCCGAGTGGATTGATCGACCTGATCGCGGTGCCGATCCGCGCTCACATGCCGCCGGACGCCAAGTTGATTGCCGTGGGCGTGTTCTCGCCCTTCTTCGTTCCCATCAAGGTGTTGGCCATGGCAGCGCTGCTGCTGTCGCTGCCTTGGTGGATGTACCAGGTTTGGGCCTTCGTGGCGCCGGGCCTGTACAGCCACGAAAAGCGCTTTGCCATTCCCCTGATCGTGATGGGCAGCCTGCTGGCGTATGTGGGTATCGCCTTTGTGCAGTTCTTCGTGCTGGACAAGATGTTTGGCTTCATCCAGAAGTTCACGCCGGCCAGTGTGGCCGCCACGCCGGACATCGCCTCCTACGTCGAAGCGATCCTGTCGCTCTATCTGGCCTTCGGCCTGGCGTTCCAGGTGCCGATCGTGGTGGTGCTGCTCGTCAAGATGAACATGGTGACCGTGCAGAAGCTCAAGGACTTCCGCGGGTACTTCATCGTGGTGGCGTTCGTGATTGCCGCCGTTGTCACACCGCCCGACGTGATTTCCCAGCTGGCGCTGGCCGTGCCGATGTGCCTGCTCTACGAGCTGGGCATCTGGGGTGCGCAGTGGTTCATCAAGTCGTCGGGAAAGACCGACGACGAAACCGAGCAGGAAACCGCTTCCTGAACGATCGGCTCAGCGAGGCAGCGTCTGCTGCCGTGGCAGGTTGCGCCGACCCGGCGTGACGTCCACTTTTGTTTTGCCTTCGCGCCGGACCACGTCGAGCGAAGTGGTTATACCCGGCGAGAGGTTGGCCACCGCCGACAGCAGTTGTGCCACGTTGTTCACCGGACGGCCCCCGACGGCGGTGATCACATCACCCGGGCGGATACCGGCCTGGGCAGCAGGCCCGTTCTGCAGCACACCGCTGATGATGACGCCCGTGCCCGGTTTCATGCCAAAGTTCTCGGCGAGTTCGGGGCTGAGGTCCTGCGGTTCGACGCCGATCCAGCCGCGCGTGACTTGCCCGTCCTTGACAATCGCTTCCATCACGCTGCGGGCGGTGGAGGTGGGGATGGCGAAGCCGATGCCCATCGACCCACCCGAGCGGGAGTAGATGGCGGTGTTGATGCCCATCAGCTGACCGCTCACGTCGACCAGCGCACCTCCGGAATTGCCCGGGTTGATGGCGGCGTCGGTCTGGATGAAATTCTCGAAGGTGTTGATGCCCAGCTGTGTCCGGCCCAGTGCGCTGACGATTCCGCTGGTCACGGTCTGGCCCACGCCAAAAGGGTTGCCAATGGCCAGTACCTGGTCGCCGATTTCCAGCGCATCGGAGTTGCCCAGGGTGATCACGGGCAAGTCGGTCAGGTTGATTTTCAGGATGGCCAGGTCGGTCTCCGGGTCGGTACCAATAACCTGGGCGACGGCCTTGCGTCCGTCGTTGAGAATGACCTCGATCTCGTCCGCTTCCTCGATCACGTGGTTGTTGGTCAGTACGTAGCCGGCGGGGCTGACGATCACGCCGGAGCCGAGGCCGCTCTGCTGTTGCGAAGGTGCCTGGTCACCAAAGAAAAAACGGAACCAGGGGTCGGCGCTCTGTGTGCCGGTGCTGGGCGCCTTGCTGGTGTTGATGCTCACCACGGCGCCCGATGCCGCACGGGCTGCCGCACGGAAGCTGCCGTTTCCTTCTACTTGCGGCACGGCGGTGCCAGATGCTGCCTCGAAGACAGGTACCACGGTCGTGCGCTTGCTCAGCCATTGGGGTTGCAATGTGTTCACCACAAACAGAGCCGCCACCAGCACGGTGACGGTTTGGGCGAACAGGAGCCAGAGACGTTTCATGGAGGGGCCAAAAGCGGGTTGAAGGTGCGGTGGGGCCAGGGCGTGTGGCCGATATTGTCCTGCAAATGGGCGGGTTCACCGCCGGCTTCAAGGGTCGGGTGGACTTCTTTCGATCGACGGAGCGGGTGTCAGAATGGAGGACCTGCCTCGCCCCACTCCTCACCCCATGTCTGCCATTCGCCCCATGTCCTCTGCTGTCTCCCGGGCCCAATTGGCCGACACCCTGGATGCCCTGCTGCAGCCTTCGCGTTTCAAGGACTATGGGCCTAACGGGCTGCAGGTAGAAGGCCGGGCAGACGTGCGGAAAGTGGTCAGCGGCGTCACGGCCAGTCGGGCCTTGATTGAAGCCGCCGTGGCGGAGGGTGCCGATGCCATTCTGGTGCACCACGGCTTGTTCTGGCGTGGGCAGGACGGCCGGGTCACAGGCTGGATGAAGCAGCGGCTCGCCTTGCTGCTGGCGAACGACATCAATCTGTTTGCCTACCACCTCCCTCTGGATGCCCACCCAGAGTTGGGCAACAACGCCCAGCTCGCCCGCCATCTGGGGGTGCGGATTCTTGCCGAGGAGCAAGGGCGGTTCGGCGACCAGTCGCTGGGTTTCATGGGTGAGCGCGACTGCAAGTCTGCCGCTGCGCTGGCCGACCATGTGGCAAAGCGCCTGGGGCGTGCTGTCACGCTCGTGGCCGAGCCCGACCGGCCCTTGCGCCGCGTGGCCTTGTGCACGGGCGGCGCCCAGGGCTACTTCGAGGCCGCGATCGCGGCTGGCGCGGATGTGTTCATCACCGGCGAGATATCCGAGCCTCAGGCGCACTACGCGCGCGAATGCGGCGTTGCCTACATCGCCTGTGGTCACCACGCCTCGGAGCGCTATGGGGCTCCAGCGGTCGGCGCACATGTGTCGTCCCAGCTCGGTCTGGAGCACATGTTCATCGACATCGACAACCCCGCCTGAGGCCCCGCATGTCCACTGCTCATCCAATTCCCATCGTCGTGAGCATGGGTGATCCGGCTGGCATTGGCCCGGAAATCATCGCCCGGGCGTTCCGTGAGCGGCCTGCGCTCCAGCAACAGGTAGTGGTGGCGGGCGATGTGGCCGCGATGCAGCGCGCGCTACGCACGACCGCTTCCGGGCCGGCATCCGCCGCAGACGCCCTGATGCTGGCCGAGGTGGAGGTGTTGTCGGCCTTCGGTACCGTTCCACCGGGTTGCGTGCCGGTGATCCAGGCCTGCTCGCTTCTGCGGCCCGTGCCCCTGGGCCGGGTGAGTGCCGAGGCGGGCAGGGCGGCGGCTGATTGCATTCGCTGGGGCGCCCAAGCCGTTCTTTCCGGGAAGGCGAGGGCGTTGGTCACGGCGCCGATCCACAAGGAAGCGCTGGCGGTGGCAGGCGTCGATCACCCCGGGCACACCGAGATGCTGCAGGCCCTGGCGGCGTCGCACCTGGGCGTGCCCGTGTCAGAGCTGCCGGTGCGCATGATGCTCAGTTGTCCGGGACTGAGCACGGTTCTGGTGAGCATCCACGTGTCGCTGCGGCAGGCGCTGGAAGCGGTCACACCCGAGCAAGTACTGGAGACCATTCGCATCACCGACGCGCATTTCCGCCGCACAGGTTTCGATGCACCTCGCGTCGCGGTTGCCGGATTGAACCCGCATGCCGGCGAGGGTGGTCTGTTTGGCCGGGAGGAGATCGAGGCGATCACCCCCGCTGTCGAGCAAGCGAGGGCAGCCGGAGTGCTGGTCAGCGGGCCACATGCACCCGATACCGTGTTCATGCGCGCGCGGCAGGGGGCCTTTGACGTGGTGGTCGCGATGTACCATGACCAAGGGCTGATTCCCGTCAAGCTGCTCGGCCTGGAGCATGGCGTGAACACCACACTGGGCCTGCCCTTCGTCCGTACCAGCCCGGACCACGGAACCGCGTTTGACATCGCCGGAACCGGACAGGCCAGCCCCACCAGCCTGCTGGCTGCCATCGACGCCGCGCTGGCAGCCACCTGAAGAAAAAACGCCGCAACCCTTGCGGGTCCGGCGTCTTCACGGGTGCGGCCGGCGGCTACTTGCGCAGGCTGTCGCGAATCTCGCGCAGCAGGACGATGTCTTCAGGTGTCGGTGGCGGTTCGGCCGGAGCGGCAGGTGCCTGGCGCTTGAGGCGGTTGATCTGCTTGACCATGACGAAAATGATGAACGCCATGATGGTGAAGTTCAGTGCCACGGTGATGAAGCTGCCATACGCGAGGGTGGGTACACCAGCCGCCTTGAGCGCGGCGAGGGTAGGGGCTGTGCCCTCTGGAACCTTGGCCAGCGGAATGAAGAGGTTGGTGAAATCGAGGCTTCCGAAGATGGAGCCCACGATCGGCATGATCACGTCTTCCACCATCGAAGTGACGATCTTGCCGAAGGCGCCGCCGATGATGACGCCCACAGCGAGGTCGATCACGTTGCCCTTGACGGCAAATTCCTTGAATTCCTGCAACATGCCCATGAGGTCCTCCAGTTGACGGGTGGTTGTCGGGCCCGGGCGAAACGGGCCGATGTGCTTGCGATCCAGGGATGATTCTCACACAGTCCCCTGGCACCGATAGCCTCCCGGCTGCAGGCTGGGATCGCTGGGGAGCAATAGCCAAGTCACACACCCCGACAAGCGGTAAAGCCCCTTGACTGCTCCAGTACAATGCCGGGTTGTCCCCAGTGTCCCGTCTCGACTCCATTGAAAGATCCCCATGAGTGAAGCAACCGCAGGCGCGACTGTTGATCGCAGCCGCAGAACCTGGCTGATCACCTCCTGCGCCATGGGTGGTGCCGGAGCAGCCGCAGTCGCCGTTCCCTTCGTGAGCACTTTTCAGCCGTCTGAGCGGGCCAAGGCTGCCGGTGCTGCCGTAGAGGTGGATATCTCGGGCATCCAGCCTGGCGAGAAAATCGTCGTCGAATGGCGCGGCAAGCCAGTATGGATCCTGCGCCGCACTCCGGAGCAGTTGGCTGCTCTGGAAGGGCTCGACGGCCAGCTGGCCGACCCCAATTCAGACCGCACGGCCTACCCGACGCCTGCGTACGCCAAGAATCGTCACCGCTCCATCAAGCCCGAATATCTCGTGACGGTAGGTATCTGTACCCATCTTGGCTGCTCCCCTGGCGACAAGCTCACCCCTGGGCCCCAGCCTTCGCTGCCAGACGACTGGAAGGGTGGTTTCCTCTGTGCCTGCCATGGCTCCACGTTCGATGTGGCTGGCCGTGTCTTCAAGAACAAGCCCGCACCCGACAACCTCGAAGTGCCGCCGCACTACTACCTGTCCGACACCACCTTGCTGGTGGGCGAAGAGAAGCAGGCCTGAGCGGCGCTGGCAGACAACGGATCACAGAGGCACCCCCATGGCTGAATTCAAAGAAATTTCCCCCGACGCACCGATCGGTCAGAAAGCACTGAACTGGGTAGACAACCGGTTCCCCCTGTCCAAGCTGTACAAGGAGCATCTCTCCGAGTACTACGCGCCCAAGAACTTCAACTTCTGGTACTTCTTCGGCTCGCTGGCCCTCTTGGTGCTGGTGATCCAGATCGTGACAGGGATCTTCCTGGTGATGCACTACAAGCCGGACGCCAACCTGGCGTTCGCCTCTGTCGAGTACATCATGCGCGACGTGCCGTGGGGCTGGCTGATCCGCTACATGCACTCCACCGGTGCTTCGGCGTTCTTTGTGGTGGTGTATCTGCACATGTTTCGCGGTCTGATCTACGGCAGCTACCGCAAGCCCCGCGAGCTGGTGTGGGTCTTCGGTTGCGCGATCTTCCTGTGCCTCATGGCCGAAGCCTTCATGGGTTACCTGCTGCCGTGGGGCCAGATGTCCTACTGGGGCGCCCAGGTGATCGTCAATCTGTTCTCGGCCATTCCCTTCGTCGGCCCCGACCTCGCTCTGCTGATCCGTGGTGACTTCGTGGTGGGTGATGCCACCCTGAACCGCTTCTTCAGCTTCCACGTGATCGCCGTGCCGCTGGTGCTGCTGGGTCTCGTGGTTGCGCACATCATCGCGCTGCACGAAGTGGGATCCAACAACCCCGATGGTGTCGAGATCAAGGCCAACAAGGACGCATCTGGCAAACCGCTCGATGGCATCCCGTTCCACCCGTATTACACGGTGCATGACATCCTGGGTGTTTCCGTCTTCCTGATGGCGTTCTCGGCGATCATCTTCTTCGCACCGGAGTTCGGTGGCTACTTTCTCGAGTACAACAATTTCATCCCGGCCGATCCGCTGGTGACTCCGCTGCACATCGCGCCGGTCTGGTACTTCACGCCGTTCTACTCGATGCTGCGCGCCATCACCACCGAAATGATGTATGCCCTCGTGGTCATCGTCGTCATGGCGGCGGTTCTGGGAGCGGTCAAGGCCAAGGTGTCCGGTGCTATCAAGGCCGGTATCGTGATCGCCGCGCTGGTGGCGGTCGCGCTGATGCTGTCCATCGATGCCAAGTTCTGGGGTGTTGTCGCCATGGGCGGCGCCGTCATCATCCTGTTCTTCCTGCCATGGCTCGATCACAGCCCGGTCAAGTCCATCCGCTACCGCCCGACCTGGAACATCTGGCTGTACACGGTGTTTGTGATCAACTTCCTGATTCTTGGCTACCTTGGGGTGCTCCCGCCGTCGCCCATCGGCGAGCGTGTGTCCCAGGTTGGTACGCTGTTCTACTTCGGCTTCTTCCTGCTGATGCCCTGGTGGAGCCGCCTCGGCGAATTCAAGCCGGTGCCCGATCGCGTCACGTTCCAACCCCACTGAACCCCACAGAGCCAATCCGGAGAGTCAAGCAAATGAAAAAAATTCTGATGGGCTTCATGCTGGCCCTGGGCCTGTCGGGCGCTGCGTTGGCCGCAGGCGGTGGCATTCCGCTGGACAAAGCGCCCCAGCGCACCAATGACATGGCGGCCCTGCAAAACGGTGCCAAGCTGTTCGTCAACTACTGCCTCAGCTGCCACTCAGCGGCATTCATGCGCTACAACCGCCTGCGCGACATTGGCCTGAACGACAAGCAGATCGCCGAGAACCTGACCTTCACGACCGACAAGATCGGCGACACGATGAAGGCGGCGATCGACCCTCGCCAGGCCAAGCAGTTCTTTGGCGTGAATCCGCCAGACCTCACGCTGATCGCTCGTTCGCGCTCCAGCAGCGCTGGTACGGGTGCCGACTACGTCTACACGCTGTTGCGCACCTACTACCGCGATGAAACCAAGCCCACGGGCTGGAACAACCTGGCTTTCCCGAACATCGGTATGCCGCACCCGCTGTGGGAGCTGCAGGGAGAGCGCCGGCCTGTGCACGAGAAGGTGATGAGCCACGGCCATGAAGTGGATCGGGTGAAGGGTTGGACCCAGGTCAAGCCTGGCACGATGACTGAAGCCCAGTACAACGACAACGTTGGCGATTTGGTCGCTTACCTGCAGTGGATGGCCGAGCCTGCGCAGAACTCTCGCGTGCGCATCGGCATCTGGGTGATGTTGTTTCTGGCCGCATTTACCGTCGTGGCCTGGCGTCTGAATGCCGCTTTCTGGAAAGACGTCAAATAATCTGATCAGGAAGGGAGTGGTCTGCTGAAGGCTGCTCCTGTTGTTCCACAGTGGTTGGCAGTGCCTGCGGGCATGTTGGCAGCCACTGTTTTTGTTTTAAGGAGACTCCCTCATGATGGTCTTGTATTCGGGCACCACCTGCCCTTACTCCCACCGCTGCCGTTTCGTGTTGTTTGAAAAGGGCATGGACTTCGAGATCCGGGATGTCGATCTGTACAACAAGCCCGAAGACATCAGCGTGATGAACCCTTACGGCCAGGTGCCCATCCTGGTCGAGCGCGATCTCATCCTCTATGAGTCGAACATCATCAACGAGTACATTGATGAGCGATTTCCCCATCCGCAGCTGATGCCCGGTGACCCGGTGGACCGCGCGCGCGTGCGCCTGTTCCTGCTCAATTTCGAAAAGGAGCTGTTCACGCACGTTTCCATGCTCGAATCGCGCAGCTCCAAGGGCAACGAGAAGGCGTTGGAGAAGGCTCGCGCGCATATCCGTGATCGCCTTACCCAGCTCGCTCCGGTGTTTCTGAAAAACAAGTTCATGCTGGGTGACAACTTCTCCATGCTTGATGTGGCGATTGCACCCTTGCTTTGGCGACTGGACTTCTATGGCATCGAGCTCAGCAAGAACGCCGCCCCGTTGCTGAAGTACGCTGAACGGATCTTCTCGCGCCCGGCTTACATCGAGGCGCTCACGCCGTCCGAGAAAGTGATGCGCAAGTAAAAGGCAGCCTGCTCCTCGGAGCGGCTCGACGTCATGAGCGAACCGGAAATCCCTTCCACTCGGCCTTACCTGATCCGTGCACTGCATGAATGGTGCGCCGACAACGGTTTCTCTCCCTACATTGCGGTGCAGGTGGATGCGTCGGTGCGGGTGCCGATGGAGTTTGTGAAGAATGGTGAGATCGTGCTCAATGTCAGCATGGAAGCCACCAGTTCCCTGAAGTTGGGCAACGAGTTCCTTGAGTTCAAGGCCCGCTTTGGTGGCGTGGCCCGCGAGATCATCGTGCCTGTCAGTCACGTGATCGCGATCTATGCGCGTGAGAACGGTCAGGGAATGGCGTTCCCCGCTCCGCAGGTATCCGGTGCGGGGGTGGATGCCGCTGTTGTGTCGGATTCACCTGCTGGCGCGGATGTACCCGCAGACGCTCCCGCGAGGGGGCCGCTGCGTTCCGTGCCCAGCGAGGGTGCCGCGGCCGGTGACCCACCGGAACCGCCCCCGGGCCCTGGGCGGCCGGGCGGTAGGCCCCAACTCAAACGGGTCAAGTAGAATTTTTGCCTTACTGCCGCTTTAGCTCAGTTGGTAGAGCAATCGCCTTGTAAGCGATAGGTCGTCTGTTCGAGTCAGACAAGCGGCACCACTAACGATGGGTGTCAGACGGGGTGTCTGCCCCGATATCAACGGTCGGCTTGAGCCTGAGCGACTGATTTTTTGGCGGGTGGTGTTGGCGTGTGCCGATGTTGCCGGCTTTTGATGCGCGCCGGGACGCCCACCGCGATCGAGTTTGAGGGCACGTCTCGGACCACCACCGAGTTCGCGCCGATCAGCACGTTGTCTCCTACCTGGATGCGGCCCAGGATCTTGGCTCCTGCTCCGATGTCCACGTTGTTGCCGAAGACCGGTGCGCAGGGATCCTCGACGCGCGCCAAACCAACGACCACGCCCGTGCGAATTCTGCAGTTGTCACCAAACGCCGAAAATCCGCTGATCACGATACCGCCAAAGTGCTCGATGACAAAGTTCTTTCCTACAGGGACTTCACAAGGAAGCTCGACACCGGTGGCCATCTGCACCGCCTTGTAAAGCACCTTGTACATGAGCGAAAAGGGCTTGCGTACGATGGCTGGTCGGATTGTGTAGCGCCAGCGCCCGAAGCGGTAGACCACCATCACCCAAAACCCCTGCGCCCCCCACTTGCGGCCATGCGCTTCAAAGTCAGCGCGAATATTCTCAAACATCAAGTATTTGGGGTCGAGGAGAAAGAAGGTCTGGTTCGGAAGAGCCGTGGCACAACTTTGGCAGGTGGAAGAAAAGATGCTATCAAATTTCAGACAAATCTTGACGAAAGGAAGTGTTTCGGCAGGTAGTCCAACAGTGAGCACCTCTCCAGAGCGCTCACATGACTGACGGCGTCCGAGTTGTTTGGAGATGGTCAGAATTGCTTGGTTCCAGCAGGTGCGGCGCAAAGTGTGCAATTTGCGCGCCAGCGATGCACAAGTCTGTGCCGAAGTGGTCCCCGAACCGCCCACATGCCCACAAGCCGCGCCTATCGTCCCGATGTTTGAACTTTGATGCGGATTGCGTTAACCTGCGCACCCCTCTGGGTCAAAGTCTGCTGAAGGGTTGGCAGCAACTGGCGCAGCTTGGTGGAGGCGGCCGTGCTTTTCACCAGCAGACACCATTCCTGGTCCTGCAAGGGACCTGGCTGCACCTGTAGGCGCAAGCTTGACGGTATGAGGTGTTGTACCTGGTCCAGGCACCAACGGGATTCCTTGATGCGCTCCTGAAGCGCGGCGAGCGTCGGCGCGGCCCCCACGGCCTGCTCGAGACTGAGCATGGAATGGTGGGGTCGGGGAGCGGTAGACATGGAATGAAGGTCGTTCGGGTCACCCCGGAGCGCCAGGAAAGGTAGAGCAGTGCACATCATTATCACGGACGCATGGCTGGCAAGAAGCCGGGCCATGCATCTCAGCGGGCTCACGCTGGTCGGCGTGGGTGTTCTCGCGTCGGTGCTGTTGATGCTCGGCGCTATCACGACCTATCATTGGGTGTTTCTGGAAGGCGTGAGACAAGGCTGGCCTGGTTTTGCGCCGGTTGCCCGGCTGGTGCATCAGGACGAGGCCAATTCACAGAACGCCTATGTGCGAGCCAACCTGGATGCGATGGCTCGCAAGCTGGGCGAAATGCAGGCTCGCATGGTGCAGATCGATTCGCTGGGCGAGCGGGTGGCCGGTCTGGCGGGATTGAGCCCAGCGGAGTTCAAGACAACACCTGGCGCCGGTGGCGCGCTGGTGGGTGGGCGCGACCTGACCATGGATGAACTGATGAGTGCGCTGGACAGGATTGACCAGAACAGTGGATCGCGGGTCGACTGGCTGACGGTGGTCGAGTCGCGTCTGTTCGACCAGAAAATCCAGAGCACCATGGTTCCAACCGAAAAACCGGTCAGGGATGTGCAGGTGGGATCCCCCTTCGGCTTCCGAATCGACCCGATCACCGGTCGCTCGGCTCTGCACACGGGTTTGGACTTTCCGGCCGATCCGGGCACGCCAATTCTCTCGGCGGCCGGCGGTGTGGTGGTGGTGCAGGAATACCATGCCGCGTACGGCAACATGGTCGAGGTGGACCATGGCAATAACCTCATCACGCGGTACGCCCATGCCTCCAAGGTGCTGGTCAAGAAGGGTGACATCGTGAAAAGGGGCCAGAAGATCGCCGAGGTGGGTACGACAGGCCGCTCCACAGGGCCACATCTCCACTTTGAGGTCTGGGTGTCGGGTGTGCCCCAGGATCCCCAGCGCTTTCTTGCGGCAGGTGAAAGCATGGCCGTTGCCAAGGCGCCGGGCGGAGCTCTCCGCAAGCATTGAACAGGCCTTGGGTGCGACGGGTAAAATGCGCGCTTTGCTCTTGAAAGCCCCACGTTCGTCGGCACATCACGGGTAGTTTCCCGTCGTTTGCTCTCCCGGGTTCGAGAGAGTTCTCCTTTCTCCAATTGCCTGTCCGGAATCCGCAGGATGTCCGGCGCAGGCCTGCACGTATGGCCACAAACTTCCTCACCAAAATCTTTGGTAGCCGCAACGACCGTCTTCTGAAGACCTATCGCAAGACGGTGGAGCGCATCAATGGATTGGAGTCGAAGTTCGAGCAACTGAGTGACGACGAGCTGAAGGCGCAGACCGAGGCATTCAAGCAACGCCTTGCGCAAGGTGAGACCCTGGAGGCTGTGCTGCCGGAGGCTTTTGCCGTCGTCCGTGAAGCCAGCAAGCGCGTCATGAAGATGCGCCACTTTGATGTGCAGTTGGTCGGCGGTCTGGCGCTTCACCATGGCAAGGTCGCCGAAATGCGGACCGGTGAAGGCAAGACGCTGACCGCAACGCTTCCCGTGTACCTGAACGCCCTGAGCGGCAAAGGCGTTCACGTCGTGACAGTGAACGACTATCTGGCAAGCCGCGATGCCCAGTGGATGGGCCGTCTCTACAACTTCCTGGGACTGACGGTGGGCATCAACCTGCCCATGGCGCCTCGAGAGGAGAAGCAGGCTGCCTACCGTGCCGACATCACCTATGGCACCAACAACGAATACGGCTTCGACTACCTCCGCGACAACATGGTCTACGAGGCTGGTGACCGCGTCCAGCGCGGTCTGAACTACGCCATCGTCGACGAGGTGGACTCGATCCTCATCGACGAAGCCCGCACGCCGCTGATCATCAGTGGCCAGGCGGAAGACCAGACACAGGTCTACATGGCGATCAAGCAGTTGGTGCCCCATCTGGTGCGCCAGGAAGGCGAAGCGGATCCGCGGACGGGCGAGGGCGTCACGAAGCCAGGCGATTTCACGGTGGATGAGAAAGCACACTCCATCCACATGACCGAACAGGGCCATGAAAACGCCGAGCGACTACTGAGCCAGGCTGGCTTGCTGTCCGAAGGGGCGTCTCTGTACGACCCAGCCAATATCGCCCTGCTGCACCACCTGGTGACCTCGCTGAAGGCGCACCACCTTTACCACCGCGACCAGCACTACGTGAACCAGAACGGTGAGATCGTGATCGTCGACGAATTCACCGGCCGCCTGATGTCCGGCCGCCGCTGGAGCGATGGCCTGCATCAGGCCGTGGAGGCCAAGGAGGGTGTGGCGATTCAACCGGAAAACCAGACGCTGGCGTCCATCACTTTCCAGAACTATTTCCGCCTGTACAGCAAGCTTTCGGGCATGACGGGTACCGCGGACACGGAGGCGTACGAATTCCAGGAAATCTATGGCCTGGAGACGGTGGTGATTCCTCCGAACCGGCCCAGCAAGCGCACCGACCAGCTCGACCGCGTCTACAAGACGACGAAGGAAAAATACGTCGCGGCGATCCAGGACATCCGCGAATGCCATGAGCGTGGCCAGCCGGTGCTGGTCGGTACGTCCTCGATCGAGAACTCGGAAATCATCGCAGGCCTGCTGCAGGCGGAGAACTTGCCGCACGAAGTGCTTAACGCCAAGCAGCATGCGCGCGAAGCCGACATCATCATCCAGGCAGGACGCCCTGGCGCCATCACCATCGCCACGAACATGGCGGGTCGCGGTACCGACATCGTGCTGGGGGGGAACCTCGAGAAGATGGTGGATGCTGTGGAAGGCGATGAAACGCTGGACGCCATCACCAAGGCTTCCCGCATCGAGACGATCCGCCAGCAATGGCAACAAGACCATGAGAAGGTGAAGTCGCTGGGCGGCTTGCGCATCATCGCGACCGAGCGCCACGAGTCGCGACGCATCGACAACCAGTTGCGTGGCCGCTCTGGTCGCCAGGGTGATCCGGGCTCCTCGCGTTTCTACCTGAGTCTGGACGATTCGCTGATGCGTATTTTCGCAGGAGACCGCGTGCGCGCGATCATGGATCGCCTGAAGATGCCGGAAGGCGAAGCCATCGAAGCCGGCATCGTCACGCGCAGCATCGAGAGTGCCCAGCGGAAGGTGGAAGCGCGGAACTTCGATATCCGCAAGCAGTTGCTGGAGTATGACGACGTCTCCAACGACCAGCGCAAGGTGATCTACCAGCAGCGCAACGACATTCTGGATGCGGGTTCGCTGCGTGCTCAGATTGACGCGCTGCGTGAGGGCTGCTTCACCGACCTCGTGCACCAATACGTGCCAGAAGGCAGCGTGGAGGAGCAATGGGACTTGCCGAAGCTCGAGCGCGTGTTGCGCGAAGAGTGGGCTGTGGACGTGCCCGTGAACCAATGGGTTTCGGACGCCGAGGCCATCGATGTCGAAGAAATCGTCGAGCGGGTGCTGGCGCAGGCCAAGACGGTGTTCGATGGCAAGGTGGCTCTCGTGGGTGAGGAGAACTTCACCCAGTTTGAACGTGTGGTGCTTCTACAGACCATCGATGGCCAATGGCGTGAGCACCTTGCCGCGCTGGACTATCTGCGCCAGGGCATTCACCTCCGGGGTTACGCGCAGAAACAGCCCAAGCAGGAGTACAAGCGTGAAGCCTTCATGCTGTTCGGGCAGTTGCTCGACAGTGTCAAGAACGACGTCACGCGAGTGCTCATGAATGTTCGGGTGCAGTCTGCAGAGCAGGTGGCCGCCGCAACCGAGCAGCTCGAAGAGCGCGCCGAACAGATTGCGAACGTCACCTATACCGCGCCCACCGAAACCGGTGAGACTGAGACCATCGCAGACGCCGCCATTGCGGCGGCGGCGCGACCTGCGGGCGAGGTGCCGCGCGTGGGTCGCAACGAAGCTTGCCCTTGTGGCAGCGGCAAGAAATACAAGCATTGCCACGGCAAGCTGGACTGACCGTTGCGTCGGGGCCGGCATCGCAGAATGCCCGTCTTCGCGTGACTGTCGCATCACGTACATCCACGGAGCGCACATGCCTGTTCAACTCAATGCCCCCTTGGTCGCTGATCTGCAGCCCGTTGCGGGCGTGCGCATCGGGGTGGCGCAAGCGGGTATCCGCAAGGCCAACCGCAAGGACCTGACCGTGTTTCTGCTCGATGAAGGCTGTGTCGTCGGCGCGGTGTTCACGCAGAACCGCTATGCCGCCGCACCGGTTCAGGTGTGTCGCGAGCATCTGGCATCGGGGCAGGCCATCCGGGCGCTGGTGATCAACACCGGCAATGCGAACGCTGGCACCGGTGACCCGGGGCTGGGGAATGCCCGTCAGACGTGCACGGCCCTTGCACGGTCGCTGGGCCTGCACCATGAACAGGTGCTGCCTTTCTCCACGGGTGTGATCATGGAACCGCTACCGTTGGACCGCCTGCTGGCAGGCTTGCCGCAGGCGCTCGCCGACGCGGCACAGCCGCAGGCGGACGATGGTGCCCAATGGCTGTCAGCGGCACAGGGCATCATGACCACGGACACCCTGCCCAAGGCGGTCAGCCAGCGTTTCGAGATCGATGGGCGCTCCGTCACCGCCACGGGCATTGCCAAGGGTGCCGGGATGATCCGGCCCAACATGGCCACCATGTTGGGGTTCCTGGCCACCGACGCCAGTGTGGCGCCCGCTCTCATGAACGATCTTGCCCGCCGCCTGGCCGATGCCTCGTTCAATCGTGTCACGGTGGATGGCGATACCAGCACCAATGACTCTTTCGTGGTGATCGCCACCGGTCGGGCGGGCAATGCCACCGTCACCGATCTCGATAGTGCGGCGGGGCGCGCCCTGGTGGCGGCGCTCACGCCGGTTGCCCGGCAACTGGCCCATGCCATCGTGCGCGATGGCGAAGGTGCGACCAAGTTCATCACCGTGCAGGTGGAAGGAGGGCGCAGTGCCTCCGAGTGCTTGCTGGCGGCTTATGCCGTGGCCCATTCGCCGCTGGTGAAAACGGCTTTCTTTGCAAGCGACCCCAATCTCGGCCGCATCCTGGCGGCCGTGGGTTACGCAGGCATTCACGATCTGGATGTGGGTGGCATCGACCTTCATCTTGGCGATGTGCATGTGGTCAAAGCCGGTGGACGCCATCCTGACTACAAGGAAGAGGATGGCCAGCGTGTGATGAAGCAGACCGAGATTCTGGTGCGCATTGGATTGGGCAGGGGCACTGCGACAGAGACCGTGTGGACCTGTGATTTCAGCCACGAGTACGTGACCATCAACGCAGATTACCGCTCATGAACGAGCACTTCGAACGCCTGTTGCAACGCGCGGAACAACTCATCGACCGCATCGAGGCCGTGCTGCCGCAGCCACTGTCGGCGCCAGATTGGACTCTGGCTGTGGCGTGGCGCTATCGCAAGCGCAGCAGTGGGCACGGTGTTCTGGAACCCGTGCGGCAGGTTGGTGCCATGCGTCTGAATGATCTGCAGGAGATCGATGGTCAGAAGCAGAAGATTCAGCGCAACACCTTCCAGTTCGTACAAGGCTTGCCTGCCAATAACGTGTTGTTGACTGGCGCACGTGGCACCGGCAAGTCTTCGCTGGTGCGGGCCTGCCTCAACGAATACGCGCCGCAGGGTTTGCGCCTGATCGAGGTGGATAAATCCGACCTGGTGGATCTGCCCGACATCGTCGAGGTGGTGGCCGATCGACCCGAGCGTTTCATCGTGTTCTGCGATGACCTCAGCTTCGAAGACGGAGAACCCGGTTACAAGGCGCTCAAGTCCATTCTGGATGGTTCGGTCTCTGCGGCCAGCCCGAATGTGCTGATCTACGCGACCAGCAACCGGCGTCACCTGTTGCCGGAGTACATGAAGGAAAACCTGACCTATACGCACACCGCTGACGGAGAGGTGCATCCGGGCGAGGTGGTGGAGGAGAAAATCTCGCTCTCCGAGCGTTTCGGCCTCTGGGTGAGTTTCTACCCCTTCAGTCAGGACGAATACATCACCATCGTGGGGCAATGGCTATCCGCTCTGGGTGTGCCCGCGTCGGACATCGAGGCCGCACGGCCTCAGGCCCTGGTCTGGGCACTGGAGCGCGGCTCCCGCAGTGGCCGGGTGGCTTACCAGTTCGCGCGTGACTACGCTGGCACGCACGCGTCTCAGGCATGAACGCTCAGGTGCTGGTGGTCGACGCCGATCCAGGCGACCCGCGACCCGCTGACCGACCCATCGTGGATGTGGCGGTCGGCGTACTCATCGCCCCGGACGGTGCTTTTCTCTTGACGACGCGTCCGCCGGGCAAGGTGTACGCGGGCTACTGGGAATTTCCGGGCGGCAAACTCGAAGCAGGGGAAACCGTCGAACAGGCGTTGCGGCGGGAGTTGCAGGAAGAGATCGGGCTGACGATCGGCGCGGTGCACATCTGGAAAGTGTCCTTGGTGGACTATCCACATGGGCTCGTGCGTCTCCACTTCTGCAAGGTGCGTGACTGGACGGGCGATCTGCAGATGCACGAAGGGCAACAGTTCGGCTGGCAGCATTTGCCGGTGTCGTGCACCCCCGTACTCGCGGGTACGATTCCCGTGTTGGAGTGGCTGGCGGCTGAACAGGCGAATTGAACGGCTTTCTGGCGCCCGCATGCTGGCCCGAGGGCGGACGCCTCAGCTCTGCTCGAAGCCGGGGTCGTTGTGGCCTTCCTTCTCGGGAAGGCTGAATTCTTCATTGGCCCAGGCGCCCAGATCCATGTGCTTGCAGCGCTCGCTGCAGAACGGCCGATAGGCGTTGCTGGGTGCGTAAATACTGGGCCCGCTGCAGTTGGGGCAGCGGACGGTGCGGATGGGGGTGCCGCCGGCAGTGTCGCCCACGTCAGATCTCAGGCGCACAACGTCAATTCGAAGGCCGCATCTTCCTGGGCAGGATGCAGGCGGTCGTCTTCGCCATGGCGCATCAGTCGAACCGACAGCATCAGGCGGTTTCCACTGATTTCCGGGATGAGCCCGGTCGAGGGATCGATGCGCAGGCGCAGAAGCTGGAAAGTGCGACCTTGTGGCAGATTCAGCTGGAACTGGCCGCCTGGCGCCACCACTTTCTGGGCCGACCCTGACTCGCGCAGCATCTTGAGCAACTGCACGATGGACTCGGCCAACGGGGCGAGTGGCACCGACCAATGGTGGAGATCGGCCCTGCGCTCCTCTGGCGTGCGGTGTTGCCAGTGGTAGTAAGCAGGAAGGTCAAATTCGCAAGTGCCACCCGGGATGCCAATGCGGCTGCGAATGCTCATGAGCCAGTCGTTCTCGGTCAACGCCTGGCCGGTCTTGCCAGTCATCTCGTTGAGCTGAGTGAAACAGTCATCCAGCTTCTGGATCACCTCTTCGAGCGCCTGTTCGGCAATCATGGGGTTGCCGCGGAAGCCGATCAGTTGCTGCTTGTGTCGGTCGAGATCCTTGAGCACGTCCGACTTCATGTCGGCGCGCGCAGCGACGTCCATGATCTCGAAGATCGTCTGGATCGCGTAGTGGTGATCCAGGGGATGGCTACGGGGCACCAGTTCGACCATTCGACGGAACAGTTGTTCAAGCCGCAGGTAGGTGCGAATGCGTTCGTTGAAGGGGTAGTCGTACAGGATCACGGCGGCGGGCGGTCGCAGGGCGGGGCGGCGGGTGGGGGTTCATCATAGCCCGAACCGCATGGCCAGTGCCTTCGCCGCTCGCTCCAGCAGGGCAATGTCATCGGTGTCGTTGAACACCACGATGTCAGCGGCAGCCAGACGCCATGCACGTGGGCTCTGGTTGCGCATCACGGCTTCCGTGGTGGCGGCATCCCATCCGCTGCGCGCATTCACCCGGCGGATCTGCGTGGCGGGCGAACAGTCGATGACCAGAACGCGGTCCAGCTGCGGCCTCCAGTGTGGCGATTCCACCAGCAGAGGCACGTCGAACACGATGCATGGCGATATGGATGCCTCGGTCTGCTGCCGTATTTCATCACCCACAAGAGGGTGAATGATGCGTTCGAGCGTGTGACGGGCATCTGGATTCGCGAACACGTGGTCCCGCATGCGTTGTCGGTCAAGCGCACCGTCTGCCGCCAGAAACGCCCGACCGAAGGTTTTCTCGATCGCCGGCATCGCCTTGCCGCCGGCCTCCGTGGTGCGACGAGAGATGGCATCGGCATCTATCACATCAGCTCCCTCGGCCTGCAGCAGCCGAGCCATCGTGCTTTTGCCGCTGCCGATGCCGCCAGTGAGCCCGAGGCGCGCAGGGGACTTCACAGGCCAATCGCGGCCAGGATGGCCGAAGGTCCGAACACCATGGCGGTCAAACCCGCCAGCGCCAGGAATGGGCCGAAAGGCACATAGCCTCCTTCACGCAGATTGCCTTTGAGCTTGATCACGATGCCGATGACCGCACCGATCACCGAGGCCATCAGGATCACGGGGACCAAGGCCTGCCAGCCAAACCAGGCTCCCAATGCGGCGAAGAGCTTGAAATCGCCATAGCCCATGCCTTCCTTGCCCGTGATCAGCTTGAATGCCCAGTACACCAACCACAAGGACAGATAGCCGCCCACAGCACCCCAGAGAGCGTCAGGCAGTGCGGTGCCCGTCAGGCGCAGGCCCGCGGCGCACAGACCCGCCCACAGCAAGGGGAGGGTGATGTCGTCGGGCAGCAGGGTGGTGTCCCAGTCAATACAGGCCAGCGCCAGCAATGCAGCCGAGAAACCACTCCATGCCAGCGCTTCCCCGCCCAGGCCCCAGTGCCACCCGCACCAGGCGAACAAGACCGCTGTCGTGAACTCCACTGCAGGGTAGCGCGCGCTGATCGGCGTGGCGCATTGACTGCACTTGCCCCGCAGCGCCAGGTAGCTGAGCACAGGGATGTTTTCGTGCCAGCGAATCTGATGGCCACAGTGCGGGCAGCGTGATCGTGGCACCATCAGATTGAAGGGAGCGGCCTCAGGTGCTGCCGTTGCTGAGGCGGTTTCCTCCGACTGAAGCTCCGCGCATTCTGCCGCCCAGCGCAGTTCCATCATCCTGGGCAGGCGGTGGATCACCACATTGAGAAAACTGCCCACCAGCAAACCCAGCACGCCCAGCAACGTCGCTGCTGGCGTGCCTGCTGTTTCGAGCATCAAACCACCTGGCCCAGCTTGAAGATGGGCAGATACATCGATACCACGATGCCTCCGATCACGGTGCCCAGCACGACGATGATGATGGGCTCCATCAGGCTGGAGATGCCTGCCACCATGTCATCCACTTCCGCTTCATAGAAGTCAGCAGCCTTGCCCAGCATGTGGTCGATCGAACCCGACTCTTCACCGATGGCGCACATCTGGAGCACCATCGAAGGGAAGATGTTGGCATTGGTCATGGCTGCCGTCAGACTGGTGCCGGTCGAAACCTCCTGCTGGATCTTCTCGGTTGCGATGGCGTACACGGAATTGCCTGCGGCGCCGCCGACCGAATCCAGCGCCTCCACAAGAGGCACACCAGCGGCGAACATGGTGGACAGCGTCCGGGTCCAGCGAGCGATCACCGATTTTTCGATCAGGGGTCCAAAGATCGGCAGCTTGAGCAACAGGCGATCCATGAAGCGTTGTACCTTCTCGTTGCGCCGCCAGGCCTGCATGAAGAAGTAGAAGCCACCTCCAATGACACCGAAGATGAGCCACCAATACTCGGTGAAAAACTCGCTCATGGAGATGACGAACAGGGTCGGGGCGGGAAGGTCGGCACCGAAGGAGGAGAACACCTGCTTGAACGAGGGGATGACGAAGATCATGATGATGGTCACCACCACGAACGCCACGACGATCACCGCAATGGGATACATCAGCGCCGACTTGATCTTGGACTTCAGCGCCTCGGTTTTTTCCATGTAAGTTGCCAGACGGTCCAGCAATTCTTCCAGGATACCGGCGGCCTCACCCGCCTCCACGAGGTTGCAGTACAGACTGTCGAAATAGAGCGGGTGCTTGCGGAACGCCGAACTCAGCGAAGTACCGGTTTCCACATCGGTCCGGATGTCGTTGAGCAGCTTGGTCACGCTCGGGTTCGCATTGCCCCGGCCGACGATGTCGAACGCCTGAAGCAAGGGCACACCAGCTTTCATCATGGTGGCCAGCTGACGGGTGAAGATCGCAATGTCCTTGGGTTTGATGCGCTTGCCCGAACTCATGCGGCGCTTCTTGACCTTGCCTGGCACGATGCCCTGCCGCCGCAGTGCGGCCAATACCTGGTTCTCCCCCGCAGCGCGTGTTTCCCCACGGACGGTCTTGCCGCTGCGGTCCTTGCCCTCCCACTCGAAGACGGCGTCCTTGACGGTTTTGGATAGTGCGGTTGCCATGGTGTCCTCTGAGCCTCGTGTCTATAGCTGCATCATTCGTTGGTCACGCTGAGCACTTCTTCCAGTGACGTCAGCCCCAGCTTGACCTTGAGCAGACCGGATTCGCGCAACGTGCGAACCCCCTCCTTGCTTGCCTGCTGCGCGATGTCCAGCGCACTGCCTCCACGCAGGATGATGCGCTGGATCTCTTCCGAGATAGGCATCACCTGGTAGATGCCGACGCGGCCCTTGTATCCGTTGTTGCATGCCGAGCAGCCCACGGGCTTGTAGGGTGTCCATGTGCCATCGAGCTCCTCGGGCTTGAAGCCTGCATCCACCAGCGCCTTCCGAGGCGCATCCATGGGTGCCTTGCAAATGGGGCAGAGGCGGCGTGCCAGCCGCTGCGCGGTGATCAGGATCACGCTGGAGGCGATGTTGAACGTGGGAATGCCCATGTTCATCATCCGCGTCAGCGTGGTTGGCGCATCGTTGGTGTGCAGCGTGGACAGCACCATGTGGCCGGTTTGGGCTGCCTTGATCGAGATATCGGCTGTTTCCAGGTCACGGATTTCACCCACCATGATCACGTCAGGATCCTGACGAAGGAAGGCCTTGAGGGCTGCGGCGAAAGTGAGGCCGGCCTTTTCATTGACGTTGACCTGATTGACGCCCGGCAGGTTGATTTCCGACGGATCTTCCGCGGTGGAAATGTTGATGCCTGGCTTGTTCAGGATGTTCAGGCAGGTATACAGGGACACGGTCTTGCCGGAGCCGGTCGGTCCGGTGACCAGCACCATGCCGTAGGGGCGACTGATCGCATTGAGCAGTCGCTCTTTCTCTTCCGGTTCGTAACCCAGGGCATCAATACCCACCTTCGCGCTACTCGGATCGAGAATACGGATCACGATCTTTTCGCCAAACAGGGTGGGCAGCGTGCTGACACGGAAGTCAATGACGCGGTCAGGACCGATCTTGAGCTTCATGCGACCATCCTGCGGCACACGCTTCTCGGAGATATCCAT
Organism: Hydrogenophaga laconesensis; assembly: GCF_031457235.1. Classification (NCBI taxonomy): domain Bacteria; kingdom Pseudomonadati; phylum Pseudomonadota; class Betaproteobacteria; order Burkholderiales; family Comamonadaceae; genus Hydrogenophaga; species Hydrogenophaga laconesensis. The sequence continues at coordinate 173,533 of NZ_JAVDWE010000005.1, forward strand.
GCGGGAGATCACCTTGATCCGGGAAGCCAGTTTGTCCTTGATGGCAACCGGGGGCGAAGCAATCTCGCGCAATTCGCCGTCCACGCGAAAACGGACGCGGTAGTTGTGCTCGTAGGGTTCGAAGTGCAGGTCCGACGCCCGCATATTGAACGCGTCGATCAGCATCTTGTGAAGGAACTTCACCACCGGCGCATCGTCGACTTCCGAGGCCTTGTCGGCGACGTCCACATTGGCGTCGGTTGCAGCCTCGTCGAACTCGAATTCGCCACCGATGATGTTGTCCATCGTATCGTTGACACTGGTGGTCTGCGTTTCCACCAGTTTGCTGAGCTTGTCGTACTCGGCGATGACCCAGTCCACCCCCATCTGGGTCGCGAACTTGATCTTCTCCGCCGCCTGTTGATCGGCAGGATCGGCGGTTGCAACCATCAGGCGGTTGTTGCGCTTGCTCAGGACAACGATGCGGTAGTCGGAGCAAATCTTGGCGTCAAGCAGCCCGGCGGGAAGGCGTTGTACGTCGATCGCGTCGAGGTCGAGCAAGGGTGCTGCGAACGCCACCGACATGGTGTGCGCCAGATCCGAGGCGGAAACGGCCCCCGAGCCGGTCAGCTCGGCAATGAAACTGGTGCGCCCACTCTGGGCTTTGCGGTAAAGGTCCTCAGCCGCCTTCTGGCCGAGCTTTCCTGCGGATACCAAGGCGCGGCCCAAGCCCGGCAGGGCCATGGACGGGGTCTCCTGAGGGACGGTTTCGACGGACGCCATAGTCTTGTAATCTATCGCAAATCAAGGACTTGCCCGTCATTATTGAGGCAACCGGTGCTGGAATTGCCTAATGCCCTGCCTTCGCCGTTGTATCGGCGACGCGAAACCTGTCCGACCGGTCGTTGAAGCGGGCTGAACGGTCAATCTACAAAAAAGGAAATGGTCGGGGTGAGAGGATTCGAACCTCCGGCCTCTACGTCCCGAACGTAGCGCTCTACCAGGCTAAGCTACACCCCGATGGACCGATTGCGGTCGATCGCCTGAGGGCCGTTGGCCTTCAGTGGCCGCTCAAGATCGACGCTCGAGCAGGCCAGCCGCCAATTGTAGCAAAGCCGCACTATAGGCATTCGCTGGCAGTTGCTTCGCGGCATCGATGGCGCGCTTGGCTTCTTCATGGGCGCTGACCCGTGCCGCATCCAGCGCGCCGGTCTGGACAATGATGTCCCGAATGGCATCGAGGTGTGTCACGTCGCCTTCCTCGATGGCTTGGCGCACCAGTGTTTTCTGAGCATCCGAGCCGGCGCGCAGAGCGCAGATGATGGGCAGGGTGACCTTGCCTTCGCGCAGGTCGTCCCCCAGATTCTTGCCCAGCTCGTCTGTACTGCCTTCGTAGTCAAGGACGTCGTCGATCACTTGAAACGCGGTGCCCAGCGCTTGGCCGTATTGCGCGCACAGTGCCTCGGTATGGGCATCGGCGCCGGCAAGTATCGGGGCCAACCGCGCGCTTGCCTCGAACAATTTGGCGGTCTTCGAGCGAATGACGCGCAGATACGCCGCTTCGTCGATAGTGGCGTCATGCATGTTCATGAGCTGCAGCACTTCGCCTTCTGCAATCACGTTTGTGGCGTCAGAAAGCACTTGCATCACGCGCATGTCGTTGATGTCCACCATCATCTGGAAGGCGCGCGAGTAAAGAAAGTCGCCCACCAGCACGCTGGCGGCGTTGCCAAACCGTTCATTGGCGGTTTCGCGTCCGCGGCGCAGTGTGGATTCGTCCACCACATCGTCGTGCAGCAATGTGGCGGTGTGGATGAATTCGACGACTGCAGCCAGGGTATGGCGCTGCGGGTTCTGGTTGTTGATGGCGCCGCTGACCAGGAGCAGGAGTGCCGGCCTCAACCGCTTGCCGCCAGCCGAAATGATGTACTGGGCCACCTCCCGCACCAGCGGAACTTCGGTGGTCAAGCGTTCGCTGATGACGTGGTCGACCTGAAGCATGTCAGGCCGAATCAGGTCCAGGGGGTTGGCGGGCGGGGTCGATGTGGTCAAAGTCGTCAGCGGTGGCAGGTGATGTCGGCGGTCGCGATTATAGGAATGGCAAGTGTTCGCTCAGGCTTGGTTTCTCCGGTCAGGCAGCATCAACTTGCCTGTTGGAGAGGCACATGCTAAAATCATTGGCTCGGTGGAATTTCGTCTGCCGGCTTCCACTTGTGGAATTTTTAAAGAGGTTCATATGTACGCGGTCATAAAAACCGGTGGCAAACAGTATCGTGTTGCTGCTGGCGAAAAAATTAAAGTAGAACAGATTGCTGCGGATGTGGGCCAAGAGATCGTGTTTGACCAGGTTCTGGCTGTCGGCAACGGCACCGAGATCAAGGTTGGCACTCCCTTGGTTTCCGGCGCAACGGTCACGGTCAAGGTGTTGGCCCACGGCAGGCACGACAAGGTCAGTATCTTCAAGATGCGCCGTCGCAAGCACTACCAGAAGCGTCAAGGTCACCGTCAGAATTTCACCGAACTGCAGATTTCGTCGATCGCAGCCTGAGGAGTAAGTCAACATGGCACAGAAAAAAGGCGGCGGCTCAACGCGAAACGGGCGCGATTCCAAGCCCAAGATGCTCGGTGTGAAGGCGTTTGGTGGTGAGCTGGTCAGCGCTGGTTCGATCATCGTGCGTCAGCGCGGCACCAAGTTCCACCCGGGCACCAACGTGGGTGTGGGCAAGGACCACACCATTTTTGCAACGGTCGATGGTCACGTGAGCTTCGCCACCAAGGGTGCGCTGAATCGTCAAGTGGTCAACATCACGCCCGTTTGATAGGGTGGCGTCGGCGCTGCATGATTGAGAGATCGGTGCGGTGCGACAGGCGCATCTGATGCATCTTCAGCAAAAGGCCCGCCCGTGCGGGCTTTTTTGTTTGGTCTTTGGCATACGGTTGAAACCTCCGGAAAGCATGTCATGAAGTTTGTGGACGAAGCCACGATCGATGTCGCCGCGGGCGATGGCGGCAATGGCTGCGCATCTTTCCGGCATGAAAAGTACAAGGAATTCGGCGGGCCTGATGGTGGCGACGGTGGACGTGGCGGTCACGTGTTTGCAGTCGCCGATGCCAGTCTGAACACCTTGGTGGATTTCCGGTTCACCCGTCGATTCGAGGCGCATCGTGGCGAGCATGGCAAAGGCTCGGACATGTTCGGCGTCAAAGGTGATGACATCGTGCTCAAGATGCCCGTGGGCACCATTATCTCGGATGCCGAGACGGGTGAAGTGTTGCATGAACTGCTGCAACCCGGCGAGCAGGTGACGATCGCCAAGGGCGGCGATGGCGGTTTTGGCAACATGCACTACAAGAGTTCGACCAACCGTGCGCCCCGTCAGAAGACACCAGGCTGGCCGGGCGAGAAGCGCAGTCTCAAGCTTGAGCTCAAGGTGCTGGCTGACGTGGGTCTGTTGGGGATGCCCAATGCGGGCAAGTCCACGCTGATAGCTGCCATCTCCAATGCCCGGCCCAAGATCGCCGACTACCCCTTCACCACGCTTCACCCGAACCTGGGCGTGGTCCGTGTGGGTCCGGAGAAAAGCTTCGTGGTGGCCGACGTGCCTGGTCTCATCGAAGGCGCCTCGGAGGGGGCAGGTCTGGGCCACCAGTTTCTGCGGCACCTGCAGCGCACACGTCTGTTGCTGCACATGCTGGACGTGGCGCCGTTTGACGAAGGGGTCGACCCTGTTGCGCAGGCGAAGGCCATCGTGGCAGAGCTGAAGAAATTCGATCAGAAGCTTCACGAGAAGCCGCGTTGGCTCGTGCTCAACAAGCTCGACATGGTGCCAGCCGAAGAGCGCGAGGCACGCGTCAAGGACATCGTCAAGCGCCTGAAATACAAGGGCCCGGTCTTCGAGATCTCAGCTCTGACGCGTGAGGGCTGCGAGTTGCTGGTGCAGAAGGTGTACCAGCACATTGCGCAGGTGCACCAGTCGCAGCAGGCGCCTGTGGAAGTCGATCCACGCTTTACCCAAACCCCCTGATGTACATCCCATGCACGCCGCTTCTCCAGCCCTTCCTGCCGATACCGTGAACGAGCAGGGCCTGGTCCCATCTGTCGTGTTCAAGACGGCGCGGCGCATCGTGATCAAGGTGGGTTCCAGCCTCGTGACCAATGAGGGGCGAGGCCTGGATGAAGAGGCCATTGGCCAATGGAGCCAGCAGCTTGCGGCTTTGGTGCGGCAGGGGCGCGAAGTCATCATGGTCAGCAGCGGAGCTGTGGCCGAGGGCATGAAGCGGCTGGGTTGGGCGGTACGGCCCAAGGAGATCAACGAACTTCAGGCGGCGGCGGCGGTGGGGCAGATGGGTTTGGTCCAGATGTACGAGACCAAGCTGCGCGGTTGTGGCGTGGGCAGCGCCCAGGTGCTGCTGACACACGCAGATCTGGCCGACCGCGAGCGATACCTCAATGCCCGCTCCACGTTGGTGACGTTGTTGCAGCTGGGCGTGGTGCCTGTGATCAATGAGAACGACACGGTTGTCAACGACGAAATCAAGTTTGGTGACAACGACACCCTGGGCGCGCTGGTGGCCAACCTGGTGGAGGCTGACGTGCTCGTCATTCTTACCGACCAGAAGGGGCTGTATACCGCCGACCCCCGGCGCGATCCGGCTGCGCAGTTCGTGCACGTGGCCCGTGCGGGAGATCCGCGCCTGGAGGCCATGGCTGGCGGTGCAGGCAGTGGCATTGGCAAGGGCGGGATGATCACCAAGATTCTGGCCGCCAAGCGGGCCGCAGGTTCGGGTGCCTCCACGGTGATCGCATGGGGGCGTGAAGCTGACGTGCTGCTGCGGCTGGCCGATGGTGAGGCCATTGGTACCTGCCTCATGGCACAGACGCCCAAGCATCAGGCGCGCAAGCGCTGGATTTCGGACCACCTCCAGTTGCGAGGTGCGGTCGTGGTGGACGACGGCGCCGTGGGCAAGATCGTCGGAGAGGGCAAGAGCCTGTTGCCGATCGGCATGACAAACGTCGATGGCGAGTTCTCTCGTGGCGACGTGATCGCGGTCCGCGATGCACGCGGTGTGGAGGTGGCGCGTGGCCTGGCGAACTATGCCAGCAGCGAAGCACGGCTCATCTGCCGCAAGTCATCCCAGGATTTCGAGCGCCTGCTGGGCTACGTGGCCGAGCCTGAAATGATCCATCGCGACAATCTGGTGCTGGCGCGCGGCTGATCGCAGCCTGTTCACCCGAGTCAACGAACGTCGGGGCGGCCGTACTTGATGGTGTGCAGGATCTTCTGCGGATTCCCGTTGATGGTTCGGCCGTCGCAGACACCCGCGCGGGCCAGCATCATCGCGGGCCTCGTGGAGCCGGAGAACGACAAAGGCTGCCATTCTTCCTTGCTGTTGGTGTTCCAGCTCGACGCGTTGTTGTTCCAGCGCCCGTATGTCTTGACTTCGGCGGTCGCGCAGCGCACCCCCTGGAACAGCACATTGAGTGCGCCGCTGGAGCTGCGGGCGACCATCACGTAGCGAACCACGCCATCCTCGCCGACAGCCAGTGTCTTGGGGTCGATGCCATAGCTCAGTTCCGCACGCTGGGATACCTCGAACGGTTGCAGCGCGTCGGTACTGAAGTTCACTGGAGGGGTGACGGCCGACTCTTGCCAGGGCTCAGCGTCAGGGTCTTTCAACTGTGCCTGCACGGCCGCGCTCAGGCACAGGAGCGAAATCATCGTCGCGGCGACAACCGTGCGTCGCGGCAGACAGCGATAGGACAGGTTCATTTGTGTTCGATGTGCGCAGAGCGGATGCCGCTCTGCGGGTCGGGGTCAAAGCTGGCGCCCGGGGGCAATTCCAGTCCGGCGGGCACCACCGATGGCGGTTCCGGATTCTCTTCATGGCGGTGGCGCGTGTTGCCACGCAGATACCGATTCCGCGTGTCGGTCTTGGGCAGGTAGCGCGAGAGCTCGGTGAGCGCCATTTCGTAGACGCCTCGCTTGAACTCCACGACCACATCCAGCGGAACCCAGTAGTCGTGCCAACGCCATGCGTCGAACTCGGGATGGCTCGTGGCGCGCAGATTCAGATTCCAATCCTGTGCCATAAGGCGCAGCAGGTACCAGATCTGTTTTTGTCCCTTGTAGTGGCCGCGGGCATCGCGGCGTATGAAGCGGTCAGGCACTTCGTAGCGCAACCAGTCTCGCGTGCGGGCCACGATGCTCACGTGTTCAGGCATGAGGCCAACTTCCTCATACAACTCGCGGTACATCGCCTGCTCAGGTGTCTCGCCTCTGTCGATGCCACCTTGCGGAAACTGCCAGGAGTGGGAGCGAATGCGTTTGCCCCAGAACACCTGGTTTCGCTGGTTGAGCAGAATGATGCCGACATTGGGCCTGAAGCCTTCTCTGTCAAGCATAATCAACCCCAAATTTTTAAACTGTGTTCATTATGCATCGCAGCGTGCCAGTTGCGAAGTGATCACACACCTGTCGCCTCTCCGGGCGCGGGGGCAAGTCTGAGCAAGGCTTGCCGCTTCGGAACCTTCCCTGACCTCCAACACCGCCTCCAGGCAGCACCAGTTCGCTCATGAAAGCCTCCCAGTTCCTGATTTCCACCCTCAAGGAAGCACCGGCCGACGCGGAAGTTGTCAGCCACCAGCTGATGACCCGCGCAGGCATGGTCAAGAAGCTCGGCGCGGGCATCTACAGTTACATGCCCATGGGGCTGCGCGTGATCCACAAGGTGGAAGCCATCGTGCGCGAGGAAATGAACCGGGCGGGCTCAGTGGAACTGACGATGCCGGTGATTCAGCCCGCGGAGTTCTGGCAGGAAACAGGCCGTTTCGAAAAGATGGGGGCCGAGTTGCTGCGCATCAAGGACCGTCATGACCGCGACTTCGTGGTCCAGCCGACCAGCGAGGAAGTGGTCACTGACATCGCTCGGCAGGACTTCCGCAGCTACAAGCAGTTGCCCAAGAACCTGTACCAGATCCAGACTAAATTCCGGGACGAGCGACGCCCCCGGTTCGGCCTCATGCGTGGGCGTGAATTCATCATGAAGGACGCCTACAGCTTTGACCGTGACGAGGCTGCCGCCAAGACGAGCTACCAGGTCATGGCGGAGGCTTACCGGCGCATCTTTGACCGTTTTGGACTGCGCTACCGCGCGGTGGCGGCCGACAGCGGTGCCATTGGTGGAGACCTGAGCGAGGAATTTCAAGTGATCGCCGCCACGGGTGAGGATGCGATCGTTTATTGCCCTGAAAGTGATTACGCCGCCAACATGGAGAAGGCCGAGGCGCTGGCACCTGCTGGCCCGCGTCCGGGGGCGACCAATCCGATGGTCAAGACGCCCACGCCAGGCAAGAGCACCTGCGCCGATGTGGCAGCCCTGCTGGGTGTGCCGTTGGCAACGACGGTGAAATCCCTGGTGCTGGCCACCGATGAGTTCAACGAGGCCGGTGAAATCGTCAAGAGCCAGGTCTGGTTGCTGCTGTTGCGGGGTGATCACGACATGAACGAGGTCAAGGTGGCCAAGGTTCCCGGGCTCAATGCGGGTTTCCGCTTTGCGACGGGTGCTGAGATCGATGCCCACTTCGGCTGTAAGCCGGGGTACCTGGGGCCGATTGGGCTGAAGAAGCCGTTGAACCTGGTGGTGGACCGCGACGTGGCCGTGATGGCCGACTGGATCTGCGGTGCCAATGAAGCGGACTTCCACATGACTGGGGTGAACTGGGGGCGCGACCTGCCGGAGCCGGCGCTGGTTGCCGATCTGCGCAACGTGGTCGAGGGCGATGCGTCGCCCGACGGCAAAGGCCGGCTGGCGATCGAACGTGGCATCGAGGTCGGCCATGTGTTCTATCTGGGCACGAAGTACAGCAAGGCGATGAATGCCACCTTCCTCGGTGAAGATGGCAAGCCCGCCCACTTCGAAATGGGCTGCTATGGCATCGGCATCACGCGGCTGCCCGCAGCGGCCATCGAACAGAACCACGATGAGCGCGGCATCATCTGGCCGGACGCACTGGCTCCTTTCACTGTGGTGGTCTGCCCTATCGGCATGGACCGCAGCCCTGAGGTGAAGGCGGCAGCCGAACGGCTGTACAGTGAGCTGCTCGCCGCAGGCCTGGATGTGATTCTGGACGACCGTGGCGAGCGGCCCGGTGCCATGTTCGCGGATTGGGAGCTCATTGGCGTGCCCCATCGCGTCACCATCGGTGACCGCGGCCTCGCGGCGGGACAGGTGGAGTACCAGCACCGCCGTCACACTGCTGCCACCCAGGTCGCCGTGGGTGAGGTGGTTGCGCTCTTGAAAGGCAAGCTGAAGACATGAGTTCGCCGGCCTGGTCGCGCCGCGACTGCCTGCTGGCCGCAGGCTCGCTGGGCCTGGGCATGCTGCCGAGAATGGTGCAAGCCGGGGGGCAGCTGGAGGAGCCGCTGGCAGACTCAGTGCGCAGCGCCTTGAGCGCGGCGATTGCCAACAGCGCGCCTCCGGTGCCCGAGTTCACCGAGCTCGAAAAGCGGCTGGCGTACCTGCGCTGGCTGGGCGCCTCAAGCGACCGGCTTCAGCGGCGCAAGCCGGACTTCCAGACGCGCATCGAATTCCTCCAGACAATCTGGTACGAAACGCGGCGCGCTGGTCTGGACACCACACTGGTGCTGGGCTTGGTTCAGGTCGAAAGCGCGTTTCGCAAGTTCGCGATATCGCGCGTGGGTGCGCGTGGTTACATGCAGATCATGCCGTTCTGGTCACGCCTGATCGGCGACGGCGATGCCAGCCGGTTGTTCAACATGCAGACCAACCTGCGCTTTGGGTGCGTGATCCTGCGCCACTACCTTGACCGCGAACGCGGTGACACTTTCATGGCCCTGGGCCGTTACAACGGCAGCCGTGGCCGGGCCGAATACCCGAACGCGGTGTACGCGGCCGCCAAGAACTGGGCACATCCCGACGCTTGACGGTGTGTCTTCTGCGGCTACTGCAGGAAACCGATCCGCCCCTTGTTTGCGCCGTTGCGCGGAAGATCGTCGGGCTCGATGCGGTAGCGGTTGTCCAACCGTGCATTGCCGAACGCAGTCACCAAGGCCCTGCGCATCTCTCGCGGTGCCAGTGTGGCCAGCTGATCCAGGACATCGCCGGTCGGCTCCGGATCGAAGCGTTGACCCCAGTCGTGTTCGCCGAGGATGCTGCGGTAGAGGTGGGCCGCGATCTTGCGCGCCGCCTCGGGCGAAGGGGGCGCAATTTCGTACACGTTCATGCGGTTCCTGATGGGGTCAGGGATGCCGCGCTCGTCGTTGGCGGTAGTGACCCAGATCACTTGACTGGCGTCGATCGGCACCTCCGCGAACTCGTCGATGAAGCTCTGCGCTGTGTCGTGCTCCAGCAGGCTGTAGAGCGCGCCCAGCGGGTCGTACTGGGCATCCGCGCTGGCCTTGTCGATTTCGTCCACCACGATCACCGGGTTGGCATACTGACCGTCCACCAGAGCCTCGAACACCTTGCCTGGCTTGGCGCCTTTCCATTGAGAGGACGAGCCGGAGAGGAGCCAGCCGGCGGTCATGGAACTCATGGGCACCAGGTTCATGCTGGTGCCCAGCAGCTCCGCGAGCTGCCGCGCGAAATGGGTTTTGCCAACGCCGGGCGGGCCAAGCAACAGGATGGGTGTGACCTCGAGGCTGTCGCGGCTGTCCTGGCTCAGGGCGACGTGGCGCTTCACGTCGTCGAGCACTTCACCAAAATTGGGCAGCAGGTCGTAGAGCGGCGCCATGTCCGGCACACCCGACGGCTTGACCGCAAAACGCTGCGGGCCGCGTTCCAGCATGCGTTGCCAGGTGTTGCGAAGGCTTTCGTAGTCGCGCTCGTTGCCGCTGGCCTGCAGATTGGCGAGCTTGCGTTCGACGTCGTCGGCGTTGAACACGCTGCGCATCTGTGCGATGGGCAGGCCGAGGGAGGGTGAAGCGACCAGGCTGCGGGAGCTCATGCGATTCTCCTAGTGGGTTCAGCGACGATTTCATTCAAGCACAAGACGTGCCTGGCCTCAATGGTGAGGAATCAAAAAACCAACTTCAGGCACAGAGATGAACCGTGGGTGTGTGATAACACGCACGCCAGAAACGACAAAACCACCCGAAGGTGGTTCTGCAAGGAGCGTTGGCGTTCAAGCTTCGCCGTTGATGACCTGCTGCAGTTCGCCGGACTGGTACATCTCCATCATGATGTCCGAGCCGCCGATGAATTCGCCTTTGACGTACAGCTGTGGGATGGTTGGCCAGTTGCTGTACTCCTTGATGCCCTGGCGGATACCGTCATCCTCGAGCACGTTGACCGTGGTCAGCGTCTTCGTCTCGACACCGCAGGCCTTGAGAATCTGGATGGCGCGGCCGGAGAAGCCGCACATGGGAAAACTCGCGCTGCCTTTCATGAACAGCACGATGTCGTGGGATTTGACCAGCTGGTCGATTCGGGTTTGTGCATCGCTCATGGTGGGGATTCCTTCTGCGGAAGAGGCCTCAAGGGGGCTGGGAACGCCTTGCATTATCGCTGTTGCGGCCATCGGCCGCCGCTGCATCGCTCGATGCCCGCGAGATCGGTGCGGCTGTCCGTCTGCTCGAAACCGGTCGCCTTGAACAGGGCGCGGACAGCATCCGCCTGGTCGTGGCCGTGCTCCAGCAGCAGCCAACCGCCAGGATGAAGGTGGGCCGGCGCGCTGACGATCAGCTGCCGGATGTCATCCAGGCCGTCGGGGCCTGACGTGAGGGCTGTTTCTGGTTCGTGGTGGAGCGTGTCCAGATGGGGGTCTCCCTCGGCGATGTAGGGCGGGTTGCTGACGATGAGGTTGAAGCGTTGAGCCTCCACGGCCGCCAGCCAGCGGCCTGCATGAAAATCCACCTTCAGTGCCAGCGCGCCGGCGTTGGCGCGAGCGACCTCAAGAGCCGCGTGGCTGGCGTCGGTGGCCGTGACCCGGGCGGCGGGGCGTCGAGCCTTGATGGCCAGCGCGATGGCCCCGCTGCCGGTGCCCAGGTCGAGCACCTCGGGGGCTTCTGATCCGGCGCCGGCATCCAGCACGTCCAGCGCCCAGTTCACGAGGGTCTCGGTGTCAGGGCGAGGCACCAGCACGCGCGAATCCACCTGCAGCGTGAGCCCGAAGAACTCCTGGTTGCCGCGCAGATAGGCCATGGGTTCACCGTGCTGACGGCGTTGCAGCAGGACCTGCAGGCGCGTGCTGGCTTCGATGCTCAACATGTCGCCATCGTGGGCCATCAACCAGGCGCGGTCATGCGGGTTTTTTCCCAGGGCAAGCAACAGCAGCATCTGGGCATCGATACGGCTCAGGTCGCTGCGATGCAGCTCGGCAAGTGCCTCGCGCAGGGTGACTTTCATGCGCCGTTGCTTTGCTCAAGTTCGGCCAGCAACTCGGTGCCGCGTGCCACCTGCAGGGCATGGATCACCTCGTCCAGATCGCCTTCCATGACCAGCAGCACCTTGTACAGCGTGAGGTTGATGCGGTGGTCGGTGATGCGGCCCTGCGGAAAGTTATAGGTGCGGATGCGGTCGCTGCGATCGCCGCTGCCCACCAGGCCCTTGCGGGTGGCTGCCTCGGTCGCTGCGCGTTCGCTGCGCTCCTTCTCCTGCAAGCGTGCGGTCAGCACCTGCAACGCCTTGGCTTTGTTGCTGTGCTGCGAGCGGCCATCCTGGCATTCGGCGGTAATGCCCGTGGGCAGGTGGGTCACCCGCACGGCGGAGTCGGTTTTGTTGATGTGCTGTCCACCCGCGCCACTGGCACGGAAGGTGTCGATGCGCAATTCGCTCGGATTGAGTTGCACGGCCTGGGTTTCGTCCGGTTCCGGCATGACCGCGACGGTGGCTGCGCTGGTGTGGATGCGTCCCTGGGTTTCCGTGGCCGGCACCCGCTGCACGCGGTGGCCACCGGATTCGAAACGCAACCGGCCGTAGGCGCCGTGTCCAGCCACACGCAGCACCACTTCCTTGTAGCCGCCCAGCTCGCTGGGCGATTCGCTCACGATTTCCACCTGCCAGCGCTGTTTTTCTGCATAGCGTGTGTACATCCTGGCCAGGTCGCCGGCGAACAGGGCCGATTCATCGCCACCGGTGCCTGCACGGATTTCGACGAAGGCGTTGCGTTCGTCGTCCGGGTCTTTGGGCAGCAGGAGCTGCTGCAATTCCGTGTCCAGCTGCGAGATGTCGGCCTCGGCGCCCTGGATTTCCTCCTGCGCCATTTCCGCCATGTCGGCGTCCCCCAACATATCCTGTGCCGCTGCCAGATCGGCTTCCCGCTGGAGGTAGCGGTTGAACACCTCGACCACGGCAGAGGCCTCCGCATGTTCGCGGCTCAAGGCGCGGAAACGGTCCATCTGGTCGACGACATCGGGCGCCGACAGCAAGGCGTCCAGCTCATGCAGTCGGGCTCGCTGGCGCAGCAGGGTATCGCGGACAAAGGGTTTCATGGTGGGATAGGAACAGCGTGCCGGCGCAGGCAGGCGCCTGCAATGACAGGGCAGACCGAGCGGAGCTAGGTGCGGCGCGAGGATTTGGGCGGCTCGTCGCGCAGGAACAACCGGGAAACGGTCTGCGCCGTCACGGCACGGGTGGCAAGGTCGCCGGTGTGCAACTCGGCCAGCGTGCCGTGGAGCATTTTCTGCGTGAGGCCCCGCGAAAGGGCTTCCAGCACGGCCTCGATAGGCTCACCCTTGGCCAGCAGACGGCGCGCGCGCGCCATTTCGGTGGTGCGCCACTCATCCGCCTGGGCGTTGATCTGCTGGATCAGCGGCACCACGCCATGGGCGGGATCGCGCTGTTCCATCCAGTGCATGAAGCTCAGCACGCCCGCATCGATGATGGCTTCGGCCTGGGCCACTGCCGCCTGGCGATGGTCCTTGCCCGTCTGCACCACCGTGGCCAGATCGTCCACGGTGTAGAGATACACGTCGGGCAGTGCCTTCACCTCGGCCTCGATGTCTCGCGGCACCGCGAGGTCGACCATGAACATGGGGCGATGGCGGCGCTTCTTGAGCGCCCGTTCCACGGCCCCCAGGCCGATGATGGGCAGCGTGCTGGCCGTGCAGCTGATGACAGCGTCGAATTCGTGCAGGCGGTCTGGCACATCCGCCAGCCGCATCACCTGTGCACCGAAGCGGCTGGCGAGTTTCTCGCCGCGTTCCAGGGTGCGGTTGGCAATGGCCATGCCTTTCGGGGTCTTGGCCGCGAAATGCGTGGCGGCGAGTTCGATCATCTCGCCCGCACCGACGAACAGCACCTTGATGTCGCGGAGATCCTCGAACAGTTGGGATGCCAGTCGCACCGCCGCGGCAGTCATGCTGATGGAATGGGCGCCGATTTCGGTGGAACTGCGGACTTCCTTGGCCACAGCAAACGAGCGCTGGAACAACTGGTGCAGCGTGGTGCCCAGGGCGCCAGCGTCACTGGCGGCGCGCACCGCGTCTTTCATCTGGCCCAGGATCTGGGCTTCGCCGAGCACCATGCTGTCCAGGCCGCTGGCCACGCGGAACGCATGGCGTGCGGCCTGATCGTCCCGCAGAACGTAGGCATGATCGCGCAGCACATCGCCGCTCACGCCGCCGGTCTGGGCCAGCCAGTCGAGTGTGGGGTCGACAGCCGACTGGTCGCCCGCGCCGTAGAGCTCGGTGCGGTTGCAGGTGGAGAGCAGGGTGGCCTCGGGTTGGCGCGCCAGACTCTGGCGGTACCCGTGCAGGGTGGGCTGGATCTGGTCGAGCGCGAACGCAAAACGGCCCCGCAAATCGAGCGGAGCCGTGTTGTGGTTGATGCCGAGCGCCCAGACAGACATGGGGTGATTATAAAATTGAACCCTTATGCACGCCGCAGCCCGTTCCCAATGACGCCATTGGCCTTCCTCGGGCACCTCGCCGGCTTCATCGCACCCGCCGTTTTTCTGGCCCTCATCCTGTGGGTGGTGCCACGGTTTCGCCGTGCCGGTCGCACCGCCCGAGGCGCCGGCCTGGAGGCCTTCATGCTGATCGTGGCTGGCGTGGTGGTTCTGCTCGCCGGGTTGGTGTTCTTTGGCCGTGACGGCAAGATGGCCACCTATGCGGCCCTGGTGGTCGTGCAGGGCTCCCTGGCCTGGTGGCTGCACCGCAAGCGCTGAGCGCCCGCTTCAGCGGCCTGGCGGAAACAGGTCGACGCGGTCGGTGATGATGCTGTCCAGGCCCAGGTCCAGCAACCGTTGCGCGGCCCACTCGTCGTTCACCGTATAGGCCAGGGTGCGCAGGCCGGCCTCGCGGGCCTGCGCCACGCTCGGTCGGTCCCACAGCGCGTGGTTGCAGACCACGGCCACGCACGCCAGATCCTGCGCGGCCTGGCGCCAGCCGTCCCACAGCGTATCGAGCAGCAGGCCCCGCGGCAGGTTGAGCGCCGCTTCTCTCGCACCCCGCAGGGCATCGGGCTGGAACGATGTGAGAAGGGGCGGGCGTGCGGTGTCGGTCGACCACAGCTTCGCTGCGGTTTCGGCCACCGCACGCCCCGTGGTCAGCTCGGTCCCCGGGGTGGGCTTGATCTCGATGTTGAGCCAGTGCCCTTGCGCCTGACAGTGGTGTGCCACCGCTTCCAGCGTGGCGAGCGGCTCGCCCGCGAAAGCGCGGGAGTGCCAGCTGCCTGCATCCAGCAGGCTCAATTCTTTCCAGTCGCGATTCCCCGCCACGCCTGCGCCATTCGTGGTGCGCTCCAGCGTCGCGTCATGCAACAGAAACACTACACCGTCGGCGCTGAGCTTGGCGTCGCATTCGTACATGCGGTAGCCGTGGCTCGCTCCCAGGCGGAACGCTGCCAGGGTGTTTTCGGGCGCCAGCTTTCCGGCGCCACGGTGGGCGATCCAGCGTGGATAGGCCCACAGGCCGCCTGCCTGCTCCTCGCTCATTGGCGGTGGCCGGTTTCGGCGTCGAACCAGTGCAAGCGATCTTCGCGGGGCTTGGCGTGGATGGTGCTGCCGACAGCAGGCGCTCCCTGGTCTTCGTGCGTGCGGATGATCAGCATCTCGTCGCCCAACCGCGCGTGTACCAGCCGTTCCGCGCCCAGCAGTTCGACGGTTTCCACCTGCAAGGCCCAGCCCTCGGTGCCGATGTCGATGTGCTCCGGACGGATCCCCAGAATGCTGCCCGCGCGCCCACCCGGTGCGTGTTTGAGCAGGTTCATCGGTGGCGAACCGATGAAGCTGGCGACAAAGGTGGTGGCAGGGTGGGTGTAGACCTCTTCGGGTGTACCGAACTGTTCCATGTTGCCCGCGTTCATCACGATCATGCGTTCGGCCAGCGTCATGGCCTCGACTTGGTCGTGTGTGACGAACAGAGAGGTGATGCCCAGTTCGCGGTGCAGCTTCTGGATTTCCAGCCGGGTCTGGGCGCGCAGCTTGGCGTCCAGGTTGGACAGCGGCTCGTCGAACAGAAACACCTGGGGCTGGCGCACGATCGCACGCCCCATGGCCACGCGCTGGCGCTGGCCGCCCGAGAGTTCGCGCGGCTTGCGCTCGAGCAGGTGACCGAGTTCGAGGATCTTGGCGGCCTTGTCCACCCGGGCACGAATCTCTTCCTTGGGCACCTTGGCGATTTTCAGGCCGTAGGCCATGTTGTCGAAATTCGTCATGTGCGGGTAGAGCGCGTAGTTCTGGAACACCATCGCGATGTCGCGCTGGGCCGGTTCCAGGTTGTTGACGACTCGGTCGCCGATGCGCAGCTCGCCGCCGGAGATTTCCTCCAGGCCCGCGACCATGCGCAGCAGCGTGGACTTGCCACAGCCCGAGGGGCCGACGATGACGACGAACTCGCCATCCTGGATCTCGGCATTCACCCCGTGGATGACCTGATTGGCCTTGGGGCCGATGCCGTAGCGCTTGACGATGTTGCGGAGTGAGAGAGAGGCCATGACGTGTGTTGCGTTCGGGTTGTGTATCGGGGCGGTGCGCGGCGGGCGGCTACTTCTCGGTGTCCACCAGGCCCTTGACGAACCATCGCTGCATGAAGATCACCACGAGCGCGGGTGGCAGCATGGCCAGCAGCGCGGTGGCCATCACGATGTTCCACTCGTTGCCCGCGTCGCCGCCGGCGATCATGCGCTTGATGCCGATCACAACCGGGTACATCTCTTCGGAGGTGGTGACCAGCAGGGGCCACAGGTACTGGTTCCAGCCGTAGATGAACTGGATCACGAACAGCGCAGCGATCGAGGTGCGCGAGAGGGGCACCAGAATGTCCTTGAAAAAGCGCATCGGGCCGGCACCGTCCACCCGCGCGGCCTCGACCAGTTCATCCGGCACGGTGAGGAAGAACTGCCGGAAGAGAAAGGTTGCGGTGGCCGAGGCGATCAGCGGAATCGTCAGGCCGGCGTAGGTGTTGAGCATGCCCAGGTCGGACACCACCTGGTAGGTCGGGCCGATGCGCACCTCGACCGGCAGCATCAGCGTGATGAAGATCAGCCAGAAGCAGATGTTCTTGAACGGGAAACGGAAATAGACAATCGCAAAGGCCGACAGCAGCGAGATGGCGATCTTGCCGAAGGTGATGACGAGCGCCGTCACCAGGCTCACCCACATCATGCGGGCCACGGGGGCGCTCGAACCCGGTCCGCTGCCACCACCCATCAGCGTGTCGCGGTAGGTCTGCCAGAAGTTGCTGCCGGGCAGCAGGGGCATGGGCGCCTGCACGATGTCTTGTGCCGTGTGGGTGGACGCCACGAAGGCCAGGTACAGCGGGAAGCCGACGATGAGCACGCCGAGCACCAGGATCAGGTGCGACAGCAGCGTCAGGTAAGGACTGCGTTCAACCATGTCAGTACTGCACTTTCTTCTCGACGTAGCGGAACTGGATCACCGTGAGCAGGACGACGATGACCATCAGCACCACGGACTGCGCGGCCGAGCCACCCATGTCCATGGCCTTGAAGCCGTCGTGGTAGACCTTGTAGACGAGGATCGCGGTGTCGCGCCCTGGCCCACCTTGCGTGGTGGCGTCCACGATGGCGAAGGTGTCGAAAAAGGCGTACACCACGTTGATGACCAGCAGGAAGAAGGTGGTGGGCGACAGCAGCGGGAACTGGATGCTCCAGAACCGGCGCCAGGGGCCGGCCCCGTCGATGGCGGCGGCCTCGATCAGCGACTTCGGGATCGACTGCAGCCCCGCCAGGAAGAACAGGAAGTTGTAGGAAATCTGCTTCCACACCGCAGCGATCACGATCAGCGTCATCGCATGGTCGGAGTTCAGCATGTGGTTCCAGTCGAACCCCGACTGGCGCAGCATGTAGGCCACCACACCGAGTGAGGGCGAGAACATGAACATCCAGAGCACGCCGGCCACCGCTGGCGCCACGGCGTAGGGCAGCAGCAGCGCGGTCTTGTAGGCGAGCGCGCCCTTGATGATGCGGTCGGCAAAAATGGCCAGCACCAGCGAAATCGCGATGCCGAATCCGGCGACCAGCACCGAGAAGAAGGCGGTGGTCTTGAACGAGGCCAGATAGCTCGGGTCTTCGAACAGGTTCCTGAAGTTCTCCAGGCCCACCCATTCCTTCGAAAAACCGAACGAGTCCTGCACCTGGAATGACTGCACCAGGGCCTGACCCGCCGGCCAGAAGAAAAAGATGCTGATGACCGCCAGCTGTGGTGCCAGCAGCACCCACGGCAGCCACGAGGAGCGGAAGAGAACGCGCTTTTCCATTTCTGTCTTTCCAGGTCTTTCAAAAGACAACCCGCCGCACTGCAAACCCGGGGGGGCATGCAGAGTGGCGGGCTATCGATGCCTCACCAAGTGTCTGGTGGGCATCATCGGGCTCACGGCGCGAGCTTACTTGTTCGCGCGGGCGAAGCGTACCAGTTGCTCGTTGCCGCGGGCTGCGGCGGTGTCCAGCGCTTCCTTGGGCGTTTTCCGGCCAGCCCAGATCTGTTCGGTTTCCTCATCGATGATGGTCCGGATCTGCACGAAGTTGCCCAGGCGGATGCCGCGCGACTTTTCGGTGGCCTTGCGGATCATCTGCGTCACGGCCACGTCGGTGCCCGGGTTCTTTTCATAGAAACCGGACGCTTCCGTCAGCTTGTAGGCGGCCGTGGTCACGGGCAGGTAACCGGTGCGCTGGTGGCTGGCGGCCTGCACCCGGGTGTCGTTCAGGAAGTTCAGGAAATCGGCCACGCCCTTGTACTCGGCAGGCTTCTTGCCGGCCATCACCCACAGGCTGGCCCCGCCGATGGCCGTGTTCTGGGGAGCGCCCTTGACGTCGGCGTAGTAGGGCAGGGTGGAGATGCCGTAGGCAAACTTGGCGTCCTTGCTCACGCGGGCGTACAGGCCCGAGGAGCCAGTGATCATGGCGCATTCGCCCGAAGGGAAGGAGGCGTCGGGTGCGTTGCCGCGGCCCTTGTAGACGAAGCTGCCTTCCTTGGACGCCTTGGCCAGATTCTCGAAATGGCGCACGTGCAACGGCGTGTTGATCTGGAGTTGTGCGTCGTTGCCGTCGAAGCCGTTGTTCTTGGAGGCGAACAGGGTGTTGTGCCAGAGCGAGAAGCTCTCCAGTTGCGTCCAGCTGATCCAGCTGGTGGTGAACGGGCAGGCGTGGCCGCTGGCCTTGAGTTTGGACGCGGCTGCGAACACCTCGGGCCAGGTCTTGGGGGCCTTTTCAGGGTCCAGACCGGCCTTCTTGAAGGCGTCCTTGTTGTAATAGAAGATGGTGGTCGAGCTGTTGAGCGGGTAGCTCAGCATCTGGCCGTTGGGCGCGGTGTAGTAACCCGCCACGGCGGACACGTACTGCGTCGGGTCGAATTTGAAGCCGGCGTCGTTGAGCACCTTGGCCGCGGGAACGATCGCGCCCTTGCTGGCCATCATCGTGGCGGTGCCGACCTCGAACACCTGCAGGATGTGCGGTGCGTTCCCTGCGCGGAAGGCGGCGATCGCACCCGTCATGGACTCGTCGTAGGTGCCCTTGTACGTGGGAACCACCTTGTACTGGGTCTGGCTGGCGTTGTACTGCCTAGCGAGGTCATTGACCCACTCGCCAAGCGCTGCGCTCATCGAATGCCACCACTGGATCTCGGTCGGGGCCTGGGCGTGGACGGGGCCGCTCATCAGGGCGGCGAGCGCCAGGGCGCCGGTCAAGGGAAGAAAACGCTTCTGCATGGGTGTTGCTCCTAGGGAAATGGTCGGAAACCGGTGGGGGTAGGGTATGGCTCCGATATGACAAAACCATTGCACATGCGTTTCCCGGGCATGACAACAGGGGTTTCCACAGGGTGGCATGGGATATGTTGCGCTGCGGTACCATCTTGGGTTCTGTACTGTCAAGCTGGCGACTGCCACACAAATGAACGCACCCACACCGCTTTCGTTGCTCGCCACCGCCACCGACGATGCGCCGCGTTTGCGCGAGATTCCCTATAACTACACCTCCTTCTCGGATCGTGAAATTGTGGTGCGGTTGCTCGGGGAGCGCGCCTGGCTGCTGCTGGACGAGCTGCGAGGGGAGCGCCGCACCGGGCGCTCGGCGCGCATGCTCTATGAGGTGCTGGGTGACATCTGGGTGGTTCAGCGCAATCCCTACCTGCAGGACGACCTGCTCGACAGCCCCAGGCGCCGCCAGCAACTGGTGGATGCCTTGCACCACCGCCTGGCCGAGGTGCAGAAGCGCCGCACGCCCCAGGACGATGTGGCGCGCGACGCCCTGGTGGACGAATTGCTCAAGTCGGCACGCTCGGCGGTTGACCAGTTTTCCCGCTCTTTTGAAGACATGGCGACGCTGCGCCAGCGTGCCACCAAGGCGCTGCGCAAGCTCACCGCCCGCGACAACATCAAGTTCGATGGCCTCTCGCGCGTCTCCCATGTCACCGACGCCACAGACTGGCGCGTCGAATACCCCTTCGTGGTGCTCACGCCCGACACAGAGGCCGAAATGGCCTTGCTCGTCAAGGGTTGTTTCGAGCTGGGCCTGACCATCATTCCGCGCGGGGGCGGTACCGGCTACACCGGCGGCGCGATCCCGCTGACATGGAAGAGTGCGGTGATCAACACCGAGAAGCTCGAGGCCATGACCGAAGTCGAGTGGGTCAAGGTGCCGGGCCATGAGCAACCGCTGCCCACCATCTGGACCGAGGCAGGCGTTGTGACCCAGCGCGTGTCCGACGCGGCAGACCGGGCCGGCCATGTCTTCGCCGTCGATCCCACCTCGGCCGAGGCCTCCTGCATCGGCGGCAACATCGCGATGAACGCGGGCGGCAAGAAGGCCGTGCTGTGGGGCACGGCACTGGACAACCTGGTGTCGTGGCGCATGGTCACGCCGCAGGCACAGTGGCTTGAAGTCACCCGCCTCGACCACAACCTCGGCAAGATCCATGATGCCGAGGTCGCCACTTTCGAACTCCGGTACTTCGAGGCCGACGGCAAGACGCCGGTGCGCACCGAACAGCTCGCGATTCCCGGCCGAACCTTCCGCAAGGAAGGCCTGGGCAAGGACGTGACCGACAAGTTCCTCAGTGGCCTTCCCGGCATCCAGAAGGAAGGCTGTGACGGCCTGATCACGAGTGCGCGCTGGGTGGTGCACCGCATGCCCGAGCATGTGCGAACGGTGTGCCTGGAGTTCTTCGGCAACCCCAAGGACTGCGTGCCCTCCATCGTCGACATCAAGGACTTCATGTTCGGTGAGATGAAACGCCCTGGCGGCGCCATCCTGGCCGGCCTGGAGCACCTCGATGACCGTTACTTGAAAGCCGTGGGTTATGCCACCAAGAGCAAGCGCGGCACCTTGCCCAAGATGGTGCTGATCGGCGACATCGTGGGTGATGACGCCGATGCCGTCGCGCGTGCCACCAGCGAAGTCATCCGCCTGGCGAATTCGCGCAGCGGCGAAGGTTTCGTGGCCATCAGCGCGGAAGCACGCAAGAAATTCTGGCTCGACCGCAAGCGCACCGCGGCCATCAGCAAGCACACCAACGCCTTCAAGATCAACGAAGACGTGGTGATCCCACTGCCGCGCATGGGTGAGTACACCGAGGGCATCGAGCGCATCAACATCGAGCTCTCGCTGCGCAACAAGATCAAGCTGGCCGATGCACTCGAGGCCTTTTTTGCCAAGGGTCATCTGCCCCTGGGCAAAACCGACGACGCGAGCGACATTCCCAGTGCCGAGCTGCTGGAGGACCGCGTGCAGCAGGCGCTGGCGCTGGTGCGCGAGGTACGAACACTCTGGACTGGCTGGTTGCGCGACATCGACACGCTGTTCCCGCAGCTCCAGGACCACAGCCTGCGGGCGAGCTGGAAGGCGCAGATCCGCGCCCCGTTGCAGGCCATCTTCACCGGCGCCGCGTTCGGCCCGCTGCTGGCGGAGTGCAACGCCATCCACAAGCGCGTGCTCAAGGGGCGCGTGTGGGTGGCGCTGCACATGCACGCCGGTGATGGCAATGTGCACACCAACATTCCGGTGAACAGCGACGACTACGAGATGCTGCAGACCGCGCATGAAGCGGTCGCCCGCATCATGGTGCTGGCCCGGCGGCTGGACGGCGTGATTTCCGGCGAGCATGGCATCGGTATCACCAAGCTGGAGTTCCTCACCGATGAGGAACTGCGTCCCTTTGCCGAGTACAAGAGCCGGGTCGATCCTGAAGGCCGCTTCAACAAGGGCAAGCTGCTGCGCCAGGGCACGACGGACGACGCAACCCTTCGCAGTGCCGATCTGTCGCATGCCTACACGCCCAGCTTCGGATTGATGGGCCACGAATCGATCATCATGCAGCGCAGCGAGATTGGTGCCATCGCCGACAGCGTCAAGGATTGCCTGCGCTGCGGCAAATGCAAGCCGGTGTGCGCCACGCACGTGCCCCGTGCGAATCTGCTGTACTCGCCGCGCAACAAGATCCTGGCCACCTCGCTGCTGATTGAGGCCTTCCTTTATGAAGAGCAGACGCGCCGCGGCATCAGCATCAAGCACTGGGAAGAGTTCGAAGACGTGGCTGACCACTGTACGGTGTGCCACAAGTGCCTGAGCCCGTGTCCGGTCAAGATTGACTTCGGCGACGTCACCATGAACATGCGCAACCTGTTGCGCAAGATGGGTCAGAAGAGCTTCCGCCCAGGCAACGCGGCGGCCATGTTCTTCCTCAACGCGACCAACCCCGAGACGATCAAGTTCGTGCGAGGCGCAATGGTGGGCGTGGGCTTCAAGGCCCAGCGGCTGGCGAACGACCTGCTCAAGCGTGTTGCACGCAAGCAGACCAGCGCACCGCCGGCCACGCTGGGCGCTGCTCCGATCAAGGAACAGGTGATCCACTTCATCAACAAGAAGATGCCGGGGGGCTTGCCCAAGAAGACCGCCCGGGCCTTGCTGGACATTGAAGACAAGGACTACGTGCCCATCATCCGCAACCCGTCGGCGACCACTGCGGAGACGGAGGCGGTGTTCTACTTTCCCGGTTGCGGTTCAGAACGGCTGTTCTCGCAGGTTGGTCTGGCCACCCAGGCCATGCTCTGGCACGCGGGCGTGCAGACCGTGCTGCCACCGGGCTACCTGTGCTGCGGCTATCCGCAGCGCGGCAGTGGCCAGTTCGACAAGGCCGAGAAGATGATCACCGACAACAGGGTGCTCTTTCACCGCGTCGCCAACACCCTGAACTACCTCGACATCAAGACCGTGGTGGTGAGCTGCGGCACCTGCTACGACCAGCTGCAAGGCTACGAATTCGACAAGATCTTCCCGGGGTGCCGGATCATCGACATCCACGAGTACCTGCTGGAGAAAGGCATCACGCTGCCCGGCGGGCAGGGCGGGTACCTGTACCACGACCCGTGCCACACGCCCATGAAGCTGCAGGAACCGATGAAAACGGTCAAGGCGCTGGTAGGCAGCAACGTGGTGGAAAGCAAGCGTTGCTGTGGTGAGTCCGGCACGCTGGGTGTTACCCGGCCGGATGTCTCCACCCAGATCCGCTTCCGCAAGGAAGAGGAAATCCGCAAGGGCGAGGCCGCGCTGCGGGCCGCTGGCACGGTGGGCGAGCGCGACAACGTGAAGATCCTGACCTCCTGCCCGAGCTGCCTGCAGGGGCTGAGTCGCTATGGTGACGACCTCAAGTCAGGCCTGCTGGAGGCCGATTACATCGTCGTGGAAATGGCACGCCAGATCCTCGGCGAAGAGTGGTTGCCGGCTTACGTGGCCAAGGCCAACCAGGGCGGCATCGAGCGCGTGCTGGTCTGAACAACGGAGATACCCATGGCCGGACTCGACAAGAACACCCCTTCGCCTCAGTCGATCACCCTGCACCAGCAGTCGCGCGTGCTCGAGGTCGGTTTTGACGATGGCCGCGAATTCCGGATTCCCTTCGAGCTGATGCGGGTCTATTCACCGTCGGCCGAAGTGCAGGGCCATGGCAAGGGCCAGGAAGTTTTGCAGACTGGCAAGCGAGAGGTCGGCATCCTCGATATCGCCCCCGTGGGCAACTATGCGGTGCAGCCGACCTTCACGGATGGTCACAGTTCGGGCATCTTTTCCTGGGACTATCTCTACTTTCTGGGTTCGAAGCAGGACGAACTGTGGGCCGACTACGACGCCCGCCTGCTGGCCGCCGGCGTGGAGCGCGACGCACCCATGCCCGAAAAGGGCGGACACGCCTGCGGCAGCCACTGACCGGGAACACACCATGGCCTCCACCCATTTCGGATTCAAGACCGTCGACGAGCAAGAGAAGGCGCGGCACGTCCGCGGCGTGTTCGATTCGGTCGCGCCCAGGTACGACGTGATGAACGACCTCATGTCGGCCGGCCTGCACCGCATCTGGAAGCGTTACACCATCACCGTCGCCAATCCGCAGCCGGGCGATCAGGTGCTCGACATTGCCGGCGGTACCGGTGACCTGTCCCTGGCCTTTGCCCGCAAGGTGGGGTCCACCGGGCGGGTGGTGCACACCGACATCAACGAAGCCATGCTGCGCGAAGGCCGTTCGCGCCTGCTGGACCTGGGGATCGTTCTGCCCACCATGGTGTGCGACGCGGAGAAACTGCCGTTCACCAGTGGATCTTTCGACTTTGTGTCGGTGGCATTCGGTTTGCGCAACATGACCCACAAGGAACTTGCGCTGGCCGAAATGCATCGGACGCTCAAGCCGGGTGGCAAACTGCTGGTCTTGGAGTTTTCCCGGGTGGCGAAACCGCTCGAGAAAGCTTATGACTGGTATTCATTCAACATCCTGCCGAAGCTGGGCAAGCTGGTGGCCAATGATGAGGAAAGTTACCGCTATCTCGCGGAATCCATCCGGATGCACCCAGGCCAGGAGGAATTGAGGCAGATGATGCGCACGGTGGGCTTTGGTCACGTGGACGTGCACAACCTGAGCGCCGGTGTGGTGGCGTTGCATGTGGGCATCAAGTGCTGAATCGGGTTTGTTGAGGTTTCTGTTGTTTTGAAGGAGGCAAAGGCATGAACAAGATGTGGTCGGTGTTGCTGGTCTGCGTGATGGCGCTCGGCACCCAGGATATTTGGGCCAAGCGCATGGGCGGCGGCATGTCGTTCGGCAAGCAGTCGGGCAATGTGACGCAGCGCAACAGCGCGCCGCCGTCGCAACAGGCCACGCCGCAGCAGGCGCCGGCGCAAAGCGCCGCCGCGCGGCCCGCCACAGCCAATCCGGCGGGCGCAGCTGCGGCCGCGCCCAAGCGGCCGTGGGGCGCGATGCTCGGTGGACTTGCGGCCGGCCTCGGCTTGGCGTGGCTGGCTTCCTCGCTGGGTTTTGGCGAAGCCTTTGCCCAGTTCCTGCTATTTGCCCTGCTCGCCGTTGTCGTGATGGTGGTGGTCGGCATGGTGATGCGTCGCCGTGCGCCTGCCATGGCCTACCAGGGTGCTGGCCACTCGCAGTTCGATCCGGCCACCCCGCGCAGCTACCAGCCGAAGAATGTGGGCAACGACGCTTCGGCGCGACCCTGGGAGCGCAGCGGCCCGGCCAGCCTCGACGCCATTCGCCCGGCGGGTGCTGGTGGCTCGATGATCGGCTCAGCGCTTGGCGGCAGCCAGAGCTGGGGCGTCCCTGCCGGGTTTGATGCCGATGGTTTCCTGAAGGCATCGAAGGCCAATTTCGTGAGCCTGCAGGATGCCTGGGACCGTTCCGACATCCCCGCGCTGCGCGCCATGATGACCGATGACATGCTGGAGCAGATTCGCGGCCAGCTGACCGAGCGTGAGCAGTCCAGTGGCGGTGCCGTGAACAAGACCGAGGTAGTGATGCTCGACGCCCAGTTGCTGGGCATCGAGGAGTTGCACGGCGAATACATGGCCAGCGTCGAGTTCTCGGGGCTGATCCGCGAGGAGGCCTCTGCCGGCCCGAACCCCTTCCGCGAGGTGTGGAACATCACGCGGCCGAAGAACGGTCCCGGCGGCTGGCTGGTGGCGGGCGTGCAAGCCCTTCAGTGATGTGGTCTGTGCCCCCGCACCGGGCGTGACGGTGCGGGCTGGCGCCGCGCACCACGCTTTATCCGTCAGAATCGGGTGGTCATGAAAAATGAACCACCCGTTTCTTCGTCTGGGGCTGGCACCGGCACCCCTTTGAACTTCCTGCAATCCCTGTTGGGCGCGATTCGCCCTCCCGAATGGGTGGTCGATGAACTGCAGAACCGCGTGGTGCTGTTCCTCAACCATGTGCTGATGCAGGAAAAAGCCGCTCAGGACCGCTTGCGCCGCCAGAAGGGCAAGGCGGTGCGCGTCCAGTGGGGCGATTTCCACCTCACCCTTGCGCCGACCGCCGCCGGCCTTCTGGAACGCAGCCCGCCCGAGGCCACGCCCGAGTTGAGCGTCACCCTGACGCAGCGGTCGCCCTTGGCCATGGCTCAGAGCGTGCTGGCGGGCCAGAAGCCTGGCGTCGATATCCAGGGCGATGTGCAATTGGCCGCTGAGGTGGCCTGGCTGGTGGACAACGTGCGCTGGGACGTGGAGGAGGACCTGTCCCGCGTGGTCGGTGACGCCACGGCCCACACGCTCGCGAGTTTTGCCCGTTCGGCGGCAAAGGCCGTCAAGGCATTCGTGGAGCGTCTGCCCACTGGCCGTGCGACCCCTGCTGCCGCTGGCGATGCGTCAGCGCCCTCGCGCGCTGACGGACCTTCGGCATGAGCCGGCTTTTCCGCGGCGCCTTCATCGTCTGGGTGGTGTTGCGCTATGGGCTGGACGAGCTGGTGCTCTCCAGTTTCGAGCGGCCGGCTATCCGCCTGCTCACCCGCATCGTCTCCATCGGGCGCAACCTGGAGGCGCCCCGTGGTGCTCGGTTGCGGGAGGCGCTGGAGCGTCTCGGCCCCATTTTCGTGAAGTTCGGTCAGGTGCTGTCCACCCGGCGGGATCTGCTGCCCACCGACATTGCCGACGAGCTCGCGCATCTGCAGGACCGCGTGCCGCCTTTCTCCAGTGAGGTGGCGGTGGCCATGATCGAGCGCTCGTTCGGGAAGCCGCTCGACGAGGTGTTTTCGCATTTCGATCATGTGCCCGTGGCCAGCGCCTCGGTGGCGCAAGTGCATTTCGCCACCCTGCGCGACGGTCGCCATGGCGGCCGCGAGGTGGCGGTGAAGGTGCTGCGCCCGAACATGCGGCCAGTGATTGACAAAGACCTCAGTCTCATGCGCATGATGGCGGCATGGGTGGAGCGCCTGTCGGCCGATGGCAAGCGGCTCAAGCCGCGGGAAGTGGTTGCGGAGTTCGACAAGTACCTGCATGACGAACTGGACCTGCTGCGCGAAGCGGCCAATGCCGCCCAGCTCCGGCGCAACATGCAGGGCCTCAATCTGGTCCTGATTCCCGAGATGCTCTGGGACTATTGCCATACCGAAGTGATGGTGATGGAGCGCATGCACGGTGTGCCGATCAACCGGGTGGACGAGCTTCGCGCGGCCGGTGTGGACATTCCCAAACTCGCACGTGACGGTGTCACGATCTTCTTCACCCAGGTGTTCCGGGACGGGTTCTTCCATGCCGACATGCATCCTGGCAACATCCAGGTCAGCACGGCACCGGGCACCTTCGGCCGTTACATTTCGCTCGATTTCGGTATCGTGGGGACGCTGACGGAGACCGACAAGGAGTACCTGGCGCAGAACTTCACCGCGTTCTTCCGGCGCGACTACAAGCGCGTCGCCGAGCTGCACATCGAATCGGGCTGGGTGCCGGCCGGTACACGGGTGGACGAGCTCGAGTCGGCGATCCGCGCGGTGTGTGAACCCTATTTCGACCGCCCGTTGAAGGAAATCTCGCTGGGCATGGTGCTCATGCGCCTGTTCCAGACGTCGCGCCGCTTCCATGTGGAAATCCAGCCGCAGCTGGTGCTGTTGCAGAAGACGCTGCTGAACATCGAGGGGCTGGGGCGGCAGCTCGACCCCGAACTCGACCTTTGGAGTACCGCCAAACCCTTTCTCGAAAAATGGATGGTGGAGCAGATCGGCCCGCAGAAGCTGCTGCAGCAACTCAAGGACGAGGCGCCGCAGTACGCCAAACTGCTGCCAGCACTACCGCGCCTGCTGCATGCCTATCTGCAGCACAAACCGCACGAGCTGCGGCGCGAGCTGGACACCCTGCTGGCAGAGCAGCGGCGCACCAATCGCCTGCTGCAGGGCATTTTGTATGGCGGCATCGGCTTCGCACTCGGCCTGGTGGTGATGCAGTTGTTGCTGCGCATGCGCCTTTGGTAGATGGCTCCGGGGCTTGAGATCTCGCGCGCACTGATTGCGCCCCCCAATTTATAATGACCGGTTTTGTTCCACGTGCCGCGCGGGGAACGTCATGCGCCGTGGTCCGGCGGCGCTTCTGCCCTCAAACAGGTCCTTGCCATGCCTATCTATGCCTACAAGTGCGCGTCCTGCGGCCATGCCAAGGACGTGCTGCAGAAGATCTCTGACGCACCGCTCAGTGTCTGTCCCGCCTGCGGGCAGGCCAGTTTCCAGAAGCAGCTGACGGCGGCTGGTTTCCAGCTCAAGGGTTCGGGCTGGTATGTGACCGATTTCCGGGAGGGCAACAAGTCGGCCTCCCCGGCGCCGTCCCCGGGCGGCGAAGCCCCCGCCGCTTCCTCGCCCGCCAAAGCATCGGGAGACGCGTCCGCCGACGCTCCAGCGCCTGCCGCCGCACCCGCTCCGTCGGTACCCGCCAGCACGACGCCCCCCACATCCACCTGAGCCCAGTGTGATGGCCGCCTTGCGCAAATGGCTGTTCTCGGGCCTTCTGGTCCTGGTGCCGCTCATCATCACCCTGTGGGTGCTGGAATGGGTGGTGAGCACGCTCGACCAGACATTGCGCATCCTGCCAACGAGCTGGCAGCCCGATCAACTGCTTGGCGTGCACATCCCTGGTCTGGGCGTGGTGTTTGCCCTGGTGGTGGTGGTGTCCATCGGAGCACTTGCCTCCAACATCATTGGCAACAAGCTGGTGAGCTGGTGGCACGCCATGCTGCACCGCATTCCTGTGGTGCGTTCCATCTACTCCGGCGTCAAGCAGGTGTCCGACACGCTGTTCTCCGAGAAGGGGAATGCCTTCCGCAAGGCGCTGCTGGTGCAGTGGCCTCACGAGGGTATGTGGACAATCGCCTTTCTGACCGGTTCGCCGGGTGGTGATGTGCTGTCCCACCTCCAGTCCATGCCCGGCGGCGCAGAGCATGACGAGTTTCTCAGCGTGTACGTTCCCACCACGCCCAACCCCACAGGCGGCTACTTTGTCATGGTGCGCAAGAGCGCCTGCGTCGAGTTGCAGATGAGCGTGGACGAGGCGCTGACGTACATCGTGTCCATGGGCGTGATCGTGCCTGGCGGCCCGAAGAACGCCCAAATCAAACTGGCCACCGACAACGGTGCCGCCTCCAACTCCTGAATGTTCCCTGCGGGCACGCCCGCGAATCTGTTGAAAGAAGAGTGCAAATGGCGATGCGTACCCACTATTGCGGTCTGGTGACCGAAGCCCAGATGGGCCAAACCGTTCGGTTGTGCGGCTGGGTCAACCGCCGCCGCGACCACGGGGGTGTGATCTTCATCGACCTGCGCGACCGCGAAGGCTATGTGCAGGTCGTGTGTGACCCCGATCGCGCCGACATGTTCAAGACCGCCGAGGATGTGCGCAACGAGTTCTGCGTGCAGGTCACCGGCCTGGTGCGTGCTCGCCCTGCCGGCACGACCAACGACAAGCTCAAGAGCGGCCAGATTGAAGTGCTGTGCCATGAGCTCAAGGTGCTCAACCCTTCGGTCACGCCGCCGTTCCAGCTGGACGACGAGAACTTGTCGGAAACGACACGCCTCACCCACCGTGTGCTGGACCTGCGCCGCCCTTACATGCAGAACAACCTGATGCTGCGTTACCGCGTGGCCATGGAAGTCCGCAAGTTCCTCGACGCCAACGGCTTCATCGACATCGAAACCCCGATGCTGACCAAGAGCACGCCCGAGGGCGCGCGCGACTATCTCGTGCCCAGTCGCGTGCACGATGGCATGTTCTTCGCGCTACCGCAGTCGCCGCAGCTGTTCAAGCAGCTGTTGATGGTGGCCGGGTTCGACCGCTACTACCAGATCACCAAGTGCTTCCGCGACGAAGACCTGCGTGCCGACCGCCAGCCCGAATTCACGCAAATCGATATCGAAACCTCGTTCCTGACCGAGGAAGACATTCGCGACATGTTCCAGGGCATGATCAAGACGGTGTTCCAGAACACGCTCGGCGTCGATCTGGGCGAGTTCCCGATCATGGCCTACAGCGAAGCCATGCACCGCTTCGGCTCCGACAAGCCGGACCTGCGCGTCAAGCTCGAGTTCACCGAACTCACCGACGTGATGGCCGATGTCGACTTCAAGGTCTTTTCCGCCCCGGCGACCTCGAAAGGCGGACGTGTTGTCGCGCTTTGCGTGCGTGGCGGTGCCGACATGAGCCGCAGCGAGATCGATGCGTACACCGAGTTCGTGAAGATCTACGGCGCCAAGGGGCTGGCCTGGATCAAGGTCAACGATGCCGGTCAGGGCCGCGATGGCCTGCAGAGTCCGATCGTGAAGAACCTGCACGACAAGGCCGTTGGCGAGATCCTGTCCCGTACCGGTGCACAGAACGGCGACATCATCTTCTTCGGTGCCGACAAGGCCAAGATCGTCAACGATGCGATTGGTGCGCTGCGGCTGAAGATCGGCCACAGCGAACTGGGCAAGAAGAACGGCCTGTTCGAGGACCGCTGGGCACCGATGTGGGTGATCGACTTCCCCATGTTCGAGCATGACGAAGAGGCCGACCGCTGGACGGCGGTGCACCACCCGTTCACGGCGCCAAAGGATGGCCACGAAGACTGGATGGTGACCGCCCCCGAGAAGTGCATCGCCAAGGGCTACGACATGGTGCTCAATGGCTGGGAGATCGGTGGTGGCTCGGTGCGTATCCACACGGCCGCAGTGCAGCAGAAGGTGTTTGATGCCCTGAAGATCACGCCCGAAGAAGCCCAGCTCAAATTCGGCTTCCTGCTGGACGCTCTGCAGTACGGTGCACCGCCCCATGGTGGTCTCGCCTTCGGCCTGGACCGGATCGTCACGCTGATGACCGGAGCCGAGTCCATCCGCGATGTGATCGCCTTCCCCAAGACCCAGCGTGCCCAGTGCCTGCTGACCCAGGCACCCAGCCCCGTCGAGGAGAAGCAGCTTCGCGAACTGCACATCCGCCTGCGCAATGTGGACTTGTCGAAGTCGGCTTGAGGCGTCTGTAGGACTTCTCCGAAAGGGGCGCCGAATGGCGCCCTTTTTCTTGTATCAAAGCACTGATTGCTTTTATCTCCAGCCTATTTTCGTCATCCTGTTTGCTACCATGGGTTTTTTGAAAGGAGCTCTCTTATGGCAAGGATCCGTCAGAACACCGTGGCCGACAAGGAAAAACTCGTCGCAGACCTGCAGCGTGTGATTGCCGACGCCGAGGAGCTCATGCAGGCCACTGCCCACCAGACCGAAGGAAAGGTGGTGGAGTTGCGTGAGCGCATCAATGAAAACCTGCGCCAGGCGCGTCACAAGCTGTCGGACGCCGAGGACGCCATCAAGGAAAAGGCGCTTGAAGCCGCGCACGCTGCGGACGACTATGTGCACGAGCATCCCTGGCCTGCCATTGGCGCCGCTGCGGGCATCGGCTTGGTGGTTGGCCTTCTCATCAGCCGTCGCTGATTCAGGCGCTGATACCCATGAGCGGTCCTCAGCGCATGTCGTCCTCCCTGCGGGGCTTGGCTTCCACCGTGCTGGAACTGGTGCAGATCCGTCTGGAGCTGCTCAGTATCGAGGCCCAGGAAGAGGTGCTGCGCGTGGGCGCGCTGCTGGTGTATGGCGCGATCGCTGTCGCTTTCCTCAGCCTGGGGGTGGTTCTGCTGGCCCTCCTGATCACGGTGGCGCTGTGGGACACGCACCGGCTGCTTGCGCTCGGCGTGTTCACCGGCCTGTTCTTGGTCACGGGCGGGGTTGCCGCCTGGCTGGCGCGCGAACGCGTGCGCTCCGGGACCTACCTGTTCTCCGCCAGCGTGGAAGAGCTGAGGAAAGATCGTGATGGTCTGCGTGCCGCCAAGGAGGACGATTGAACCCGCGCGCGGTGCAACTGGCTCTGCGGCGTGAGCGGCTGGTGCAGCGCTCGGCGCAGTTGCGCCGCCGCGCCGTCTGGCACCTGCAGGACATGCAGCCGGCGCTCACCTGGATCGACAGATTGCAGGACGCCTGGATCTGGTTGCGTGGCAACCCGTTTGCGGCGGCCGCCGGTACTTTGCTGCTGTCGGCATGGCGCCCGCGCCGCGCGGCATCGCTGGGTATGCGACTGTGGTCGGCTTGGAAGTTCGTGCAGAGCGTGCGCGACCGGGGCTCCGTACCGCCCAGACACCGCTGAGCTAGCTCGCCGTGTCTGTCCTGAAGATCCCACAGTCGGTGCTGGTGGTGATCCATACCCCCGCGCTCGACGTACTGCTCATCGAAAGGGCCGACGCCCCCGGCTTCTGGCAATCGGTCACGGGATCGAAGGAGGCCGAAGACGAGCCGTTCGAAGCCGCCGCCGTGCGCGAAGTGTTCGAGGAGACGGGTATCGATGCCCGGGCGTCCGGCCATGTGCTGAGCGACTGGTCGCTTGAAAACGTGTACGAAATCTATCCGCAGTGGCTGCACCGGTACGCGCCTGGCGTGACGCACAACACCGAGCACCTCTTCGGCCTGTGCGTCCCCGCCGTGGCAACAGTGCGCCTCAGTCCCCGTGAACACCGCAACCAGGTGTGGTTGCCATGGGCAGAAGCTGCCGAACGCTGCTTCTCGCCTTCCAATGCCGAGGCGATCGCCTGGCTGCCGCGCCTCGGCGGCGTGCGCAAACCGGGAGCATCGCTTGGTGGCATCATTTGTCCATGAGCATCGTCAGGATCGCGACCTACAACATCCACAAGGGCGTGCAGGGCCTGGGCCCGGGGCGTCGGCTGGAGATCCACAACATCGCCCACGCGGTGGAGCAATTCGATGCCGATATCGTCTGCCTGCAGGAGGTGCGGCGCCACAACCGCAAGATGGAGAAGCACTTCACGCGCTGGCCGGAACTCGACCAGGCCGTCTACCTCTCGCCTGAGGGGTACGAATCCGTCTACCGCACGAATGCCGTCACACGCCACGGCGAGCATGGCAATGCGCTGTTGTCGCGCTGGCCGGTGATCGACATCAAGCATTCCGACGTGTCCGATCACCGTTTCGAGCAGCGCGGCCTGCTGCACGTGCAACTGCTGGTGGACGGGGTCGACGTGCACGTGATCGTTGTGCATCTGGGTCTGATCCATGCCAGCCGCGAGCGGCAGGTGCAGCGCCTGGGCCAGTACATCGCCTCCACGGTGCCGCCCACTGCGCCCCTGGTTGTGGCCGGTGATTTCAACGATTGGGGTGCTCAACTGCTGCGGCCCATGGCGGCGCTGGACCTGCGCACCTTCGAAGGCATCCGCCTGGCCACCTATCCATCGCGCCTGCCGCTGCTGCACCTGGATCGCATCTTCGCGCGCGGCCTGCGTCCGGTGTCTGCGCACGTGCCGCACGGCCGGGTCTGGTCACGCATGTCGGACCATCTTCCCCTGATTGCCGAGCTCGAACTGTGAGCGATGCCCCCCTTCGCCCGGCAGCGGCGGCTCGGCACCCGCCCATGCGAGGAGGACACCAGCTGCTGTTGCTGCAAGGCGGGGTGGAGTTCTTTCCTGCCCTGGTCGAGGCGATGGATGCGGCACGCATGGTCGTGCACCTGGAGACCTATATCTTCGAGTTCGCCGGCTCGGCCCTCTGTGTGGCGGAGGCCATGGAGCGTGCGGCCCGGCGCGGCGTGGTGGTGCGCCTGCTGATCGATGGGGTGGGCACGCCCTTGGTGCCCGAGGAGTGGCAGCGGCGTTTCGCCGAGGCGGGGGTGGTGATGCGCATCTATGCCCCGCTGGGCCGGCTCGGCCTGCTGGCGCCGCGCAACTGGCGGCGCCTGCACCGCAAGCTGTGCGTGGTCGACGGCGTGGTTGGCTTCTGCGGTGGCATCAACATCATCGACGACCAGCACGACGTGGCGCTGGGCCGGTTGAGTGCACCCCGGCTCGATTTCGCGTTGCGCGTGGCCGGCCCGCTGGTGGAGGACATGGCGGACACCATGGAGCAACTCTGGTGGCGCACGCTGGCCGCGCGGCGGGTGCGCCAGCGCGAGTTCAAGGCCGCATGGGATGCGCTTCGCGCCTCTCGCCCGGTGGGTGACTTCTCGCGTCTGTTGCAGAAGATCGAAGCGCTCGCGGAGTCGGGCGAGGCAGGGCACAACGATGGTCCTTACGGCGAGTCGTCTCCCGCACCGCTCGGGGTGGATGGGGCGCGGGCCACGCTGCTGTTGCGCGACAACGTGAGTCACCGGCACGACATCGAGCGCGCTTACCTCAAGGCGATCGGCGAGGCGCGCCAGGATGTGGTGATTGCCAACGCGTATTTCATCCCGGGTCGAAAGCTGCGCCGTGCGCTCACCCTGGCGGCCCAGCGGGGCGTGCGGGTGCAGCTGCTGCTGCAAGGCCGCTACGAACATTTCCTGCAGTACCGCGCCGCGCGCCCGGTCTACCAGCGTCTGGTGAATGCAGGCATCCAGATTCACGAGTACGCGCCGAGCGCGCTGCACGCCAAAGTGGCGGTCGTGGACCGGCGCTGGTCCACGGTGGGCTCGACCAATCTCGATCCTCTGTCGATGCTGCTGGCGCGCGAGGCCAATGTGATGACCAACGACCGGCGCTTCTCCGGTTTGCTGCACAGTCACCTTGACGGTCTGGTGCAGCACAGCGGGCAACTCCTCGATGCGGACGCGATCAGCCGGAGACCCTGGATACAGCGCCAGCTTGATCGCATGGCCTTTGCGATCATGCGGATCACCCTGTTCGTAACGGGCCACCGTTATTGATGCGATGGCGGGGGACCTGATCGTCCAGCGACCCGAGGGACTGTACTGCCCACCGGGCGACTTCTACATCGACCCCTGGCGCCGGGTGGACCGAGCTGTCATCACCCACGCGCATTCAGACCACGCGCGCACAGGCCACGCGCATTACCTTGCCACGGCGGTATCCGAGGGCCTGCTGCGCGCCCGCCTGGGCCCGGACATCACCTTCCAGGGCCTGGCCTATGGTGAGGCCATCGAACACCACGGCGTTCGCATCTCGTTGCATCCGGCGGGGCATGTGCTGGGCTCGGCGCAGGTGCGGCTGGAACACCAGGGTCGCGTGTGGGTGGCCAGTGGTGACTACCGCACCACACCCGCTGGTGCCACGCCAGACCGCACCAGTGCACCTTTCGAACCGGTGCGTTGCGACGTCTTCATCACCGAATCGACGTTCGGCCTGCCGATCTACCGCTGGCGTCCCGATGCAGAACTCTTTGGCGAGATCAACCGCTGGTGGCATGACAACGCCGGAACCGGTCGTGCCAGCGTACTCAGCTGCTACAGCCTGGGCAAGGCGCAGCGCATCCTGGCCGGCGTGGATGCGTCCATCGGTCCCATCGTGTGCCACGGGGCGGTCGAGCCGCTGAACCGCGCGTACCGAGCCGCCGGAGTCCCGCTGCCCGAGACGCGGGCGGTGGGCGAGGTCACGGATCCCGCGAGCCTGCGCCGAGCGCTGGTGCTGTGTCCGGGATCGGCGCTCGGCACACCCTGGATGCGGCGCTTTGGTGACCTGTCCGACGCCTTCGCCAGCGGCTGGATGCAGGTGCGCGGATGGCGCCGCCGGGGTGGTCACGACCGCGGTTTCGTGCTCAGCGACCATGCCGACTGGCCAGGCTTGCTCAGTGCGATCGGCGCGACCTGCGCCGATCGCATCATCGTCACGCACGGCAGTGTGCCGGTGCTGGTGCGCTACCTGCAGGAGCAGGGGCTGCAGGCCGAAAGTTTCGACACCGAATACGGCGATGAGGCCGAGGCGGGCGCATGAAACGCTTCGCGGCGCTGTACGACGAGCTTGACGCGACGACGGCCACCAACGCCAAGGTGGCCGCGCTGCGGCGCTACCTTGCCGAGGCGGACGACGCGGACGCCGCCTGGGCGGTGTACTTCCTTTCCGGTGGCAAGCCGCGCCAGCTCATCCGCACCGCGCAACTGCGCGCGCAGGCCATCGCGTCTTCGGGTCTGCCGGAGTGGTTGTTCGATGCGAGCTATCAGGCCGTGGGCGATCTGGCCGAAACCATCGCGCTCGTGCTGCCCCTGCCGCAGGACAGCACCGGCATGCAGACCCGCTTGAGCATCTGGATGGAGGAACGTCTGCTGCCCCTGCGTGGCCAGAGCGACGAAGCCATTGCCCAGTCCCTGGGTGCCTGGTGGCGGGAGCTCGATGCCACAGGGCGCTTTCTTCTGGTGAAGCTGGTGGGCGGCGGCTTTCGCGTGGGCGTGAGCAAGCTGCTGGTGCAGCGGGCCCTGGCTGCGCACGCCGGGCTGGACGCGAAGCTGGTCGCGGCACGCATGATGGGCTTTACCGACGGCAAACGGTCACCCACCGCAGCCGCGTACCGGGCGCTTGTCGCCCCGGCCGATGCCTTGGTCGCCGGGCAGGACAGCCGCGATCCGAGTCAGCCCTACCCATTCTTCCTCGCCAGTCCTCTGGGCGCGGATGCCGTTGACGAAGTGGCTGCCCTGGGCCCCGCGCGCAACTGGCTGGCGGAGTGGAAGTTCGATGGCATCCGTGGGCAGATCGTCAAGCGGGCCGGGCAGGTGTGGGTGTGGTCGCGTGGCGAGGAGCTGATGAGCGACCGCTTTCCCGAACTGCAGGCCCTGGCGCAGCGCTGGCCGGACGGCACCGTGCTGGATGGTGAGATTCTGGTGTGGGACGACGGCACCGGCGCCGCGCGGCTGCCAGGCAGTGAGCGCCCGGGTGGCCCCGCGCCGTTCGCGCTGCTCCAGCAGCGCATCGGCCGCAAGACCCTGGGCCCGAAGGTGCTGGCTGCCGCACCGGTGAGTTTCATGGCCTACGACCTGCTCGAAGTGGGCCATGAAGACCAGCGTCAGGCGCCGCAGCATGAACGCCGCGCCCGGCTGGAAGCCCTTGCAGCGTCCCTGAATCAGACGCCGGGACCGCGTCTGTGGCTCTCGCCTCAGCTGGCCGGTGACGACTGGCCCATGCTCGCGGGCCGGCGCGCCGAGGCCCGTACGCTGGGTGTGGAGGGCCTCATGCTCAAACACCGGGACAGCGCCTACGGCACGGGCCGGCAGAAGCGCGGTGGGGTGGACGCCCCCCTGGCCTGGTGGAAATGGAAGATCGACCCGCTGTCCATCGACGGCGTGCTGATCTATGCCCAGGCGGGCCACGGCCGCCGCGCCTCGGTGTACACCGACTACACCTTTGCGGTGTGGAACCGGCCACCGGCCGACGCCGCCGAGGCCGATGCGGTGGTCGAGGCCATCGCGCAGCGCCGTCCGGCAGACCCCGACGGCCTTCAGCTTGTTGCTTTCACCAAGGCGTATTCCGGCCTCACCGACGAAGAGTTCAAGGCCGTGGATGCGGTGATCCGCCAGAACACACTGGAGAAGTTCGGACCGGTGCGCAGCGTGCGGCCCACCCTGGTGTTCGAGCTGGCTTTCGAGGGCATTGCCCGCAGCACGCGCCACAAGAGCGGCGTGGCACTGCGCTTTCCGCGCATGCAGCGCATCCGCCACGACAAGCCGCTGCACGAGGCCAACACCCTTCAGGACCTGGAACAACTGCTGGTGGGCGACACCCGCTGAGGCGCCCGGCCCAAAGTCCCCAGGCCCGGGGCTCCCGGGAGGTCCGGTGTTAGCATGCCCCATGCTGACGAAAACCGCATCCGACATGACCTCCGCAGCCCCCCCTGACGACGATCACGGCGTGCCCGTGTCGGTCAAGATCCGCGAACGCGTGAAGGCCGCGCGCCAGCGCTTCCACTCCAATGACAACATCGCTGAGTTCATCCAGCCGGGCGAGCTGGAGAAGCTGCTCGACGAAGTCGCGGAAAAGATGCAGGGCGTGCTCGACGCGATGGTCATCGACACCGAGAACGATCACAACACCGCCGACACGGCGCGCCGTGTGGCCAAGATGTACATCAAGGAAGTGTTCAACGGCCGCTACGTCAAAGGCCCGAGCGTCACCGAGTTCCCGAACGCCGAACACCTGAACGAGCTGATGATCGTTGGCCCGATCACCGTGCGCAGCGCCTGCAGCCACCACTTCTGCCCGGTCATCGGCAAGATCTGGATCGGTGTCATGCCCAATGAACACACCAACGTGATCGGCCTGTCCAAGTACGCACGACTGGCCGAATGGATCATGGGCCGCCCGCAGATCCAGGAAGAAGCCGTGGTGCAACTGGCCGACCTGATCCAGGAGAAGACCCAGCCCGACGGCCTCGCGCTGGTGATGGAGGCCAGCCACTACTGCATGGCCTGGCGTGGCGTGAAGGACATGAACAGCAAGATGATCAACTCGGTCATGCGCGGCGTGTTCCTCAAGGACCCCAACCTGCGCCGCGAATTCCTCTCGCTCATCCCCCGTCAACCCTGAGGCTTCACATGCTCGTACGTCTGCTCTACGTCAGCCGCGCTGTCGACAAGGACTGTGCCAAAGCCATCGACTCCATCCTGGACACCTCGCGCGCGCACAACCTGGGCAACGGCATCACCGGTGTGCTGTGCTACGGTGGTGGCGTGTTCCTGCAGGCCATCGAGGGCGGGCGCAACGCGGTGAACGACCTCTACAACCACATCGTGGCCGACCCGCGCCACACCGACGTGGTGCTGCTGCACTACGAAGAGATCACCGAGCGTCGCTTTGGTGGCTGGACCATGGGGCAGGTCAACCTCTCCAGGCTCAACACCTCCATTGTGCTGAAGTACTCCGAGCGCCCCGAGTTCGATCCCTACGGGGTGTCGGGCCGCGTGTCGCTGGCCTTGCTGGAAGAGCTGATGGCGACCGCCAACATCATCGGCAGGGCTTGAGGAGCAGCCCCCTGCACCGCTGCGCGGCTTCCCCCCGCTCTGGCGAGCCTTCAGCGCCGGGAAGGTTGACAGCGCCTTGGGCTGGCAGAGCCGGACCCTCGCTGCTCCCCGGGCCAGGCTTCTTTTGACGCCGCATGTCTCTTACCGCATTCTGTCTCGTCGTGCTGGCAGGCCTGATCCACGCCTGCTGGAACATTGCGGCGAAGAAGGCCGCCGGCGA
Source organism: Hydrogenophaga laconesensis (assembly GCF_031457235.1). NCBI lineage: Bacteria > Pseudomonadati > Pseudomonadota > Betaproteobacteria > Burkholderiales > Comamonadaceae > Hydrogenophaga > Hydrogenophaga laconesensis. Next base: position 212,135 of record NZ_JAVDWE010000005.1, read on the forward strand.
CGCGCGTTTCGTTTTCTTCACTGGCATCCTTTTGATGCTGGTCTGGGCGCCTCTGGGTTGGTGGCTTGGGCTCGACGAGGTGCCACGCTGGGGTGCCATCGAGTGGGGCCTCGTGGTCGCCAGTGGTGTATTGCACGTCTTCTACTTCGTTGTCCTGTTGCGCGGGTACCGCAAGGCCGATCTCACTGTGGTGTATCCGCTGGCCCGCGGCTCCGGCCCCTTGCTGTCATCGCTTTTCGCGATCGTTTTCCTGGGTGAACAGATCTCCGCATTGGGTGCATTCGGCATCGCGGGGGTGGTCGGTGGTGTGTTTCTGATCGCGGGTGGCCCTGGCTTGCTGCGTGCCGCGCACGACCCTGTGGCACGCAAGCGTGTGCACAAGGGCATGTTCTATGGCCTTCTTACCGGTGTGTTCATTGCAGGCTACACGGTGGTGGACGGTTACGCCGTCAAGTTCCTCGTGATGTCACCCATCCTGGTCGACTACATGGGCAACTTTGTGCGCCTTGCGCTGCTCGCGCCCAGCGTGCTGCGCGACCTGCCCACGGCCCGGCAACTCTGGCGGGTGCAATGGCGCTACGCGTTGCTGGTGGCGGTGGTCAGCCCCGTGGCATACGTGCTGGTGCTTTATGCCATGCGCGAAGCGCCGTTGTCGCATGTCGCGCCGGCGCGCGAGGTGTCCATGCTGTTCGCCGCCCTGATCGGTGGGCATCTGCTGGGCGAGGGTGACCGTGTGGCGCGCATCTTCGGTGCCATTTGCATCGCCGCGGGCGTGACTGCGCTGGGACTGGGTTGAGGCTGCCATGAGCGAGCCCTGGCAACTCCTGGGTTGCGACTTCACCAGTGCGCCGACCCGACGAAAACCTATCACGCTCGCGGTCGGTCGTGCCGACCGGGGGCGCGTGGTGCTGGAGGCGGTGGAGCGTTTCGAGTCGCTGGATGGCTGGAGTCAGCGCCTGGCTGCGCCGGGGCGCTGGGTGGGTGGTTTTGACCTGCCGTTCGGCCTGCCGCGCGAGCTGGTCACCCAGCTGGGCTGGCCCACCGATTGGGCGGACTGCATGGCGCACTATGCGGAGCTGAATCGCGAGTCCATCCGTGCATCGTTCTCGGCTTTCTGCGACGCGCGGCCTGTGGGCGGCAAGTTCGCGCACCGGGCCACGGATGGGCCGGCTGGCTCCAGCCCGAGCATGAAATGGGTCAATCCGCCCGTGGCGTTCATGCTGCATGCAGGCGTGCCACGCTTGATCGCTGCGGGCGTCACGCTGCCGGGCCTCTGCGAAGGCGACGGCGGCCGAGTCGCACTGGAGGCCTATCCCGGCCTGCTCGCGCGCAGCGTGCTGGGCAGTGCGTCGTACAAGGCCGACGATCGGGCAAAGCAGACACCGGAGCGCCTGATCGCGCGCAAGACCCTCATCAACGCGCTGGAGAGCGGTCAGGCACCGTTGCTGCAGGCCGTGGGCCTGCGGCTTCGCCTGAGCCATGCCCAGCGGGATGCGCTGGCTGACGACCCCAGTGGTGACAGTCTGGACGCGGTGTTGTGCCTGCTGCAGGCGGCCTGGGCGGAACAGCAGCACCGCAGTGGGCACCCCCGCTGGGGCTTGCCGGCGTTCGACCCGCTCGAAGGCTGGATCGTCACGGCCTGAAAGCGCCTCCAACCCGCGCGACAGCACGGGAATGCCACCATGCCTAGAATCTCCTCCGTTCGACCCAGTGTCGGACACAAGCGTTCTCAGGGCGGGGTGGAACTCCCCACCGGCGGTGATGGCGGCGTGGCGACACGACCGAACGAGTGCCGCGAGCGCCCAGGCGCCGGCCCGTTCGGTGCATGGGGTCAGCAGACCCGGTGAGATCCCGGGACCGACGGTCACAGTCCGGATGAAAGAGAGCGCGAGCGTCGTGCCCCCTGCGCGTGTGCACAGGGGAGGCGCGTGCGCTTGTGCGCCCTGATTTGTCGGCCCCTCCTTTTTGAGGACACCATGAATCAGACCGAGTCTTCCCACCACCTTCACCTGCCCGCTGGCCTGCGCTTCGCGTTCGTCGAAGCCTCCTGGCACGCCGACATCGTGCATCAGGCACGCGACGCCTTCTTCGCCGAAATGGCGCAAGGCGGCTTCGGTGCCGATGCCATCGACGTGTTCGATGTGCCCGGTGCCTTCGAGATCCCGCTGCACGCGCAGCGCCTGGCCCGCTCCGGCCGCTACGCCGCCGTGGTTGGCAGTGCGCTCGTGGTCGACGGCGGTATCTACCGCCACGATTTCGTCTCTCAGACAGTCGTACAGGCCCTCATGGACGTGCAACTGGATACCGGCGTGCCGATGATCTCGGCGGTGCTCACGCCGCACCACTTCCATGAGCATGCAGAACACCGCAAGTACTTCCTGCGCCACTTCGCCGTCAAGGGCACCGAGGCGGCTCAGGCGTGCCTGCAGACGGTCGCGGGCCTGCGCCGGCTCGATGCGTTGCTGAGCCCTGCCAGCACGACCGCCTGAACGGATGCGACACATGCCCGTGCCGCATTTATCGAGAACCCTTGGACTGTTGCTGGCCGTGGCGGGCCTGTGCGCGGGCTGCGCCGTCGGCGCTGGCAACAGCGAACAGCGGGCGTCGCCTCAGCTGGGCGATGACGGCCGGTTCCGCAATACGCCCGACCCGAACACCCGCCCCAGCATGGGCTCCTGGAAAATCTGGAGCCGCTTCCTGTTCGAAACCCAGGCAGACGCGGTGCCGCGCGACCCCGTTCCGGTTCGCCGTCTGGACCGCGCGATGCTCGAGGCGCTCGACCCGGCGGCGAACCACATCGTGCGCCTCGGGCACTCATCGCACCTGCTCAAGCTGAAGGGTCGCTACTGGCTGATCGACCCTATGTTCAGTGAGCGCGCGTCGCCGGTGCAGTGGTTCGGACCGAAGCGCTTCCACGCGACACCGTTGTCGCTGGAGGAGCTCCCACCCATCGAGGGGGTGATCCTCTCTCACGACCATTACGATCACCTGGACGAGGGCACCATCGTGTACCTGCGCGAACGCGTGCAGCGCTACTTCGTGCCACTGGGCCTGCGTGCCCGGCTGCAGGCGATGGGTGTGGACCCTCAGCGCGTCGAGGAATTCGACTGGTGGCAGCGCACGACCCACGCCAGCGTGCAACTCACCGCCACGCCAGCGCACCATTTCTCGGGCCGCACGCTCTGGGACCGCAACAGCACGCTGTGGACGTCGTGGCTCATCCAGAGCGGTGACGAGCGCATCTATTTCAGTGGCGATACCGGTTACTTCACCGGCTTCAAGACCATAGGCGAGCGACTGGGTCCGATCGATATCGCGCTGCTGGAAAACGGTGCCTACGACAGCTACTGGCCGTCGTCGCACAAGTCGCCCGAAGAGACCGTGCAGGCGTTCAAGGACCTGGGGGCCCGGCAGTTCTACCTGGTGCACAACAGCACGTTCAACCTGGGTTTCCACAGCTGGCGCGATCCGATGGACCGCGTGGCCGACATCGCAGAGCGCGAAGGATTGCCGCTGGCCACGCCAGAGATCGGCGAGGTGCTCACGCTGGGACAGCCGCGGCAGAACCGGCGCTGGTGGACCGATCTGCGCTGAGCGCACTGCTTTCCCACCGGCGTGCAAGCAGGTAAGCTGTCCTTGGTTTTTCAGGAGGACCTGCATGTACCCTTGGCTCTTTCTGTGGGCGCCGCAACTGCAGCTGCCCTTCAGCGGTGATGTGGCGCAGCGCATAGAACCCCGAACCCAGTGGTTTTTCGATGGCATCGACACGGCGTCCGGTGACCCGGTCATCGAGCGCAAAGCCTTCGAGGCAGCCACCTATGGACGCCAGCTAGGGTTGATCACCGAGCTGCTGCTCGACATGGCCGCGCAAACGCCGCCGCGCGGCAAGGCCGGGCGGGAAGCCCGCCAGCGGCTGCAGGAGATCCAGACCGAAATCGAGCGCATCAAGACGGCAGACGCCGCGGCGCAGGTGCGGATGGTGGAGGCCGGCTTGCGGCGACTCAAGACACGCCACAAGGCAGAGTACGACGCTTTGCGCGACCGCCTGCGGTTGGCTTTGGCCGAGCCCTGACCCAGGCCATGAGGCTCGCTGACATGGGCACGTTGCCCCTCACCCTGCTGGCTTCCCTGGTGGTCGCCATCGTGTTGCTGGTGATTCGCGTCTTCGTGATGCAGCGCGTCCAGCAACGGCGCCAGCGCGAGAACCGCCAGGAGACCGAGCGCCTGAAATCGCTGGTCGCGGCGTACCGCGCCCTGGCGGGGTCGTTCTCTCCCGCCACCGTGGAGAACGCATCCCAGATGGAGGAGACGCTGGCCGAAGTGGTGTTGTTCGGTTCCTTGGCCCAGGTGGAGCTGGCCGCCACTTGTGCCACTGCACTCAAGCGCGGCGAATCGCCAGATTTCCAGCCGCTGATCGAAGAGTTGCGGTCCGATCTGCGCCGACAGCTGGGCCTGGACCCGATTCCCGCGAGCTTCGTGCTGCCCGCGTCCGGACCTGGGTCACCGCCACGCGGCCGGGGAGATGGCGAAGGGCGAGGTGGCGCTGGCGCGCGGGGCGGTGGAGGAGGCGGGGGCGGTGCCGCGGCGGGTGGACTGGGGGCGGGCCTGGTGGCAGGGGAAGCACTGAACAGTTGAGGCTGAACCACGGGTATCCTTGCTTGGTGCATCATCGGCATCGCGCTGCACCGCTGACATTCGGGCCAGGCGGGTGGAGCGCGCACACAACCATTCGAGGGAATTTCCAATGAACGCAGCCAAACTGGTCGGTATCGTGCTCATCGTCGGCGGGGTGCTCGGCCTCGTCTACGGCAGCTTCAGTTACACCAAGAACACGGAGGCCGTGAAGCTGGGGCCGCTGGAGTTGTCGGTGAAGGAAAAGGAAACCGTGAACGTGCCGGTGTGGGCCGGTGTCGGCGCCATCGTGATCGGCGCGGCACTTCTCGTGCTGGGCGGCAAGAAGGGTTGACGCGCCGGCTCCTCTGCCCCGTTCTGTCGCTGTTGTGGGCCTGTTCGGCAGCGCTCCCGGCCATTGCGACCACCAACGCCTCGTCCGAGGTCTATGTTGCGAGGGTCAGCCGTGTGTTCGATGGCGACACGGTGTGGGTACAACCCTTGGATGGTGGGCGCTACCGCAAGCTGCGCATTGACGGCATCGATGCCCCCGAAATCTGCCAGGCGGGTGGCACGGCCTCGCGTGATGCGCTGGCCGGGCGGGTGATGGACCAGATGGTGACCGTCAGTGTGCGCCAGCACGACGACTATGGTCGCGGGCTCGCAAAGTTGACACACCAGGGCGCCGACGTGGCCGCCTGGATGGTGTTGCAGGGACATGCCTGGTCGTACCGCTGGCGCCGCAGCCTGGGGCCGTACCGCGAGCAGGAAGAAATGGCTCGCCGCGCCAGCAAAGGCCTGTTCGCAGACGGCACTGCCGAGTTGCCGCGGGCGTTCCGCCAGCGCCACGGCCCTTGCATGCTGCCCTGAGGCGTCAGGTCAGTGCGGCTGGCCGCACACCGTGCATTGCGGGTTCTGCCGCAGCGCGATGGGGGTGAACGCCAGATCGCGCCCATCGATCATCAACAGCTGACCCGTGATGCGCGAGCCCAGCCCGGTGAGCACCTTGAGTGCCTCGGACGCCTGCATCGTGCCCACGACGCCTACCAGTGGCGCGAACACACCCATGGTCGCGCACAAGGCTTCCTCCACCCCGGCTTCTTCGGGGAACACACAGGCATAGCAGGGGCTGCCCGGCGTACGCGCATCGAACACGCTGAGCTGGCCATCCATGCGGATCGCCGCACCCGAGACCAGAGGCTTGCGGTGGGCCACGCAGGCCCGATTGATGGCATGGCGAGTGGCGAAGTTGTCGGTGCAGTCGAGCACCACGTCCGCCTGCGACACCAGCTCGTCTAGCAGTTCCGCGTCGGCACGCCGGGTGACGGTGGTGACGCGCACGTCGGGGTTGATGGCGGCGATGGCCTCGCGCGCCGACTCGGCCTTGGGATGGCCTACGCGCGCGAGGTTGTGGGCGATCTGTCGTTGCAGGTTGGTCTGATCGACGGTGTCGTGATCCACCAGCGTGATGTGGCCGACGCCCGCGCTGCCCAGGTACAACGCCACCGGTGAACCCAGGCCACCTGCGCCAATCACCAATGCGTGAGAGGCCAGCAACGCTTCCTGGCCTTCGACACCCAGTTCGTTGAGCAGGATGTGGCGCGAATAGCGGAGGAGCTGGGCGTCGTCCAAGTGTCTCGCCGCGGGCGGTGCCCGCGGGGTCCATCAGTTTTCTTTCTTCTCTTCTTCGCGCACCGACAGCGTCTTGCTCACCAGCACAGGGCGGCCCTTGAGCTGGTTGAGGGCCTGCTGCAGCTGGAAGTCCTTCTCGGTACCGAACTCCGGCACCAGGCGCTGGTTCGGATTCTTCCGGGCTTCCTCTTCCAGGCGCTTGCGAGCGGCTTCACGGGCTTCGTCGCGTTGCTGCGCGGCGGCACGCTCCGCGTCGGTCATCGCGGCATCGCCCTTTGCGGCTTCGGTGCCGTTGTTCAGGTGCTTCTGCAGATCGGCCTCGCGCGTGCGCAGGGCGGCGAACACGTTACCTTCTTCGGTTTCGTCCACCATCACGTCAGGCACGATGCCTTTGGCCTGGATGGAGTTGCCCGACGGGGTGTAGTAACGCGCCGTGGTGAGCTTCAGGCCGGTGTCGGGGCCGAGGGGGCGCACCGTCTGCACCGAGCCCTTGCCGAAGGTCTGGCTGCCCAGCACCTTTGCGCGCTTGTGGTCCTGCAACGCGCCGGCGACGATTTCGCTGGCCGATGCGGAGCCTTCATTGACCAGCACCACCAGCGGCACGCGCTTGAGCGCGCCCTGCGTGTTGTCGGTGAGGCGCTTGATGGGGTCGGCACCGCCTCGGCGCAGGTAGTGCTGCGGAATCGACTTGTAGATGAACTTGCTGTCTTCCAGCTGGCCGTTGGTGGAGACCACGGTGACGTTCTCGGGCAGGAACGCGGCAGACAATGCCACGGCCGCGTCCAGCAGACCACCCGGATCGTTGCGCAGGTCGAGCACCATCCCCTTGAGGTTGGGGTCGGCCTTGTAGATGTCTTCCATCTTGCGGGCGAAGTCCTCGATCGTGCGTTCCTGGAACTGCGACACGCGGACCCATGCATAACCCGGCTCGACGACGCGCGATTTCACGCTCTGCGTCTTGATCTCCTCGCGGGTGATCGTCACCGGGAAGGTTCGGTTCTCGTCCTTGCGGAAGATGGTCAGCAGGACCTTGGTGCGGGGCTCGCCGCGCATCAGCTTGACAGCGTCGTTGATGCTCAGGCCTTTGACCATGGTGTCGTCGATCTTGGTGATCAGGTCGCCGGTCTTGAGGCCGGCGCGGAAGGCCGGGGAGTCCTCGATCGGGGAGACCACCTTGACCAGACCGTCTTCCATCGTGATTTCGATGCCCACGCCGACGAAACGCCCACTGGTGCCTTCACGGAATTCCTTGAAGGACTTCTTGTCGAAGTACTGCGAATGCGGATCGAGGCTGGCGACCATGCCGGAAATGGCCTCCGAAATGAGCTTCTTCTCGTCCACCGGCTCGACATAGTCGCTCTTGACCATTCCAAAGACGGCTGCGAGCTGCTGCAGCTCTTCCAGCGGCAGGGGTGCGAGCGCTCGCTGGGCGGTTGCCTGCAACTGCACTGTGGTCAGTGCTCCGGCGACCGCACCAATGGCCACCCAGCCCGCGATCTTCAGCTTATGACTCACCTGTCTTGCCATCGAGATACCCCAATAAAAAGCCCGTGCAGGGCCTGCTGGACCCTGTCGGGTCAATATACACCTTGGAGCAGGGCGGAATGCTTCGGTTCCCTTTGCGAACCCCTGGTATTCCAGAGGGTTGCGTGACGGATCGCCGGTTTCAGGCCTTGCCCTGCGCGGCCACGGCCGCAGCAGCCTTCGCTGCCACTTCGGCGTCACCCAGGTAGTAGTGCCGGATCGGCTTGAGATCCGCGTCGAGTTCGTAGACCAGCGGGATCCCGTTCGGGATATTCACGCCGACGATGTCGTTGTCGGAAATGCCGTCCAGGTACTTCACCAGGGCGCGGATGCTGTTGCCGTGCGCCGCGACCACCACCCGCTTGCCGGCCTTGATCGCCGGCGCCATGGCTTCGTTCCAGAACGGCAAGACGCGTGCCACGGTATCCTTGAGGCACTCGGTGAGTGGGATTTCTTCCGGCTTGAGGCGGTCGTAGCGACGGTCCTTGCGCTCGCTGCGCGGGTCGCTGGGCTCCAGCGCCGGAGGCGGTGTGTCGTAGCTGCGGCGCCAGACCAGCACCTGCTCGTCGCCGTATTGCTTGGCCATGTCGGCCTTGTTCAGACCTTGCAATGCACCATAGTGGCGCTCGTTCAGGCGCCAGCTGTGCACCACGGGCAGCCAGGTGCGGTCCATTTCGTCCAGCGCGTGCCACAGCGTGCGGGTGGCGCGCTTGAGCACGCTGGTATAGGCCAGATCGAAGTCGTAACCCTCGGCCCTGAGCAGCCGACCAGCGTTCTTCGCCTGTTCCAGGCCCGTGGGCGTGAGGTCCACGTCGGTCCAGCCGGTGAATCGGTTTTCCAGGTTCCAGGTGGATTCGCCATGGCGAATCAGGACGAGTTTGTACATGGGCAAGCGGTGCGTTGATGGGCGGATGGGGATGGAGCGGTCAACCCGCGAGCCGGACAACCGGGCCCGATCGGGCATGCGATGCCGAACAGGATCGGCGCGGCGCAACCAGACATTCTAAAATCCCGGGCTTACTCGAAAGGTGTATCTGTGAGTTTCTTTATCGAAAACTGGGTTTTGATTGCAGTGGCTATCACGTCCGGGGCCTTCCTGCTCTGGCCGCTGGCTTCTGCGGGGGGGCGTGCAGGCTCCGTCAACGCGGCGCAGGCTGTGCAACTGATGAATCGCGACAAGGCGGTGGTGGTGGATGTGCGGGACGCGGCCGGCTTTGGTTCCGGCCATGTGATCGGCGCCAAGAACATTCCGCTGGCCGATCTGGAAGCCAAGCTGCCTGGCGCCGTCAAGAACAAGGCCGTTCCCGTGATCATGGTCTGTGCCAATGGTGCAACGGCCAACCGCGGCGTGGCCATCGCCAAGAAGCTGGGCTACGAAAACGCACATGCCCTGACGGGTGGCATGGGTGCCTGGCGCACCGCCAACCTCCCGGTGGAAAAAGCCTGATCATTTCCCTTGTTCCAACGGATCGACAGGATTCTCCGCATGGCCAAGGTCAAGATGTTCACCAGTGCGTACTGCCCCTATTGCAGCCGGGCCCGGGCTTTGCTCGACCGGCGTGGGGTGGTCGACCTGGAAGAGGTGTTCGTGGACGGCAAGCCCGAGTTGCGCGCTCAGATGACGCAGCTCACAGGGCGCACCAGCGTGCCACAGATCTTCATCGGCGATACCCATGTGGGTGGCTGCGACGACCTGCATGCGCTCGATGGACGTGGCGGCCTGGTACCGATGCTCCAGGCCTGAGTCACGACCCGCCCTGCCGGGCTGACATAATCCACGGCTGTGCCCGCCGCAGGGACTTCGATTCCCCGGCGGGTTCGTTTTTTCTCCTTCGCTTCTTTCGAGACACCACCATGGCAGAAAACCAGGAACCCATCTTCCAGATCCAGCGCGTCTACCTCAAGGAGGCTTCGCTGGAGCAGCCCAATTCGCCGGCCATCCTGCTCGAACAGGAGCAGCCCACGGTGGACATCCAGCTTGGGGTGGAAGCCAGCCCGGTGGCCGATGGCGTGTACGAAGTCAGCGTCACTGCCACCGTGACGACCAAGATCAAGGACCGCACCGTGTTCCTGGTCGAGGCCAAGCAGGCCGGCATCTTCGAGATCCGCAACCTGCCGCAGGAGCAGATGGGCCCGATCATGGGCATCGCCTGCCCACAGATCGTGTACCCCTACCTGCGCAGCAACGTGGCCGATCTGGTCCAGCGCGCTGGTTTCCCGCCCGTGCACCTGGCCGAGATCAACTTCCAGGCCATGTACGAGCAGCAACAGGCCCAGGCCGCCGACGACGCCCCGCGCATCGTCACACAGTAATCCCTCTCGCGGGGGGGTATTCCATGAACATCGTCGTGCTCGGAGCGGGCGCCTGGGGCACCGCACTGGCCGTCGGCGCGGCCGCGCAGGACGGTGAATTCCGCCAGGTCACGCTCTGGGCGCGCGATGCGCAACAGGCGGAAGACATGCGCACCGGGCGTGAAAACCGCCGTTACCTGCCGGGTGTGACCTTGCCGCCCGCGATCAGTGTTGCCGATGGGGCCCTGGATGCGTCTGCCCCGTTTCTGAACCAGGCCGACCTGATCGTCATCGGTACGCCCATGTCGGGCCTGCGCGGGATGCTCCAGACGCTGGCGGCCCACCCCACGCCCGTGGCATGGCTTTGCAAGGGCTTCGAAGCGCCACAAGGTGGCGAATCCATGCACGGGCTGCTGGGCCACGAAGTCCGGGCCCAGGTGGCACCGCGCCTCAAGGCCGGCGTGCTCAGTGGTCCCAGCTTTGCACAGGAAGTGGCGAAAGGCCGCCCGACGGCGCTGGTCGCCGCGAGCGAACACGCCAGCGTGCGCGACATGCTGGTCGCGGCTTTCCACAGCCCGATGCTCCGCATCTACGCCAACGACGACATCGTCGGTGTGGAGGTGGGTGGGGCCGTCAAGAACCTGCTGGCCATCGCCACTGGCTTGTGCGATGGCCTGGACCTCGGGCTGAATGCCCGGGCTGCGCTGGTGACGCGCGGCCTGGCCGAGATGACGCGCCTGGGGGTCGCCCTGGGAGCGCGGGCCGATACCTTCATGGGTCTCTCGGGGCTGGGCGATCTGGTGCTCACCGCCACGGGTGACCTCTCGCGCAACCGCCGGGTCGGGCAATTGCTGGCGAAGGGGATGAACCTGAGCGAGGCGGTGGACTCGCTCGGCCACGTTGCCGAGGGTGTGTACAGCGCCCGCACCGTGGTTCAGCGAGCACGCCTGCTGGGTCTGGACATGCCGATCAGCGAAGCCGTGGTGGCCTTGCTCGAAGGGCGGCTGCGACCAGCGCAGGCGGTGGCCGCACTCATGGCACGCGATCCCAAGGACGAGGGGCTCTAGCCGGCCTTTCAGGCCACCGCTGGCGCGCAGCCCTCGGGTTTGAGCACGCGTTCCGTCGAGGCGGGATGGCGGGTCAGGGCCGCAGCCGGCCGCCGGGGGCGGCGCACCAGTTCACCGCCGCAGTTGGGGCAGGTGTTGTGCAGCCGCGTTTCCGCACAATCGCTGCAGAACGTGCACTCGAAGGTGCAGATGCGCGCGTCGGTGGTTTCGTTGGGCAGGTCCCGGTCGCAGCACTCGCAGTTGGGGCGCAGTTGCAGCATGGCGCGTTTTTCCGGGGTCAGATCTCGAAGTTGTCGATCAGCCGTGTCTTGCCCAGGCGCGCGGCGCCCAGCACCACCAGCGGGTCGCCGGCCTGCGGTACCTGCAGGTCGGCACGGCGGCGGACGGTGAGGTAGTCGGGTTGCCAGCCGCGTGCGGCCAGGCCCTGCATGGCACGCTCTTCCAGGTTGGGCAGGTGACGCACCAGACCATCGGCCGCGGCCATGGCGTCGCGTCCGAGCGCGCGCAGCGCCAGTGACAGCTGCACGGCCTCGGTGCGCTCGGTTTCGCTCAGGTAGCCGTTGCGAGAACTCAGCGCCAGTCCATCGGCGGCGCGCTGTGTGGGCACGCTGACGATGTTCACGGGCAGGGCGAACTGTTGAACCATGCGGCGAATCACCATCTGCTGCTGGTAGTCTTTCTGCCCGAACAGCGCATAACGCGGGCCCTTCGCCTGGGTCAGCACACACTGGAACAGCTTCATGACCACGGTGCAGACACCCGTGAAGAAGCCCGGGCGGAAGTGGCCCTCCAGAATGTCAGCCAGATCGGCGGGCGGCTGCACCTTGAAGCCCTGGGGCTCGGGATACAGCTCCTTCTCGGAAGGTGCGAACACCACGTCGCAGCCTTCGGCGGTGAGTTTGTCGCAGTCGGCCTGCAGGGTGCGGGGGTAGGTGTCGAAGTCTTCGTGGGGCGCGAACTGCAGGCGGTTGACGAAGATGCTCGCCACGGTGACGTCGCCCAGCGGCTTCGCCGCGCGCACCAGATCCAGATGTCCTGCGTGCAGATTGCCCATGGTGGGCACCAGGGCGGGCGAGTTGAAAGGGCGCAGCGTGTCGCGCAACTCTTCGATGGTGTGAACGAGTTTCATGAGGGTGTCTTTTCAAAGGGCGCCGGGAGGCCGCCTGCGCTTCCCCATGGAGAGCACCGCAGGCGCTGCGGGAGGATTGTCCTACCAGGCGTGAAGGCTGTCGTCGGGGAAGCTGCCGTCCTTCACCGCGGCCACGTAAGCCGCCATCGCGTCCCGCACGCTGCTTGCGCCTTCCATGAAATTGCGGACGAACTTGGGGTTCTTGCCCAGGTTGACGCCGAGCATGTCGTGCATCACCAGCACCTGGCCCGCCGTGCCCTTGCCGGCGCCGATGCCGATGGTGTGGCAATGCGGCAGTTGCGCGGTGATCTCGGCGGACAGCGCGGCCGGCACCATTTCGAGCACCAGCATGGTGGCGCCGGCATCCTGCAGTTCGAGCGCGTGCCGCTTGAGCGTGAGCGCGGCCGCGTCGCCGCGGCCTTGCACGCGGTAGCCGCCCAGCGCATGCACCGTCTGTGGCGTGAGACCGAGATGCGCACACACAGGAATCCCGCGTTCCACGAGAAAACGCGTGGTCTCGGCGGTCCATCCGCCACCTTCCAGCTTGATCATGTGGGCACCAGCGTGCACCAGCTGCGCTGCGCTGCGCATGGCCTGCTCCTTGGATTCGTGGTAGCTGCCGAAGGGCAGGTCGCCCAGCAGCCAGGCCGTGCCCTGCACGCGGCGCAGGCCGCGCGCCACACTTTCCACGTGGTAGGCCATGGTTTCGAGGGTCACGCCGGCGGTGCTGGCAAGTCCCTGGCACACCATGCCCAGCGAGTCGCCGACCAGGATGCACTCCACGCCAGCGGCATCGGCCACCGCGGCAAATGTGGCGTCGTAGGCGGTGAGCATCGTGATCTTTTCGCCGCGCTCGCGCATTTCATTCAGCCGGGGCAGGCTGACCGGCTTGCGCTGGGGCAGGGGCGACGCTGCAGGCAAGGTGCCGTAGGGCGTGGCCATGGGCGTGGAGTTGGTGGGGGTGCTCATGTGGGAATCCCGCAGGGGTTGGGGGTGGGTGAGAATCGGGCACTATAGTCCAAACCGCTATGCTTGCGCCCCATGAAACACCTCTCTGAATTCACCCTGGCCGACGTGCAGGAACTGGCGCGGCGCGATGTCGCGCTGGCGCTGGCCGAAGACGTGGCCGGTGGTGACCTGACCGCCTCTCTGGTGGATGCCGAGCGGCCTGCGAGGGCCCGCATCCTGGCGCGCGAGGCCGCCGTGATCTGCGGCACGCCCTGGGTGGAGGCCGCTGTGCACGCGCTCGACCCCCAGGCGGTCCTGTCATGGTATGTCGGGGAGGGGCAGCGGTGCGCGGCCGAACAGACCGTGCTCAGTATCGAAGGACGTGCCCAGGCCCTGCTCACAGCAGAACGTACCGCGCTCAATTTCCTGCAGCTGCTATCGGCCGTGGCCACCAAGACGGCCACTTTCGTGGAGGCGGTGGCCGGCACGCGGGCGCAGATCGTGGACACGCGAAAAACCTTGCCCGGGCTTCGCCTGGCGCAGAAGTACGCGGTGAAGATCGGTGGCGGCGTGAACCACCGCATCGGCCTGTACGACGCGGTGCTCATCAAGGAAAACCACATTGCCGCGGCAGGCGGCGTGGCCCAGGTGCTGCAGCGCGTGCGCGAGCAGGCACCCGATGCGCGGTTCGTCGAGATCGAGGTGGAGACGCTGACCCAGCTCGACGAGGCACTGGCCTGCGGCGCGACCATGGTGCTTCTCGACAACATGGACATTCCCACGCTCAACGCGGCGGTGCGGCGCAACGCTGGCCGCGCCGTGCTCGAGATTTCGGGTGGCGTGAACCTGGACACCGTGCGGGCTCTTGCAGAAACCGGCGTCGACCGCATCTCCATTGGCGGCCTCACCAAGGACGTCAAGGCCACCGATTTTTCCATGCGCTTCCAGACGCTCTGAGCGGCCGGAAACTCCAGACACGACGACCCCATGAACACCCCAGACGACACCGCTGTCATCGACGTGGAATACGAACAGCCGGCCTGCCCGACGCAGCATGCCTGGGCGCGCGTCCCGGTGGAACCCGGTCCGAAGCAGCGCGCCGCGCTCAAGGAGCGCATCCGGCAGTTGCTCAAGGAGCGCAATGCCGTGATGGTGTCGCACTACTACGTACATCCCGATCTGCAGGATCTGGCCATCGAGACCGGCGGCATCGTGAGCGATTCGCTGGAAATGGCGCGTTTTGGCCGCGACCACGCCGCGACCACGCTGGTGGTCTCAGGGGTGCGCTTCATGGGCGAGACCGCCAAGATCCTGAGCCCCGAGAAGACCGTGCTCATGCCGGACCTCGACGCGAACTGCTCGCTCGACCTCGGCTGTCCGATCGACGAATTCAATGCCTTCTGCGATGCCCATCCGGACCGCACCGTGGTGGTATACGCCAACACCAGTGCGGCCGTGAAGGCACGTTCGGACTGGCTGGTCACCTCCAGCTGCGCGCTCGACATCGTGCGCGCGCTCAAGGACAAGGGCCACAAGATTCTGTGGGCGCCCGACAAGCATCTGGGTGCCTACATCCAGCGCGAGACCGGGGCCGACATGGTGATGTGGACCGGCTCGTGCATCGTGCACGATGAGTTCAAGGCCTTCGAGCTGGAAGCCTTGAAAAAGGAACATCCCAAGGCCAAGGTGCTGGTGCACCCGGAAAGCCCGGCGGACGTGATCGCCCTGGCCGATGCCGTGGGTTCCACCTCCGCCATCCTGCACGCCGCGCGCACGCTGGATGCGTCCGAGTTCATCGTGGCCACCGACAACGGCATGATGCACATGCTTCGGCAGCAGAACCCGGGCAAGGTGTTCATCGAAGCCCCGACGGCCGGCAACAGCGCCACCTGCAAGAGCTGCGCGCACTGCCCCTGGATGGCGATGAACGGCCTCGCGGGTGTGGCGCAGATTCTGGAGAAAGGCCTGAACGAGATCCACGTCGATCCGGCGCTGATCCCGCTGGCGCGCCGGCCGATCGACCGCATGCTCGCCTTCACGGCGGCCATGAAATCGGGGCACGATGCAGGCGCTCTCGTGCCCAACATCGGCGCCGCCTGAACCTCCTCTACCGGGCCCGCGGCATCAGAATGGTCGGCCTCGCCTCGGGCAGCAGCCCGGGGTAATCGCGGCTGAAGTGCAGGCCGCGGCTTTCGTGGCGCCGCATGGCCGATTGCACGATCAGGTCGGCCACCTGCACCAGGTTGCGCAGCTCGAGCAGGTCGCGCGTGACCTGGAACTGCGAATAGAACTCCTGGATTTCGGACTGCAGCAACGCGATGCGGTGCGCCGCGCGCTCCAGGCGCTTGTTGGTGCGCACGATACCCACGTAGTCCCACATGGAGCGGCGCAGCTCGTCCCAGTTGTGCGAGATCACGACGTGCTCATCGGCGTCGGTCACGCGGCTGTCGTCCCACTGCGGTGCGGCGGGCGTCGGGCCCACGCCGGGCGCGGCGCGGATCGCGTTCACCGCGCCCTGGGCGAACACCATGCACTCCACCAGCGAGTTGCTGGCGAGCCGATTGGCACCGTGCAGTCCGGTGCAGGTGGTTTCACCCACCGCGTACAGGCCAGCAATGTCGGTGCGGCCGGCGAGATCGGTCACCACGCCACCGCAGGTGTAGTGCGCCGCCGGCACCACCGGAATGGGCTCGCGCGTGATGTCGATGCCCAGCTCCGCGCACCGCGCCAGGATGTTGGGGAAATGCTCGCGCAGGAATTCGGGGGGCTGGTGCGAGATGTCCAGGTGCACGCAGTCCAGGCCATGCTTCTTCATCTCGAAATCGATCGCCCGGGCCACCACGTCGCGCGGAGCGAGTTCGGCGCGCGGGTCGTGGTCGGGCATGAAGCGGTGGCCGCCCAGGTGGGGTGGCAGCTTGAGAAGACCTCCTTCACCTCGGACAGCCTCGGTGATCAGGAAGCTCTTGGCGTGTGGGTGGTACAGGCAGGTGGGGTGGAACTGGATGAATTCCATGTTGCCCACCTGGCAGCCCGCGCGCCAGGCGGCAGCGATGCCATCGCCCGTGGCGGTGTCGGGGTTGGTGGTGTAGAGGTACACCTTCCCGGCGCCGCCTGTGGCGAGCACCGTGTGCGTGGCGTTGAAAGTGATGACCTCGTCGCGCTCGGTGTCGAGCACGTAGGCGCCGAAGCAGCGCGGCTCGGTGCCCGCGCCAGGCAGCTGCCGGTCGGTGATGAGGTCGACCAGCATGTGGTGTTCGAACAGCTGGATCTCGGGCGTGGCACGCACGCGTTCGATCAGTGTGGCCTGCACGGCCGCGCCGGTGGCGTCCGCCACATGGGCCACGCGCCGGTGGCTGTGGCCGCCCTCGCGCGTGAGATGCAGTTCGCCGGCCTCCTGAGAGAACGGTACGCCGAGTTCCTGCAGCCAGGCGATGGCCGCGGGCGCGTTTTCCACGGTGAACTGCGTGGCCTCCAGGTCGCACAGCCCCGCACCGGCCACCAGCGTGTCCTCGATGTGGGATGCCACGCTGTCGCCTTCACCCAGCACGGCCGCGATGCCGCCCTGGGCCCAGTTGCTGGAACCGTCACTGAGTGCGCGCTTGGTGATGACCGCCACACGGTGGCTGTGGGCCAGGTGCAGGGCGGCCGTGAGACCGGCCAGGCCGCTGCCGATGATGAGGACGTCGAAACGGTGTGGACTGGTCATGGGCGGAGAGAGAGGAAGTGTGTCGGCGCCAGGCCGCGCCCCATCATGCCGGGGTGTAGGCGAGGCGGACGTAGATCGGGGCAAATGCCTCCGCCTGGGTCAGTTCGATCAGCGTTTCCTTCGCCAGTTCGAGCATGGCGATGAAAGTGACGACCAGGACCGGCGCGCCCAGCGAAGGGTCGAACAGGTCGCCGAATTCGACGAATTTGCGGCCCTGCAGGTGGCGCAGCACGATGCTCATGTGTTCGCGCACCGAGAGCTCCTCGCGGCTGATCTTGTGGTGTTGAACCAGCTTGGCGCGCTTGAGGATGTCGCGCCAGGCGCTCTGCAGGTCGATCGCGCTCACGTCGGGAAAGCGCGGCGCCAGCGCCTGCTCCACGTACACCTGGGCACGGATGAAATCGCGCCCGTACTGCGGGCTGTCGGCCAGCCGGTGCGCGGCCAGCTTCATCTGTTCGTACTCGAGCAGGCGGCGCACCAGTTCGGCACGCGGATCTTCGGGTTCTTCGCCCTCGGCCGTTTTCTTGGGCGGGAGCAGCATGCGCGACTTGATCTCGATCAGCATGGCCGCCATCAGCAGGTACTCGGCGGCCAGTTCCAGGTTGCTGGCGCGGATTTCGTCGACATAGGTCAGGTACTGGCGCGTCACCGCCGCCATGGGAATGTCGAGGATGTTGAAGTTCTGCTTGCGGATCAGGTAGAGCAGCAGGTCGAGCGGGCCTTCGAAGGCCTCGAGGAAGATCTGCAGAGCGTCCGGCGGGATGTACAGGTCGCGCGGCATGGTGAACAGCGGTTCGCCATACAGCCGCGCCAGGGCGACGTGGTCCACCACCGACGGCAGAACCTCATCCAGGCCCTGTGGCGCCTCGTTGAGCGTGTGTGGGTCGCTCATGGGAGAGCCTTTGCCGGCGGTGGTCAGGCGTGGTCGGAGCCGGTCTGGTAGACGTAGGGCTGCTGCGGCACGCGGGCGGCCTCGGCCCTGGCCTGGAATTCGCGGTCGATCTGCTTGTCCCAGAGCAGGGCACGGCCCTGGCGCTGCGACTGCTCCAGTCCCGGCCTGGCGGCCTTGAGCTGTTCGATGAACTGCGTCGTGTCGGACTGGTAGTCGGGGCGGCGGAAGAAGGACATGGTGGGCTCGTTGGGTGCGCGGAGGGAAAGTGGCCGATTTTACCGGGCGTCCCGCAGGCCGCCCTCAGAGGTTCATTGGCAGGTGTGCAGCCGCTGCGCGAAGCCGGAACGCTCGATGAGCGAGCGCGGCTGGGCATGCAGCCCCACGATGCCCAGGTGTCCGCCGCGTTTGTGCACCGCCTTGTGCAGCTGTTCCAGTGCGTCCAGGCCGGTGGTGTCGAGCGAGATCATGTGGCTGGCGTCCAGCATGACGTTGATCGGGTGGGGGGAGCGCTCCACATCGGCCACGATGGGATCGATTTTTGCCACGGCGCCGAAGAACAGGGAGCCATAGAGCCTGTAGGTGGCCTGCTGCTCGGTGCGGGCGATCGGCTCGGCGCGGAAAATCTCGCTCTGACGGCGCACGAACAGGACCACCGCCAGCACCAGGCCGAGCTCCACCGCCACGGTGAGGTCGAAGATGATGGTGACGAAGAACGTGGACAGTATCATCAACCGGTAGTGGTTGCTGAACTGCCGCAGGCGCGCGAATTCCCGCCATTCGCCCATGTTCCATGCCACGAACAGCAGCACCCCGGCCAGCACCGCCAGCGGAATGTGGTACGCCAGCGGCGCGGCGATCAGCACCACGGCGGCCAGCGTGAGCGCATGCACCATGCCCGCCACCGGCGAGGCCGCGCCCGAGCGGATGTTGGTGACCGTGCGCGCGATGGTGCCGGTGGCGGGCATGCCACCGAAGAAGGGCACCACGGTGTTGGCAATGCCCTGGGCCATCAGCTCCTGGTTGGGGTCGTGCTTGGGCGCGTCGCCGAGCTGGTCGGCCACGCGCGCGCACAGCAGCGACTCGATGGCGCCGAGCAGGGCGATGGTCAATGTGGGCGTGACCAGCAGGCGAACGGTCTCCCATGAGAAGTCGGGGAGGTCGAAAGCCGGTGTGCCCTGGGGGATGCCGCCAAAGCGCGTACCGATCGTCTCCACCGGCAGGCTCAGCGCCCACGCCAGCAACGTGAGCGTCACCAGGGCCACCACCGGCCCGGGAAGGCGCGACGTGGCCTTGAGCGCGCTCACCCGGTCCAATTTCTCGATCCGGCGGCGGAACTGGAAATCCACTGCCCACAGACGCGGCCAGACGAACAGCCCCAGCACGCACAGGCCGCCCAGCGCGAAGGCAAAGGGATTGAAGCTGTCGATGTGCTGGAGCATGGCCTTGAGCTGGCCGAAGAAGCTGCCCGGCATCTTCTCGATCTCCAGCCCCAGCAGGTCGCGCACCTGCGACATGGCGATCAGTACCGCGATGCCGTTGGTGAAGCCGATCACCACGCTGACGGGCACGTAACGCACCAGCGTGCCCAGGCGGAACAGCCCGAGCAGTAACAGCAGCACGCCCGCGCTGGCGGTGGCAATCAGCAGGTTGGGCACGCCGTAGCGCTCGACGATGCCGTAGACGATCACGATGAAGGCGCCTGCCGGGCCGCCGATCTGCATCGAGGTGCCGCCCAGCGCGGAGATCAGGAAGCCCGCGATGATGGCGGTCCACAGGCCGGCCTCGGGCTTGAGGCCACTGGCGATGGCGAATGCCATGGCCAGTGGCAGGGCCACGATACCCACCGTGGCGCCGGCACCCACGTCGCGCGCCAGCTTGTCGCGGCTGTAGTCCTGCATCGCATCGAGCAGGCGCGGGCGGAATGGCGCAAGGGGGGGCAGGCCTCGGGACATGGACCGATGTTACCTTTGGGTACCGTTCGTGCCCCGATCTTCGTCCAGCGCGGGTCTGGGCGCCGTTTAGACTGGTCTCTCCTTCATCCGGGACAAGGAACCGACATGCGATCCGCAATGGACAAGAAATGGCGCACCGTGCCAGGGCTGCTGGCCTTGCTGGGTCTGGTGGGCCTGCTCTCGGCCTGTGACCCCCAGAACATCAGCGAGCTGGAGGAGGGCGTGTCGACCGAGGCTGACGTGCGTGAGCGCTTCGGGGCTCCTGAAGCGGTCTGGGACGGCGAGGATGGCGCCCAGATCTACGAATACAACCGCCAGCCGGCAGGGCACACCAACTACATGATCACCATCGGCCCCGACGGCAAGATGGCTGCGCTGCGCCAGGTGCTCAATCCGCGCACTTTCGCCCAGGTCCAGGCCGGCATGCCGATGGAGACCGTGCGCCGGATGCTGGGCAAGCCCATGAAGATCACCACGTACCCGCTCAAGCGCGAGACGCACTACGACTGGCGCTACTTCGAAAGCCCCGGTGTGGGGGAGTCCAAGGTGTTCACGGTCGTGTTCGACAGCGACCTGCGCGTGATCTCCACGATGTCCACGCGCGATCCGGATCTGGACCGCGGGCGCTGATCATCCCCGGCCTCAAGTCGGGCGAAGCCGCTGCCAGTCGTCGAGCGCCGGTCGCATCACCAGGAGCAGGAGCATCAGGGCCAGCGGCACGGTGCTGATGAAGCCCATGTACTTGAAGCCCAGTGCCCCGGCAAGTCCGCCCACGAAGAAGCAGATGATGAGCTGGCCATGCACGCGCAGCCGGCCTCTATTGGCGCGCACGGGCGTGGCCTCTTCCGCCCGATTCACATACAGCAGCTTGCCCAGCTCGATACCAAGATCGGTCACCAGGCCCGTGACATGGGTGGTGCGGATCGTGGCGCGCGAAATCTTGGTGATCACCGCGTTCTGCAGGCCCATGATGAAGCACAGCAGCACGACGGTGAGCGGCAGGAACACCGGTGTCATGAACCCGATGGCGGCGCCGAACAGACCGAACACCAGCAGCGCCACAGCTTCCAGCACCAGCGGCAGACCATAGGCACTGCGCAGCTCCCGGCGCATGCCCCAGTTCACCAGCCAGGCCGTGGTCATGGCGCCGAGCAGGAAGGCCAGCACCGATCCGATGCCGGCCAGCGCCAGCGTGAATTCGCCCAGCACCAGGTGGTCGGCCACCGAGGAGACGATGCCCGTCATGTGCGAGGTGTACTGGCCCACGGCCAGAAAACCGCCCGCATTGGCCGCGCCGGCCACGAAGGCCAGCACCGAGCCGAGCTTCAGATCGGTCTGCGGCGTGCGCTGCAGACTGGTGAAGCCCCGGATCGGCTTGAACACGGCGGGACCGTTCAGCGCACCCGCATGCCAGGCGTGGCGCCGGGCCATGGGTTGAGCACGTGGATGCCGGGTTGCGCCTTCTCGTCGGCGTGGCTGGCGGCGAGCACCATCCCTTCGCTGACGCCGAACTTCATCTTGCGCGGCGCGAGGTTGGCCACCACCACGGTGAGTTTGCCCACCAGGTCTTCGGGC
This sequence comes from Hydrogenophaga laconesensis, assembly GCF_031457235.1. Classification (NCBI taxonomy): domain Bacteria; kingdom Pseudomonadati; phylum Pseudomonadota; class Betaproteobacteria; order Burkholderiales; family Comamonadaceae; genus Hydrogenophaga; species Hydrogenophaga laconesensis. Next base: position 233,463 of record NZ_JAVDWE010000005.1, read on the forward strand.
TTGTAGGCGCTGGCGATACCGCTGAAGACGTTGCGCGTGCGGCCTTCGCCCACGTCCAGCGTGAGGCGCAGCAGCTTGGTCGATCCTTCGACGGGTTCGCAGTTGACGATCTGCGCAATGCGCAGATCGATCTTCGCGAAGTCGTCAATGGAGATGGTGTCGGCGATGGGCTCTCCACCCGGCACCTCGACGGCCTGCACGGGCGCCGGTGGTGGCTCGAAGAGCGCGTCGAGCTGCTTCACGTCCACGCGTTGCATGAGGTGCTGATAGGGCTGTATGCGCGCGACGTCGGCGCTGTCCGACCAGGTCTTCAGATCGGCACCGGTCAGTTCCTGCACACGTTGCGCGAGATCTGGCAGCACCGGCGCGAGGTAGCGCGCCAGCGCCGTGAAGGCGTTGACGAGCACCGAGCACACCTGGTGCAGCTGCTCGCTGTTGGCGCTGTCCTTGGCCAGGTCCCAGGGCTTGTGCTGGTCGACGTAGGCGTTCACGCGATCGGCCAGCGCCATGATCTCGCGCATCGCCTTGCCGTATTCGCGGTCGTTGTAGAGGGCGGCGATGCCTTGAGCTGCGCCACGGATGTCGTTCAGCAGGGTCGCGCCCTGCGGGTCGAACGCGTGTGTGAGCTCGCCGTTGAAGCGCTTGGTGATGAAACCCGCCGAGCGCGAGACGATATTCACGAACTTGCCCACGAGGTCGCTGTTGACCCGCAGCATGAAATCCTCGGCGTTGAAGTCCACGTCCTCGTTGCGTGAACTCAGCTTGGCGGCCAGGTAGTAGCGCAGCCATTCCGGGTTCATGCCCAGGTTCAGGTACTTCAGCGGGTCCAGGCCGGTGCCCCGGCTCTTGCTCATCTTCTCGCCGTTGTTGATGGTGAGGAAACCATGCACGAACACCGCGTTGGGCACCTTGCGGCCACTGAACTTCAGCATCGCGGGCCAGAACAGCGTGTGGAAGGTGATGATGTCCTTGCCGATGAAGTGGTACTGCTCGGTCGCCGGATCCGCCATGAAGGCGTCGAAGTCGCGGCCGGTCTTGTCGAACAGGTTCTTCAGCGAGGCGAGGTAGCCCACCGGCGCATCCAGCCAGACGTAGAAGTACTTGCCGGGCGCGTCCGGGATCTCGATCCCGAAGTAGGGCGCGTCGCGGCTGATGTCCCAGTCGCCCATCTTCGGCCTGCCGTCCTCGCCCGGCGCGATCCACTCGGTGATCTTGTTCAGCACCTCGGGTTGCACCGCGCCGCTGGTGGTCCATGCCTTGAGGAATTCGATGCAGCGCGGGTCGGAGAGCCTGAAGAAGAAATGCTCGGAGTTCTTCAACACCGGCTTGGCACCCGAGAGCGCGGAATACGGGTTGATCAGGTCGGTGGGGCTGTAGACCTTGCTGCAGACCTCGCAGTTGTCGCCGTACTGGTCCTTGGCGTGGCAGTTGGGGCACTCGCCCTTGATGAAGCGGTCGGGCAGGAACATGTTCTTCTCGGGATCGAAGAACTGCTCGATGGTGCGTGTCTCGATCAGGCCGCTGGCCTTGAGCGCGCGGTACACGTCCTGCGCCAGCACGTGGTTTTCCGGGCCGTCGGTGCTGTGCCAGTTGTCGAAACCGATGTGGAAGCCGTCCAGGTAGGGCTTGCGGCCGGCGGCGATGTCGGCCACGAACTGCTGCGGTGTCTTGCCGGCCTTGTCGGCGGCGATCATGATCGGCGCGCCATGGGCGTCGTCGGCGCAGACGAAGTTCACCTCGTGCCCCTGCATGCGCTGGAACCGCACCCAGATGTCGGCCTGGATGTATTCCATGATGTGGCCGATGTGGAAATGGCCGTTGGCGTAGGGCAGGGCGGTGGTGACGAACAGGCGTCGCTGCTGGCTCATGGTGAAAAGGGCTTTCTGACGGGGAACCCGCGATTTTACGGGCCGATGCCCTCATGCCGTCTGTGTGTATGCCCTTGCCCCGGGCAGGACGTTAGACTTCCCCAGGCCCTCATGCCCCATAACACCGATACCCCCCCCACCTCTCCAGGAGACCGTTGCCCATGGCCGTTGATTCCCAGGCGCTGCTGACCGCGCTGCAAGCCGTTACCGACCCGAACACCGGCAAGGATTTCGTCTCCACGAAAGCGGTGAAGAACCTTCAGGTGGCCGGGGGTGACGTGTCTTTCGACGTGGAAATGGGCTACCCGGCCAAAAGCCAGCTGCCTGCCCTGCGCCGTGCGCTGATCGCCGCTGCCCGCACAGTGGCTGGCGTGGACAACGTGTCGGTCAACATGACCACGAGGATCATTGCCCATGCGGTGCAGCGCGGCGTGCAGCTGATGCCCAATGTGAAGAACATCATTGCCGTGGCCTCGGGCAAGGGCGGTGTGGGCAAAAGCACCACGGCCGTCAACCTTGCGTTGGCCCTGGCAGCCGAAGGTGCGAAGGTCGGCATTCTGGATGCCGACATCTACGGCCCGAGCCAGCCCATGATGATGGGTGTGGAAGGCAGGCCCGAAAGCTCGGATGGCAAGACCATGGATCCGCTGGAGAACTACGGCGTGCAGGTGATCTCCATCGGCTTCCTGATCGACCGTGATGAAGCCATGATCTGGCGCGGCCCGATGGCCACACAGGCGCTGGAGCAGTTGCTGCGCCAGACCAACTGGTCCGACCTCGATTACCTGATCGTCGACATGCCGCCGGGCACCGGCGACATCCAGCTCACCCTGAGCCAGCGCGTGCCGTTGACCGGTGCCGTGATCGTCACCACCCCGCAGGACATTGCCCTGCTCGATGCGCGCAAGGGCATCAAGATGTTCGAGAAGGTGGGCGTGCCCATCCTCGGCATCGTGGAGAACATGGCCGTGCACGTGTGCGAGAAGTGTGGTCACGTCGAGCACATCTTCGGGGCCGACGGCGGCAAGAACATGGCGGCCGAATACGGCATGGACTACCTCGGCGCCCTGCCGTTGAACATGAGCATCCGTGTGCAGGCCGACAGCGGCATGCCCACCGTGGTGGCCGACCCCGAGGGCGAGATTGCCAATCTCTACAAGGGCGTGGCACGTCAGGTGGCGATCAAGATTGCGGCGAAGGCCAAGGATTTCTCGAGCAAGTTCCCGTCGATCAAGATTTCGAAGGACACCTGAGGTCTTGTCACCCAAGAAAAAGCCGGCATCTGCCGGCTTTTTCTTGGGGCGAACGGGCTCAGCCCGCCTCACGCTCCCGCAACCGGAAGCGCTGGATCTTGCCCGTCGCCGTCTTCGGCAGCTCGGGCAGGAACTCGATGAAGCGCGGGTATTTGTAGGGCGCGAGCTTCTCCTTCACGAAGGCCTGCAGTTCGGTGTCCGTGGCCTGCGCGCCGGCCTTGAGCACCACGAAGGCCTTCGTCTTGGTCAGGCCGTCGGCGTCGGTCTTGCCGATCACGGCGGCTTCCAGCACGGCGGGGTGCTGCACGAGCGTGGCCTCCACTTCGAACGGGCTCACGTAGATGCCGCTGACCTTGAGCATGTCGTCGTTGCGGCCGGCATAGGTGCAGTAGCCGTCGGCGTCGCGTGTGTACTTGTCGCCGGCCTTGGTCCAGTCCCCCTGGAAGGTGTCGCGGCTCTTGCCCCGGTTGTTCCAGTACATCAGCGCCGCACTCGGGCCCTTGATGTACAGATCGCCGATCTCGCCATCGGCCACGGGCTGGCCATCCTCGCCGCGCAGTTCGATCTCGTAGCCCGGCACCGGTTTTCCGGTGGTGCCGTAACGCACGTCACCGGGCCGGTTCGAGAGGAACACGTGCAGCATTTCGGTGGAACCGATGCCATCGATGATCTCGACACCGAAGTGGTCGGTCCAGCGCTGGCCGATGTCCTGCGGCAGGGCCTCGCCGGCCGATGAGCACAGGCGCAGGGCGACCTGGTTCCTTTTCGGCAGATCGGCACTGGCCAGCATGCCGCCGTAGCCGGTGGGCGCACCATAGAAGACCGTGGGCTTGAGCTCGGTGAAGCGCTTGAAGCAGGCCTGCGGCGTGGGGCGCTCGGCCATCAACACCACGCTGGCGCCCACGCTGAGCGGGAAGCTCAGCGCGTTGCCCAGGCCGTAGGCAAAGAAGAGCTTGGCGGCGGAGAACACCACGTCGTCCTCGCGCAGCCCGAGCACGTTCCTGCCATAGAGCTCGGCGGTCCAGTAGAGGTTGGCCTGGGTGTGGACTGTGCCCTTGGGCGCGCCGGTGGAGCCCGACGAGTAAAGCCAGAATGCCGGCTCGTCGCCGTGTGTGTCGGCCGCCTCGGCGGCGGGCGCGTGGCTGCCCACCAGCGTGGTGAAGTGGTGCACGCCGTCGGGCAGGGCATTGGTGGATCGCGAGGCGATGATGTGCTTCACCTCGTGCCCGCCCTGGGCGGTGAGCTTGTCCAGCGCGGTCTGCAGCGTGGGCAGCAGCGCGGCCGACACCAGCGCGGCCTGGGCACGGCTGTTGGACATCATGTACGCGTAGTCCTGCGCGGTCAGCAGGGTGTTCACCGCCACGGGCACCACGCCCGCGTGCAGCGCACCGAGGAAAGCCACCACCCAGTCGCTGCTGTCGTGCATCAGCAGCAGCACGCGTTCCTCGCGGCGCAGGCCGAGCGCGGTCAGCGCGGCGGAAAAGCGCCGCACCTGGTCGCCCAGCTGGACGTAGGTCAGCGTGCCCTGGTCGTCGATGAGGGCCGTGCGCCCTTCGCGGCCCGCATTGAGTTCCAGCAGGTGGCGGGCGAAGTTGAAGCGCTCGGGGGGCGGAGCGACGGGGGTGTCCATGGGTTTGTCTCCTCGTGGGGTCGCGGGTGCTGTCTCAGAATTTCAAGGCTACCGCCGAGGCGGCCAGGACGTCCAGCGCTGCGCTGCTGGCCTGGACCGCACTGCGGCGGTGGTAGAAGCCCAGCGCGCGCAAGCCGCCCAGCTCTTCGCCACCGCCCGCGCGGCCGGGGCCACCGTGCAGCGACATGGGCATCACGTTGCCGTGGCCGGTCTGGCTGGCCGCCACATCGGGCGAGATGGCATGCACGCGGCCGTGGGCCGAGCCCAGCTCCAGCGCGGCGCTGGCGGTGAAGGCCGGGTCGGTGCTGTAGACGGAGCACACCAGCGAACCTTCGCCGCGGCGGATGAGTTCGTAGGCCTGCCCGATGCTGTCGTAGGCCATGAGCGTGGCCACGGGGCCGAACACCTCGACCTCGTGCAGCACCTTCGCCTTGGCGGGTTCGCGCGAACCGAGCAGCGTGGGTGCCACGCAGGCGGCCACCGCAGCGTCGGCATCCACCAGGGCCGCGCTGCTGCCGTCGAACAGTACCTCGGCTTCGGCGCGCAGCGTCGCGATGCCTTCGAGCACGCTGGTTTTCTGCTCCGCGCTCACCAGCGAGCCCATGCGCACGGACTCGTTGCGCGGGTTGCCGACGCTGGTCTTCGCGAGCCTGGCGCCAATGGCCTGGGCGGCGGCGTCGTACAGCGCGCGCGGCACGAACACGCGGCGGATCGCGGTGCATTTCTGCCCCGACTTCACCGTCATCTCGCGCACCACCTCGCTCACAAGCAGGTTGAAGGCCTCGCCGTCGGCGGTCGCCGCCGGGTCGAGCAGGGCGCTGTTGAGGCTGTCGGCCTCGATGTTGCAGCGCACCGAACGCTCGGCGACCGCAGGGTGGCTGCGGATGATGCGTGCGGTCTCTGCGGAACCGGTGAACGAGACCACGTCGAACGGCTGCAGCTGGTCCATCAGCCCGGCCGACGAGCCGCAGACCACGGACAGCGCGCCCGGCGGCAGGATGTTGGCGTCGATCACGTCCTTGACCATGCGCTGCGTGAGCCAGGCGGTGGCGGTGGCCGGCTTGACGATCACCGGCACGCCAGAGAGCAGGGCCGGCGCGGCTTTCTCCCACAGGCCCCAGCTCGGGAAGTTGAAGGCGTTGATGAACAAGGCCACGCCGTGCGTGGGTTGCAGGATGTGCTGCGTCTGGAACACCGGGTCCTTGCCCATGCGGATGCGCTCGCCGTCGAGCAGCGCGCGGGCGCTGCCCAGGGCCTCGCCCTGTTTGGCGTAGTAGCCGAGCGTGAAGATGCCGCCGTCGATGTCGACCGCGGAGTCCTTGGTGGTGGTGCCGGCGTTGGCGGTGGCGATCTCGTAGTACGCGTCGCGGTTCGCCTGCAGCACCTTGACGATGGCGGCCAGCAGGGCGGCGCGTTCGCCGTAGCTGAGCGCGCGCAGTGCCTTGCCGCCCTGTTCGCGCGCGAAGGCGAAACCGGCGGCGAGGTCCAGGCCGGCACTGCTCACGCGGGCGAGCTCGGTGCCCAGCACCGGATCGAACAGCGGTGTGCCCGCGCCATTGCCGGTCTGCCATTGGCCGCCGAGGTGATTGGGAAGCAGGGGGGAGGTCGTCATGGCTTGTCTCTCGGGGTGGGTCGGGTCCCCCGCACTGGTTGCGGGGGGCGAATGGCGCTATAAATGCACTATCTTGCGTTTTGCAGATTGTGCATTAAAGTGCATGTTTTGGCGCTTGGCAAGCCCCCAAAGGGTTTTCACTGCCAGCCGCTCCACAGAAAGGTCAGGCACATCATGGACGTCGACAGCGGCGCAACGGCCCCCGCAGAGGCCCGGCAGCACGGCGCGGAAGAGGAGCCGCGCCACCCGTTCCTGGTGGCCCTGGGCGAACGCGTGCGCACCTTGCGCTCACGCCGCGGCATGACGCGCAAGGCTGTGGCCATCGCGGCCGACGTGTCCGAACGCCACCTGGCGAATCTGGAATACGGCACCGGCAACGCCTCCATTCTGGTGCTGCTGCAGGTGGCGCAGGCCCTGCAATGTTCGCTGGCCGAGCTGATCGGTGATGTGAGCACAAGCTCACCTGAATGGCTGCTGATCCGGGAGTTGCTGGAGAAACGCAACGAGGCCGACCTGCGGCGCGCGCGCATCGCCATCGGCGGTCTGCTCGGCGGTGGCGCCGCGGCGGGCGGCGACCCGGGGCGCAAGGCGCGCATCGCGCTCATCGGCCTGCGCGGCGCCGGCAAGTCCACGCTGGGCCAGCGCCTGGCCGACGACCTCGGCTTCGCCTTCATCGAACTCAGTCGTGAGATCGAGAAGTTCGCCGGCTGCAGCATCAACGAGATCCATTCCCTGTACGGCACGCCGGCCTACCGCCGCTACGAGCGCCGCGCGCTGGAAGAGGCGATCCAGATCTACCCGGAGGTGGTGATCGCCACGCCCGGCGGCCTCGTGTCCGACGCGGCCAACTTCAACCTGCTGCTCTCCCACTGCACCACCGTGTGGCTGCAGGCCGATCCGGCCGACCACATGGGCCGCGTGGCCGCGCAGGGCGACATGCGCCCCATGGCCGCAAGCCGTGAGGCCATGGAAGACCTCAAGCGCATCCTCGCCGGCCGCTCTGCCTTCTATTCAAAGGCCGACATGAGCTTCGACACCAGCGCCTACAACCTCGAAGACGCGTTCCAGGCGCTGCGTGCCCAGGTGCGCGAGGCCATCGGCCTCGAAGAAAAACATGCATGAAAGTGCATTGACGCTTTTGGATTTGTGAATTATTATTCACATCACCAGGTTCGGACCAGCGTTTGAGTGCAGGTCGTCGGGCCTGATCCCGCCGCAGCTTCCTGCGGACCTGCTATCGCCCCAGACATTGCCGGAGACATCCCATGAGCGCTACCGCAACGCCCCCCGCCGTCGACTACCGCACCGAACCCAGCCAGTACCGCCACTGGAAGCTGTCCTTCGACGGCGAGATTGCCACGCTGGCGGTGGACATCAACGAAGACGGCGGCATCCGCCCCGGCTACAAGCTCAAGCTCAACAGCTACGACCTGGGCGTGGACATCGAACTGCACGACGCCCTCAACCGCGTGCGCTTCGAGCACCCCGAAGTGCGCACCGTGGTCGTCACCAGCGGCAAGGACCGCGTGTTCTGCTCGGGCGCCAACATCTTCATGCTGGGTCTCTCCAGCCACGCCTGGAAAGTGAACTTCTGCAAGTTCACCAACGAAACCCGCAATGGCATCGAAGACTCGTCGAAGCACAGCGGCCTGAAGTTCGTCGCCGCGCTCAATGGCGCCTGCGCTGGCGGCGGCTACGAGCTGGCCCTGGCCTGCGACGAGATCGTGCTGGTCGATGACCGTTCCTCTGCCGTCTCGCTGCCCGAAGTGCCGCTGCTCGGCGTGCTGCCCGGCACCGGCGGCCTGACCCGCGTCACCGACAAGCGTCACGTGCGCCACGACCTGGCCGACATCTTCTGCACCACCAGCGAAGGCGTGCGTGGCCAGAAGGCCGTGGACTGGCGCCTGGTCGACTCCATCGCCAAGCCGCAGAAGTTCGCCGACCATGTGAAGGAACGCGCCGCCGCGCTGGCCGCGAAGAGCGACCGTCCCGCCGCCGGCAAGGGCGTGACGCTGCCGCGCGTTGAGCGCACCGACAGCGCCGACGGCATCAGCTACCAGTATGTGAGCGTGGCGATCGACCGTGCCAGGCGCAACGTCACCCTGACCGTGAAGGCCCCCACCGGCGCGCAGCCGACCGACATCGCCGGCATCGAGGCCGCCGGTGCCGCCTGGTGGCCGCTGCAGATGGCGCGCGAGCTGGACGATGCCATCCTGTGCCTGCGCACCAACGAACTCGACATGGGCACCTGGTTGCTCAAGACCGAAGGCGATGCCGCCGCTGTACTCGCCAGCGATGCGCTGATGCTTGCCCACAAGGATCACTGGTTCGTGCGCGAGACCCTGGGCCTGATGCGCCGCACCTTTGCCCGCCTGGATGTGTCCTCGCGCAGCCTCTTCGCGCTGATCGAATCCGGTTCCTGTTTCGCCGGTTCGTTGGCCGAACTCGCTTTCTGCGCCGACCGCGCCTACATGCTGGCCCTGCCCGACGACGCCGATGCCGCGCCCAGGCTCCAGCTCGGCGAGTTCAACTTCGGCTTCCTGCCCATGGTCAACGGCCAGTCGCGCCTGCAGCGCCGCTTCTATGAAGAAGAGCAACCGATGGAAGCCGCGCGTGGCGCCATTGGCAAGGCACTGGATGCCGACGCCGCACTGGCACTGGGCCTGGTGACGGCCTCGCCCGACGACATTGACTGGGCCGACGAAGTGCGCATCGCGCTGGAGGAGCGCGCTGCCATGTCGCCCGATGCGCTCACCGGCCTGGAGGCCAACCTGCGTTTCGCGCAGAAGGAAAACATGCTCACCCGCATCTTCGGCCGCCTCACCGCCTGGCAGAACTGGATCTTCATCCGCCCCAACGCCGTGGGCGAAAAGGGCGCGCTGAAGGTGTACGGCAAGGGCGACAAGGCCGCCTTCGATTTCAACCGGGTTTGAAATGCCCCCTGCGCCGCCTGCGGCGTCTTCCCCCAGGGGACGGCGTCTCGGGCCGGCGAAGCCGGACCCTCTTCGCCCCCTGACCCCCTTTCCTCGATCCGTGTCTTCCCACCGATAACCGCCCAGGAGAACCGCCATGTCCACGATCAACTACAGCGAGAAGATCCCCAACAACGTCAACCTCAGCGAGGACCGCACGCTGCAGCGCGCACTCGAAGGCTGGCAGCCCAACTTCATCAACTGGTGGGACGACGTCGGCCCCGAAGGCTCGACCAACCACGAGGTGTACCTGCGCACCGCGGTCAGCGTGGACCCACAGGGCTGGGCACAGTTCGGCCACGTGAAGATGCGCGACTACCGCTGGGGCATCTTTCTGAACCCGGGCGATGCCGAACGCAAGATCCACTTTGGCGATCACCTCGGTGAGAAGGCCTGGCAGGACGTGCCTGGCGAGCACCGTGCCAACCTGCGCCGCATCATCGTCACGCAGGGCGACACCGAGCCCGCGTCCGTCGAGCAGCAGCGCCACCTGGGCCTGACCGCGCCGTCCATGTACGACCTGCGCAACCTGTTCCAGATCAACGTGGAAGAAGGCCGCCACCTGTGGGCCATGGTGTATCTGCTGCACAAGCACTTCGGCCGCGACGGCCGTGAAGAAGCCGAGGCGCTGCTGCAGCGCACCTCGGGTGACCAGGACAACCCCCGCATCCTGGGTGCGTTCAACGAGAAGACGCCCGACTGGCTGGCCTTCTTCATGTTCACCTACTTCACCGACCGCGACGGCAAGTTCCAGTTGTCCGCGCTCGCCGAGTCTGCGTTCGACCCGCTGGCCCGCACGACCAAGTTCATGCTGACCGAGGAAGCGCACCACATGTTCGTGGGCGAGAGCGGCGTGTCGCGTGTGCTCACGCGCACCGCGCAGGTGATGAACGAACTCAAGACGGATGACCCGCAGAAGGTGCGCGCCGCCGGCGCCATCGACCTGGGCACCATCCAGCGTTATCTGAACTTCCACTACAGCGTCACCATCGACCTGTTCGGTGCCGACCAGTCGAGCAATGCCGCCATCTTCTACAGCTCGGGCCTCAAGGGCCGCTACGAGGAAGGCAAGCGCACCGACGACCACATCCTCAAGGGACAGACCTACAAGGTGCTGGAAGTCCGCGACGGCCAGCTGGTCGAGAAGGAAGTGCCGATGCTCAACGCGCTCAACGAAGTGCTGCGCGACGACTTCATCACCGACTCCGTGGCCGGTGTGAACCGCTGGAACAAGGTGCTGGAGAAAGCCGGCATCCCGACCCGCCTGACAGTGCCGCACAAGGCCTTCAACCGCCAGATCGGCGCGCTCGCCGGCATCAAGATGTCGCCCGATGGCCGCGTGGTGAACGAGGCCGAATGGGCCGCGAAAAAGAGCGAGTGGCTGCCGACCCCGGAAGACTTCGCCTTTGTCGCCTCGCTCATGGGTCGCGTGGTCGACCCCGGCAAGTTCGCCGGCTGGATCGCCCCGCCTGTCATGGGCATCAACCGCCAGCCGGTCGACTTCGAATACGTCAGGTTCGGGTGACTGTTTGTTGACGCCTCCCGCGCCGCCTGCGGCGTCACCCCCCAGGGGGCGTCGCTGGCGGCCTGGCAAAGCCAGTTCCGCGGCGACCTTGGTCTTAGCCTTCCTCGCTCCTACACTGTCTCTCGATTCCACGGAGACTCGCCATGAACGCCATTGCTGAAGCCGCTGTCATCAAGCAGCACCTGATCGATCCGGAAATCTGCATCCGGTGCAACACCTGCGAAGCCATCTGCCCGGTGCAGGCGATCACGCACGATTCGGTGAACTACGTGGTCGATGCGTCCAAATGCAACCTTTGCATGGACTGTATCTCGCCGTGCCCCACCGGCTCGATCGACAACTGGCGCATGATGCCCCGCGTGCGGGCCTACACCACCGAAGAGCAGCTCAAGTGGGACGAACTGCCTGCCGAGTTGCCGCCCGAAGAACTCGAAGGCCTGGCAGAAGCCGGTGCCGACGTGTCCACCGCACCAGCGCCCGTCGCACCGCCGGCGGTGGTGAAGGAGCCGGGTGGTGAAGAGGCTTTCAACTCGGCCGCCTTTGGCGCCACGTTGCCGCCCTGGTCGGCCGCCCACGCCTACAGCAACCTCTACGGCCCCAAGGCCGCGCAGAAGACGGTGACCGCCACCGTGGTCGGCAATGTGCGGGTCACCGAAGTCGGCAAGACCGCTGGCAGCGACTACGACACCCACCACATCGTGCTCGACTTCGGCGCCATGCCTTTCCCGGTGCTGGAAGGCCAGAGCATCGGCGTGGTGCCGCCCGGTGTCGACGACATCGGCCGCAAGCACCACGCGCGCCAGTACTCCATCGCCAGCCCGCGCAACGGCGAGCGTCCGGGTTACAACAACCTGTCGCTGACCATCAAACGCGTGCTGCAGGACCACGACGGCGACCCTGTTCGCGGCGTGGCGAGCAACTACATGTGCGACCTCAAGGTGGGCGACAAGGTGGAAGTGATCGGGCCGTTCGGCACCAGCTTCCTCATGCCCAACCACCCGCGTTCGAGCATCGTGATGATTTGCACCGGCACCGGCAGCGCGCCCATGCGCGCCATGACCGAATGGCGCCGACGCCTGCGCGCCTCGGGCAAGTTCGAGGGCGGCAAGCTGATGCTGTTCTTCGGCGCGCGCACGCAGGAAGAGCTGCCGTACTTTGGCCCACTGCAGAGCCTGCCCAAGGACTTCATCGACATCAACTTCGCGTTCAGCCGCACGCCGGGCCAGCCCAAGCGCTACGTGCAGGATGTGATGCGCGAGCGCGCCGCCGACCTGGCCGCGATGCTGCAGGACGCGAACACGTATTTCTATGTGTGTGGCCTGAAGAGCATGGAGGAGGGCGTGGTGCTGGCGCTGCGCGATGTGGCGCAGGGTGCGGGCTTGAACTGGGACACCATTGGCGCCGCGTTGAAGCGCGAAGGCCGGTTGCATCTCGAGACGTACTGAGGCTGCGTTTCTCTCTGGCGTTGGCGGGGCGGCGGTCGGTGGCGACCGGGTGGCCCGCCTCCGCGGCTGTCCCCCGAACCGGCTGCGCCGGTTCTCCTCCTTTTATGCCGCTGCGGCGGGCCACCCGGTCACCATCGACCTTGTGGCTGGTGGCGCCTCGTCCAGGGAGCACGCGGAAATTTCAGGGTTTCCCCTTGCATGTCGCACCTTGGGGCGGGGAGAAGCCGCTGAAAGCGCGCTGCTCCTGGGGGTATGGCTTACAGTCGGTCTCCGTATGCAGATCGAACATATGTCGTCCCCCGCCCGCAGCCGACCCGCCATCGAAGTCGATGTGGTGATGCGGCGCGAGCCGGTGAGCGGGCCCATGAGCCGCTGGCAGGCCTGGCGCTGGGTGCTGGCCGATGTGATGGTGCGCACCGACCCGGAAGACACCGGTCCCGCGCCAGAGCACGAGGCACACGAACCGCATGCGGTGGAGCCGGTGGAGACTGCAGGCTCCGACGCGCAGGCCACGCACTGGCTGTTTCCACGTTTTCGCGTGGAGCTGTTCCGCGACGACGCCGAAGGCTATTTCCTCAACCTCAACAGCCCCAACCCCTGCTTCTGGGTGTTCTGGCGCGCCGATGAAGAGCGCCTGCTGGATGGCGAACCCATGGCCGTGCCACAGATCGTGACGCTGAGCTACCACGATGCGGGCCGCTGGCTCGACGCCCAGGAGCGGGTGGACCAGGTGGCCGCGCCGGAGGTGGTGGTGGACTGGCTGCGCGGCTTCGTGGACGCCACCTACCAGCCCGAGCCCAAGAAGCGCAAGCGCCCCGACAGCTTCAAGCCATTGACCGACCGCTTCGGTCAACCGGTGCGCATCTCCACAGACAAACGCCGGGGTGGCGCTCCCGGGCACTGATCATGGCCGCCGAAGACGACAGCAACTTCTTCTCGCGCTGGTCGCGCCGAAAGGTGCAGGTGCGCACCGGCGAGGCCGTGCCGCCAGAGCCGCCGGCCAGACCTGCAATGCCGGTGGCGGCTCCGGCCCCCGCACCCGCACCCGCTGCACCGTCGGGGCCGGCACCGCAACCTTCTGAGGCGGCGGAATCGCCGCCCGCCCTCACGCTGGAAGACGTTGCCCGCCTCACACCCGAGTCGGACTACTCCGGCTTCGTGGCCCGTGGCGTGCCCAGCGATGTGCGCAACGCTGCGATGAAGAAGTTGTTCACCGATCCGCACTACAACGTGATGGACGGACTGGACATCTACATCGACGACTACTCCAAGCCCAGCCCATTGCTGGCCGCCGAGGTGGCCAAGATGGTGGGCGCGCGTTTCCTCAAGCTGGTGGACGACCCCGACGAGGTCCGCCCGCCCGAGGTGAACGCGCCCCAGGCTGCTGCCTCCGACCCTTCTCCCGAACCGATCGGCGGACCGTCCCACCCGGACGCCACCGCCGACGCTTGCGAACCGCTCGCTTCCGCTTCCCCGGATTCCCACGATGACCACCCTGATCTGCAACTGCAACCAGACGATGCCGCTGAACCCCCGGGTTCTGGGCGACGCGCTGGATGAAGACCTGACCCTGCACACCACGCTGTGCCGCCGCGACGCGCCCGCCTTCCAGAAGGCCTGTCGCAGCAAGGACGAGCTGGTGGTGGCCTGCACGCAGGAGAGCCAGCTCTTCACCGAACTCTCGGAACAGACCGAGGGCGCGGTCGCGCTCGATGTGCGCCCGATCCATTTCGTGAACATCCGCGAAACCGGCGGCTGGGGCCGTGAAGGCGCCCGGGCCATGCCGAAGATGGCGGCGCTGCTGGCCGCAGCCCGTCTGCCCGACCCCGAGCCGGTGCCCACGGTCACTTACAAGAGCGAAGGGCGGTTGCTGATCATCGGTAAGCTCGACGAGAGCGAACGCATCGCCGCGATGGTGGGCGATGTGTTGCAGGTGAGCCTCATGGCCACGGGTGGCCGTGGCACGCAGGCGCGTCGCCACCCGGTGATCGCGGGCGCGCTGCACGAGGTACGCGGGTGGCTGGGCGCGTTCGACGTGAGCTGGCGCACGGACAATCCCATCGATCTGGACCTCTGCACGCGATGCAATGCCTGTGTTGCCGCCTGCCCCGAAGGTGCCATCGGACTGGACTATCAGATCGACATGGACCGTTGCAAGAGCCACCGCGCCTGCGTGACGGCCTGCGAATCGGTCGGTGCCATCAACTTCCAGCGTGAAGACCAGGCGCACACGGAACGCTTCGACATCGTTCTGGACCTGCGCGACACGCCGGCATTCACGCAGCACGCGCCTCCGCAGGGCTATTTCCACCTCGCTGGTGGCCTGAAGTCCGAGGCGGCCATGGCCACCGTCATCCAGTTGAGGGATCTGGTCGGTGAGTTCGAGAAACCGAAGTTCTTCACCTACAAGCAGAAGCTCTGCGCGCATGGCCGCAACGAAACCGTGGGTTGCAACGCCTGCGTCGAGGTGTGCTCGGCACTGGCGGTCAGCAGCGATCTCAAGCGCAACCAGATCATCGTCAACCCCAACCTGTGCGTGGGCTGCGGCGCCTGCACCACGGTCTGCCCGACGGGCGCGCTGTCGTACGCCTACCCGCGCGCGGGCGAGCAGGGCACGAAACTGCGCACCGTGCTGTCCACGTACGCCAAGGCCGGTGGCAAGGACGCGGCCCTGCTGCTGCACAGCGACAAGGCCGGTGCTGCACTCGTTGCCGACCTGGGCCGCGCCGCTTCGCTCGATGCCAAGGCCGTGCGCGGCGTGCCCGCGCGCGTGATCCCGCAACCGCTGTGGCACACCGCCTCTGTCGGGCTGGACGTGTGGCTGCCAGCGTTTGCTTACGGCGCGTCGCAGGTGTGGGTGTTGATGACCGGCGAGGAGGCGCCGCAGTACCGCGAAGCCGTGCGCGCGCAGATGGACGTTGCGCAGGCCATCGTGAACGGCCTGGGATACAGCGGCCGGCATTTCCGTCTGATCGAGGCGACGGATGTGACGGCGCTGGATGCCGCGCTGGACGACGCACCGGCGCAGGCCGTAAAACGCCGCGCCACGTTCGCCATCCAGGCCGAGAAGCGTGCCACCGTCGAACTCGCGCTCGATCACCTGCTGCAGGACAGCGCGGCACAACGCGCGCCCGCAGAGGCCATCGCCTTGCCCGGCGCGTCGCTGCTGGGCACGATCAACGTCAACAAGGACACCTGCACCCTGTGTCTGAGCTGCGTGAGCGCCTGCCCGGCCAGCGCACTGCAGGACAACACGGAGCGGCCGCAGCTGCGCTTCATCGAGAAGAACTGCGTGCAGTGCGGCCTGTGCGCCAGCACCTGCCCGGAAGACGCCATCACCTTGCAGCCGCGCCTGTTGCTGGGCGAGCAGCGCAAGCAGCTGCGCGTCCTCAACGAGGCACAGCCCTACCATTGCATCCGCTGCGCCAAGCCGTTCGGCACGCTCAAAGGCATCGAGGTCATGCTGGCCAAGCTCTCGGGCCACGCGATGTTCCAGGGCGAGGCGCTGGAGCGCCTGAAAATGTGCGGCGACTGCCGTGTGGTGGACCTGTACTCCAATCCGGGCGAGGCCCGCATCACCGATCACTGATCCGCGAGCTCACATGAACAACGACCTTCCTGTCTCGACTTCCACGCTGGACGAAGAAACGGCCCGCGCCGAGGTGTATGGGCTGCTGGCCGCGCTGTATTACGCACCGCCCTCGACCGAATTGATGTCGCAGCTGCGCGTGGCCGTGACCGAAGCGCCGGCCGCGGGTGGATTCCTCGAGGAGCCCTGGCGCGAGGTGGTGGCTGCCACCCGGTCGATGGGGGACGATGAAGTGGCTGCGGAGTTCGAATCGCTGTTCGGCGGGGTGGGAAAACCGGAAGTGTTCCTGTTCGGTTCGCATTACCTGAGCGGTTTCCTGAACGAGAAGCCACTGGCGGCGCTGCGCGGCGATCTGGCGTTGCTGGGGCTGTCGCGCGACGAGGCCATGCCCGAGACCGAAGACCACATTGCCTATCTCTGCGAAGTGATGCGCTATCTGATCGCCGGTGACGATGTGGAGGTGGCCAATCTCACGCAACAGCAGAAGTTCTTCACAGCCCATCTGCAGCCCTGGGTGTTGCAGATGTGCGATGCGGTGGAACGCCATCCCAAGGCGCGGTTCTACGCGGCGCTGGCTGGGTTCACGCGGGCCTTCTTCAATGTCGAGACGCAAGGTTTCGACATGCTGGTCTGAGTTTTCGCGCTGAGGGGTTGGGGAGATCGGGTCAGAGCCCCCCGGGCCGCCCATCCCGGGTGGGCGCGGCATCCGGCGCATGCGGCTCGGTCAACAGCGCCACGCAGAACGACGCCCCTGACGCCAGGTTCTCGGCCGTGATGTGCCCGCCATAGCGCTCCACCAGGCCCTGGCTGATCCACAGACCCAGGCCGTTGCCGTCGTTCTTCGTCGTGAAGAACGGACGGAACAGCCGCTCCAGCACCTCGGGTGACAGGCCCGCGCCGCTGTCCTGTACCCACAGCTGCACGCCACTTCGCCCCGCCCTGTCCATCCAGTCGCGCGTCATCAGCCGCAACACACCGCCCTTGGGCATCGCCTGTATCGCGTTGATCATCAGGTTGATGATCACCTGCTGCAGCTCCTGTCGGTTCAATCCTGCGCGCCGCGTCGCCTGGAAGTCGCGTTCCACGCCAATGTTCGTCTGCGCCAGCAGATGACCCACCAGCACCAGGCAGTCCTCCATTGTGCGATTGATGTCCAGCGTTTCCACATAACCCGCGTATTCCGTGGGCCTCGCGTATTGCAGCAACTGCGTGACGATGATGCGCATGCGCTCCACCTGCTCGTCCAGCAGCTTCAGCTCCGACTTCACCGGTTGGCTGGCCTCGCCCAGCGTCTCCCGCATCAGGTCCAGGTTGCCCTGCATCACCGCGATCGGGTTGTTGATCTCGTGCGCGATGCTGGCCGTGAGCTGGCCGATCGCTGCGAGCTTTTCACTCTTCACCAGCTGCTGCTGCGCCAGCTGCAGCGAGGCGTTGCTGGCCTCCAGCTCCGCCGTGCGCTCGGCCACCTTGTGGTCCAGCTCTTCGCCCCAGCGTTGCAGGGCCGCAGTCTTGTCGTCGATCACGTCGAGCAACTGATCCAGGTGTCCGGCCAGCGCGCCCAGTTCGTCGCGCGCCGAGATCTCGCCCACGCGTGCATGCGGCTGGCCTTCCTCCACCAGCTGCATGGTTCGGTTCATCTGCTGTACCGGCTGGAAGATGCTGCGAGCCCAGCGCAACGAGAACCAGGCCGAAAGCGCCATCACGCCCAGGAAGATCAGGCCCATCACGCCCAGCATTGCATAGCGCACGAGTCGGAAGGGTGCTTCCAGGTAGCCCACGTAAAGCATGCCGATGCGGCGGTCGTGCGCATCGAGCAGGGGTTCGTAGGCGGAGACGTACCAGTCGTTCACCACGAAGGCGCGGTCCAGCCAGGTCTGCCCGCGTTCCAGCACGGCATCGCGCACCGTCTGCGACACGCGTGTGCCGATGGCGCGCTGGTCCTGGAACAGGCGCACGTTGGTGGTGATGCGCACGTCATCCATGAACAGCGTGGCCGTGCCCTGGCTGCCGAAGGGCAGCGACCCTTCGGGGTAGACGATGCGGTTGATGTGGTCGATGAAGTCCAGGTTCTGGTTCAGCAGCAGACCACCAGCCAGCACCGCGATCGTCTGTCCAGCGGCGTCGCGCACCGGGTGGGTCGAGAGCATGACCAGCGCGCGGTGCTCGGCTTCTCGCGTGTCGGGCGCCGCGTTGCGCGTGGCCACCAGAGGGATGCGAAGGCGCGCGGCGAGGTGTGGCGCGAGTGCCTCGAGTCCCTCCGGGTCGAGAACCAGCAGCCTGGCGTTGGCGTTCGTGCGGCTGATCTTCAGCGAACCGCCGAGTGCGGGCGGCATTTGCGGAATCGGGGCGGTGGCATCTTCCCGGCTGAGACCGTTGGGCACGGCGCGCGCAAGGGCCTCGCCCTGAGGGTCATAGAGCACGAGGAAGTCCAGGCCGAGCCGCTCGCGGCCCAATGCGAGCTGCTGGTTGAGTGCCTGCCGCCTGTCGGGTGTGGCGGCGTGCAGCGCGGTGTAGAGCGACTGCGATGCGGCCACGCCCAGCGTGCCCGACCCCACCTCGCTGAGCACCTGTTCGAAGTAGCCATGGGCCACCGCGAGGTCGCTGCGCACCTTGGTGATCAGCAGACGGTCGTAGGCCACGTTACCCCACAGCGCCAGCGCCAGCACCAGCATCGGAAATGCGAGCAGCAGCGGCAGCAGCGCCATGGCCAGCAGCTTGTTGCGGACCGAGCCGGCCAGCCAGCGTGGCGCACGCCAGAGTGTCATGCGATTGAGGCAGCGCGCCGGGTCATGCCATGCTCCACTCCGCCACACGGCGTTCCAGGGTGCGGCGGGAGACGCCCAGCAGCTGTGCGGCACGGGTCTTGTCACCCTGTACCGACTCGAGCACCGAGAGGATGTGCATCTTCTCCAGCGTGTGCAGGTCGGTGGGCGCCGCGTTGGTGTCGGGGCGGCGGGTCTGGCCTGGGTACAGCGCCGACACGTTGAGGTTGCCCAGGATCAGCGAGCGCTCGATCAGGTTGCGCAGTTCCCGCACATTGCCTGGCCAGTCGTACTCGCGCAGGAAGTCCATCTCCTGTTCGCTGATGGACAGGGGCTCCACACCGAGCGAGGGAGCGAGTTGCGCCATGAAGTGCGCCACCAGCTCCGCGATGTCGTCCTTGTGCTCGCGCAGGGGAGGCAAGGCCAGGTCCACCACCTGCAGGCGGAAGAACAGGTCCTTGCGGAAGCGGCCGGCTGCCACCTCATCGCTGAGCTGCCGGTTGGTGGCCGCGACGATGCGCAGGTTCAGTGGCACAAGCTGTTCGCTGCCCACGGGACGGATGTTGAGGTCTTCGATCGCGCGCAGCAGCGTGGCCTGGATGGGCAAGGGCAGCTCGGCGATCTCGTCGAGAAACAGTGTGCCGCCCTGGGCGTAATGGAACAGGCCGTCGCGCGCACGGGTGGCCCCGGTGAACGCCCCCTTGGCATGGCCGAACAGCTCGCTCTCGATCAGCTCGGGGGATACCGCCGCGCAGTTGACAGGAACGAAGGGGCCACCTGCCCGGCTGCTGAGGGCATGGAGTTCGCGCGCCACCAGTTCCTTGCCCGTGCCGGATTCGCCCTGCAGCAGCACGGTGCTGTTGACCGGTGCCACGCGCTCGATCGACTTGCGCAGCTGCTGCATGGCGACAGAGCCGCCAACCAGCGCGGCCCGCCCCGGCGCACTGGTGACGGCGCGGCGCAACACGAAGTTCTCGCGCCGCAGCCGCGAGCGCTCGTAGCACTGCTTCACGGCATTGAGGATCTGTGGCACCCGGAACGGTTTGAGGATGAAGTCCGACGCACCGGCGCGCAGGGCTTCGATGGCGGTGTCGAGGTCGGCGAATGCGGTGATCAGGATCACCTCGCCTGTGAAGCCCTGTTCCCGCAGTTCCTTCAGCCAGGCCACACCGCTCTTGCCGGGCAGCGAGATGTCGAGGATGACCAGATCGACGTGGTGGCCGCGCAGCCACTGCGCGCCGTCTTCCGCGCTGGACGCGCTCATCACGAAATGGCAGCGGGGCGCCAGTGTCTTGACGAGGAAGTTGAGCATGCCCTGCTCGTCGTCGACGATCAGGATCGACCAGTCGGGCCAGCCTTCCAGCGTGCGTTCGGGCGAGGGGGGAAGAAATGAGGTTTCCACCCGGCGGGATTCTACGGACGTAGCCTACGAAATCACTGGGGTATTGGCGCTTTTCAGACGCATTGCGCGTGGCTGTCGCGCCGTGGTGGCGCGAAGCGCGTGCGACAACTTGTCGCGATGGCCGATGACAGACTGACGGCAGCAGCGTGCACTAATGGATTGGTGGACATGGGTTATCACCTAGTCGCGCGCCGCATCGATCCATTGCCATCGCAAGCGCGGCCTGCGCTTCCGAGGGAAAGGGCGAACTGCCGCTACGGCCCCTCGTGCATCCGGCGGGCACCGCCTGCACGTGGCACGGTTCTGGCTATGAAATCGGAAGCGCAGGAGCATGCTGCGGTGCGGCATTCTCAGATGAGAAAAGGTCGCATTTGCCTGTGAGGGAAGGACCTATGTGCGGCTTGCATACGTGGTAACGGAAGGTTAGATTCGACGTATGCAAAAGGCCCGCATGTTGTGAAGCGGGGCCGGACCAACCAGGAGACATGCATGAACAAGTCCCCACGAAACCAACCCGATGAAGGCCGCACAGGCCTCAACCGCCGCACCCTGTTCGCGGGAGCATCCACGGTCGGTGCCCTGGCTGCCGCGGCCACTCTCATTCCCCGCGTGGCGCCGGAAGAGGTGGCCGCCGTCGAGTCCAAGGTCGCGCCGACCAAAGGGGGTGGTTACTCGCTGAGCGATCACGTCAAGCAGTACTACCAGACCACCCGCCTCTGAGCGAACCGGAGCTCTCCCCATGTTGCTGACCAAAAAATCCTCTTCGGGTGCGCACGCGCCGCGCGCTTCTTCCGCATCTTCCGGCTTCGTGCGCAACCTGCAGCGCGGCCTCTCCACGGCCCTGCCCACCATGGACCGCCGCGCTTTCCTGCGCCGCTCGGGTCTGGGCGTGGGCGTCGGTCTGGCCGCCAGCCAGCTCACGCTGGTGAAGAAATCGCACGCTGCCAGCGGCGGCAAATCCATCGACGGCACCGGCAAGATCGAAGTCAAGCGCACCATCTGTACCCACTGTTCGGTGGGCTGCGCGTCCGACGCGATCGTCGAGAACGGCGTCTGGGTGCGCCAGGAGCCGGTATTCGACTCGCCCATCAACCTTGGTGCACATTGTGCGAAGGGCGCCTCGCTCCGCGAACACGGTCATGGCGAATACCGCCTGCGGTACCCGATGAAGCTGGTCAACGGCAAGTACCAGCGCATTTCCTGGGACACCGCGCTCAACGAGATCACGGCGAAGATGAAGGAGCTGCGCGAGGCCAGTGGCCCCGACTCGGTGTACTTCGTGGGGTCGTCCAAGCACAGCAACGAGCAGGCCTATCTGCTGCGCAAGTTCGTGAGCTTCTGGGGCTCCAACAACTGCGACCACCAGGCGCGCATCTGCCACTCCACCACGGTGGCCGGCGTCGCGAACACCTGGGGCTACGGCGCCATGACCAACTCGTACAACGACATGCAGAACAGCAAGTGCGCGTTGTACATCGGCTCCAACGCCGCCGAGGCCCACCCGGTCTCGATGCTGCACATGCTGCACGCCAAGGAAACCGGCTGCAAGATGATCGTGGTGGACCCCCGCTTCACGCGCACAGCCGCCAAGGCCGACGAGTACGTGCGCATCCGCTCCGGTACCGACATTCCCTTCCTCTTCGGCCTGCTGTACCACGTCTTCAAGAACGGCTGGGAAGACAAGCAGTACATCAACGACCGCGTGTTCGGCATGGAGGCCGTCAAGGCCGACGTGATGGCCAAGTGGACGCCTGCCGCCGTGGAGGAAGCCTGCGGTGTGAAGGAAGAGCAGATGTTCAAGGTGGCCAAGATGCTGGCGGAAGCCAAGCCGGCCACCATCGTCTGGTGCATGGGCCAGACGCAGCACACCATCGGCAACGCCATGGTGCGCGCCTCGTGCATCCTGCAGCTCGCGCTGGGCAACGTCGGCAAGAGCGGCGGTGGCACCAACATCTTCCGCGGCCACGACAACGTGCAGGGCGCGACCGACGTCGGCCCCAACCCGGACTCGCTGCCCGGCTACTACGGCCTGGCCGCCGGCTCCTGGAAGCACTTCGCCAACGTGTGGGGTGTGGACTACGAGTGGATCAAGAAACAGTACGCCGAAGGCACGATGGAGAAGCCCGGCATCACCGTCTCACGCTGGATCGACGGCGTGCTGGAGAACAACGAGCTGATCGACCAGGGTCCGAACCTGCGGGGCGTGTTCTTCTGGGGCCACGCGCCGAACTCGCAGACGCGCGGTCTTGAAATGAAGCGCGCGATGGACAAGCTCGACCTGCTGGTGGTGGTGGACCCGTACCCCTCGGCCACCGCGTCGATGGCGGCCATGCCGGGCAAGGCGGAAGACCTCAACCCCAACCGCGCGGTGTACCTGCTGCCGGCGGCCACGCAGTTCGAGACCAGCGGTTCCTGCACCGCGTCCAACCGCTCCATCCAGTGGCGCGAGAAGGTCATCGAGCCGCTGTGGGAAAGCCGCACCGACCACATGATCATGCACCAGTTCGCTGAAAAACTCGGCTTCGCCACCGAGCTCAGCAAGAACTACAAGATGCAGAAAGTCAAGGGCATGGACGAGCCGGTGCCGGAAGACATCCTGCGCGAGATCAACAAGTCGGTCTGGACCATCGGCTACACCGGCCAGAGCCCCGAGCGCCTGAAGGCCCACATGCGCAACATGAACGCCTTCGACGTGAAGACGCTCAAGGCCAAGGGCAAGGTGGTCGACAAGGAAACCGGCTACGACATGACCGGCGACTACTTCGGCCTGCCCTGGCCCTGCTACGGCACGCCCGAGATCAAGCACCCCGGTTCGCCCAACCTGTACGACAACTCCAAGCACGTCATGGACGGTGGCGGCTGCTTCCGCGCCAACTTCGGCGTGGAGCGCGACGGCAAGACCCTGCTGGCCGAGGACGGTTCGCATTCGCTGGGCTCGGAGATCACCACCGGCTACCCCGAGTTCGACCACGTGCTGCTCAAGAAGCTGGGTTGGTGGGCCGACCTCAGCGAGGCCGAGCAGAAGGCCGCCGAAGGCAAGAACTGGAAGACCGACCCGACGGGTGCGATCATCCGCGTCGCGATGAAGCACGGCTGCCACCCGTTCGGCAATGCCAAGGCGCGTGCGGTGGTCTGGAACTTCCCCGATGCCGTGCCGCAGCATCGGGAGCCGATCTATGGCACGCGCCCGGACATGATCGCCAAGTACCCCAGCCACGACGACCAGAAGACCCGCTGGCGCCTGCCGATCCTCTACAAGTCGCTGCAGGCGAAGAACGTCGAGGACAAGATGCACGAGAAATTCCCGCTCATCATGACCTCGGGCCGACTGGTCGAGTACGAGGGCGGTGGCGAGGAAACGCGCTCCAACCCCTGGCTGGCCGAACTGCAGCAGGAAATGTTCATCGAGATCAACCCGCAGGCCGCAGCCGCGCGTGGCATCCGCAACGGCGAACGCGTCTGGGTGAACACGCCGACGGGTGCACGCCTGAATGTGCAGGCGCTGGTGACCGAGCGCGTCGGGCCCGACACGGTGTGGCTGCCGTTCCACTTCTCGGGCCGCTGGCAGGGTGCGGACATGAAGGCCTACTACCCTGATGGCGCATTCCCCATCGTGCGCGGCGAGGCCGTCAACACGGGTACGACCTATGGTTATGACATCGTGACGATGATGCAGGAAACCAAGACCACGATCTGCAACGTCGAAAAAGCATAAGACCAGGAGCACAACATGGCACGAATGAAATTCATCTGTGACGCCGAACGCTGCATCGAATGCAATGGCTGCGTCACGGCCTGCAAGAACGAACACGAAGTCCCCTGGGGCGTGAACCGCCGCCGCGTGGTCACGCTCAACGACGGTGTGCCGGGCGAGAAGTCCATCTCCGTGGCCTGCATGCACTGCAGCGATGCCCCCTGCATGGCGGTCTGCCCAGTCAACTGCTTCTACCGCACCGACGAAGGTGTGGTGTTGCACGACAAGGATGTCTGCATCGGCTGTGGCTACTGCTCGTATGCCTGCCCGTTCGGTGCGCCGCAGTTCCCCTCGCAAGGCACCTTCGGCGTGCGCGGCAAGATGGACAAATGCACCTTCTGCGCTGGTGGTCCGGAAGCCCATGGCAGCCAGAGCGAGTTCGAGAAGTACGGTCGCAACCGACTGGCCGAAGGCAAACTGCCGGCCTGCGCCGAGATGTGCTCGACCAAAGCCCTGCTCGCCGGTGATGGCGACGTGGTGGCCGATATCTTCCGCAATCGCGTGCTGCAGCGGGGCAAGGGCGCTGAAGTCTGGGGTTGGGGCACCGCCTATGGCTCCGCACAAGGGACCAAGTCATGATGCGCCGCTTCACACTCGTCATCCCACTCTCCGCTGCGCTGCTGGCCCTCGCGGCTTGCGGCGAGAAGCCGCAGGAAATGAACGCCGCCGGCGTCAAGCAGGACAGCGCGCCGTACCACGGCGTGGGCGCGAGCCAGTATGCGAACACCGGCTGGAAGGCCGGCGACCGCACCAGTTGGGAGCAGCAACTCAAGACGCGTGCGCAGTACGGCCAGAACGACTACACCCGCATGGGCGGCACCCAACCCTGAGGCACACACCATGACCAGGCTATTGACTGCAGGCGCCCGTCGCCTGTCGCTGCCGTCTCTTCTGGTGGCCGCGGCGCTGGCGCTCGGTGCGGGCTGGGCCAGTGCCCAGACGCTCAAGGTCGATCCTCCGGAGGATCCGGCCCCTGCGTCGGGTGCGGCCGCACCGGCCACGGGCCAGATGGGTGGCATCCGTGGCGCCAACATCTTCGAGATCGCTCCCGATGCGAGCACCGACCCGAAGTACCCCGAGCAGACCAACGCCGAGCGCGGCAAGGTGCAGCCGGGCAACAACGCGCCGATGTGGCGCGATGTGGGCAAAGGTGTGACGGGCTATTCCAGCCTGCCGTACCTGGAAGCCGGCAACCTGATCCAGCCCTTTGCAAACTACCCGGGCTCGCGCCTGACCAATGCCGGTGAGGCCTGGCGTCAGGTGCGCAACAACTGGATCATTCCTTATGGCGGCTCGCTGATGCTCATCGTCGTGGTGGCCATTGCGCTGTTCTATTTCGCCAAAGGTGCCATTCCGGTGCATGGCCAGCCCACGGGACGTGTGATCGAACGGTTCACGTATTTCGAACGCGCGGCACACTGGGTCAATGCGATCGCCTTCGTCGCCCTGGCCATCTCCGGGATCATGATGGCCTTTGGCAAATTCTTCCTGCTCCCCATCATCGGCAGCACGCTGTTCGGCTGGCTGACCTACGCGCTCAAGAACGTGCACAACTTCGTGGGCCCGCTGTTTGCCGTGTCGCTGGTGGTGGTGATCTTCACCTTCATCAAGGACAACCTGCCGGCGAAGGAAGACATCACCTGGTTGCTCAAGGGTGGCGGTTTGCTGACAGGCAAGGAGGTGCCTTCGCACCGGTTCAATGCCGGCGAAAAGGTGGTGTTCTGGGCGGGGGTGTTCTTCTTCGGCCTGATCGTGGTGGGCTCCGGCCTGTTCCTCGACAAGATCCTGCCGTCGGTGGAGTACACGCGGGGCAACATGCAGGTCGCGCACATGATCCACGCCAGCGCGGCGGTGCTGATGATGGCGCTGTTCATGGGCCACATCTACCTGGGCACGATCGGCATGAAGGGCGCCTACAAGGCCATGAAGACCGGCTACGTGGACGAGACCTGGGCCAGGGAACACCACGAACTCTGGTACGACGACATCAAGGCCGGCAAGATCCCTGCGCAACGCAGTGCCAAGGTCGATGAGGCCGCGGCTGCAGAGGCGGTGCAGGCCGTCAAGGCCTGAGGCATCAGGAACACGACAAGACCGAGAGACAAGGAAAAGTCCCATGAAACGTACCCTGTTGTGCATGGCCGTGCTATTGGCCGCTTCCGCCCAGGCCAAGCTGCCCGCACCTCCACCCCCCACCGAAGAGGCCAAGGCGAAGGCGGCCGAGACCGCTGCGCGCACCGCCTGGGCAACCAAGGTGGAGGGCTACAAGCTGTGCGTGTCGATGGACAAGGCCGCCGCGAACTACTTCAAGACCGCTGCCGCTGCCGGCAAGTCCGTGGCACCGGCCACTGCCAGTGCGCCACCCTGCACCGACCCAGGCCCCTTCGCCTACACCCCGCCGAAGCCGGCGGAAGCTGCAGGCGCGCATTCCCCGCCCGACACCGCCAAGGCGCCACCCAGCAGCCAGGCGCCCGCCGGCGCCGCGACACCCGCCAAGAAGTGACCGGCGGGCGAGGGGAAGCCCCTTGCCGCCGCCCTCCCATGGGCCGCACCTCCGGGTGGCGGCCCTTTTCATGCGGTAGTCTTCGTCCATGGCCCTTCCCCAACTGACCGAAGCGCGCGCCCCGCTGACCCGAGAAATCGAGGTCATGAACGAACAAGGCGCGCGCGAGACCATCGCCATTCCCGCCGAGCGCGATCTCACTGTCTACGTCGACAAGCGCGAGCTGGTCACGTTGATGACGTTGGGCGCCCGCCCGGAGTGGCTGGTGCTGGGCTATCTCCTCAATCAGCGGCTGGTGGCGTCGGCCAGCGAGATCGAGTCCATCACGGTGGACTGGGACGTGAACGCCGCATCGGTCAAGACGCGCGCAGGCATTGACCGCATCGAGGAGCGCACCGCGAAGCGTGTGGTGACCACGGGTTGCGGCCAGGGCAGCGTGTTTGGCAACCTCATGGACGAGATCGACAACATCCGCCTCCCTGCCGAAGCCGGGCTGAAGCAGTCGCAGCTGTATTCCATCGTCAATACCATCCGGCTCAAGGAGAGCACCTACAAGTCGGCCGGATCGGTGCATGCCTGTGCCCTGTTTCATGGGGAGGCGCTGCAGCTGTTCGTGGAGGATGTCGGGCGTCACAACGCGGTGGACACCATTGCCGGGTGGATGGCCATGAACGACGCTTCCACCCCCAGGGGCGAAAAGATCTTCTACACAACCGGCCGCCTCACCAGCGAGATGGTCATCAAGTCGGCCCAGATGGGCGTGGCGGTCGTGATCTCGCGCAGTGGCATCACCCAGATGGGGCTGGACGTGGCCCGGCGGGTCGGCCTGTGCGCCATCGGCCGCGCCACCAACCAGCGTTTTCTCTGCTATGCCAACCCCCAGCGGATCGTGCTCGACGCGATGCCAGCTCCGTCACCCGTGGCCCGCGAGCGCGCAGCCAGTTCCACCTGACGCGGCGGTGCCCGTTCGTTCGGGCATAAACTCGGATCACCCTTTTCCGAGACATTTCCATGAGCCGAGACGTCCACGTCATTGACCACCCCCTGGTGCAGCACAAGCTCACCCTCATGCGCCGCAAGGACACCAGCACCAAGAGCTTCCGTGAGCTGGTGCAAGAGCTCAGCGCACTGCTTGCCTACGAGATCACCCGCGACATGCCGATGCAGGAAATCGACATCGAGACCCCGCTGGAGAAGATGAAGTCGCGCGTCATCGACGGAAAGAAAGTGGTTCTCGCCTCCATCCTGCGTGCGGGCAACGGTTTCCTGGACGGCATGCTGCAGGTGATTCCCGGCGCGCGCGTGGGTCACATCGGCCTGTACCGCGACCCCGCCACCCTGCAGGCGGTGGAGTACTACTTCAAGATGCCGCACGACATGCACGAGCGCGACGTCATCGTGCTCGACCCCATGCTGGCCACTGGCAATTCCGCCGTGAGCGCGGTGGACCGGATCAAGAAGACCGGCCCGCGCTCGATCCGCTTCGTGTGCCTCGTCACCTGCCCGGAAGGCCTCAAGACCTTCCACGACGCCCATCCCGACGTGCCGGTCTACACCCCGGCGGTCGATCGCGGTCTGAATGACCATGGTTACATCGTGCCGGGCCTGGGCGACGCTGGCGACCGGATTTTCGGCACGAAGTGAACCAGTTGCACCGAGCGCGCTCGAATCCGTCACCATGACATCGCCCATCCGCTCGTTGCCCATTCGTTTCTGGACCCTGGGCTGGTCCTCCCTGTTGCGCGACTGGCGTGCGGGTGAGCTTCGTCTGCTGATGCTGGCCGTCACGCTGGCCGTGGCGGCCCTCTCGGCGGTGGGCTTCTTCGCCGACCGCCTCCAAGGCGGCCTCACGCGGGATGCCAGCGCACTTCTGGGCGGCGACGCGGTGGTCAGCAGTGACCATGTGCCCCCACCGTCGTTCGAGGAGCGCGCGCGTTCGCTCGGCCTGAGCACCACCCAGACGCTCGGCTTTCCCACCATGGGCCGCGCACGCGAGGAAGAGGGCGGCGCGGCGCGCCTGGTGGCCCTGAAGGCCGTTGGCGAGGGCTACCCGCTGCGCGGCACCGTGCGCCTGGCCGAGACCCAGGGCGGGCCCGACAGTGCCGCGAGAAGCATCCCCGCACCCGGCACCGTGTGGGTGGACGAAGCGCTGCTGGTCGCGCTGGACCTTCGGATAGGGCAGCCGTTGCTGCTGGGCGACTCATCGTTCGACATCAGCCGGATCATCGTGGTCGAACCCGACAGGGGTGGCGGCTTCATGAGCTTTGCGCCGCGCGTCATGCTCAATGCGGCGGATCTGCCCGCCACGGGCCTGGTGCAACCGGCCAGCCGCCTGACCTACCGCCTCGCCGTGGCCGGTGATGGTGCCCGCGTTGGCGAATTCAGCCGCTGGGCTGAACAGGCGATGCGGCAACCCGATGTGCGTGGCATGCGGCTGGAGTCCCTGGAGGGTGGGCGGCCCGAGATGCAGCAGACGCTGGGGCGTGCCGAAAAGTTTCTCAACCTCGTGGCCCTGCTGGCTGCACTGCTGTGTGCCGTGGCCGTGGCCATTGCCGCGCGCGGCTTTGCCCAGCGTCATCTGGACGACTGCGCCATGCTGCGCGTGCTCGGCCTTTCGCAGGGCACCATGGCACGCGCGTACACGCTGGAGTTCGCCCTGATCGGCCTGTTCGCCAGCGCGCTGGGCGTGGCCATTGGCTATGTGGTGCACCATGCCTTCGTGCTGCTGCTCGCGGGGCTGGTGGAAGCCAGTCTGCCGGCACCAGGTATCGCGCCGGCGCTGCTGGGGCTGGGCATGGGTCTCACCCTCATGATGGCCTTCGGCCTGCCGCCTGTGCTGCAGCTCGCCCAGGTGCCGCCGCTGCGCGTGATCCGCCGCGACGTGGGCCAGCTCAAACCTGCCACGCTGGCCGTGCTGGGCCTGGGCATGGCCGGCTTCGCGGCGCTGTTGCTGGCCGCCAGCCGCGACCTGCTGCTGGGCGGCATCGCGGTGGGCGGCTTCGCGGCGGCCGTGCTGCTGTTCGCCGTCGCCAGCTACGCCGCCGTGCGCGTTCTGCGTGCCAGCGTGAACGAGGCCACCGCGCCCCGCGCCCTGGTCATGGCCACGCGTCAGCTCTCGGCCCGTCCGGTGTATGCGGTGGTGCAGATCAGCGCGCTCGCTGTCGGCCTGCTCGCGCTGGTGCTGCTGGTGCTGCTGCGCACCGATCTCATCTCCAGCTGGCGCAGCGCCACACCGCCCGATGCGCCCAACCGCTTCGTCATCAACGTGCAGCCCGAGCAGGGCGAAGCCTTCCAGCAAGCGCTGAAGGGTGCGGGCGTGCAGCGCTACGACTGGTACCCCATGATCCGGGGCCGGCTGGTCACCATCAACGGCAAGGCCGTGGTGCCCGAAGACTTCACGGAAGACCGCGCGCAACGGCTGGTGGACCGCGAATTCAACCTCTCCAACACCGCCACCGTGCCGGAGCACAACCCCATCGTCGGTGGCCGCTGGATGGACAACGAGCCCGATGCGTTGAGCGTGGAAGAGGGGCTGGCCGAGGAGCTCGGCCTCAAGCTCGGCGATCGCCTGGGCTTCGACATCGCAGGCCAGATCACCGAAGGCCGCATCACCAGCCTGCGCAAGGTGGACTGGGGCTCGATGCGTGTGAACTTCTTCGTCGTCTTTCCGGTGGCGCAGGTGCCGGATGTGCCGGTGAGCTACATCACGGCGTTCCGCGCGCCCGAACCCGCGAACGGTTTCGACAACGCTCTGGTGCGTGAATTCCCCAACATCACCAACGTCGACATGAGTCAGACCATCGCGCAGGTGCAGCGTGTGCTGGGGCAGGTCATCAGCGCGGTGGAATTCCTGTTCGCCTTCACGCTCGCGGCCGGGTTGGTCGTGCTGCTCTCCGCCATCACGGCCACACGCGGCGAGCGCGAGCGAGAGTTCGCCATTCTGCGTGCCGTGGGTGCGGGCTCCCAGCTGTTGCGCAACGTGCAGCGCGTGGAACTGCTGGGCGTGGGCTTGCTGGCCGGTTTCCTCGCCTCGGTGGTCGCGGTCGCGGTGGGTTGGGCGCTGGCGCGCTTCGTCTTCCAGTTCTCCTGGACCGCATCGCCCTGGGTGCCGCTCGGCGGTGCCATTCTGGGCGCAGTGCTGGCGCTCTTGGCGGGTTGGTGGGGTTTGCGCAGCGTGCTGCGCACCCCGGTGGTGGAAACTTTGCGCAAAGCGGCAGTGTGAGTGGCATGAGCGACCTCATCGAACCCCAGGAACCCACGCAGCACGCCACACCGTTCGACTGGATCGGCGGCGAAGACAAGGTGCATGCCCTGGTCGACCGCTTCTACGACCTGATGGACATCGAACCGCGCTACCGCGAGTTGCGCGCGGTGCATGGCACAACGCTCGACAGCGCCCGGCAGAAGCTGGTCTGGTTTCTCTGCGGCTGGCTCGGCGGCCCGCAGCACTACACCGATCGTTTCGGTCATCCGCGCCTGCGCATGCGCCACATGCCATTCGCCATCGGCATCATCGAACGCGACCAGTGGCTGGCCTGCATGGACCAGGCGATGGGCGACGTGGAGGTCGACCCGGCCTTGAGAGCGCGTCTCAAGGCGAGTTTTTTCCAGACGGCAGACTGGATGAGGAATTCGCCGGGCTGAAGCCCACCGCCACGGCTCAGCTTGGCCGCAGCAGCACCACCAGCGCACCCGCGCCACCCTCGGCCGGCCGCGCCTGCACGAAGGCCATCACCTCTTTTTTCTGCACCAGCCAGCGCAGCACGCGGTTCTTCAGCACGGGCGTGCGCCCGGGCGACCCCAGGCCTTTGCCGTGCACCACGCGCACACAGCGCACACCCGTTTGATGTGACTCTCGAATGAAGCGGCCCAGGGCTTCGCGCGCCTCGTCCGTGCGCAGACCATGCAGGTCGATCTGGCGCTGGATGCTCCAGCGGCCTTCGCGCAGCTTGCGCACGATCTCCGGCCCCAGGCCCGGCCGGCGGTAGCTCAGCAGCTCATCGGTGTGCAGAAGCGTCTCGATATCGAATTCGTCCGACAAGGCTTCCCGCATCACCGCGGCCTCGTCCCGCTGGCGCTGTACGGGCACAGGATTCACGGGGACGCGACGGGGTTCGATGCGCCCTGGGTGCACGATGGGTCGCACGGGGCCGACAGCGAGTTCGAACAGCCGGTGTTCCCGTTCCCGCTTGAGGGCGGTGAGCCGCTCCGCCTCGCGGCGTGCGGCATCGGCCGCTGCGCGCTCGGCCATCGTCCGCTTGAGCGCCTTGAGCTCGGCCAGCGTGTGGACTTTCATGCGGGAATTGTCGCCCACCCCGGGGAGTATTCCCGCCCGGTTACATCAGCCCCTGTTCCGCCATCGAGGTGGCGCGCTGCCGGGTGACGATGAAGTGGTCGAGAACGCGCACGTCCACCAGCGCCATGGCCTTCAGCAGGATCTGGGTGAGTTCGATGTCGGCGCGCGAGGGCTCGGCCACGCCGCTCGGGTGGTTGTGCGCCAGCACCACGGCGGCTGCGTGGTGGTGCAGCGCGCGCAACACGATCTCGCGTGGGTAGACGCTGGCCTGTGTCAGGGTGCCGCGAAACAGCTCTTCCAGCGCGATCAGGCGGTTCTGGCTGTCCAGGAAAATCACCGCGAAGACCTCGTGCGGCCGGCCCCCCAGCTGCAGCTGCAGGTAGTCGCGCACCGCCTGCGGGCTTTCGAAGATGGTGCGTTCTTCCAGCGTCTGGGCGAGGGCGCGCCGGGCCAGTTCCAGCACAGCCGTCACTTCGGCCCGCTTGGCAGGCCCCAGACCCTTGACCTGCTTGAGCGCATCGGCGCCGGTGTGCAACAGACCGCCGATGCCACCGAAGCGGTCCAGCAGCTCCTGGGCGAGTTGCAACACGTGCTTGCCAGAGATGCCGGTGCGCAGCAGCAGTGCCAGCAACTCGCCATCGCTGAGGGCACCGGGCCCGCGCGCGAGCAGCTTTTCCCGGGGGCGAGCGTCGTTCGGCAGGCCCTTGATTCCGGGTGCCAGAAGGCCATCCATGGGGTTTCCTCCCTGTTTTTGCCTGGTTTTTACAATAGGGGCCTGTCGGCCACGAAACCGCTCTTTTTCGCACACCTCGTCCAGGGATACCCCCCACGCCATGCCCCAAGTCCAAGAAGGCTCCTTTCTCACCCTGCACTACCGGATGTCCGGTCCCCAGGGCCAGGTGATCATCGACACCTTCAGCGACAAGCCCGCCACGCTGAGCCTGGGCGCGGGCGAACTTTCGCCAGCGATCGAGCAGCGCCTCATCGGGCTGGAGGAGGGCACCCGCACGGTGATCGAACTGCCCGCTGGCGAGGCCTTTGGGGAGCGCCAGCCGGACATGGTGCAATGGGTCGCGCGCAAGCTGCTGAACGAACTGGGCGACCCGCACGAGCAGTACGCCGCTGGGGACGTGGTGCAATTCCCGACACCGGACGGACTGGGCAGCTATGCCGGTGCTGCCGTGCAGGTGCGTGAGGACGGCGCGGTGCTGTTCGACTTCAACCACCCGCTGGCCGGCCAGCCGGTGCGGTTCGAAGTCCAGCTGATCGGGGTGCTCTGATGGCTGAATCGCAAGAAATCATCCTGGCCGAGCCGCGCGGCTTCTGCGCCGGCGTGGACCGGGCCATCGAGATCGTCGAGCGCGCACTGGCCAAGTTCGGCCGGCCGATCTATGTACGCCACGAGATCGTGCACAACACCTATGTGGTGAACGACCTGAAGGCCAAGGGGGCCATCTTCATCGAGGAGCTCTCGGACGTGCCCGCCGGCGCCACGCTGGTGTTTTCGGCGCATGGCGTGAGCAAGGCCATCCAGGACGAGGCCAGACAGCGCGGCTTTCACATCTTCGATGCCACCTGCCCGCTGGTGACCAAGGTGCATGTGGAGGTGGCCAAGCTGCACCGCGAGGGTTACGAATTCATCATGATCGGTCACAAGGGCCACCCCGAGGTGGAAGGCACCATGGGTCAGCTCGACAGCGGTATCCATCTGGTGGAAGACGTGGAAGATGTCGCCCGCGTGGCCCCGGCACAGACGGACAAGCTTGCGGTGGTCACGCAGACCACGCTGTCGGTGGATGACGCGGCCGAAATCCTGAACGCGGTGAAGGCGCGTTTCCCCAGCGTGCGGGAGCCGAAGCAGCAGGACATCTGCTACGCCACCCAGAACCGGCAGGATGCGGTCAAGCTGTTGAGCCCGCAGGTGGATATCGTGATCGTGGTGGGCAGTCCCACCAGTTCCAACAGCAACCGCTTGCGTGAGCTGGCGGTGAAGCTCGGTACCCCGGGTTACATGGTGGACAACGCCGACGAAATCCAGCCCGAGTGGTTCGAGGGCAAGCTGCGCGTGGGTCTCACGGCCGGGGCATCGGCGCCTGAGATCCTGGTACGGCAGGTGATCGAGCGCATCAAGTCGCTGGGGGCGATCTCCGTCCGCACCATGGATGGTCTGACCGAAACCATCAAGTTCCCGCTGCCCAAGGGCCTGAAGATCGAAGGCGAAGACGCCCAGCCACTGGAACATCTGCGCTGAGCGCGCCCGTGCCCGGCCAGGGTGCAAAACTACAATCACCGCATGCTAGACATCGTTCAACTGAGAAAAGACCTTGACGCGGTCGTGGCGCGCCTGCAGACCCGCAAGCAGCCGCAGCCCTACCTGGATGTGGTGGCCTACCAGGCGCTGGAATCCGAGCGCAAGGCACTGCAGACCCGCACCGAAGAGCTGCAAGGGCAGCGCAATTCACTGTCGAAGCAGATCGGCATGCTCAAGGGCAAAGGCCAGCACGCCGAGGCGGATGCCGCCATGGCCCGGGTGGCCGCCTTCAAGGCCGAGCTCGAGACCTCAGCCGCGCGGTTGGAGGTGATCCAGGCCGAACTGCAGGCCTTGCTGCTCGCCGTGCCGAACCTGCCGCACGAAAGCGTGCCGGTGGGCAGCGACGAGAACGCCAACGTGGAACTGCGCCGCTGGGGCACGCCCCGCCGCTTCGATTTCGAGTTGCGCGACCATGTCGACATTGGCGAGAAGCTGGGGCTGGATTTCGAGACCGGCTCCAAACTGGCCGGCGCGCGCTTCACCTTCATGCGTGGCCCGATCGCACGCCTGCACCGCGCGCTCGCCCAGTTCATGCTTGACGTGCAGACGCAGGAGCACGGCTATACCGAGTGCTACACGCCCTACATCGTGAATGCCGAGACGCTGCTGGGCACCGGTCAGCTGCCCAAGTTCGAGGGTGACATGTTCGCCGTGAAGAAGGGCGGCCAGGAGGGCGAGGAAGTGCCGGACACGCAGGCGCTGTATCTCATCTCCACCAGCGAGATCACGCTGACCAACACCGTGCGCGACACCGTGCTGGCCGAGTCCGACCTGCCCATCCGCCTGACAGCGCACACGCCGTGCTTCCGTTCGGAAGCCGGCAGCGCCGGGCGAGACACGCGCGGCATGATCCGCCAGCACCAGTTCGACAAGGTCGAGATGGTGCAGATCGTGCACCCCGAGAAAAGCTACGAGGCGCTCGATGCGATGACCTCACACGCCGAAGCCGTGCTGCAGAAGCTCGGCCTGCCGTACCGTGTGATCGTGCTGTGTACCGGCGACATGGGCTTCGGCTCCACCCGCACGCACGACCTGGAGGTGTGGGTGCCCGCGCAGAACACCTACCGCGAAATCAGCTCGGTCTCCAACTGCGAGGCCTTCCAGGCCCGTCGCCTGCAGGCCCGCTTCAAGAATGCACAGGGCAGGAATGAACTGGTGCACACGCTCAACGGTTCCGGTCTCGCGGTGGGCCGTGCGCTGGTGGCGGTGCTGGAGAACTACCAGAACGCCGACGGCAGCGTCACCGTACCTGAGGTGCTTCGGCCGTATCTGGGTGGGCTGGAAGTGCTCACGCCGCAGTGAGTTGAACGCATCGCTGTCTTGTTGTGGTCCGGTGATGTCGAATTCCGCGTCGCCCACTCGTCGAGAGGTTTGAGCCGTCCTGCTCTGACACACCGCACAAGGAGAACGACATGCGATTCATGATCCTGATCAAGGCCGACCGCGACAGCGAAGCTGGCGTCATGCCCAGTGAGCAGCTGCTCACGGAGATGGGCCGTTTCAATGAAGAGCTGGTGAAGGCCGGCGTCATGGAAGCCGGTGAAGGCCTGCACCCGAGCTCGAAGGGAGCGCGTGTGCGCTTCTCCGGCCGTGATCGCCAGGTCATCGATGGCCCTTTCGCGGAGACGAAAGAGCTGATTGCAGGTTTCTGGATCTGGAAATGCGCCTCACTGCAGGAGGCCATCGACTGGGTGAAGCGTTGCCCCAATCCCATGCCGGGGGAATCCGAGATCGAAATCCGCCAGGTGTTCTCTGCCGAGGACTTCGGCGAGGCCCTCACGCCAGCGCTGCGGGAACAGGAAGACCGGTTGCGCGCCGAAGTGACGCGCCAGAACCCGCGCGGCTGAGCGCCCTCAGGCCCTCAGGCGTCGGGGGCGATGAGGGCCAGGCCGCTCTCGGGATCGTGCCGCTTGCACAGGTGCCGCGGCGACTCCGTCAGGATCACTTCGAGCGTGGGCCGCACGACCCCGCTCCTGAGGTGGCCGGCCACGGCGGCCCCATCCCGTTTGCCCAGCACCGTGTGAATGTGCAGGGCCGGCTGGTTGTCTGGCCCGAGCGCGACGTCTCCTGTCAACGACGCGACCTCAACCTGCTCGTCCACGTCGATGGGGTCGTATTTCTTCGTGTCCCAGTTCAGCCAGGCCAGCTCGGCGCGCTCGAGCGCACCGATGGCCTTGAGACTGGCCGCGGACAGCTTTTCCTGTCGTGCGAACGCCGTCAGGCACGCGGTGATCTCGTCGCCGCGGGACAGAACGATGGCGAACGTGCGCTGGCCATCCGCTTCGTGGATGAGTTTGCTCTTCATGTGGCATCTCGCTGAGGTCTGGCAGGCCAGCATGGACCCGTTGCCGCAACGGGTCTGTCTGTTCACGCACACAGGGGTGGAGAGTGGCATGGCCGAGCTCCCGGTGGCGTGCGGGCCATTCATTCGATTTCCCGATGGCATGATCGAATAGTCGTGATTAACTTTCGTCCCGACTCAATTTAGAGTGGCGCCCTTGTCAATCAACGCGCCCCCGCGAAGGCGGAGAGGGCCAAAGGACGTTCATGCGGATAGCAGTCATCGGTGCCGGTATCGGGGGGCTCACGGCCGCCATCGCCTTGCTCAAAAGGGGCTTTCAGGTGGAAGTGCTCGAGCAGGCCAGGGAACTCGGGGAGATCGGCGCCGGTGTGCAGATCAGCCCCAATGGCGTGCGGGTGCTGGCGGCCCTCGGACTCATGGACGACATCATGGCAATCGCCTCCGAGCCGGCGGGCAAGTTCGTGCGGCTGTGGTCCACCGGACAGGAGTGGAAGCTGTTCGATCTGGGTTCGGTCTCGCGCCAGCGCTATGGCTTCCCCTACCTCACCATGCACCGTGGCGACCTGCACCAGGCGTTGGTGAAGGGCGTGCGCGCGCTGAGTCCCGATGCGATCCGTCTGGACACCCGCGTCACCGATATTCGCCAGGAGGGCGATGTGGTGCGGATGTTCGCCTCGGGGCAGGAAGTGGCCACCGCCGACTTCGTGGTGGGGGCCGACGGCGTGCATTCGCAGGTGCGTCAGCGCCTGTTCGGTGACGACGAACCCCGCTTCTCGGGCATCGTGGCCTGGCGCGGCGTGATCGATGCGCGCACGCTGCCCGCGCATCTGCAGCAACCTCATGGCTACAACTGGGTCGGACCTGGCAAGCACGTGATCCACTATCCCGTGAGGTCCGGCAAGCTGGTCAATCTGGTGGCGGTGGTCGAGCAGTCGCAAGGATGGGAAGTCGAGTCGTGGTCGCAGAAGGGCTCGCGGGAAGACTTCGAGCGCGACTTCGCTGGCTGGCATGAGGATGTGCACCACCTGATCCGCGCGGTGGAGACACCGTACAAGTGGGCACTCATGGTGCGAGACCCCATGCCGTCATGGACCCGTGGACGCGTGACGCTGCTGGGCGATGCCTGTCACCCGACGCTGCCGTTCCTCGCGCAGGGCGCGGTGATGGCACTGGAAGACGGCTACCTGCTGGCCCGGGCGCTGCACGAGTACGGTGGTGACATCGATCGTGCGACCGCCGCCTATGAGGCTGCCCGCGTCCAGCGCACCGCAAGGATCGTGCAGGGCGCCAACGAGAACGCCACGCGTTTCCACAACCCACAGCTCGCCCATGCGGAAGGGGCGGCGGCCTATGTGGACCGTGAATGGACCGAGGAGCGCGTGCGGCAGCGCTACGAATGGCTGTTTGAATACAACGTGGAGACCTTGCCGCTATGACGGACGATCTCACCCCGCGCACCTGGGGCCGGGGGGCCCGCAAGGTGGTGGTGATGAACGGCTGGCTGGGCCTGTCCCGGCATTGGCAGCCCCTGCTGGCAGCTCTGGACCCGCAGCAGTTCGAATGCGCGGTGTTCGATTACCGTGGCTACGGCTCGCGCCGTGCAGAGGTGGGCACCTATCGGTTCGACGAGGCAGCAACGGACGTGCTGGCCCTGGCAGACCAGTTGGGTTGGGCGACTTTCTCGCTGGTGGGGCATTCCATGGGCGGCATGGCGATGCAGAAGGTGGCCCTGCAGGCCGCCGGCCGGGTGCAGCGCATGCTGGGTGTGGCGCCGGTGTCCGCCGCCGGCTCCGGCATGGACGCCGCGCGCCGTGCCTTCTTCGAGTCGGCGGTGGACGATGCCGCCGCACGGCAACAGATCGTCCACCTGTCCACCGGGCAACGCCTCACCGCGACCTGGTGCCAGGGTGTGGCTGCCGACTCCATGGAAAACCGCCCCGAGGCCATGCGCGCCTATCTTGGCGAATGGGCGGGCCAGGGCTTCGCCGACGAGATCGCCGGGCTGGATCTGCCCGTGAAGGTGCTGGTGGGCGAATTCGACCCGGGCATCAACCTCGAACGGGCCCGGCAGACCTGGCTGCGGCACTACCCGCATGCCGAGATCGAGGTGGTGCCGCAGGCCGGTCACTACCCCATGCAGGAAGTGCCGGCCTGGGTGGCAGCCCGGGCGCAGGCGTGGCTGGCCGCGGGTTGAGTCGATGTATCCATTTGCCTATCTCCGACCGGCCAGCGTCCAGGAGGCCGTCGACTGTCTCGCCCGGTTTCCCGATGCCCGGCCACTGTCCGGCGGCATGACGCTGGTTCCCACGCTCAAGCAGCGCCTGAGCGCGCCAAGCCATCTGGTGGATCTGAGCCGGTTGCCGGAGCTCCAGGGCATCGCGCAAGAAGATGGCGTGCTGCGCATCGGTGCGGCCACGCGGCACGCCGCCGTGGCGCAGTCGGACACGGTCCGGCGCTGCCTGCCCGCCCTGTCCGGGCTGGCGGGTCTGATCGGTGACCAGCAGGTGCGCAACCGGGGCACGATGGGCGGCTCGGTCGCCAACAGCGATCCTGCCGCCGACTATCCCGCCGCGGTGCTGGCGCTCAAGGCGACACTGATCACCGATCGGCGCCGCATCGAGTCCGATGCTTTCTTCCTGGGCATGTTCGAGACCGCGCTCGAGCCCACCGAGATCCTCACGGCGATCGAGTTCCGGGTGCCCGATCGCGCGGCGTATGTGAAGCACCGGCACGCGGCCTCCGGGTATGCCGTGGTGGGCGTGTTCATCGCGGACCACAGGGGCGAGGTCCGCGTCGCTGTGACGGGCGCGGGGCCCTGCGCGTTCCGCTGGACTGCGGCCGAAGAGCGTCTGGCTGCCTGCGCAAGCGCCGGCTGGAACGCCGGAACGCTGGCGGGCATGGAACCCGATGCATCGGGGTTCAACGCCGATGCCACGGCAACACGGGCCTATCGGGCCCATCTGGTCGGGGTGCTGGCCGGGCGTGCGCTGTCCGCCCTGGGCGCCACCGATCCACAGGTGAACTGATCATGGAATTCAAGGGACGACAGGTCATCCACGCCAGCCGCGAGACGGTGTGGGCGGCGCTCAACAACCCTGCGGTGCTCGAACAATGCATCGATGGCTGCGAATCCTTCACCGCGGTCAATGACAGCGAATGGCAGGTGGTGGTGCGCGCCTCCGTGGGGCCGGTCAAGGCGCGGTTCAAGGGCTCGCTGTCGGTGCAGGACCGGGAGCCGCTGCGGGGCTACCGCCTGCGCGGCCAGGGGGAAGGCGGGATGGCGGGCTTCGGAGAAATGACCGCGGTGGTCACGCTGGAGGACGAGGGGCCGGACACGCTGCTGGTCTACGCGGCCCAGGCCCACGTGGGCGGCAAGCTTGCGCAGATCGGCTCCCGGCTGGTGGGCTCGGTGGGCGCGAGGATGGCCGACCGTTTCTTCGCGCGTTTCAACGAGGTGTTGACGGAAGGGGGCGGTGAACACGCCCGGCTGCAGCCGGCGGCCGTCGCCGCGTCTGCCGGTGCGCAGCCCGGTGGCAGCCACGAGCAGGCCAACGTGGAGCTCACCGTCAATGGCATGCCGGTGCGCCGTCATGTGGATGACCGCACCCTGCTGGTCGACCTGCTGCGCCGCGAGCTGCATCTCACCGGCACCCACGTCGGCTGTGACACGTCCCAATGCGGCGCGTGCACCGTGCGGCTCGATGGGGTCGCGGTGAAGTCGTGCACCGTGCTGGCCGTTCAGGCCAGTGGTGGCGAGGTCGTCACCATCGAGGGGCTGGCGGACGGCGAGGGCATGCACCCGCTTCAGAAGGCGTTCATGGCGTGCCACGGGCTGCAGTGCGGCTTCTGCACGCCAGGCATGATCATGGCTTCCGACGGGTTGCTGCGCTCGGGCCGGCACATCGATCACGGGTCGATCTGCACCGCGCTGGAAGGCAACATCTGCCGCTGTACCGGCTACATCAACATCGTGCGGGCGGTGGAGCAGGCCGCCACGGAAATGGGTCTGCCCTGCAGCGCCCGGGCAGACGCGGAGGAGACGCGATGAGCTGGATCGGCAAGGCCCAGCCACGCAACGAAGACCGCCGCCTGGTGGTCGGCCAGGGTCGATACACGGACGACATCGACAAGCCGGGCCAGGCCTGGGCGGCGTTCCTGCGCTCGCCCCATGCGCATGCGCGCATTGTGCGCATCGACACAGCGGCTGCGCTGGCGCTGCCCGGTGTTCTGGCGGTGTTGACGGGCGCGGACTACCAGGCCGACGGATTCGAGGGCATCGACCACGTGCCCAATCCCGTCGCCGCGGTGAACCACAAGGAAAAGGCGTTCCTCTCGTCCGAGACAGGGAGCATCTACAACCGGCGCCAGTGGCCCCTGAGCGTGGACAAGGTGCGCCACGTGGGCGAGGCGCTGGTGATGGTGGTGGCCGAGACCCCTCACCAGGCGCGCGACGGCGTGGAGGCTGTTCAGGTGGAGTACGAGGTGCTGCCCGCGGTCGTGGACGCCGACGATGCGCTGGCCGAAGGTGCCGCGCAGCTGTACGACGACCTGCCGCGCAACTGCTGTTTCAGCACGCAGATCGGTGACCGCGCCGCCGCGCGGGCGGCGTTCGAGAACGCCGCTCTGGTGGTGCGGCGCGAGTTCCGCAACAGCCGCATCGTCAACGCCCAGATGGAGCCGAGGTCGGCCATCGGCGAGTACGACCCGGCTGCGGATGTCTACGAACTCACCTCCGGCAGCCAGGGCGTGGTGCGCCAGCAGCTGGGGCTGGCCGAGGCGTTCAAGGTGCCACCCGCGCGCATTCGCGTGATCTCTCCCGATGTGGGGGGTGGTTTCGGCCCGCGCACCTCGCTCAACATGGAGCCGGCCTGCGTGCTGTGGGCCGCCCGTCGTGTGGGCCGGCCGGTCAAGTGGACCGGGGACCGCAGCGAGGCCTTTGTGAGCGATTACCAGGGCCGTGGCATGACCTTCCGCGCGGCCATGGCCTTCGACGCGCAAGGGCGCATTCTCGCGGTGGACAACGAGCTGATCGGCAACGTCGGCGCACACACGATTTCCTACGTGCCCATGGCCAACGCGATGCGCGTCACCACCAGCGTGTACGACGTACCGGTGGCCGCCATCCACGTCACCGGTGTCGTGACCAACACCGTGCCGACCGGCCCTTACCGGGGCGCGGGGCGGCCGGAGAGCATGCATGCCTTCGAGCGCCTGCTCGACATCGCCGCGGCCCGCCTCGGCATGGACCGGCTGGAGATCCGTCGCATCAACCTGATCCGGCGCGAGACGCTGCCGCGCCTGAGCCCCATGGGGCTGCCGTACGACAGTGGGGATTTCCCCGCCAACATGGAACGCGTGATCGAGCTCGCCGACTGGCAGGGCTTCGAATCGCGGCGCCAGGAAGCCCTGCAGCGCGGCCGGCTGCGCGGCATCGGCCTGTCCAACTACATCGAATCGCCCGTGGGCGCGCCGCGCGAACGCATCGAGCTGCGCATCCTGCCCGATGGCACCACGGACATCGTGTCGGGCACGCAGTCGACCGGGCAAGGCCACGAGACCACGTTCGCGCAGGTCGTGGCCGACCACCTCGGGGTGCCGTTCGAATCGATCCGGCTGCGCACGGGCGACACCGCCTTCGTCAAGTGGGGCGGTGGCACGCACTCCGACCGCTCCATGCGGCTTGGCGGCAAGCTGCTCATCGACGCGAGCACCGAGCTGATGGCCAGGGCCCGCGCCGTTGCGGCGCATTGCCTGCGTGTCGACCCGCAGCGTCTTGTCCGGGAGGGCGCCGGTTTCTCGGCGCGCGTGTGGTGGGGCCTGCGCACGCGGCGAATCACACTCGCTCAACTCGCGAGCCACGTGCAACGCCATGGCATGCCGGGCGATCCCGGGACGCGCGAACTGGGTGCCGAGGCCGAGTTCAATGGTCGCATGCCTGCGTTTCCGACGGGTGCGGCTGTGTGCGAGGTGGAGATCGACCCCGAGACTGGCTGCATCGAGGTGGTGCGCTACAGCGCGGTGGACGATGTCGGGCAGGCGATCAACCCGCTCATCGTCGAAGGTCAGGTGCATGGCGGTCTGGCCCAAGGCCTGGGCCAGGCCCTGACGGAGGGCTACCACGTCGACCGGCAGAGCGGTCAGGTGCTCTCGGGCTCCTACATGGACTACGGCATGCCCCACGCCGAGCTGATGCCGCCCTTGCGCGTGGAGTTGACCAACGACCCCACGCATGGCAATCCGCTGGGGGTCAAGGGAGGCGGCGAAAGCGGCATCACACCCGCGACCGCCTGTACGTTCAACGCCCTGGCCCACGCGCTGGCGGCCTACACCGACGAAGAGCTGCCCATGCCGGCCACGCCGCTGGCGGTGTGGGAAGTGATCCACCAGGACCGCGCTGCGCAAGGCGCCCATTGAAGCGAGAGCCACCATGACGACGAACACCCACGATGCCTCATCGACGCCCGGCGTGCTGCAGTCGCTGCACGACGGCGTGCTGACCCTCACGCTCAACGATCCGGGCACCGGAAACCTGGTTGACGCGGCCATGTCGGCGTCCATCGTCCACGCCGTACAGACCCTGGGCGACGACGTGAAGGCCATCTGCCTGCGCGGAACAGGCGATGACTTCTGTGCCGGGCGCAAGTCGCCCACACCGCCCAAGGGCGGTGCGGTGCCTTCGGCCGAGAAGCTGCGGCATCTGGTGGCCGAGCCGGCGCTGGCGCTGTACGACGCCATCAAGTTCGCGCCCGTGCCCACCCTCGCGGTGGTGCAGGGACGCGCCCATGGTGTCGGTGCCGCGCTGGCCTGCGTGTGCGACATCACCCTGGCGCACGAGGGCGCGCGCTTCTCCATTCCGGAGCTCGAACGCGACATACCGCCGGCGCTGGTCATGGCGGCGCTGCACGACCGCGTGCCACTGAAGACGCTGGCGATGCTGGTCTACACGCGCGAGGAACTCTCGGCCGCGCAGGCACTGGCCGCAGGGCTCGTCAGTCACGTGGTGGCCGCGCAGGCGTTCGAGTCGACCGCCGCGCGCTGGCTGGCCGGTTTTGCCGGCAACGGCACGGTGGCCCTGCGCGCATGCAAGCAATACCTGACCCATGCGCCCTCCATGTCAGCCACCGGCGCCAGCGCTTTCGCCAGCCACGTCATCGGCACCGCGCTGTCGGCCCGGTACTGAGTCTTTTAACGAACCCAGGAGACACCACACCATGAACTCTCTGCAAACCCTGCCGCGCCGCGCGGCCCTGGCCTGCGCCCTCGCCCTTGGCTGTGCCTGGGCGGCGGCACCGGCCCTGGCCCAGGACAACTACCCGACCCGGCCGATCAAGATGCTGTTGGGCTATCCCGCCGGCAGCGGCATCGATGCCGCCGCGCGGCAGCTGGCTCGCCAGATCGAACTGCTCGCCGGGCAGCCCGTGGTCGTTGACAACAAGCCTGGTGCCCTGGGCAACATCGCTGCCTCCGCTGTCGCGGCCGCGGCCGGCGATCCGTACACCATCCTGTTCACCCCCAACTCCACGCACGCGGCCAACACCCACCTGTTCAAGAAACTGCCGTTCGACCCGGTGGCGGACTTCACGCCCGTGAGCAGCGTCGCCACGCTGGGTTTCGTCATGGTGACCAACCCCAGGCTCACGACGGAGAAAAGCGTGAGCGAACTGCTGGCGAGCATCCGCAAGGACCCCACCCGCTACAGCTTCGGCAGCGGCAACGCGACCGGGCTGGTGGCAGGTTCCATGTTCAAGAAGATGGCCAGCGTGGACATCCTCAGCGTGCCGTACAAGGGTGTTCCGCCTGCCATGAACGATCTGATGGGGGGGCGCATCCACATGGTGTTCGCCGATGCCACCCTGGCCATCCCGCAGGCCAGGGGCGGCAGCGTACGGGCGCTGGCCGTTACCGGGCGCGAGCGCATGGCCGCCCTGCCCGATGTGCCCACGATGGAAGAAGCGGGCCTGCCTGGCTACGACCTCACCGCATGGTTCGCTGTGTTCATGCCGGCCCGGGTGCCGGCCGCTGCGGTGGACAAGCTCAATGGTTACATCCACACCATCAGCCGCCAGCCTCAGTATGTGGAGTTCATGCGCGGCATCGGCGCCGAGCCTCAGGCGTCGACGCCGGCCCAGCTGCTGCAGCGTGTCAAGACCGACACCCAGGCCTGGGGCAAGCTGGTGGAGATGGCCGGCATCACCCCCGAGTGACGGATTCCTCCGTCGCCAGGAGGCCGTGCCGATCGCACGGCCTCTTTTTTCGCGTCAGGCGTCTGCGAACTGCGCTTCGCTCAGGATGGCCAGGTGGTGCGGGCCGTCGCCGAAGGTGTATTCCAGCTGGTAGAGGCGCCTGACGTAGTCGCTGAGTCCGTACTCGTCCGTGAGACCGATGGCGCCGTGCAGCTGGACGGCCTGCTGCCCCACCCATTTCATCGAGCGTGACAGCTGGTACTTGGCCTGCGACAGCGCCAGCCGCCGGGCCGGTGCCTCCGCCTCCAGCCCCAGGCTGGCCCAATAGCTCATCGAGCGCGACAGCTCGATCTCCATCTTCATGTCGGCCACGCGGTGGCGCAGCACCTGGAACTCGGCCAACGGCCGGCCGAACTGCTGGCGCGTGTTCAGGTGGGCGATCGTGAGGGCCATGGCGTGTTCCATGAGTCCCACAGCCTCCGCGCACAGATGTGCGATGCCCAGGCCGATGCCCCATTCCAGGGCCC
The DNA here is from genome assembly GCF_031457235.1 of Hydrogenophaga laconesensis. Taxonomy (NCBI): domain Bacteria; kingdom Pseudomonadati; phylum Pseudomonadota; class Betaproteobacteria; order Burkholderiales; family Comamonadaceae; genus Hydrogenophaga; species Hydrogenophaga laconesensis. The sequence goes on from NZ_JAVDWE010000005.1 coordinate 278,397, forward strand.
CGACGTCGGCGCTCAGGCACTGGGCTTCCGCCTGTCGCAGCGTGGCGGTGGCGGCACCTCTGCCATCCACCGTCCGATAGACCTCCATGCGCACCGCCGCCTGTGGCAGGGAAACGAGAAACAGCGCCTGCGCGCCGTCCAGCATCGCCGGCACGATCAAGGCCTGGGCCTTGTCTCCGGCAGGAATCAGGTCCTTCTGGCCGGAGATGAGAAAGCGGCCTTCGCCATCGCGATCGGCCTTTGCCGTGCACCGGTCGATCACATGGCGGTGACCCCGTTCCTGATGCGCCAATGCCACCCAGGCTTCGCCCGCCGCGATGCGCGGCAACCAGGCCGAGGCCATGTGCGCCGGGGCGCACCGCTGGATCAGCTGCGCACCGAGCCATGCGTGACCCAGGGGCTCTGGCACTGCGTGGCGGCCGAATTCCTCCATGACGATCATGGCCTCGATCGCGCCCATGCCCATCCCGCCATGCGCCTCGCCGATGGGCAGGCCGCAAAGGCCGAGCTCGCTGAAGGAACGCCAGGCCTGCGAATCCCAGCCGCCATCGGCCATCGTGCGGCGACGCCGCTGCTGGCCGTACTCCCGCTCCAGCCAGCGCGAGACCGCCTGGCGCAGCTCCACCTGCTCATCCGCGAAATCAAAGTCCATGTCGGTCTCCTGCATTCAGTACGGTCTGTGCAACGATGTTGCGCTGCACTTCATTCGAGCCACCATAGATGGTGGTCTTGCGACTCTTGAAGAACCCCATGGACAGGGTCGCATGGGCCGGGTGCGCCCCGGGAAACGCCCCGGGCCATCCGGCCTCCATCGCTTCCTCGATCCAGGGCAAGGCGTAGGGCCCCGCCACTGTCACCATCAGTTCGGTGTAGCGCTGGGTGATCTCGCTGCCCCGGATCTTGAGCAACGCCGCGATATCCAGCGGGTTGCGCCCGGATGTCTCCATCGACAGCACCCTGAGCACCATCAGGTCCAGCGCTTTGATATCCACCTCCAGCGCAGCGATGGCATCACACAGGCGCACGTCGTTGGTCAGCCCCGCATCGCGCACGAGCTGCTTGAGGCGCAGCAGCTCCGCCTTGCTGCGGTTGATGTCGGAGATGGTGGTGCGCTCGTGCGAGAGCAGGTGCTTGGCGTACGTCCAGCCTTTGTTCTCCTCGCCAATGAGCTGATCGGCCGGCACCTCCACGTTGTCGAAGAACACGTCGTTCACGTCGTGTTCCCCATCCAGCAGCCGGATCGGCCGCAGGGTGATGCCTGGGGACTTCATGTCGATGAGCAGGAAGGAGATGCCCGCCTGCGGCTTGCCTTGCGTGCCGGTGCGCACCAGGCAGAACATCCAGTCGCCCCACTGCGCCATCGTGGTCCAGGTTTTCTGGCCATTGACGACGTAGTGGTCACCCTGTCTTACGGCGCGCGTGCGCAGGGAGGCGAGGTCGGAACCCGCGCCCGGTTCGCTGTAACCCTGGCTCCACCACACCTCGCCGCTGGCGATGCCGGGCAGGAAGCGCCGTTGCTGCTGCGGTGTGCCATAGGCCATGATGATCGGCGCCACCATGGCCGGTCCGAAGGGCACGATGCGTGGCGCGCCGGCCAGCGCGCATTGCTCCTCGAACAGGTGCTTCTGGATCGCATTCCAGCCCGGCCCACCGAATTCGCGTGGCCAGCCATACCCGAGCCAGCCTTGCTGGCCCAGCAGGCGCGCCCAGCGCTGGAAGTCGTCCTTGCGCAGCCGCTGGCCGGCGCGCACTTTCGATGCGATGTCGGCCGGCAGGTGATCGTGAATCCAGGCGCCGACGGACGACCGGAACTGTTCCTCATGATGGGAATAGGCAAGATCCATGGGATCTCCAGACAGGAAGTGGAAGAAGGGCCGTCGAGGTCGCGCGCCGTCGCGGTCGCGCATCGTCCGACGGAGATCAGTCGTCTTTGCGTTTTGCCGAAGCGCTGTGCGACGGCAGATGGCTGATCTGGTAGAGCGAGGCGCGCAGGGTGTCCAGCGTCTCGTCGTCGAAGCGCGAGAACACGTCGCGCTCCAGGCGGCGCATGGCCGCGTCGCCCGTCGCGTAGGCCTTGCGGCCTGCATCCGTGAGCGTCAGGCGCAGCACCCGGCGGTTGTCGGGATCTTCCGCGCGCTGGATCAGACCCTGTTCCAGCAGCGGGTTGAGCAACTGCCCCATGGCTTGCGGCGTCTTGAAGAAGCGCCGGGACAGTTCCGCCGACGATGAGCCGCCGCGGTTCTTGATCATGTTGAGCACCGACATCTGCAGCCCCGTGAGCCCGCAGGGCTTGAGTGCCGATTCGATCTTCATGCGCACGGCGTGCGAGGCGTGCACCAGCAGCCATGAAGAGCGCATGTTCGCGGGCGGCACCAACTCCGCCCCCGGCATGTCCTGCGAGGGCGCGGCGTCCTCAGGGGCGGGTTCGCCTGGCGAAGGGGTGTTGCGCAGGTTGCTCACGAAAGCCTGATGGCCGAAGAAAGAATCGCTCATGGCGCCGGAGCCTGGGCAACGTACTTGGTGACGAGATAGGCTTCCACGCCCTCCATCCCTCCTTCGCTGCCGTAGCCGCTGTCCTTCACCCCGCCGAAGGGGGTGTCGGCCCCGGCGAGTATAAGGGTGTTGATGCCCAGCATGCCGGTTTCGACGCGCTCGGACAGCCGCACGATGCGCCCGGCATCGTTGGTGAAGGCATAGGCCGCCAGCCCGTAGGGCAGGGCGTTGGCCGCGTCGATCGCTTCGTCCTCGTCGTCGAAGGGCAGCACCAGCGCCAGTGGGCCGAAGGGTTCCTCGGACAGCACGCGCGCCGACGGCGGCAGTTCATGCAGCACCGTGGGCGCGAAAAAGAAGCCATCGCGCGGCAGCCGTGAGCCGCCGCAGGCCAGGCGCGCACCCGAGGCGACTGCATCGTCCACCAAGGACTGCATGGCCGCCACTCGCCTGGCGCTGGCCAGGGGTCCCATGGTCGATCCACCGTCCGTCGCGTCGCCAACAGCCAGAGAGCTTGCCGCACGCGCGAACGATTCGACGAAGGTGGCATAGGCCGAACGCTGCACGTAGAAGCGCGTGGGCGAGGTGCACACCTGGCCGGCATTGCGGAACTTGCCCGTGGCACATGCCCGTGCGGCGCGCTCTGCATCCACGTCGTCGAAGATCAGCACCGGGGCGTGGCCCCCCAGTTCCAGCGTGGCGGGCTTGGCCTGCTCCGCCGCCAGGGACGCGATCACGCGCCCGACCGGCACGCTGCCCGTGAAGGTGACCTTGCGGACCAGGGGCGAGGCGATCAGATGGCGCGACACCTCAGCGGGCACACCGAAGACCACATTGAGAACACCGCGAGGCAGGCCGGCGTCGTGCAGCGCACGGGCGATTTCCAGCACGCCAGCGGGGGTCTCCTCGGACGGCTTGATGATGCAGGTGCAGCCCGCGGCGAGGCTGGCTGCGATCTTGCGGGCCGGGATCATCATCGGAAAGTTCCACGGTGTGAAGGCCGCCACGACGCCCACCGGTTGCCTGAGTACGAGTTGGCGCCAGCCGGGTTCGCGCGAGGGAATGACGCGGCCATACAGCCGCCTGGCTTCATCCGCGCACCACTCGAACACCTCGGCCGAGCCCAGCACTTCCTGCCGGGCTTCCATCAGGGTCTTGCCCTGTTCGGTGGCCAGCACCGCGCCGAGTGTCTCCGCCCTTGAGCGCAGCAGCATGGCCGCCTGACGGAGCACGCCGCTGCGATGGGCGGCAGTGGTTGCCCGCCATGTGCGCCAGGCCCGGTCGGCGCTTGACAGTGCATGATCCAGATCCCCGAAAGTGGCATGGGGCAGATCGCCTAGCGCTCCGCCCGTGGAAGGATTGAAAACGGTCTCGCTCGGGCGGCCTTGCGCACCGAGCCATTCGCCGTCGATGTACAGCTGGAGTTCAGGATAGAGGGAGGGCATGGGAGGTGCGGTCAAGTTCAGCGAGGGTCTGGTTGATGAATGCGGGGGCTTCGTAGGCCACCCAGTGGCCGGCGGCGGGCACGGCGTGAAACCGTGCCGTCGGGGACCTCAGGCGCAGCGCTTCGCGTTGCGTGTCGGCATCGCCGCCGAGCGCGTCGAATTCGCCGCGGACCACCGTCAGGGGGGCTGTGAGACGTTCTAGCGAAGCCTCCAGGCCATCGAATGAAAAGTCTGTGGGACGGACGCGAGCGCGGCGTGCATTGAGGGCGTGGATGTCCACAGCCTCTTCATCGATGGATGCGGGATCGTGCAGCATCAGCACGCCGAGGTTGTGCCGGTGCGCGGCGCGCTCGAGATCGGGTGGCAGGTGTTTCCAGCTGCGCAGTCCCGCAGGAAACGGCGGCGCTGTTCCGGTGAACGTTCCCCGGATGAGAACGAGATGCGCCACCAGCCGGGGGCACCCCAGTGCAATCGCTTCGGCCACCAGCGAACCGAAGGAAAACCCGGCGAGCACACAGGGCTCACCGTCCAGCATGTGGTCGATGTCGGCGGCGATCCGCTGCCCCATGGCCGTGTAGGTGCGATCACCGGAATCGCGCGATTCCCCGTGCCCGGGAAGGTCCGGCACCAGCACGGTATGCGTGCGACTGAGCGCGTCGATGTTGCGCACCCAGTGGGTCCACGATCCCCCCGACCCATGTAGCAGCACGATCGCCGGTCCGTGCCCCCAGCGCTTCCATGCAATGCCCGCGTCCGCCCCCTGTGCCTGACGAGCGCGCGCGGCAAGGTCTCGCACAAGCGGGGCGTGTTCCATGAAAGTGTTCTCCAAACGGTATCTCCTTCTGAGTTCGGCATCGACGGACCGAGGTTGGTCGAGGGTGTCAACTAGGCAATAACCCTGATATGCATGTAAACGTCATTGATATAAAGTATATTTACATTCAAACCACAACGCAACATTGCAAGGAAAGCAGCGAATGAACGAAGACAAGGCCATCTCTCCCAGCGAAGACCCCGTTCTCCTCGAGCGGGCGGACGGCATCGCATGGGTCACTCTCAACCGGCCGGCCAAGCGCAACGCGATCAGCCCACCCCTGGTCTACCGCATGGTGGAGGTGCTGGCGGAGCTGGAGTCCGATGACTCGGTGAAGGTGGTGGTGCTCACGGGGGCGGGCAACGCGTTCAGTGCGGGCATGGACCTGCGCGACTACTTCCGTGCGACCGATGGCAAGCCTGCCGAGCAGATGAAACTGTTCCGTGCGAACGCGCTGTGGCAGTGGAAGCAATTGCGCTTCTTTGCCAAGCCAACCATCGCCATGGTCAATGGTTACTGCTTCGGCGGTGCGTTCACACCGCTGATTTCCTGTGACCTGGCCATCGCCTCGGACGACGCCACCTTCGGTCTGTCCGAAATCAACTGGGGCATCATTCCCGCGGGCGTGGTGAACCGAGCCGTGGCCCAGGTGATGAACGAACGCGATGCCATGTATTACGTGATGACCGGCGAGCCCTTCGACGGGCGCAAGGCGGCCCGCATGGGGCTGGTCAACGAATCGGTGCCCGCCGATCAGTTGCGCGCGCGCGTGATCGAGCTTGCGGACATCCTCAAGAAGAAGAACCCCACCGTGCTGCGCACCGCGAAGATCGCGTACCGCCACGCAGAGGACATGAGCTGGGAGCAGGCCAACGATTACCTGATGGCCAAGTACGACCAGGCCATCCTCCACGATCCGGAAAAGGGGCGTGCCACGGCCATGTCGCAGTTCCTGGATCAGAAGACCTTCCGCCCCGGTCTGGAGACCTATGCCCGATGAGCCAGCCGCAAGACATGCTGACGAACCGCGATGAGGTGGACAGGCCGATGGACCTGCGCCGTCTGCTGGCCCCGCGCTCCGTGGTGGTCGTGGGCGCCTCGCCCGACCCGAACTCCGTGTCGGGGCGTGTGCGCCGCAACCTGAAACTCATGGGATTCAAGGGCGATGTGCATCTGGTGAGCCGCACCCGCGACGAAGTGGACGGTGAACCCTGCCTCAAGTCCATCGATGCGCTGCCCATGGGCGTGGATGCGGCGGTGCTGGTGGTGCCGCAGGCGGCGGTGGAAGAGTCGATCCAGGCCTGTGCCCGTCGCGGCGTGGGTGCCGCTGCGGTTTTTGCCTCGGGCTTCGCTGAGGGCGGCGACGCGGGCATGGCCTTGCAGGCGAACATCGCGCGCATCGCCCGGGAGAATGGCATCGCCCTGCTGGGCCCCAACTGCATGGGGCTCATCAATTTCCATGACGGCGTGCCCCTCTCGTTCGAGGAGTTCGATCCCCGGATACCAGCTGGTGGTCCCCGGGTCGCCATCGTGGGCCAGAGCGGCGCGATGACCTCCAACACCCGTCTGGCCTTGCTGGCGCGTGGCTTGCGGGTCACCCATTCCGTATCGACCGGCAACGAGGCCGTCGTGCATCTGGAGCAACTGATTGCCCATCTCGTCGAGCGCGAGGAAGTGGATGTGCTGACGGTGTTCGCCGAGACCTTGCGCCATCCGCGGATGTTTCTGGCCTGCGCCGCACGGGCCCGACAACTGGGCAAACCGCTGGTCCTGCTGCATCCAGGGCGCAGCCAGGCGGCGCGCGATGCCGCGAAGTCCCACACCGGGGCCCTGGCGGGGGATCACGATGTGATGCGTGCCCTCGTGCGCCGCGAGGGCGTGGCCATTGTGGACACGCTCGATGAACTGTTCGACGTGACCGCGTTGCTGGCCCGGTATCCCCGGCCGCTGAAGTCGCCACAGGCGGCCGTGATATCCAACTCGGGGGCGTTGCGTGGCATCGCCATCGATGTGGATGAGGACCTGGGCGTGCCGCTGGCGAAGCTGGACGAGGCCACGCTGGCTTCTCTCTCGCAGGCTCTGCCGGCGTTCGTCACGCCCGACAACCCGCTCGACATCACCACGGCTGGCATGCAGTCACCGGCACTGTTTGGTGAGAGCGCACGGCTGGTGCTGTCCGACGACAACGTGGGCAGTCTCGTGATCGCGCTGATGGGCGGCTTGGGCGATGCCCAGGTGGCCAAGGCCCACTCGATCCTGCCGGTGCTCGAGCATTTCGACAAACCCGTGGCCTTCGTGATCATGGGCGACGAGTCGCCGCTGGACGAGCGCTTTGTCCGCCTGGTGCACGACAGCCACGTGCCCTTCTTCCGCTCACCCGACCGCGCGTTGCGCGCCATGGCGCATGTGCATCAGCGATCCCGCGCCCTGCAGCGTGCGGGCGATCGGGTATCCGCCCGCCCCGCGGGCATGAACGCGCGGTTGCCGGCGGGACCGCTGGCCGAATACAAAGGCAAACAACTGCTGAGCTCCATCGGCATCGCCGTTCCGCAAGGCTCGCTGGGCCGCAGCGTCGATCACGCGGTGGACGTTGCCAACTCGCTGGGGTATCCGGTGGTGCTCAAGGCGCAGGCGGACCAGCTCATGCACAAGAGCGACGTCGGCGGCGTGGCGGTGGGCATCCGCTCCGAGGCGGAACTGCGTGAAGCCTGGGAGCGCATGCAGTCCAGCGTGTCGAAGGGCACGGGGGGTATGGTGCTCGATGGCATTCTGGTCGAGTCCATGGCACCCCGCGGGGTCGAACTGCTGCTGGGTGCCAAGCGGGATCCGCAGTGGGGCGTGGTGCTCATGCTCGGCCTGGGCGGTGTCTGGGTCGAGGCGCTGAACGACGTGTTGCTGCTGCCGGCCGACCTGACGGCGGTGCAGATGGCGGAAGAGATGAAGCGCCTCAAGGGGGCAGCCCTGCTCGAGGGGCTGCGCGGCACACCGCCCGTGGACGTCGCTGCGGTGAGCGAAGCCGCCAGCGCGCTGGCACGCTGGCTCATGGCCCATCCCGAAGTGATCGAGGTGGACATCAATCCACTCATCGCCCTGCCACAGGGGCAAGGCGTTGTGGCGCTGGACGCCGTTTTCGTTGCTGCCGACGGTTGAGGGCGTTCGCACCGTCCTCGCCACGCGGGCTTATTCAACCCATAACTTGAACAGGAGACAGACATGATCAACCGCAGATTTCTACTGGCCGTCATCGTGGGTGCGCTCGGGACTTCACCGGCCTGGGCGCAACAGGCGCAGGCGGCCGCCCAGTTTCCCGACAAACCCATTCGTCTGCTGCTGCCGTTCCCGCCGGGTGGCAGCAGCGACCAGGTGGCCCGCGTCCTCGGCCCCCTGATGGCGGAGAAGCTGGGTCAACCCGTGGTCATCGAGAACCGGCCGGGCGCTGGCGGTGCCATCGCGCTGGATGCCGTTGCGCGCTCGGCGCCCGACGGCTATACCCTGGGGGTGGGCACCATCGGTGGGCTCGGTCTGGCGAAGTTGATGGGGCAGTCCCAGCCGTATGACGCGCTCAAGGACTTTGCGCCCGTGGGCATGATGATCACCATTCCCTTCGTGGTCGTCGCGAGCAACGCGTCGCGCATCGAAAGCGTGGCCGATCTGGTGGCCAGGGCCAGAGATACCAAGGGTGGGCTGTCCGTCGGCCACGGAGGCAATGGCTCCCAGATGCACCTGTCGGTCGAGCTGCTGCGTCAGATGACACAGGCAGAACTTGTTTCGGTACCGTACCGGGGAACGGCGCCCGCCACGCAGGACGTCATGGGCGGCCAGATGCCGCTGGCCATGAGCGACACCAGCACCTCCATCCAGCAGATCAAGGCCGGCACACTCAAGGCCGTGGGCGTCACGTCGGGCAGACGAAGCCCGGCCTTGCCCAACGTACCGACCCTCGCCGAACAAGGGCTGACGGGTTATGAGTCCGTGGGCTGGATCGGCATCGTGGCGCCCGCCAGGACTCCTCCAGAGATCATCGCGAAACTCAATGCGGCCTTGAATGCGGCGCTCAACACCAAGTCGGCGCGCGACACCATTCAAACCTCCGGCTCCGAACCCTCCCCGGGGACGCCGCAGCAACTGGGTCAGTTGATCCTGGCCGATCACGAGCGCTGGGGCAAGTTGATCAAGGCCGCCAACATCAAGATCGAATAGCAGGCGCGGAACACGCCACCCAGGCCTGCCATGAATCTCCATCTTCGGCAGCTGAAGGCTTTCCTGGGGGTTGCCGAAACCAGCAACTTTACCAGGACGGCCCAGAAGCTTCACATGAGCCAGGCCGCGCTCAGCTCGGCGATCCGTGAGCTCGAAAACCAGCTCGACTGCAACCTGTTCGAACGCACCACGCGTCACGTGCAACTGACCGAAGCCGGGCATCAGTTCCGGCAGACCGCCATGCGTGTCGTGCAGGAGCTGGAGTTGTCCTCCATGCAGTTGAAGGAGATCCACAGGCACCGGTGCGCCCGCCTTCGCGTGGGCTTCACGCCCACACTGGCTTCCCACGCGTTTCCCGAGATGCTTGAATCGTTTCGGGATGCACACCCGCACGTGCATATCGACGTGATGGACGAGGCCCCGCGCCGACTGCAGGAGCTCGTGGAGAGCGGCAGCATCGACGCCGCTTTTGGTGCCTTCTTTCAAAAGGCCTCCGGTATCGAGCAGCTGCCTGTGTCCCCTTCCACCTTGGTGCTTGTGCATGCCGAGCAGGACAGCACGATCGGTCCCAGCATGGAGTGGAGCGTGTTGGAGGCGCATCCGATCATTGCGTTGTCCGACGTCTCCCCGGTGCAGCAGTTGCTGCAGTCCGCGGTGAAACGCCACAACCTCAAGCTCCGGCGCACCATGACGGTCAGCCATCTCGAAACCGCCGTGGCGCTGGCCGAGCGCGGCATCGGCGTGACCGTGATTCCTTCGTTCGCGACCGCAGTCTGTCGAAGGTACAGGGTGAACATCGCCCGTTTGCTGCCACCCGTGCGCTTCAACTACTGCAGGATCGTGAAGATGGGCAGGTCCCCGAACGAGAACCTGGAGCACTTCACCAACCTCGTGATTGATCACCTTCGAGAAACCGAATCACCACGAACGGCACCGATGCCGGTGGAAGATGCGGGCTGAATGGGCGACGGAGGGGTGAAAAAACAAAGCCCTTGAGGACGTGTGGTCCAGAAGGGCTTTGGTGAGTCCAATTTCTTGGCGGAGGACGTAGTCTCAAATCAAATCGTCTCAGAGAAAATCCCTGTAACAGGGACTTTTTCAGGGATTTCTCGCCCGTCATCGACGCCCAGACCCGCCGCAAGTTCACACGCTGCGCGGTCTTCGAATGATTTATGGACTGTGTCGTGTGTATGGATCAGGGAAAAACTCTTAGCAGAACAGGGAAGTATGTCCGGTCTTCAGAGACTGAAATATTGAATCAGGATTCTGGGGTCTAAAGCTCTCAGCTACTTGTCGGCCTGGCTAAGATGCAATCAGTGCTGCCTGGCCCGCACAACGGCAACGCACTTAGCGACTCGGTCTATCTCGATCCTCCCGGCCCTCGCTATTCCTGCCCACTTCGGCACTTCTGAACGAATGAAGGCATCAAAGTCCTTTGTGCTTTTGCCCAGAATTGCGTAGCTTCCAAACCCCCTAGTTTGTCGGCTTCCCTAGGCACCTTTTGCACTGCTCGGCAGACATGTTCTTAGTACAATTTTCCAGCAGGGTGGAGTAGGGCAACCGATCCTTGTAGTGAAGGTACACAGCGCACTGTTCGGTTCGCCGTACCCCAGCAGGCATGGCGGGCGCTGGCCCTTGAACGCGCGTCAACTCAACACCGCATGAACTGTTGGAACTGTGAATCTTGTAGTCAACATCTTCAATTTCGCTTTGGAGGGAAGAGAGCTTCGATAGGAGAAACGTGCGCTGTCATATTCGACGCTCTTGAACCTTCGATGTTTGGAATCAGTATCCTGGGCCGAGCTCGATGCCTCGTCAACCCGTCGCCGTAGTTCGTCCAAATCGCCGGCGCAGCTACTCCAGTCTTGGGCGCTAGCCGTGCCAGCGACGTCTGACGTGCGCAATGATCACTGCTTGCCAGCACCATCCTTGCGCATACCCTGCATGACAGCAGGCGCTCCGGCGAGAAATGTGTCAACTTTGGCACGGATGACTGCATCCACGTCCTTCGGGATTTTCAATCCATATATCCATTTGCGAACGCCCAGATAGAAGATGCTCGCGTGCAAACCCCATACCAGTTCGACTTCAGCGTCCAGAACATCATTGGAGCCGGGCTCCGAGATGCCATATGAGTGCCGGACTTCCTTGAGCACCGGCACGAACACTCTGGCATGCAGTTTGTTCAGGTAGCGGTTGTTGATGCCTTCCTTTGTGAGCCCAGCGAAGATGAAAATCCGGATCCACTCTTCCCGAAGAATGATTCCGGCATAGGCAACGTAGAACCGACGCAGCCGCTCGTTCAAGGGCACACTCCTGTCGGTGAGCCCCCCTTCCCAAGCCGGACTTTTGTCGAAGACCTCGTCATAGACCCGGTCGATCAGGGCTTCTTTGCTGGGGAAGTAACGATACAGTAGCGGCTGCGTGACGCCGAGTTCCCGGGCAAGCTCGCGCGTGCTTCCACCGAAGCCATGGCGCGTGAAGTGCTGGATCGCCTTCTCCACGATCTGGCTCCGCCTGTCTTCCGCCGATAGACGGCGCGTGATAGTGGCTGGTGCTTTCTCGGGGGAGGTCGCTTGTGTCTTGGGCATGGGGCAGATGAGTCGGAACCTGCAGTGCAAACACCGCAAGTGATCAACCGATTATTACCGACCTTCCCCCTCGACCAAACGCCGGCTCAGACCGCGCAGTACCTCTCCTGAATGGCCTCGTCCTCCAGCATCGCCTGTGCTAGGCCGCTGTAGACCAGTTCGCCCTGGTCCAGGATATAGGCCCTGTCCGCGATCTTCAGGGCTAGGCCCACGTTCTGCTCGATGAGAAGGATGGTGATGCCAGCGCGCTTGAGAGCGCCGAAGTACTCAAACATTTCATCCACCAGCACCGGCATGATGCCTTCGGAAGGCTCGTCAAGCAGCACCATCCTCGGCTTGGCGGCCACGGCCCGGGCAATGGCCAGCATCTGCTGCTCGCCGCCGGACATGGTGATCGCCTGCTGGTCCAAGCGCTCCTTGAGCCGGGGAAAGGTCTCCGCGATTTCCTCGATGACCTCGGATTCCCGCTGACGAAGTGGTGAGGCCAGCAGACCGAGGCGGATGTTTTCGCGCACCGTCAGACCCGGCACGATGCGCCGCTCCTCCGGCACATAGGCCAACCCTTGGGCAAATCGCTGATGCGCGGGAAGGGTCAACAACTCGGTGCCTTCGAACTTCACCGATCCCGTGACCTTGGGCAGCAGCCCGACGATGCTTTTGACCGTGGTGGTCTTGCCCGCACCATTGCGGCCAATTAGACAGACCAGCTCGCCTTTGTGCACTTCCAGGTTGACGCCTTGCAGCACATGGCTGCTGCCGTACCACGCATGGAGGTTTTCAACTTTCAACATGGCCATGTTCAGTGACTCCCTTGTCCGAGATAGACGCGTTTGACGAGATCATTGCCACGGATGTCGTCGGGCGACCCTTGCGCGATCAGTTCCCCATGGTGCAACACGACGATGCGCTCGCTGATGCCCATCACCATCTTCATCTTGTGCTCAACCAGCACGACGGTGCGTTCGCCGACCAGCCGGCGGATCAAGTCCATCATGATCCTGGTTTCTTCAGGGCTCATCCCCGCCGTTGGCTCGTCCATCAGCAGCAGGCGGGGGTCTGCGGCCAGGGCGACCGCGATCTCCAGCGCGCGCTGCTGGCCGTGGGCAAGCTCGCGGGCAAGGTGTTTCGCGCGCGTGCCCAACCCCACGATCTCCAGCAATTGCATGCCACGTTCGCTCAAGCCGGGTAGATCGCCCCGACGCTTCCACAAGCCATAACGGGAGACATGGGCCTGCAGGGCGATCCGCACGTTCTCCAGCGTGGTGAAGTTGGGAAACAGATTGGTGATCTGGAACGATTTGGCAATGCCGGCATGCGCGAAGTCGTGCGCGCGCAAGCCCGTGATATCGCGCCCCTGGAACAGCACCTTGCCCTCGCTGGGCGCGAACGCCCCCGACATCAAGTTGAAGAACGTGCTCTTCCCCGCGCCATTCGGTCCGATGATGGAGGTCAGCATGCCAGGCTGCACCTTGACACTGACATTGCTCAGCGCCTTGAAGCCCCCGAAGGACTTGCTCACGGCAACGGTTTCGATAATCGGGTCAACGCTCATGTTTCAGCTTTTCGAGAAGCGTCCCCCACACTCCCTTGGGGAAGAAGAGGACGAAGAAGATGAAGATGGCGCCCACGATGAGCTGCCAGTGTTCGGTCCAGTTCGATGCGCGATCCTGTATCAGCAGGAACAGCGCAGCACCCACGAACGGGCCGAAGTAGGTGCCCATGCCGCCGAGCAGGCACAGCATCACCACCATGCCTGACATGGCGTAGTGCAGCGTTTCAATCGGAACGCTGCCCAGGTGGATCGCATTGAGTGCGCCAGCGAGCCCGCAGAAGGCGGCCGACAGAACGAACGACAGAAGCTTCGTTCGTTCGATATCAAACCCGCAAGCCCTGGCCCTCGCCTCGTTCTCTCGGATGGCTTCGATGGCCCCACCGAACGGAGAGGCCAGGATGCGCGAGAGCAGCCACATGGCAAGCACCACAAACCCGAACATGAAGTAGTACTTCTGCGTGGGGTTCAGCAGGTTGAGCTGCCACGCCAGGATGCTCACCTCCGCCACGTTCACGCCCCGCAAGCCGTTCTCTCCACCGGATGCCGGGAGCTGGTAGACCAGGAAGTAGACGCACTGGGACAGCGCCAGGGTGACCATCGCGAAATAGATGCCCCGTGTGCGGATCGCCAAGAGGCCCATGACCAGGGCCACCATGCAGCTCATGGCCACTGCGGCCGGAATGGCCAACCACCAGGCCAGCTGGTGCTGCGCCACAAGGATGCCGGCCGTGTAGGCCCCCACCCCCAGGAACGCCGCATGTCCGAACGAAAGCATGCCCGTGTAGCCGAAGATCAGGTTGAACCCCACGGCGAACAGGCCAAAGATCAGGATGTTGATGGCAACAGATTCGTAGGGCATCAACAGCGGAAAGATGGCGAAGAACAGCGCGGTGGCCAGCACACGGTGTCGAGCGATCCGCCACAACGCACCCTGTATACGGCCATCAGGCATAGGCTGTGCGGAATGGACAGTGGCGTTCATTTGGGCCTCCTTCATGACATCAACCCCGCGCGGCCAAAGAGACCTTGAGGGCGCACGAGCAGCACGCCGGCCATGATGAGAAACATGGACACCTTGGCCGCTTCCGGGAAAAAGAGAACGGCCATGCTCTCAACCACGCCCACCAACAGACCGGCCACCACCGCGCCCATCAGCGAGCCCATGCCACCGACCACGGTCACCACGAATGCCACTGTCAGCACGGAAGTGCCCATCTCGGGGCTCACACCCTGCAGCGGCGCGGACAGAACGCCAGCCAGCGCCGCAATGCCCGTGCCGACACCAAACACCAGCAGCCAGACACGCGACACGTCCACGCCGAGCACGCGCACGATGACGGGGTCTCGGGCACCGGCTCGCACGATGAGACCGAAGGAGGTCTTCTCGATCAGCAACCACAACACCAGCAACAGCACAGTCACCACGCCGACGACAAAGAGCCGATAGGTCGGAAAGTGTGCGAAGCCGAGGTTGGTGGCCCCCTGCAGCAGCTCCGGGGTATCGAAGGGCAGGCCGGTCTTGCCCCAGATGATGCGCACCCCCTCGACCATCATGTAGGCCAGGCCGAAGGTCAGCAGCAATGGGTAGTCGATGCCGCGTCCATAGAGCGGGCGGATCAGCCACCGTTCACAGAGCATCCCGAAGCCCCCGACCACGACGGGCGCGATGAGCAGGGCGAGCCAAAAGCTTCCTGTGCGCTCCGCCGCGAAAACGCCCACATAGGCGCCAACCATGAAAAACGCGCCATGGGCAAAGTTGACGACGGTGAGCATGCCGAAGATAAGCGACAGCCCCACGGCAATCAGGATGTAGATCGCGCCCAATGCCAGCCCGGTGAAGAGCTGCAGCGCCAGCAGGTCAAAGGTAATTTCCATAAATTCACGCGCCCGGGCCACCTGAAGTGACAGCCGAACCCTGATCCCTGTCTTGCTTCAGATGTTGTTAGCCCTTGTGCCCGAGCTCCTGGCAGGAGCGCAGGAGTTTTTCGCTTCCCGCTTCGGTGTGCAGAACCTTGAAGACATCGGCCGGATCTTTCGCCTCCTTGCTGTTCGACTGGATGATCAGCACCGACTGCACTGACTGCCGATCGCATGCGCGGTAGTACTGAGGCCCCTTATAGGTGTCGTACTTCAGTTGCGTCAGGGCGGCTGACACCTTGTCGCTGTCGGTGCTGCCGGCCTGCTTGACGGCCGCCAGCAGGCTCTTGACCGCCGAATAGGCCATTGCACCGTAGTCGGAGGGATACCGGTTTTCATTGACGGCCCTGAAGGCTGCGTTGAAGGCCTTGGCACTTGGCGTCTTGTCCTCGATCTCCCAGAAATACTGGGTGCCCCCGATCACGCCCTCATAGGTGGAGGCGCCGCCGGCAACGCGCGCGGTGTAAGTCAGGATGGGCGTCACGAACTGCATGCCACGCTTCATCCCGAAGTCGCCAGCCTGTTTGATGGAGATGCGGTTGTCGTTGCCGAAGTTGTTGAATATGAGAACGTCGGGCTTCATCGCCTGCAACCGGGGCAGGAAGGCAGAGTAGTCCTGGTGCCCCAGCGGGTGCTTCACCTCGCCCACGACGACGGCACCCAGTTCCTGCGCGACACGGGTGAAGCCCCGCGTCATCTCGTGGCCATAGGCGTAGTCGGCGGTCAGAAAGGCAACCCGCATGTCCTTCTTGAACACGTACCGGCCCACGGCCTGCGTGGTCATGTGGGGGTTGGGCGCCTCGTGAAACGTGTAGGGACCGGCATCCGAGGCCTCATTGATGACATCGGATTGGCTGATGGACACATAGATGACCTTGCGCTGTCGTGTCACGTTGTTGATGGACAGCTGCGTGGCGGCCGAAAGACCACCCACGATGAAATGCGCGCCATCTTTCTCCAGCAGTTCCAGCGTGCGAGTGGCGGCCTCGCCCGGGTTAAGTTTGTCATCGCGGATCAGCAACTCCGCCTGACGCCCACCCATGCCACCTGCAGTGTTGAACTCTTTCACAGCCAACTCGGCATTGCGGGCTTGATCTTTCGCTTCTGCGCCGTAAGGCCCTGTCAAAGGAATCGGTAGGCCGATCTTGATGGTCTGCGCCCCTGCCGAGGCGACCAGGATGCCGAGGCCAGTGACCAGGCAGCACATCGAGCGAGAGAAGGACAGTGTTTTCTTCATGCGGTCTCCTATGAACTCCAGGGTTGATGTTCGGCCACATAATTTAGCGACCGATAACATAGGGGTGGCATTGGATAAGTTTTCGACAGATAAACAAATAAGTGAAAACCCCTAAGTCCAGGAGAAATATTCCTAGGAAAACCTCTTGTCACGCGTAGCGTCGATCCGATATTATTTATCTTTCGATAACTTATGAGGCGGAAGCGACATGCCAATCTGCAAACTTGCGCATTTCTCGGTGCGCACATCTGACATGGAGGCCTCCAGACGGTTCTATGTCGAGATCCTGGACTTCAAAGAGGGCTTCCGACCTCCTTTCCAGTTCCCTGGACTGTGGCTCTACCGCGGCGGAGACGAAGCAGACTTCGGCGTGGTTCACATCATCGGCATCGATCCGAACGACCCCTCTGGTTTGTCGGACTATCTGGGCGACAAGGCAGCAGATGCGTTGAACGGTAGCGGCGCGGTCGACCACGTCGCGTTCCTGGCTACCGACTTGCCCGATATGCACCGTCGACTCAAGCTGGCATCCCTCACCTACCGGGAACGCACCGTCCCGAGCCTCGGCCTGCACCAGGTGTTCGTCGAAGACCCTTCCGGCGTGACGATCGAGCTCAACTACCCCGCCGAAGAGGCCGCGGCGCTTGCTCGATCCGCCGCCAAATGACATCCGTCCGACAGGAGACCCAAATGACTCAGAACAAGACAGCCATCGTGATCGGAGGCTCGCTGGGTGGGCTGCTTGCGGCCAACATGCTTCATCGATCGGGCTGGGACGTAAACGTATACGAACGTGTTGCAGAAGAGCTGGAAGGCCGGGGGGCCGGAATCGTGACCCATGCGGAGCTCATGGACGCGCTGACCATGGCTGGAGTCCTGGTCGACGACACCATCGGGATATCGGTAGAGGAGCGCGTCACGCTCGCCCTTGACGGTTCGGTCGACAGCAAGCGCGCGATGCCCCAGATTCTCACGGCCTGGGGGAGGCTGTACAGCGGTCTCAAAGCGGCGCTGCCGGAGGAGCGATACCACAACGGCAAGCAACTGATTTCGCACACCCAGGATGGTGATGGTGTCACTGCTGTGTTCGCCGATGGAACACAAGCCCGTGCTGAGCTGCTGGTGGCCGCTGACGGAATCCGTTCCCAAGTTCGAAACGCTCTGCTTCCAGAGGCCCGGCCCCAGTACGCCGGTTACGTGGCATGGAGAGGTCTCGTCGAAGAATCCGCGCTCTCGTCCCGGACGCTGGCCGAACTGTTTCCCTACTTCGCATTCGGTCTGCCCCCGAGAGAGCAGATGATCGCGTACCCAGTCGCAGGCAAGAACAACTCAGTCAAGCCCGGTACCCGCCGATTCAATTTCGTCTGGTACAGGCCCGCGGAAGAATCCACCACGCTCAGAGACATGGTCACCGACGATAGTGGCAAGGTTTGGTCCGACGGTATTCCTCCACCGCTGATCCGCGCGTCCGTCCTTGATGCCGCGCGCCAGGCGGCTAGCGACGTGCTGGCACCTCAGTTCGCCGAGGTAGTTCGCAAGACAGAGTCCCTTTTCTTCCAGCCCATCTTTGATCTGGAAAGCGCCCAACTCGCCTTCGGGCGTGTCGCCCTGTTGGGCGACGCAGCCTTCGTGGCTCGGCCTCATTGCGGAATGGGTGTAACCAAAGCTGGCGGCGATGCGATGGCCCTGGTATGTGCACTGTCTAGCGCTTCGAGTATTCCGGCCGCGCTCAGAGCCTATGAAGAAGACCGCCACCAATTCGGTAAATTCATCGTGGGGCATGCGCGGGCTCTGGGCGCCTACATGCAGGCGCAGCTGCAAACGGAGCACGAAAGAGAAATGGCCGAAAGGTATCGCTCCACCGACGCCGTGATGAGAGAAACCGCAGTGGCGCCTGGCGCCCACGGAACCAGAGATGCTGTGAACCCATGAACGCGCCGTCAACGGCAATCGTCTACGACCACATCATCGTTGGTGGCGGGTCCGCTGGGTGCGTGCTGGCCAGCCGATTGAGTGAGGACAGCCGGCGACGCGTTCTCCTGATCGAGGCGGGTGACGACGTCTCCAACGAGAGCCTCCCGGCGAACATTCGTTCTTTGGCAAGCGATGCCTCATTCGTGGGGAGGTACCGCTGGCCTCTCGCAGGGCACTATCTGGACGCTGGCACATCTTCCTTGGGCGGCGTCGCACAGGCGAAGCTTCTGGGTGGCGGCTCCAACATCATGGGGATGGTCGCTCTTCGCGGCCTGCCCGAAGACTATGACCTCTGGCAGGACTTGGGCGCACACGGCTGGTCATGGAACGATGTCCTTCCCTTCTTCCGCAAACTGGAGACGGATGTGGACATGCAAAACGAGCTCCATGGTCATATGGGCCCCACAGTCATACGCCGCACACCACCGGGGTCATGGCCGCCACTCGGTCAGGCTGCTTTGTCCTGGGCACGCCAGGAAGGCATCGCCTTGCACGACGACATGAACGGCCAGTTCGATGACGGCATCTTTGCACTACCATCATCCTCGACCGCACAGGGACGGCAGTCGAGCTCCATCTGCTATCTGACCGAGCAGGTCCGGCGGCGGCCCCATCTCTCCGTTCTAACCCGATCAGAGGTAAGTGAATTGCTGCATGACGGGCAGCGCTTCTGTGGCGTCTCCATACGGGGGGGTACTGGCACCCATGATTTCTTGGGTCGTGAGGTCATCCTGTCTGCTGGAGCTCTGCTTTCGCCAACGCTTCTTATGCGGGCAGGTATTGGCGACGCGCCGAAACTCAAGGCTCATGGAGTTGCCGTCCTCGAGCACCGACCGGGGGTAGGTCGAAATCTGCAGAACCACCCCATGATGTTCATGGCGGGGTTTCTCTCACCCAGCATGAGGCAGAAGCCCAGCCTCGCGCTCGGCTTGAACGCCAGCTTCCGCTACTCCTCGGGATTGCCCGGCTGTGGCTCGTCCGATCTGTACTTCGCGGTATTCAACAAGTCGGCGGACCACCCGCTCGGACGCCGCATCGCTACTTTGCAAAGCTACATCCTTCAACCGAAATCCCGGGGTGAAGTGCAGCTGGCGCGCGATGGTGATACACCATCCATCACGTTCAACTTCCTTTCCGCACCGCAAGATGTGAAGCGATCGGGCCGTCTGTTGCAGGACATGGCCCGCCTGGCCACTTCCAAGCCGTTTCAGGCCACCGGGCATCCCTTCTTTTCCGTTCGCTTTAGCGACAGGCTGCGCAAGCTCAATGAGAAGACAACCGGGAATGCGGTCATCAGCGCACTCCTGAGCGCCGCTTTGGATACCGCGCCCTCCATCGAGAGCATGGTTCGTCCGGCGATGGGCGCCGGACCATCGGCGCAAGAGATTCTCGGTGGCGGCATCGACCTCGCTGAGCATGCGCGCTCTTTCGTGTCGCCCTCAGGACACCATGCAGGCACTTGCCGAATGGGCAAATCGGCCGACCAAGATTCAGTCGTTGACGCCTCGGGAAAGGTTCATGGCGTGCAAGGCTTGCGTGTCGTTGACGCATCCATCATGCCCACACTGCCGCGTGGCAACACCAACATTCCCACACTGATGATTGCCGAGAAGATCGCAACGCATATCCTGGAGAACTCATGAGCGACCCTGCCAGCTGGCTCAACAGCGATGACATCCGCGCCGCCGCGCAGCGGCGCCTACCCAAAGGACTTTTTGAATTCATTGATCGGGGGGCAGAAGACGAACTGGCGCTTCGCCTCAACCGTGCAGCCATCCAGCGCGTCAAGTTGCGCTCCAGCGTCCTGCGTGACGTGTCGCAACGGAGTACGGCATCCACATTGCTTGGAAATTCTCTGTCTATGCCGGTTGTCATCGCGCCCACGGGGCCAGCCGGTCAAGTGTGGTACCGAGGCGAAATCGCCATGGCACGAGCAGCGGCGGAGGCGGGAATTCCATTCACGGTGTCCACCGCCTCCACCACCCGTCTGGAAACCATTCGTGAAGTGGGCGGTGGTCGACAGTGGTTTCAGCTCTATATCTGGCCAGACCGGGCCATGTCCGACGAGGTCGTCTCCAGAGCCAGAGAGTCAGGGTATGACGCGCTGGTTGTCACTGCAGACAGCGTAGTCGCCACAAATCGACCCTTCAACGTTCGCAATGGCTTCACGCTCCCACTGCGGTTGAATCTTCGAAATTGCCTTGATGTGATCGGACACCCACGCTGGTTGCTGGAAGTCATCGGTCGCTACATTGCAACCACCGGCATGCCTCGCTACGAGAACTATCCCGGACACGTCAAGGCTAGGATGACGGCGCAGCCCATTGCAGACGCGATGGCGAAAAACGACTCCATCACCTGGGAAGACCTGCGCCGACTGCGTAACGATTGGCCCGGACAGCTTATCGTCAAAGGCATCCTCAATCCGGAGGACGCAGTGCAGGCGATGCACTGTGGCGCCGACGGCATAGTTGTGAGCAACCACGGAGGCATCGTCTTCGACAGTTCCGTGGCGCCGATTGATGCACTTCCCGCGATCGCGAATGCCATCGACGGCCGAATCGCTGTTCTGGTCGACAGCGGGTTCCGGCGAGGCAGTGAAGTGGTCAAGGCCATCGCTCTCGGGGCGGACGCTGTGATGCTGGGACGGGTGCCCCTCTATGCCCTCGCGGCAGCTGGGCAGGCAGGTGCCGCTCGCGCTTTGACGATCATCCAGGCTGAGATATTGCACACGTTGGCATTGCTGGGTTGCAAAAGCATCGATGAGGTCGGTCCGCAACACGCGCGATGTTCCATCGGAGCCTGAAGATTGTCATCCGACGATGAAGCATCAACAGCTTCGATACTTTCTGCAGATTGCAAGTTCGGGCAGCATGACCAAAGCTGCGGCAGCCTTGCACATTGCGCAGCCGGCGCTGTCCCGCCAGATGCAGTTGCTCGAAGAGGAGCTGGGCATTTCCTTGTTCGAGCGGTCCACCAAAGGCGTCCGTCTGACTCCATCCGGGGAGCTGCTTCGCAAGCGAGGCAACGCTCTCGCCTTGCAACATGAGAGCGTGGTGGACGAACTTCGATCGCAAAGCGGATCGGAGGCCAGCTTCTCGCTCATCGTTCCGCCCTCGTTGCATGAGTTCATCACGGTTCCGTTGGTCTCTCGTTTTCTGAAAGAGAACCCGTCGCAACTCCTGAAAGTCAACGAAGCAGCCAGCGCGGTCATCGACGTCACGCTTTGGCTGGAAAGCGCACAGGCCCATCTGGCAATCGTCGCCGGCCCTCGCAGCACCGCTGCGCTGTCTGCACTTCCTCTGGTGGTCGAACCACTGTGCGCGGTGACTTCTCTAGATCGGGGCCTTCAACTCGACGCCCCTGTGTCTCTTTCCAGCATCGTCAGCGTCCCACTGGCAATCCCAACACGTCCAAACTCCATTCGAGTGATCGTTGACCGAGCGTGCGGCGAGCAAGGCGTCGTCCCACCAGTGTGCCTTGAAGTGAACTCAAAACAACTGGCGCTGGACTTGGCAGAGGCGGGCTCCGTCACGGCCATCCTCCCATATTCGGCGATCTACTTTGCTGTTGCAGATGGTCGATTGAGCGCGGCGCCCATTGTGGGAATGGTTATCGAATGGTCAATGGTGCGCTCGCGGAATCGATATTTCCCCAACATCGGCGAGCACGTCGAGGCAATGGCAACGGACATCGCAGAGAAACGCGTCGCTTCGGGCTCATGGGGCACTGCGTACATACCCACCGGCTTCTGAGGGATTTCCCCGACATGCCGCATGGGCATGACGTCAGCGAAATTTCGTATTTCCTCCCCAGACGCTAGCACCCATAGCCTTCGAACCCTGCGACGCATTCCGCAGATACAACGAAGGAGACTTTCATGCTCAAGCCATGCACCCGACTACACGCCTGCCTGTTCGCCACCGCTTTGATCTGCGCGGCAACCGGCGTAGCAGCGCAAGAATCTTCGCGGACCACTCGTCTCATCGTGCCATACGGTGCGGGAACCGCCACCGACATTGCAGCCCGGGCAATCGCAGAAAAGCTTGCCGAGCGCACAGGCAAAGGCGTCGTCGTAGACAACCGGCCAGGCGCAAATGGCATCGTGGCGATTCAGGCTGTAACTTCCGCCCCTGCCAACGGTGAGACGTTACTGTTTACCAACCACAGTCCGTTCGTCATCAACCCACATCTCTACGCGGGAGCGGGGCGAGATGTCGCCAGACTCACGCCTGTGAGCTTGGTCACGACTGGCTCATACCTGATGGTTGCCACCCCCTCGGCCGGCATCCAGTCTATTGCTGATCTCATCAAGAAGGCACAAGCCTCTCCTGGGAAAGTGTCGTATGCGTCCTACGGCGTGGGTAGCGGCCCCCACCTGTGCATGGAGATGATTCAGAGCTCAAGCAAGATCAGTTTGCTCCACATCCCTTACAAGACGGGCTCCTTGACGGATGTTGTGGCAGGTCAGGTGGATGTATCGACCGAGCCGATCGCCAACGCGACACCTTTCGTCAAAGAAGGAAAACTCAAGGCGCTGGCATTCACCGACGAACGCCTGCCGCAAGTGCTGCCCCAGGTACCCGCAGTTTCCGAGACGATCCCAGGATACCGTTGCGACCTCTGGCTGGCTATCTTCGGACCGGCCGCGATGAAGACGACCCCTCAACTCTCTCAACTGAATGAATCGCTGCGCGCGATTGTGGCCATGCCTGACATCCAGAAGAAGATTCAGGATCTTGGCCTGGTTCCCAAGTGGGCGGGACCGGAAGAGGTCGAGCGCATTGTCGCAAACGACTCCAGGAAATGGGGCGACCTCATCAAGCAGGCCAACATCAAGGTCGATTGAGGCGAATCATGGCGAACATCATGGTCCTCCTCCATCGCACGCTGGCATTGGCACTTACATCCGGCTTGCTCACTCTGCATGGCGATGCCGTATCTCAACCGCAACGGCCACTTCGCGTCATCGTGGCCTATGGCCCCGGCACCAGTGTCGACGTTGCGGCGCGCGCCATTGGCGAGAAACTGGCAGAGCGAATGGGTCGGCCAGTCGTCATCGACAACCGCCCCGGCGCTAACGGCATGCTCGCTCTTCAGGCCGTGGCCAAGTCCGAACCTAACGGTGACACGCTGCTGTTCACCAACCACAGTCCGATCGTCATCAACCCGCATCTGTACGCGGCAGCTGCAGAACCTCTTCGCGAAGTGACGCCAGTTGGTATGGTCGCTGTCGGCTCGTACCTGCTGGTTGCACATCCATCCACCGGCATCGCGACACTCGACGATCTGATTCGTGTAGCCCGGCAGAAGCCAGGGAAGCTTACCTACTCCTCATACGGCGTTGGCAGTGGCAACCACCTCTGCATGGAAATGATTCAACAGGAGACAAAGGTTCGCTTGACACACATCCCCTACAGGACAGGCTCTCTGACTGACCTGGTGGGTGGTCAGGTTGACGTCTCGGCGGAATCAATCGCTCAGGCAGTGCCCTACGCCAAAGAAGGCAAGCTCAACGCCATCGCCTTTACCGATCAACGCATGCCGTCGGTGATGGCGAAGATTCCCGCGGTGCGCGAGAAGCTAACGGGTTACCGCTGCGAGAACTGGGTTGCCTTGTTCGCGCCTGCCGCCATGCGGTCATCGGCCACCGTGCAGCAGACCAGCGACCACGTTCGCGCCATCGTGGCTATGCCGGACATCCAGAAAAAGATTCTGGACTTGGGGTTGGAGCCTCTTGGTAGCACGCCCGGAGAACTGGAGCAGTCCATTCGCGACGACCTGCGCAAATGGGGAGCCGTCATCAAGGCGGCCAATATCAAGGTGGAATGAAGAGAAATGAAAATGCTGAGATCTGAAATCGCGGACGGAATGCGGATTGACTGGGACGTGGAGATCGTCATGGACGACGGTCTTGTGTTGCGGGCGGATGTCTTCAGACCTGTCGAAGAAGGGCAGTATCCCGTCATCCTGAGTCACGGGCCATATGCCAAGGGCCTGGCTTTTCAGGAAGGTTATCCGGATTGCTGGGACCGCATGGTGAGCAACCATCCGGATGTCGCTGCCGGCAGTACCAACAAGTACCAAAGCTGGGAGGTGGTCGACCCCGAGAAATGGGTTGCCCATGGATACGTGTGCGTGCGCGTGGATTCTCGCGGTGCGGGCAGATCGCCCGGCTATCTTGACGTGTGGTCACCGCGCGAGACACGGGACTTCCACGACTGCATTGAGTGGGCGGGGACACAGCCCTGGTCCAACGGAAAAGTCGGGTTGAACGGCATTTCCTATTACGCAATGAACCAGTGGCAGGTCGCCGCATTGAAGCCCCCGCATCTGAGTGCGATCTGCGCATGGGAAGGCGGCGCCGACTTCTACAGGGACATGAGTTACCACGGCGGTATCCTGAGCACCTTTCTGGCCAACTGGTACGACAAGCAGGTCAAAACGGTTCAGCATGGACTGGGTGCCAACGGACCGCGAAGCAGAGTCACCGGCGAATGGGTGTGCGGCGACGAAACGCATACCGTTGAGCGACTGCGCGAATCGCGAGCAGACTTTGGTGCAGAAATTCGGGCGCATCCTTTTGACGACGAGTACTGGCAGGCCCGAACGCCACGCTGGGAGGACATAGAAGTCCCATTGCTGTCTTGCGCCAACTGGGGCGGTCAAGGGATCCACCCACGTGGCAACTTTGAGGCCTTCACACAAGCCAGATCGCGCAACAAGTGGCTGGAGGTGCATGGCCTTGAACACTGGAGCCTCTTCTACACAGACTACGGCATCGACCTGCAGATGCGCTTCTTCGACCGATTTCTGAAAGGCCAGAAGCATCGCTGGGACGACAAGCCACGCGTGCTTCTGCAGGTGCGCAAGCTCAACGGCTTCTTCCATCGTCACGAAAACGAATGGCCTCTGGCGCGAACCCATTGGACGCACATGTTTCTGGATGCCGATACGGACTCCCTGGAGGAGAGCCCAGGCGGCAACAGCACAAAGTCGTTCGAGGCGCTCGGCAAGGGAGTCACTTTCCTGTCTCGCCCCATGGTCGAAGAAACGGAAATTACGGGCCCCCTCGTGGCCAAACTTCATGTGTCCTCAACCACGGAAGACGCCGACCTTTTTGCTGTATTCCAGATCATCGACCCACAGGGAAAGGAAGTCGTCTTCCAGGGCGCGCTCGATCCTCATACCCCTGCGGGACAAGGGTGGCTTCGCTTGTCGCACCGCGAGAAAGACGCCAATCGGTCGCTGCCGTGGCGGCCGTTCTACCGTCATCAGCGCGCCAAGTTCGTCGCGCCAGGTGAAGTGGTAGCGGTGGATGTTGAGATATGGCCGACCTGCGTGGTGGTTCCCGCGGGGCACCGCATCGCGCTCACCGTTCGCGGTCGCGACTACGAATGGGACGGGCCGCCTGCGCGTCTGGCCAACATGAAGAACCCACTGACTGGCTGCGGCCCATTCCTGCACAACGATACCGAGAACCGACCTGCTCCGCTGTATGCAGGCACCACATCGATTCATTGTGGAAGCTCAACGCCGTCCAGCCTGCTTCTGCCCATTGTTCCGGCGCGCTGACGCCAGCGCAAAGCCTCTCAACCTGGAAGCAGCGATGCCGCCTCCTTGTGTACCCGGATGGCACCTTGCGAACTGGCCTCGGCTGAGGCCAGTTCCTCCAGCAACACCTCCTGGAACCGCAACAGTGCGGCGCTCACGGACCGGTCGGCACGGCGTACGAGTTGCCTCTCGATCATCAGCCCTGCGATCGGGCCTCCAGCGAACTCACCGCTCTCTATACCGCGACTAATCGCTGAATAGGGTGAAACGTGGGCGCCCACACCCATGGCGACCAGCCCCTTGATCGTGTGAATGCCGTCTGCTTCTACCACCACGCTCAGTTCAATTCCTGCCTGTCGCGCAAGGTCCTCGAGGAGGAGCCTCATCGTGTTTGCTCGGCTGGGCTGTACGAGCGATCGTCCCGCCAGATCTGCTAGAGCGTAGCCAGGCTTGCGGCGCCTGCGAGGTCCTGGTAGCTCCAGCAACCACAGTTGTTCCGCGAAAAGTGATGTGGGAATGAGAAGCGGATTGTCCTCTCGTCCAGTGATGACAGCCACATCTAGTCTGTCGCCCAGAAGATCGTCGCGAAGTGCGTGGCTATAGCCTTCTCTCAAGCTGAACCCCACCTGGGGATATCGCAACCGAAAAGTTCTGACCGCCTTGGAAATCAGCAGATCGCCCACAGACGGAGGAAACCCGATGCGAAGGCACCCACTCACTGCCTCGCTCGATGCGACGACTTGAGCGCGCACGTCGGCCATGTCGCGAAAGATCAACTCAGCTCCCGCCACCAGACGACGACCAGCGTCAGTCAGTTCAGCGCCGCGACTATGGCGAAGGAGCAACTGCACGCCCAGATCCTCTTCCAGCAGGCGTATTTGTCGCGTGATGGCAGGCTGCGCGATATGCAGGGCTGCCGCGGCCTTTGTGAAGCCTCCGTGCTCAGCAACACCCAGGAAGTACCGGAGTTGGATCAGGTCCACGCGAGACGCTCCATATCAGGATTGAATGAATTCCATAGGCATCGAGTATTTCATTTTTTTGTCACTCCTTCCTAAGCTTCAGGCATGGAGTGCAGCACTCCCCTACCCGTTCACATGGAGACAACACAGTGCAAGTTTCGCCGCGTCAAGAGGCAACACATCTTTCATACATGCAAATCGAATGGGACGTCGCGATCACGATGGACGATGGCCTTGTATTGCGTGCCGACGTGTTCCGCCCACCGGGTGATGGTCCATGGCCGGTGCTTATGAGTTACGGGCCGTACGGCAAAGGTCTTGCGTTTCAGGAGGGGTATTCGACGGCGTGGGAGATCATGCTAAGAGACCATCCTGATACGGCCCGGAACTCCAGCAATCACTATCAGAACTGGGAGGTTGTCGATCCAGAGAAGTGGGTGCCGTATGGCTATGTGTGCATACGCGTGGACTCTCGCGGCGCTGGACGCTCTCCCGGTGAGCTGAACCTGCACTCCGCGCGCGAGACGCAAGACCTGATCGACTGCATCCAGTGGGCGGGGACGCAGCGCTGGTCAAATGGCCGAGTAGGTCTAGCCGGCGTTTCCTTTTATGCCAGCAATCAATGGCGCGTCGCCGCCCGCCGACCACCTCACCTGGCGGCCATATGCGTTTGGGAGGGGTACAACGACCGTTACCGTGAGTCGGCTCGCCACGGGGGGATTCTCTGCACCTTCACGCGCAACTGGCAGCAGATGCAAGTGGTCTCGGTTCAACATGGTCGAGGCGAGCGAGGGCCCAAAAGCCGAGTCACTGGTGAACTTGTCTGCGGCCCTGAAACCCTCAGCGAAGAAGAGCTTGCCGCACTGCGCGTAGACATGTGGGGGGAGTTGCAGCGGCGTGAACTCCACGATGACTACTATCAATCCCGCACCCCGGACCTGGAAGAGATTCAGGTGCCCCTGCTTTCTGCAGCGAACTGGGGAGGCCAAGGGCTACACACACGCGGCAACATCGAAGGTTTCTTGCGCGCCGGCAGCACAGAGAAATGGCTCGAGGTACACGGTGGCTCACATTGGGCGGGCTTCTATACCGACTACGGCGTCGATCTTCAACGCAGATTCTTCGATCGATTTCTCAAGATGGACAACACCGGATGGCAACATCAACCGAAGGTGCAGTTGCAGATTCGCCACGCAGATGGGTCCTTCACGCAGCGTGCAGAAGACGCATGGCCCATTGATCGCACCTGCTGGACCAGGTTCTATCTGGACGCAACGTTGGGCATGCACCCCACCTCGGGGCCGACCACTGGCGGTCGAGTGACCTATGAAACGATGGGGCATGGCGTCACCTTCCGCACATTGCCTTTCGAGATGGAGACGGAGATAACCGGCAACGCTGTCGCGCGCCTAAAGCTCTCCAGCGCCACTTGTGACGCAGATCTCTTTCTGGTGCTCCGCCTCTTCGACCGGATGGGCCAGGAGGTCGTTTTTCAAGGCGCACTGGACCCTCATACACCATTGGCTCAAGGATGGTTGCGTGCGTCTCATCGTCAGACCGACCCCTCGCGCAGTCTTGCCTGGCGCCCTTGGCATTCACACAACAGCAAGGAACTGCTGGAACCAGGAGTTCCCGTGCATGTGGACGTCGAGATCTGGCCCACATCGATCGTGATACCGGCCGGCTACTCTCTGGGCTTGACGGTCCGGGGCAAGGACTACGAATACGACGGTCCGGCTGCCAGCCTCTCCAACATGAAGAACCCGATGCGCGGCTGCGGCCCGTTCGTTCACGACGATCCTCAGGACAGGCCTGCCGCCATCTTTGACACCTCGGTCACTCTGCACATGGATGCGGAAGACGACGCCTACCTGTTACTTCCCATCATTCCAAAGACAGCATCATGAAAGCTTCAACCGCCCTGATCTCCCGCCGACGCGCCGTCCAACTGGCTGCAGCGACCCTTCTGCCTAGCCGTGCCCTGACTGCAATGGCACAGACTGACTTTCCGAGCCGAGCCGTTCGTATCGTCGTACCCTTTCCGGCTGGTGGTAACTCCGATGTCATTGCCCGAACCATTGCCCAACGCCTGACGCAGGCCTGGAACCAACCCGTCGTCGTTGACAACAAGCCAGGGGCCGACACAGTTATCGCCACATCGGACGTTGCGCGTGCGGCTCCAGATGGTCACACCATCCTGATGAACATCTCGCTGATCGTGCAGAACACCGTCACAAAGGAGAAGCTTCCCTTTGACACGTTCAGAGAACTGCGCCCTCTCATCGCGGCAACCGAGACGCCGATGTACTTTGTCGCTGGTCAGGCCGGCTCTGAGCGACCCACATCGCTCGACGAATTCCTCAAGATCGGCAAGGCACGGCCTGGCCTGTTGACATTCGGCTCGTTCGGCATGGGGTCGACAGGCCACCTGCTCCTTCTTGCGCTTCAACGCGCTGCAACGGTGGACATCACCCACGTGCCGTTCAAGGGCAACAGCGATGTGATCATCCAGTTACTCAATGGTCAGATCACATCTTCGTTTCTTCCCTACAGCGCGATTGCCCCACATCTTGCCGGAGGCAAGATCCGCATCTTGGCGGCCACCGGCGAAACACGCCCGACAATCGCGCCAGGTGTGCCCACCTTCGAAGAGCTCGGCATCAAAGGATTCACAGCGTCACAATGGAACGGCTTCTTCGTCTCCACCCGAACGCCAAAAACGGCAATGGACCGACTGACCCGGGACTTCGACACGGCGATCAAGAGCGCTGAAGTTTCCACGCGCCTGAACGCGCTGGGTCTCACACCTGTTGGAGGCACCCCTGAGCAGTTCCAGAAGATGATCGACCGGGACTTCGAGTTGATCCGCACGGCAATCAAGAGCGGCCAGTACAAGCCTGAGTGAGAGCGTGGACGTCGCTCTCAAAAAGTATCAATGCGGGTCCATTGACAGTACGATTTTTCCAATATGGGTGGATGCTTCCATCAGACGATGTGCGTCCCCCACCTCCTCCAGCGGGAACACGCGGTCGACCCGGGGCACACAACGTCCCTCGTTGAACAGCGGCCATACGTGCTCATACAGAGAACGAGCAATGGCCGCTTTCTCTTCCTGAGTACGAGGCCGCATCGACGAGCCTGTCACGACGATTCGCCGAGATGAGATGGCCATGAGGTTGACGGACTCGACCACCGCGCCACCCAAAGTACCAATCAGCTGCAGCCGGCCATCTTTCGCCAGAGCCCTCAGGTTTTCATGGAAGTAGGAGGCTCCCATGATGTCCAGAACCACCTCCACTCCACGGCCACTAGTGGCCTGGAGCACCACATCCGCGAACACCTCATGTTGGTACTGGATGGGCGTCGCCCCAAGCGACTTCACGGCGCGCGCCTTTTCCTCCGAGCCCACTGTAGCAAACGCTGCAATCCCGAATTCACGGCACAGCATCAAAGCCGTGTAGCCAATGCCGCTGGTACCCCCATGTATCAACACCGGTCCTCGGGGGATCGATGCTCCATTGCCAAACAGGTTCGCCCATACGGTGAAGAACGTCTCTGGGATTGCGGCCCCCTCAACGAAGCTGCAGGACCTAGGAAGCGGCAGAACCTGGCCTGCCGGCACCAGACAACGGTCTGCATAGCCGCCACCATTGGTCAAGGCGCACACCTCATCGCCCACCTGAAAGTTGACCACTTCTTCGCCGACCGCGTGCACGATTCCGCTGATCTCCAGCCCCGGAATCGGACTTGCGTCCGCTGGAGCAGGGTAGCGACCCGTCCGTTGAATGAGGTCCGGACGGTTGACACCTGCTGCCCGAACCCTGATCAACACTTCTCCAACACCAGGCTGCCCAATGGTGGCCGTTTCGAGTTGAAGGACTTCCGGCCCTCCGAAGCCCTCCAGCCGGATTCGGCGCACCTGCGGGTCTTTGTCATAGGCCATCAGTCAACCTTGGCGCCGCTGTTGACCACGTAGGGCTTCCAGCGCTGCTTCTCCTGCGCAATGAATTGCGCAGTCTGTTGCGGGCCGTGATCGGACACGCTGACAGCGCCAATCTCCGCGAGCCGAGCTCTGAACTCGGCTTCGGCGTGAACGGCTTGAATCTCACGCGCCAGCAAATCAGCAATGGCGGGAGGTGTGCCTGCGGGTGCCATCCAGGCATTCCAGGTGCTGGCGTCGAAGTTGGGCAACCCCACCTGTGCAAACGTGGGGACATCAGGCAAGGTCGGGATGCGTTGCGGGCCGGTCACTGCGAGACCCTTGAGCGTTCCGGCTTTGATATGAGGCGCATAGACAACCGGCGAATCAAAACAAAACGCCACTGTGTTCGACAGCAGATCGTTCGCCGCAGGGCCACTTCCCTTGTACGGAACATGAACGGCAGCAAGGCCTTGCTGCTGCAGCAACATGGACGCCGCGACATGACTGGCCGATCCGCTCCCCGCTGAGGCATAGCTCAGACCACCCGGTGCACGACGCATCCGATCCAGAAGATCCGTCAACGATTGCACTCCGCTGGTGGTCGCGGTGCACATCACCAAAGGAGCTTTCACGGTCAACGCAAGTGGGGTCAACTCATCCGATCGGAAAGGCATCTTGGTATAGATGAACTCGTTGAACACAAGAAGGGACAGCGTCGCGTAAAGGACTGTGTATCCGTCTGGGCGGGCGCGTGCCGCCGCAGTTGCGCCGATATTGCCGCCTGCTCCACCACGGTTGTCCACGATGAACGACTGGCCCAACCGCTGCTGCAGACGAGCGGCTACCAGTCTTGCCACGACATCCGTGCTACCGCCAGCCGAGAACGGCACAACGATTGTCACGGGTCTATCCGGGAAGCTCGACGCCCGTGCGAGCCCGTGCCCTCCAAGGGTTGCGCCCAGCAACGCAAGGGCTTGCCGCCGCCCAATGTTTTCAGTTTTTTTCATTGCCATTGTTTGTCTCCGATCAAGAGCGCCAGCGTACTCAGCTCCGTGCATCAGCGGAAATGCCGTTTGGGTATCCGATGCATAACAACGGTGGATGGAAGGCACTCTGGCGTATGTGAGCCCGTTCCCATGCCGCACTGAGATTGCGTGCATAGAAATTCGGTATTTGTCGCCGCGCAGCATTGACACGTATTCTGCGGACCGACAAGTCGGACACTGGAGACCGAAGCAACCATGAGAGCCAACTCGCTGATAGGAAAGAACGCGTTCTTCGTTGGGGGCAGCAGTGGTATCGGACTCGCTGCAGCGCGACTGGCGCAGGAGATGGGGGCCAATGTCATCCTTGGCGGAAACAACGCAAGGCAATTGACAGAAGAGGCCGGGATTCTGAAATGTTCTGGCTTCGCAGGGATGGACGTGAGTGATCGACGCTCCGTACAGAGTGCCGTTCAAGACCTCCCCAGGATTGACCATCTAATCATTACCGCGGGTCGCCGCATCACGGGAAGACTCGTGGATTCCGAGCCAGACCAGTTGCTCGAAGCCGTTCGCGAGCGGGTCTGGGGTGCTGTTTATGTGGTTCATTCACTGCTTGGCAAACTCGCGCCAGGCGCATCCATCATCCTAACCAGTGGAGTGCTTTCACAACGCCCCAGCGCCCCAGGAAATTCAGTTCTGGCCGCTTCCGTCGGTGCTGTCGAAGCTTTAGTTAGAGGTCTGGCGATCGAGCTTCAACCCATGCGCGTGAATGTGAAGTCCCCTCGAAAACCTGAACCAGTTGGAAGTAGAGAATTCCCTCAGCAGGAGTCTCTACATGAAGAAGTCCAGATTCAGTGAAGCGCAGAT